>NZ_JBVJTD010000020.1:0-162175 GCF_055605965.1 Streptomyces sp. NPDC037126
CGACGGCCACATCGTCGCCGTCCGCCAGGGCAACGCGCTCGCCACCTCGTTCCACCCGGAACTCACCGGCGACCACCGCGTGCACGCCCTGTTCGTCGACATGGTGCGCGCCAACCGGACACCTGAGTCCTTGTAGGATCTCTGGGGTTCGTTCATAGATGGGTTACGCGAAGGAGACAGGCAGATGTCCGGCCACTCTAAATGGGCTACGACGAAGCACAAGAAGGCCGTGATCGACGCCAAGCGCGGCAAGCTCTTCGCGAAGCTGATCAAGAACATCGAGGTCGCTGCGCGTATGGGTGGTGTCGACCTCGATGGCAACCCGACGCTCTACGACGCAGTCCAGAAGGCCAAGAAGCAGTCGGTTCCCAACAAGAACATCGACTCCGCCGTCAAGCGCGGTGGCGGTCTCGAGGCCGGCGGCGCCGACTACGAGACGATCATGTACGAGGGCTACGGTCCGAACGGTGTCGCGGTGCTCATCGAGTGCCTCACCGACAACCGCAACCGCGCCGCCTCCGACGTCCGCGTCGCCATGACCCGCAACGGCGGCAACATGGCCGACCCGGGCTCCGTTTCGTACATGTTCACCCGCAAGGGCGTCGTCATCGTCCCCAAGGGCGAGCTGGCCGAGGACGACGTGCTCGGTGCCGTGCTGGACGCCGGTGCCGAGGAGGTCAACGACCTCGGCGAGACCTTCGAGGTCATCAGCGAGGCCACCGACCTGGTCGCGGTCCGCACCGCCCTCCAGGAGGCCGGCATCGACTACGACTCCGCCGAGTCCAGCTTCGTCCCCTCCGTCCAGGTCGAGCTGGACGAGGAGGGCGCCAAGAAGATCTTCAAGCTGATCGACGCGCTCGAGGACAGCGACGACGTGCAGAACGTCTTCGCCAACTTCGACGTCAGCGACGAGATCATGGAGAAGGTCGACGCGTAACGCGCACGGCAGGCCGAGCGGGCCGACGGGACACACCCGTCGGCCCGTCGCCGTACACGGCGGTGTCGGTGGCACCCGATAGCCTGCACAGACAGGCGATCGAAGGGAGGGGCGCGTGCGCGTACTGGGGGTGGACCCCGGCCTGACCCGGTGCGGTGTCGGCGTCGTCGAGGGGGTCGCGGGCCGCCCGCTCACCATGCTCGGCGTCGGGGTCGTACGCACCCCGGTGGACACCGACCTCAGCCGGCGCCTGGTCGCCCTCGAACAGGGCATCGAGCAGTGGCTCGACGAGCACCGGCCGGAGTTCGTCGCCGTGGAGCGCGTTTTCAGCCAGCACAACGTCCGCACGGTCATGGGCACCGCCCAGGCCAGCGCCGTCGCCATGCTGTGCGCCGCCCGGCGCGGCATCCCGGTCGCCCTGCACACCCCCAGCGAGGTCAAGGCCGCCGTCACCGGCAGCGGCCGCGCCGACAAGGCCCAGGTCGGCGCCATGGTCACGAGGCTGCTCCGGCTCGCCGCACCGCCCAGGCCCGCGGACGCGGCCGACGCCCTCGCGCTCGCCATCTGCCACATCTGGCGCGCCCCCGCCCAGAACCGCCTCCAGCAGGCCGTCGCCCTGCACACGGCCAACGCGACGAAGGGCCGTACGGCATGAGCGCCTTCGCCGGGCCATGGACTCGCGGGTACTCCACCCCGACGAGGCCGACGCACCCTGCGGGCCGTCTCCCCGTCGTCCTCGCACGTCCGTGATGCGCGAAGAGGACCGCGCCCGGCGGCACGGCCCTCCTGGTCGATCAGCTGTCAGTGCAGCGGGCCATGATCCTTTGCCGACCCCTTGATCATCAGGGCGTGCGACGCGTTGTCGGTGCCACCGAATAACCTGGCCCGGCAGCGGTCCTCGCAAGACCCGGGCCACGGCATCATCGTCACTCCGTCCACCACCCAGCCCACGAAAGGCCGTACGGCATGATCGCCTTCGTCAGCGGCACGGTCGCCGCGCTCGCCCCCGACGCCGCGGTGGTGGAGGTCGGCGGTGTCGGCATGTCCGTCCAGTGCACCCCGGACACGCTCTCCACGCTCCGCGTCGGACAGCCCGCCACACTGCACACCTCCCTGGTCGTGCGCGAGGACTCGCTGACCCTGTACGGCTTCACGGACGACGACGCCCGCCAGGTCTTCGTCCTGCTCCAGACCGCCAGCGGCGTCGGCCCCCGCCTCGCCCAGGCCATGCTCGCGGTGCACAGCCCGGACGCCCTGCGCCGCGCCGTCGCCACCGGTGACGAGAAGGCCCTCACCGCCGTCCCCGGCATCGGCAAGAAGGGCGCACAGAAGCTGCTCCTGGAGCTGAAGGACCGGCTCGGCGCGCCCGTCGGCACCGCCCCCGCCGTCGGCGCCCCGGTCACCCAGGGCTGGCGCGACCAGCTGCACGCCGCCCTCATCGGCCTCGGCTACGCCACCAGGGAGGCCGACGAGGCCGTCGCCGCCGTGGCCCCGCAGGCCGAGGCGGCCGACGGCACCCCGCAGGTGGGGCAGCTGCTCAAGGCGGCCCTGCAGACCCTGAACCGCGCCCGCTGACCCAGACCGTCGTAAGGCAGAGCAGATGAATTGGGACGACACCACCGACGACCCCGCCGAGCGGCTGGTGGGCTCCGTCGCCGACCGCGAGGACCAGGCCGTCGAGGCCGCCCTGCGCCCCAAGGACCTCGGCGAGTTCATCGGCCAGGAGAAGGTCCGCGAACAGCTCGACCTCGTCCTGCGCGCCGCACGCGCGCGGGGGGCCACCGCCGACCACGTCCTGCTCTCCGGCGCCCCGGGCCTCGGCAAGACCACCCTGTCGATGATCATCGCCGCCGAGATGGGCGCCCCCATCCGCATCACCTCGGGCCCCGCCATCCAGCACGCCGGCGACCTCGCGGCGATCCTCTCCTCCCTCCAGGAGGGCGAGGTCCTCTTCCTGGACGAGATCCACCGCATGTCCCGGCCGGCCGAGGAGATGCTGTACATGGCGATGGAGGACTTCCGCGTCGACGTCATCGTCGGCAAGGGCCCCGGCGCCACCGCCATCCCCCTGGAGCTGCCCCCGTTCACGCTGGTCGGCGCCACCACGCGCGCGGGCCTGCTGCCGCCCCCGTTGCGCGACCGCTTCGGCTTCACCGCGCACATGGAGTTCTACGAGCCGCGCGAGCTGGAGCGCGTGGTGCACCGCTCGGCGACCCTGCTCGACGTCGAGATCGAGCCGGACGGCGCCGCCGAGATCGCCGGCCGGTCCCGGGGCACCCCCCGCATCGCCAACCGTCTGCTGCGCCGCGTCCGGGACTATGCGCAGGTCAAGGCGGACGGCCTCATCACCCGGGAGATCGCCGGGGCCGCCCTCGCCGTGTACGAGGTCGACGCCCGCGGCCTGGACCGGCTGGACCGCGCCGTCCTGGAGGCCCTGCTGAAACTGTTCGGCGGCGGACCGGTCGGTCTCTCCACCCTCGCCGTCGCGGTGGGGGAGGAGCGGGAGACCGTCGAGGAGGTCGCCGAACCGTTCCTCGTACGGGAGGGCCTGCTGGCCCGCACCCCGCGCGGCCGGGTCGCCACCCCCGCCGCCTGGGCCCACCTCGGGCTCACCCCGCCGGGTCCGGTGGGGGGAAACGGACAACAGGACCTGTTCGGGGCGTGAGGGCGGTCCGGCGGGGACCCGGGGGCGCCCCGAGCGCCGCCCGACGGCGAGGGCAGTGGCCGGACCAGGAACTCAGGTGCCATGCTGAGCGTTGTTCCATGCGCGCGGACTCGCTTAGACTCCGCCGATGCCGCTCCTTGCGGGCGGCGCGACCCACACCCCCGTCAACAGGCCGCTCTCCGTCGCGGTCGCGCGAAGGAAACCCCGTCCCGTGAATGCCTTTACCCTTCTCCCCTTCATCGTGCTCATCGCGGCCATGTTCCTGATGACGCGCTCTGCCAAGAAGAAGCAGCAGCAGGCCGCCTCCATGCGGAACGAGATGCAGCCCGGATCCGGTGTCCGCACGATCGGGGGGATGTACGCGACGGTCAAGGAGGTCAACGAGGACACGGTCCTCCTCGACGCCGGCCCGGGCGTCGACCTCCTCTTCGCCAAGAACGCGATCGGTGCCGTTCTCAGCGACGACGAGTACAACCGCATCGTCCACGGCATCGAGCACGACCTCAAGTCCGACGCGGACGTCGTCCCGGACGACGCCTCCTCCCTCACCGAGACCGACGAGACCGACGGATCCGCCGCCGCCTCCGACGACAAGATCGACCTCGGTAAGAAGGATGCCGACGAGGACGGCGCCGACGCGGCCGAGGCCACCGAGGCCAAGGCGGAGGAGCCGAAGAAGACCGACGGCGGTTCCGACGCGAAGTAGTCACGCCCCGGTGGCGCGCGGCGCGGCATAATCACGCCCCGCGCACCACCGGGCGCGTCTGTTTCCCGCACGGGAGCCCGACACCATGTCATGGCCGCCGCGCGCCGAACCGGCGCAGGGCGGCCCGAGAGGGAGTACGAGAAGGTGGCAGCACCTAAGAAGGGCCGGAGCGCGAGCGCCCAGGGCAAACCAGGGCGCTCACTGGCCCTCATCCTGATCGCCATCGCGGCGCTCACCGGCGGAATGTTCGCCTCAGGGCACACCACCCCCCGTCTCGGTATCGACCTTGCCGGCGGCACCAGCATCACGCTGACGGCGGTCAACCAGCCGGGCCAGCCCAACGCGATCAACAAGACCAACATGGACACCGCGGTCGACATCATGAACCGCCGTGTCAACGGTCTGGGCGTGTCGGAGGCGGAAGTCCAGACCCAGGGCGATCGCAACATCATCGTCAACATTCCGCGCGGCACGAACTCCAAGGAAGCACAGCAGCAGGTCGGCACCACCGCCAAGCTGTACTTCCGCCCCGTCCTGCAGCGGGAGGCCCAGGGCGCCACCGGCCAGCCCAAGCCGAGCGGCAGCCCCTCGCCCGCCGCCACCGGCAGCCCCTCGCCGAGCGCTTCCACCGGCTCCGGCAAGCAGAAGGCCAGCGGCTCCGGCACCCCCTCGGCCTCCGCGACCACGCAGGGCCGTGCCGTCACCGACGGGCTGAAGAAGGCCTCCCCGACGCCGTCCGCGACCGGCTCCGCGTCTCCCGGGGCCACCACCTCGCCCTCGCCGTCCCCGTCCGGGGGCACGGGCTCCACGGGCTCCTCCGACCTCCAGGCGCGCTACGCGGCCCTCGACTGCACCAAGCTCTCCGCGCAGAACAGTGCCGGCCAGGGCGCCAAGCCCGGCGAGCCGACCGTCGCCTGCGGCAAGGACGGCAAGGTCTGGAGCAAGTTCCTGCTCGGCCCCGTCGCCGTCGACGGCCAGGAGGTCAAGAAGGCGCAGGCCGTCTTCGACACCCAGGGCGCGAGCGGCTGGCAGGTCCAGATGAACTTCGACTCCAGCGGCTCCAAGAAGTTCGCCG
Source organism: Streptomyces sp. NPDC037126 (assembly GCF_055605965.1). Lineage (NCBI taxonomy): Bacteria > Bacillati > Actinomycetota > Actinomycetes > Kitasatosporales > Streptomycetaceae > Streptomyces > Streptomyces sp. NPDC037126. The sequence continues at coordinate 5,384 of NZ_JBVJTD010000020.1, forward strand.
ACATCACCGGCCAGCTGGCGCAGAAGGCCACCCCGCAGAACGAGTTCGCGATCGTCCTCGACGACCAGGTGGTCTCCCACCCGTTCGTCCAGACCGCCATCGGCGGCGGCCAGGCCGAGATCTCGGGCAGCTTCACCCAGCAGGACGCCCAGAGCCTCGCCAACATGCTGTCGTACGGCGCGCTCCCGCTGTCCTTCAAGGAGTCGAGCGTCACGACGGTGACCGCCGCGCTCGGCGGCCAGCAGCTGCACGCCGGTCTGCTCGCGGGCGCGATCGGCCTCGCCCTGGTGATCATCTACCTGGTGTTCTACTACCGCGGGCTGTCGCTCATCGCCGTGGCGTCCCTGATGGTCTCGGCGGCCCTCACCTACGTGATCATGTCGCTGCTCGGCCCGGCCATCCACTTCGCGCTGAACCTGCCGGCCGTCTGCGGTGCCATCGTCGCCATCGGTATCACCGCGGACTCGTTCATCGTGTACTTCGAACGCATCCGGGACGAGATCCGCGAGGGCCGCACGCTGCGCCCCGCCGTCGAGCGTGCCTGGCCGCGCGCCCGGCGCACCGTCCTGGTCTCCGACTTCGTGTCGTTCCTCGCCGCCGCCGTCCTGTTCATCGTGACCGTCGGCAAGGTCCAGGGCTTCGCGTTCACGCTGGGTCTGACGACCGTGCTCGACGTGGTCGTCGTCTTCCTGTTCACCAAGCCGCTGATGACCCTGCTCGCCCGCAGCAAGTTCTTCGGCAACGGTCACAAGTGGTCAGGCCTCGACCCGAAGAGCCTCGGTGGCAAGCCGCCGCTGCGCCGCACCCGCCGTCCCGCCGGCCCCGCCGCCGGCCCCGTCGACCCGAAGGAGGCCTGAGCGATGTCGAAACTCGGCTCCATCGGCGCCCGGCTGCACCGCGGCGAGATCAGCTACGACTTCATCGGCAAGCGCAAGATCTGGTACGGCGTCTCGATCCTGATCACCATCACGGCCATCGTCGGCCTGGCGGTGCGCGGCCTGAACATGAGCATCGACTTCCAGGGCGGCGCCGTCTTCACGACGCCGACCAACATGAGCGTCTCGGTCGCTCAGGCGGAGTCGTACGCCAAGGACGCCTCCGGCCAGACGGCCGTCGTGCAGAAGCTCGGCAACGGCAGCCTGCGCATCCAGGTCGCCGGCCTGGACACGGCCAAGTCCGACCAGGTCAAGCAGAGCCTGGCCAAGGACCTGAAGCTCAACCCCGAGACGCTCGCCGCCGACCTGGTCGGCCCGAGCTGGGGTCAGGAGATCGCCGACAAGGCCTGGGAGGGCCTGGCGATCTTCATGGTGCTTGTCGTGATCTACCTGGCCATCGCCTTCGAGTGGCGTATGGCCATCGCGGCCCTGGTCGCGCTGATCCACGACATCACCATCACGACCGGCATCTACGCCCTGGTCGGCTTCCAGGTCTCGCCGGGCACGATCATCGGTCTGCTCACCATCCTCGGTTACTCGCTCTACGACACGGTCGTCGTCTTCGACAGCCTCAAGGAGCAGACGAAGGACATCACCAAGCAGACCCGCTTCACCTACAGCGAGATCGCCAACCGGTCGATCAACGGCACCCTGGTCCGCTCCATCAACACCACGGTCGTCGCCCTGCTGCCGGTCGCCGGTCTGCTCTTCATCGGCGGCGGCTTCCTCGGCGCCGGCGACCTCAACGACATCTCGCTGTCGCTGTTCGTCGGCCTCGCGGCCGGCGCGTACTCCTCGATCTTCATCGCCACGCCGCTCGTCGCCGACCTCAAGGAGCGCGAGCCGGCGATGAAGGCCCTCACCAAGCGGGTCATGGCCAAGCGCGCCCAGGCCGCCGCGGGGGACGTCGCCCCCGGTGACGACGCGGACGACGCCGCGCCCGCCGTGGTCGGCCCGCGCAACCAGCCCTCCTCCCGCGGCCGCGGCCGCCAGGGGGGCAGGCGCCGATGACCGACCTCGCCGACCTCACCGAGCTGCTGCTCAGCCGGATCCGTGACGTGGCGGACTACCCGGAGCCGGGCGTGATGTTCAAGGACATCACCCCGCTCCTGGCGGACCCGGACGCGTTCACGGCCCTGACCGACGCGCTCGCGGGGATCGCCGCGGACACCGGCGCGACCAAGGTCGTCGGCCTGGAGGCGCGGGGCTTCATCCTCGGCGCCCCCGTCGCCGTCCGCGCGGGCGTCGGCTTCATCCCGGTCCGCAAGGCGGGCAAGCTGCCCGGGGCCACGCTGCGCCAGGCCTACCAGCTGGAGTACGGCTCGGCCGAGATCGAGGTGCACGCGGAGGACCTGGCCCCCGGCGACCGCGTCCTGATCGTGGACGACGTCCTGGCGACCGGTGGCACCGCCGAAGCCGCGATCCGGCTCATCGAGCGGGCCGGTGCCGAGGTCTCGGGCCTCGCGGTCCTCATGGAGCTGGGCTTCCTCGGCGGCCGGGCGCGGCTGGTGCCCGCCCTCGCCGGGGCACCGCTGGAGGCGCTCCTCCAGGTGTGACCCGTCTCGTCGTACGGCCGTCCCGGCGCCCTGCCGGGGCGGCCGTACGCGTTTACGGAGCCCCGCCCCGGGCCACCCGTGGGACACCCGCCGGGCGCCCCCGCATCACCGCCCCGCCACCTCCCGGAATCCCACGGGAGCCCCCCGCGTTTCAGGAGCAGACGGTCCTCACATCCGCCTGCAGGCGATGACCGGGCGCGGGATCGCTACCATGGGGGTCTCCGGAGCCTGACCGGGGGACCCGGATCGCGCAGAGGAGTCCTCTTGCCAGACGAGGCCCAGCCACTGACCGCCGCCAAGCCCGAGCCCGCCTCGGCGCCCGCGGCGAAGCCCGCGCCGAACGTGCCGACCGCGACGAACGACAGCCGCGGGACGGTCGAGCACGCCCAGTCGGCGCCCGTCGAGAAGGCTGCCGAGTCCTCGCGTCCGAAACCGGCCCCGTCCACCGAGCGCCCCGCGCAGCCGCCCGTGGTGCGCCCGCCCGCCGTGCAGCCCGGCCGCACCGGCTCCTCCAACCGCGTCCGCGCCCGTCTCGCCCGCCTCGGCGTCCAGCGCGCGAACCCGTACAACCCGGTCCTGGAGCCCCTGCTGCGCATAGTGCGCAGCAACGACCCCAAGATCGAGAACGCCACGCTCCGCCAGATCGAGCGCGCCTACCAGGTCGCCGAGCGCTGGCACCGCGGCCAGAAGCGCAAGAGCGGCGACCCGTACATCACGCACCCGCTGGCGGTCACCACCATCCTCGCCGAGCTGGGCATGGACCCGGCGACCCTGATGGCGGGGCTGCTGCACGACACCGTCGAGGACACCGAGTACGGCCTGGACGACCTGCGCCGCGACTTCGGCGACGTCGTCGCGCTGCTCGTCGACGGCGTCACCAAGCTGGACAAGGTCAAGTTCGGCGAGGCCGCGCAGGCCGAGACCGTCCGCAAGATGGTCGTCGCCATGGCCAAGGACCCGCGCGTCCTGGTCATCAAGCTCGCCGACCGCCTGCACAACATGCGCACCATGCGCTATCTCAAGCGTGAGAAGCAGGAGAAGAAGGCGCGCGAGACCCTGGAGATCTACGCGCCGCTCGCCCACCGCCTGGGCATGAACACCATCAAGTGGGAGCTGGAGGACCTCGCCTTCGCGATCCTCTACCCGAAGATGTACGACGAGATCGTGCGGCTGGTGGCCGAGCGCGCCCCGAAGCGCGACGAGTACCTGGCCATAGTGACCGACGAGGTCCAGGCCGACCTGCGGGCCGCCCGCATCAAGGCGACCGTCACCGGCCGCCCGAAGCACTACTACAGCGTCTACCAGAAGATGATCGTCCGCGGCCGCGACTTCGCGGAGATCTACGACCTGGTGGGCATCCGCGTCCTCGTCGACACCGTCCGGGACTGCTACGCCGCCCTCGGCACCGTGCACGCGCGATGGAACCCGGTCCCCGGCCGGTTCAAGGACTACATCGCGATGCCCAAGTTCAACATGTACCAGTCGCTGCACACGACGGTCATCGGGCCCAACGGCAAGCCGGTCGAACTCCAGATCCGCACCTTCGACATGCACCGCCGCGCCGAGTACGGCATCGCCGCGCACTGGAAGTACAAGCAGGAGGCCGTCGCCGGCGCCTCCAAGATCCGTACCGACGCGCCCAAGACGTCCGCGAAGGACAAGGACGCCATCAACGACATGGCGTGGCTGCGGCAGTTGCTGGACTGGCAGAAGGAGACCGAGGACCCGGGCGAGTTCCTGGAGTCCCTGCGCTTCGACCTGTCCCGCAACGAGGTCTTCGTCTTCACCCCCAAGGGCGACGTCATAGCGCTGCCCGCGGGCGCCACCCCGGTCGACTTCGCGTACGCGGTCCACACCGAGGTCGGTCACCGCACGATAGGGGCACGGGTCAACGGCAGGCTCGTTCCGCTCGAATCCACCCTGGACAACGGCGACTTGGTGGAGGTCTTCACCTCCAAGGCACCCGGCGCCGGACCGTCGCGCGACTGGCTCGGCTTCGTCAAGTCCCCCCGGGCCCGCAACAAGATCCGCGCCTGGTTCTCCAAGGAGCGCCGCGACGAGGCCATCGAGCACGGCAAGGACGCCATCGTGCGGGCCATGCGCAAGCAGAACCTGCCGATCCAGCGCATCCTCACCGGCGACTCCCTGGTCACGCTGGCGCACGAGATGCGCTACTCGGACATCTCCGCGCTGTACGCGGCGATCGGCGAGGGGCACGTCTCCGCGCAGAACATCGTGCAGAAGCTCGTCCAGGCCCTCGGCGGCGAGGAGGCCGCCACCGAGGAGATCGACGAGGCGGTCCCGCCGTCCCGCACCCGCGGCCGCAAGCGCCGCTCCAGCGCCGACCCGGGCGTGGTCGTCAAGGGCGTCGACGACGTGTGGGTCAAGCTGGCCCGCTGCTGCACGCCCGTACCCGGCGACCCGATCATCGGCTTCGTCACGCGCGGCAGCGGCGTATCGGTTCACCGCAGCGACTGCGTCAACGTGGAGTCGCTGTCCCGGGAGCCGGAGCGCATCCTCGACGTCGAGTGGGCGCCCACCCAGTCCTCGGTCTTCCTGGTCGCCATCCAGGTCGAGGCCCTGGACCGCTCCCGCCTGCTGTCGGACGTCACCCGCGTCCTGTCCGACCAGCACGTCAACATCCTGTCGGCCGCCGTCCAGACCTCGCGCGACCGGGTGGCCACCTCCCGCTTCACCTTCGAGATGGGCGACCCGAAGCACCTGGGCCACGTCCTGAAGGCCGTACGGGGCGTGGAGGGCGTGTACGACGTCTACCGCGTGACCTCGGGACGCACCCGCTCGTAGGGACACGAGGGCCCGCCGCATCCCGGCGGGCCCGGCACACGGAAAAGGCCCCGTACGCGCGTACGGGGCCCTTTCGCATCACTACCGGGGGGATTCAGCCGCCGAACTCGTGCAGGCCCTTCAGGGCCTGGTCCAGGAGCGCCTGGCGGCCCTCCAGCTCACGCTCCAGCTTGTCGGCCTTGGCGTTGTTGCCCTGGGCGCGGGCCTGCTCGATCTGGCCCCGCAGCTTGTCCACGGCGGCCTGGAGCTGACCGGTCAGACCCTCGGCACGCGCGCGTGCCTCCGGGTTCGTCCGGCGCCACTCGGCCTCCTCGGCCTCCTGGATCGCCCGCTCGACCGTGTGCATCCGGCCCTCGACCTTGGGACGCGCGTCCCGCGGAACGTGGCCGATGGCCTCCCAGCGCTCGTTGATCGAACGGAAGGCGCCCCGGGCCGACTTGAGGTCCGTGATCGGCAGGAGCTTCTCGGCCTCCTCGGCCAGCTCCTCCTTCAGCTTCAGGTTCTCGGCCTGCTCCGCGTCCCGCTCGGCGAACACCGAGCTGCGCGCGGCGAAGAACACGTCCTGGGCACCGCGGAAGCGGTTCCACAGATCGTCCTCGTGCTCACGCTGGGCACGGCCCGCGGCCTTCCAGTCCGCCATCAGCTCGCGGTAACGGGCCGCCGTCGGGCCCCAGTCCGTGGAGCCGGACAGCGCCTCGGCCTCGGCGACCAGCCGCTCCTTGATCCGGCGGGCGTCCTCGCGCTGCGCGTCCAGCTGCGCGAAGTGACCCTTGCGGCGCTTGGAGAACGCCGACCGGGCGTGCGAGAACCGGTGCCACAGCTCGTCGTCCGACTTGCGGTCCAGCCGCGGCAGCCCCTTCCAGGTGTCCACCAGCGCCCGCAGCCGCTCACCCGCGGCCCGCCACTGGTCGGACTGCGCCAGCTGCTCCGCCTCGGTGACCAGGTCCTCCTTGGCCTGGCGCGCCTCGTCGGACTGCCTGGCCCGCTGGGCCTTGCGCTCCTCGCGGCGCGCCTCGACGGTCTCCACGAGCTTGTCCAGCCGCTTGCGCAGGGCGTCCAGGTCGCCGACCGCGTGGTGCGCCTCCACCTGCTCGCGCAGGTGCCCGATGGCCACCTGGGCGTCCTTCGCCGACAGATCGGTGGTCTGCACGCGCTTCTCGAGGAGGCCGATCTCGACAACCAGGCCCTCGTACTTGCGCTCGAAGTAGGCCAGCGCCTCCTCGGGGGAGCCGGCCGCCCACGATCCGACGACCTGCTCGCCGTCGGCCGTACGCACGTACACGGTCCCCGTCTCGTCGACGCGGCCCCACGGGTCGCTGCTCACAGCGCCTCCTCCACATGATGCCCGCGGGGGGTTTCGGCACCCCGGGCATCGTCCACAGTTTCGTCACGGCCAACATAGGCGACCAGCGGGTTGCCTGTCCGCATCCAGCGCGACCGAAATTCCACAGCCGGCCGTTCTCGGGTTTCCGGCGGCGTCAGGACTTCGTGACCGTCGCCTTGTTGATCACGACGGTCGCGTTCGGCGCACCGTCACCGGCGCCCGTGCTCTCGCCCGCCGCGGCGATCTTGTCGAGCACCTTCAGGCCGGCCGCGTCGATCGTGCCGAACGGCGTGTAGTTGGGCGGCAGCGGGCTGCTCTTGTACACGAGGAAGAACTGGCTGCCGCCGGTGTGCTTCTGGCCGGTGTTGGCCATCGCGACCGTGCCCGCCGGATACGAGTTGCCCTTCAGGCTCGTGTCCTTCAGGTTCTCGTCCGGGATCGTGTAGCCCGGACCGCCGCTGCCGGAGCCCGTCGGGTCGCCGCACTGCAGTACGTAGATGCCCTGCGTGGTCAGCCGGTGGCACTTGGTGTGGTCGAAGAAGCCCTTGCCCGCAAGGAAGTCGAACGAGTTGACCGTGTGCGGGGCCGCGGACGTCTTCAGGTCGATGCCGATGTCACCGCACGTGGTGGCGAGCTTCATCGTGTACCGCGCCGAGGTGTCGATCGCCATCGCCGGCTCCGACTTCCAGCTCAGCTTCTTCACCGCGCCCGCCGCCGGCTTCTGGCACGGGTCCGGGGCCTTGCTCGGCGGGGTGGCACTGGGCGTCGTCTGCGCGGCGGTGTCGGTCTTCTTGTCGTCCTTGTTCTTCAGCACCCCGGTCGTGTACAGGGCGACGCTGCCGATCACGACCACGCCCAGTACCGACGCGATCACGGAGTTGCGCACGCGGGCCTTGCGCCGCGACTCGGTGCGCCGCTGCTGCTGCCGCAAGAACTTCTCCCGGGCGAGCTGACGCCGCCGCTGCTCCTGGCTGACCACCGGGTTGTCTCCTCATGCGTGTCGTGTGTCGAGCGGTACGCGTGCGCCCTTGTGAGCAGACCGCTGCGTGTAGCCCCGTACCGTATATGGGTTCGCTGAGGAAACGGCAGCGCCGGTAGGCTCTGACTGCAGCTGAAGCCGCCTGTAGCCGACACAACGAAGGACGATCGTGCTCATTGCCGGGTTCCCCGCCGGGGCCTGGGGGACGAACTGTTATCTCGTCGCCCCCGCCGCCGGTGAGGAGTGCGTGATCATCGACCCCGGCCACCAGGCCGCCGAAGGCGTCGAGGAAGCGCTCAGGAAACATCGGCTCAAGCCCGTCGCGGTCGTTCTCACCCACGGTCACATCGACCACGTGGCCTCGGTCGTCCCGGTCTGCGGTGCACACGACGTACCCGCCTGGATCCACCCCGAGGACCGCTACATGATGAGCGACCCCGAGAAGGCGCTCGGCCGGTCCATCGGCATGCCGCTGATGGGTGAGCTGACCGTGGGGGAGCCGGACGACGTCAGGGAGCTGGCCGACGGCGCGAAGCTGGAGCTGGCCGGGCTGGAGTTCTCCGTCGCGCACGCGCCGGGCCATACCAAGGGGTCGGTGACCTTCCGGATGCCCGAGACCACCGACATCCCGTCGGTGTTCTTCTCCGGGGATCTGCTGTTCGCCGGCTCCATCGGACGCACCGACCTGCCGGGCGGATCCATGGAGGACATGCTCGGGTCGCTGGCACGCGTGTGCCTGCCGCTCGACGACTCCACCGTGGTGCTGTCCGGACACGGTCCCCAGACGACCATCGGCCAGGAGCGCGCCGCCAACCCGTACCTGCGGCAGGTCGGCGCCGGCCAGGGAGCCTCCGCGGCTCCCCGACGAGGAATGTGACGAGAGAGCTTCCGTGAGCACGTTCAACGCCCCCAAGGGCACCTACGACCTGATCCCGCCGGACTCGGCCAGGTACCTGGCGGTCCGCGAGGCGATCGCCGCCCCGCTGCGCAACTCCGGTTACGGCTACATCGAGACGCCCGGTTTCGAGAACGTCGAGCTGTTCGCGCGCGGCGTCGGCGAGTCCACCGACATCGTGACCAAGGAGATGTACGCCTTCGAGACCAAGGGCGGCGACAGGCTCGCCCTGCGGCCCGAGGGCACGGCGTCCGTGCTGCGCGCGGCCCTGGAGGCCAACCTGCACAAGTCGGGCAACCTCCCCGTCAAGCTCTGGTACTCGGGCTCGTACTACCGCTACGAGCGCCCGCAGAAGGGCCGTTACCGGCACTTCTCCCAGGTCGGCGCCGAGGCGATCGGCGCGGAGGACCCGGCCCTCGACGCCGAGCTGATCATCCTGGCCGACCAGGCGTACCGCTCGCTCGGCCTGCGCGCCTTCCGCATCCTGCTGAACAGCCTGGGCGACAAGGAGTGCCGTCCGGTGTACCGGGCCGCGCTCCAGGACTTCCTGCGCGGCCTGGACCTGGACGAGGACACGCGCCGGCGCGTCGACATCAACCCGCTGCGGGTCCTCGACGACAAGCGCGAGTCGGTCCAGAAGCAGTTGACCGGCGCCCCGCTGCTGCGCGACTACCTGTGCGACGCCTGCAAGGCGTACCACGAGGAGGTCCGTGAGCTGATCACCGCGGCGGGTGTGGTCTTCGAGGACGACCCGAAGCTGGTGCGCGGCCTGGACTACTACACCCGCACCACGTTCGAGTTCGTGCACGACGGCCTGGGCTCGCAGTCCGCGGTGGGCGGCGGCGGCCGCTACGACGGCCTGTCCGAGATGATCGGCGGCCCGGCGCTGCCGTCGGTGGGCTGGGCCCTCGGGGTCGACCGCACGGTCCTCGCGCTGGAGGCGGAGGGTGTGGAACTGGACATCCCGTCCGCCACGTCCGTCTACGCGGTGCCGCTCGGCGAGGAGGCCCGCCGCGTGCTGTTCGCGAAGGTCACCGAGCTGCGCAAGGTCGGTATCGCGGCCGACTTCTCGTACGGCGGCAAGGGCCTGAAGGGCGCCATGAAGAACGCCAACCGCAGCGGCGCGCGGTACGCGGTCGTCGCCGGCGAGCGCGACCTCGCCGAGGGCGTGGTCCAGCTCAAGGACATGGAGTCCGGTGAGCAGACGGCGATCGGCGTGAACGAGATCGTGGCGGAACTGGAGTCCCGTCTCGGCTAGTCCGGACCGACGAGAGGGGCGCCCGCCGCACGGCGGGCGCCCCTCTCGTGCGTCGTGCAACCCCTGGTCCGGCGTCGCCCACGCCCAACTCGCCGAGGACGCCCGGCGGATGGGTCGTGAGCGCCCTTGCGCGGCGGCCCCGGACCGGCCACACGTCAACTCGACGGGTGCCGGTTCATCCCGCCGGGGGATGCCCACACGGGATCTCCACGCGCGCGTGCCCGTCGCCGGGTCCGCCCCGGGGAGACCACCGTCATGACGTCCCCGTACGGCTCGCGGGGCCCCCGCACGTTCACCGCGGGTTCGTTCGCGTGTGCTGTCGTGCACCCCGGGCATCGGCCGGAACCGAACGCTCGGTGACCTCCTTGCGTATGTCCTTATGTCCATCGAACGGTGGGCGCGCATGCGGGTGCGGCACAATGGCCCTGCCCGAAGATGGTCCAAGTCTCAAGTGACGGAATCGGCGTGATGAGCAAGACGACAGTCAAAGACGTCTCCACGGAGTCCGGTCCCGAGCGCGCCGCAGACACTCCGCGCCTGGTGGGCGGCGGCCGCGCCTTCGCCCTGATGCTGGTGATCACCGGCGCGGCCGGACTGCTGGCGGCGTGGGTCATCACGCTCGACAAGAACAAGATCCTCGAGGCGAAGATCGCGGGGAAGACGTTCACGCCGGGCTGCAGCGTCAACCCGATCGTGTCCTGCGGCAGCGTCATGGAGAGCAAGCAGGCGGCGGCCTTCGGCTTCCCGAACCCCTGGCTCGGCCTGGTCTGCTACGGCATCGTCGTCTGCGTCGGCATGAGCCTGCTGGCCCGCGCCCGCTTCCCGCGCTGGTACTGGCTGACCTTCAACTTCGGCACGCTCTTCGGTGTCTGCTTCGTCACCTGGCTGCAGTTCCAGTCCCTGTACCGGATCAACGCGCTGTGCCTGTGGTGCTCCCTCGCCTGGGTCGCCACGATCACCATGTTCTGGTACGTGACCTCGTCCAACGTCCGCAACGACTTCCTGCCGGCGCCCCGCTGGCTCAAGTCCTTCCTCGGCGAGTTCACCTGGGTGCTCCCGGTCACCCACTGCGGCGTCATCGCCATGCTGATCCTGACCCGCTGGGGCAGCCAGCTCTGGGCCTGACCAGGGGCCGGGCGGCATTGTCGGTGCCGTGTCTTAGGGTTTCAGCGTGGAACCCGACCTCTTCACCGCCGCAGCAGAAGACCGCCAGGAGAAGGACCCGGCGGCCAGCCCCCTCGCGGTGCGCATGCGCCCCCGCACGCTCGACGAGGTCGTGGGCCAGCAGCATCTGCTGAAATCCGGCTCACCCCTGCGCCGCCTGGTCGGCGAGGGCTCCGGCGGCCCCGCCGGACCGTCCTCGGTGATCCTGTGGGGCCCGCCCGGCACGGGCAAGACGACCCTCGCCTACGTCGTCTCCAAGGCCACCGACAAGCGCTTCGTGGAACTGTCCGCGATCACCGCCGGCGTCAAGGAGGTCCGCGCGGTCATCGACGGCGCCCGCCGTGCCAGCGGCGGCTTCGGCAGGGAGACCGTCCTCTTCCTCGACGAGATCCACCGCTTCAGCAAGGCCCAGCAGGACTCCCTGCTGCCCGCCGTCGAGAACCGCTGGGTGACGCTGATCGCGGCCACCACGGAGAACCCCTACTTCTCGGTCATCTCCCCGCTCCTGTCCCGCTCCCTGCTGCTCACCCTCGAACCCCTCACCGACGACGACATCCGCAGCCTGCTGAAGCGGGCGCTGGGCGACGAGCGCGGCCTGGCGGACGCGGTCGCCCTCCCCGAGGACACCGAGGAACACCTCCTGCGCATCGCCGGCGGTGACGCCCGCCGCGCCCTGACCGCCCTGGAGGCCGCCGCCGGAGCCGCCCTCGACCAGGGCGAGAGCGAGATCAGCCTGGAGACACTGGAGCAGACCGTCGACCGGGCGGCGGTGAAGTACGACCGCGACGGCGACCAGCACTACGACGTGGCCAGCGCCCTCATCAAGTCGATCCGCGGCTCCGACGTCGACGCGGCCCTGCACTACCTGGCCCGCATGATCGAGGCCGGCGAGGATCCCCGGTTCATCGCCCGCCGCCTGATGATCTCCGCCAGCGAGGACATCGGCCTGGCCGACCCCGGCGCCCTGCCCATCGCCGTCGCCGCCGCCCAGGCCGTCGCCATGATCGGCTTCCCCGAGGCCGCGCTCACCCTCAGCCACGCCACCATCGCCCTGGCGCTCGCGCCCAAGTCCAACTCCGCGACCACCGCGATCGGCGCCGCGACCCAGGACGTGCGGGCGGGCCTCGCCGGCCCGGTCCCGCCGCACCTGCGCGACGGGCACTACAAGGGCGCCGCCAAGCTCGGCCACGCGCAGGGGTACGTCTACCCGCACGACCTGCCCGAGGGCATCGCCCAGCAGCAGTACGCCCCGGACGCCCTGAAGGACCGCGAGTACTACACGCCGACCCGGCACGGCACCGAGGCCAGATACGCCGACGCGGTCGAGTGGACCAGGAAGCACCTCGGTCGCAGGCGGTCCTGAGCACCCTGTAGACTGCGTCGAAGTGCCGAGTCCCGTGCCGTCAGAGCGGGACAGCCGGCCGGAGACCCGGTCCCTCGCGGACCGGCTCCAGGAGCGTCGCGCACCGTCGAACGGTGTCGCGGGCAGCCCACCACCACTCGCCATCGCGGGACGGTCGGTGGGCCACTCGCGTGCTGCACGTATGTGCCCAGACCAGGGAAGCGGCTGCCCGGCAGGTCCCCTCACGGGGCCGGCGGGTTTTCCCGGCTGCGGATGCGACCTCTCTAACTCTGGCAAGCCGAACACTACGAAAGAGACAGAGACAGTGGCGAACCAGTCCCGCCCCAAGGTCAAGAAGTCGCGTGCCCTCGGCATCGCGCTGACCCCGAAGGCCGTCAAGTACTTCGAGGCCCGCCCCTACCCGCCGGGTGAGCACGGCCGTGGCCGCAAGCAGAACTCGGACTACAAGGTCCGTCTGCTGGAGAAGCAGCGCCTGCGCGCTCAGTACGACATCTCCGAGCGCCAGCTGGTCCGCGCCTACGAGCGTGCGTCCAAGGTCCAGGGCAAGACCGGTGAGGCCCTGATCGTCGAGCTGGAGCGCCGCCTCGACGCGCTGGTCCTGCGTTCGGGCATCGCCCGCACGATCTACCAGGCCCGCCAGATGGTCGTCCACGGCCACATCCAGGTCAACGGCCAGAAGGTCGACAAGCCGTCCTTCCGTGTCCGTCCGGACGACGTCGTGCAGGTCCGCGACCGCTCCAAGGAGAAGACCCTCTTCACGATCGCCCGTGAGGGTGGCTTCGCCCCCGACGGTGAGACCCCGCGCTACCTGCAGGTGAACCTCAAGGCCCTGGCGTTCCGCCTGGACCGCGAGCCGAACCGCAAGGAGATCCCGGTGATCTGCGACGAGCAGCTCGTCGTCGAGTACTACGCCCGCTGATCCCAGCCCCGGCGCAGTTCCTCAGCCCGCCGTCTCCCCGCCCTTCCGGGTGGGCGAGGCGGCGGGTTCGCGCTGTCCGGGCCTGGTGTGCACCGCCCCCCGCGGAGCCGGCAGCGCGTTCAGCGGCCGTACCCCGTCGTGCCCCAGCGCCCGGGCCACGGCCGTCTCCCGTTCCAGCCGCGCCCCGAGCCCCAGGCACTCCTCGTACCGGGCGTCCCCGAGCGCCTGCCGTGCGGCCGTCTCGCACTGCGCGTGCGGGGCGTTGAAGTACGCGGAGCCGAACAGCGGCAGCCCCACAGACGGCCACAGCCGGGCCGCCGCGCCCTGCAGCACCGCCGCCTCGAACGGGTCGTCCTGGGTCGCCGTCACCAGTGCCAGCAGCTCGATCGCGAGCACCGTGCCGAGCAGGTCGTGGAAGGCGTGCGCGTTGCCGAGGCAGTCCGCGAGAAGTTCCCGCGCCCGCTGCGGGGCGCCCTCCAGCCAGGCCGCGTACGCCAGCACGTACAGCGCGTACGACCGGGTCCAGCGCTCCCCGTGGTCCTCGCACACCCGGCGCACGTCCTCGCACAGCCGGACCGCGTCCGCCAGGTCCCCCTGGAAGGCCCGGGCCATCGCCAGCTCGACCTGGCCCATCAGGACGTTGCTGTTGAGTTCGCCGACCTCCCGGTAGCGGTCCAGGGCCGAGCGAAGCAGCGTTTCCGCGCGTGCCATGTCATCCGTGACCAGGGCCAGACAGCCGGTGCGGTGCTCGGCGTACGCCACCGCCGTGGGATCGGCCGCCCGCTCGGCCTGCTCCCGGCACTCCCGCAGCGCCTGCAGCGCCGGCACGGCGTCGCCCTGGAGGATCGCCACATAGCCGAGCACCCACAGCGCCTTCAGCCGCGACTGCTCGTACCCCGATTCCAGCTCCACGCTCCGCTCCAGCCAGCGCCGCCCCTCCGCGAGCCGTCCGCAGCCCACCCAGCAGAACCACAGCGAGCCCGCCAGGTACTGGCCCAGGTGCGCCTCCTCCGGCTCGGTCAGGCAGAACTCCAGCGCGGCCCGCAGATTGGGCAGCTCGGCGTCCACGCGCGCGGCCACCTCCCGCTGCCGGGGCGAGAACCAGTCCAGCTCGCAGCAGGTCGCCAGGCCCAGATACCAGTCCCGGTGCCGTCTGCGCAGCCGGGCCGCGTCCCCGGTCGCCTCCAGCCAGTCCGCGCCGTAGGCCCGGACGGTGTCCAGCATCCGGTAGCGGGGACCGCACGGGGTCTCCTCGCGCGCGAGGAGCGACTGGGCGAGCAGCTCCGACAGCACGTCCAGCACGTCCTCGGCGGGCAGGCCGTCCCCGCTGCACACGTACTCGGCGGCCTCCAGGTCGAAGGTCTGGGCGAACGCCGTGAGACGCGCCCACAGCAGCCGCTCGGTGGGCGTGCACAGCTCATGGCTCCAGCCGATCGCCGTGCGCAGCGTCTGGTGCCGGGGCAGTCCGCCCCGGCCGCCGCCGGTCAGCAGCCGGAACCGGTCGTCCAGCCGCTGCAGCAACTGCGCGGGCGAGAGCGCCCGCAGCCGGCCCGCCGCCAGCTCCAGCGCCAGCGGGATGCCGTCGAGGCGGAGGCACAGCTCCCGCACCTCCGGGCCGCCGGGCCGCCGGAGCCCCTGCTCCACGGCCCGGGCGGCGAACAGCTCCACCGCCTCGTCCGCGGCCAGCGGCGCCAGTGGGAACAGCCGCTCGCCCGCCAGCCCCAGCGGACGCCGGCCCACGGCCAGTACCCGCAGCTCCGGCAGCCTGCGCAGCAGCTCCGCGACCAGCTCGGCCGCGGCCTCGACCAGGTGCTCGAACCCGTCGAGCACCAGCAGCACCCGGCGACCGGCGAGATGCTCCAGCAGCATCTCGCGCGGCGTGCGCGCGGTGTGGTCGGTCAGCCCCAGCGCCTCCATCACCGCGTACTCCACGAACTGCGGATCGCGCACCGGAGCCAGCTCCACCCGCCCGTGGCCGGCCCCCCAGCCCGCGGCGAGTCGCGCGGCAAGGCGCGACTTGCCCACTCCGCCGACCCCGGTCACCGTCACCAGGCGGGCGCGCCGCAGCGCCGCGGCCAGGTCGGCCAGCTCGACCGAGCGCCCCACGAAGCCGGTCAGTTCGAGGGGCGGATCGCCGTCGGTGAAGTGGTCTGGGCGCTGAGGACCTCGCATGGGACACGGAGCGTACTGAACCGTGTTCATTGCGTACAATCGGTTCCCGTAACTCCGCCGTCCGCGCCGGGAATCCGGTACGGAGCGTCCGCCCCGGCGCGATAGGCTCGGGACACGACTTTTTCGATGTTCAGGCACGTTTCAGGGAGCGGGTGCGCACAGTGTCCGGTGGTGAGGTGGCCGGGATCCTGGTGGCCGTGTTCTGGGCGATCCTGGTCTCCTTCCTCGCCGTCGCACTGGTGAGGCTGGCCCAGACGCTCAAGGCGACCACCAAACTCGTGGCGGACGTGACCGACCAGGCCGTCCCGCTGCTCGCCGACGCCTCGCAGGCGGTGCGCTCCGCGCAGACGCAGATCGACCGGGTCGACGCCATCGCCTCCGACGTGCAGGAGGTGACGTCGAACGCCTCCGCGCTGTCGAGCACCGTCGCCTCCACCTTCGGCGGCCCGCTGGTCAAGGTCGCGGCCTTCGGCTACGGCGTCCGCCGCGCCCTGGGCGGCCGCAAGGAGGACGTGCCCGCCAAGTCGCCCCGGCGTACCGTGATCGTGGGCCGCACGGTTCCCGCCGCACGCCGCAAGCGGAAGTAAGGACGAGACCGAGCGATGTTCCGCCGTACGTTCTGGTTCACCACGGGTGTCGCCGCAGGTGTGTGGGCCACCGCCAAGGTCAACCGCAAGCTCAGGCAGCTGACCCCGGAGAGCCTCGCCGCCACCGCGGCCAACAAGGCCCTGGAGACCGGCAGGCATCTGAAGGACCGCGCGGTCGGCTTCGCGCTCGACGTCCGGGACAACATGGCCGAGCGGGAGGCGGAGCTGGAGGAGGCTCTCGGCATCCAGGACAGTCCCGAACTTCCCGCGCCCCGGCGGTTCGCCGCCATCGAGAACAACCGCAGCAACCCGAAGTACGTCGACAACCCGACGTACTCGTACAACCGGAATGAGGACCACTGATGGAGTCGGCCGAGATCCGCCGCCGCTGGCTGAGCTTCTTCGAGGAGCGCGGGCACACCGTCGTCCCTTCGGCGTCGCTCATCGCCGACGACCCGACTCTGCTCCTCGTCCCCGCCGGCATGGTGCCCTTCAAGCCCTACTTCCTGGGTGAGGTCAAGCCGCCGTTCCCGCGCGCCACCAGCGTGCAGAAGTGCGTGCGCACGCCCGACATCGAAGAGGTCGGCAAGACCACGCGCCACGGCACGTTCTTCCAGATGTGCGGCAACTTCTCCTTCGGCGACTACTTCAAGGAAGGCGCCATCAAGTACGCCTGGGAGCTGCTCACCAGCCCCCAGGACAAGGGCGGTTACGGCCTGGAGCCGGACCGTCTGTGGATCACGGTCTACAAGGACGACGACGAGGCCGAGCGCATCTGGCACGAGGTCGTCGGTGTGCCGAAGGAGCGCATCCAGCGCCTCGGCATGAAGGACAACTACTGGTCCATGGGCGTCCCCGGCCCCTGCGGCCCCTGCTCCGAGATCAACTACGACCGCGGCCCCGAGTTCGGCGTCGAGGGCGGCCCCGCCGTCAACGACGAGCGGTACGTGGAGATCTGGAACCTCGTCTTCATGCAGTACGAGCGCGGCGAGGGCATCGGCAAGGACAACTTCGAGATCCTCGGGGACCTGCCGAGCAAGAACATCGACACGGGCCTCGGCCTGGAGCGGCTCGCCATGATTCTGCAGGGCGTGCAGAACATGTACGAGATCGACACGTCCATGGCGGTCATCGAGAAGGCCACCGAGCTGACCGGCGTCCGCTACGGCGAGGCCCACGAGTCGGACGTGTCCCTGCGCGTGGTCACCGACCACATGCGCACGTCCGTGATGCTCATCGGCGACGGCGTCACCCCCGGCAACGAGGGCCGCGGCTACGTGCTGCGCCGGATCATGCGCCGCGCCATCCGCAACATGCGCCTGCTCGGCGCCACCGGCCCGGTCGTCAAGGACCTCGTCGACACCGTGATCGGCATGATGGGCCGGCAGTACCCGGAGCTGCTCACCGACCGCGAGCGCATCGAGAAGGTCGCCCTCGCCGAGGAGAACGCCTTCCTCAAGACGCTGAAGGCCGGCACCAACATCCTCGACACCGCCGTCACCGAGACCAAGCAGTCCGGTGGCACGGTCCTCTCCGGCGACAAGGCGTTCCTGCTCCACGACACCTGGGGCTTCCCGATCGACCTCACCCTGGAGATGGCCGCCGAGCAGGGCCTCGCCGTGGACGAGGAGGGCTTCCGCCGCCTGATGAAGGAGCAGCGGGAGCGCGCCAAGGCCGACGCCCAGGCCAAGAAGACCGGCCACGCCGACATGGGTGCCTACCGCGAGATCGCGGACGCCGCGGGCGAGACCGACTTCATCGGCTACGCCGACACCGCCGGCGAGACCACGATCGTCGGCCTCCTGGTCGACGGCGTCTCCTCCCCGGCCGCGACCGAGGGCGACGAGGTCGAGGTCGTCCTCGACCGCACCCCCTTCTACGCCGAGGGCGGCGGCCAGATCGGCGACACGGGCCGGATCAAGGTGGACTCCGGCGCCGTCATCGAGATCCGCGACTGCCAGAAGCCGGTGCCGGGCGTGTACGTGCACAAGGGTGTCGTGCAGGTCGGCGAGGTGACGGTCGGCGCCAAGGCGCACGCCTCCATCGACGTCCGCCGCCGCAAGTCCATCGCCCGCGCCCACTCGGCCACCCACCTGACGCACCAGGCCCTGCGCGACGCGCTCGGCCCGACGGCCGCCCAGGCCGGTTCCGAGAACCAGCCCGGCCGCTTCCGCTTCGACTTCGGCTCCCCCTCCGCCGTCCCGACGGCCGTGATGACCGACGTCGAGCAGAAGATCAACGAGGTGCTCGCCCGCGACCTCGACGTGCACGCCGAGGTCATGGGCATCGACGAGGCCAAGAAGCAGGGCGCCATCGCCGAGTTCGGCGAGAAGTACGGCGAGCGGGTCCGCGTCGTGACCATCGGCGACTTCTCCAAGGAGCTGTGCGGCGGCACGCACGTGCACAACACCGCCCAGCTGGGCCTGGTGAAGCTGCTCGGCGAGTCCTCCATCGGCTCGGGTGTCCGTCGTATCGAGGCCCTGGTCGGTGTGGACGCCTACAACTTCCTCGCCCGGGAGCACACGGTCGTCAACCAGCTGACCGAGCTGCTCAAGGGCCGCGCGGAGGAACTTCCGGAGAAGGTCTCCTCGATGCTCGGCAAGCTGAAGGACGCCGAGAAGGAGATCGAGAAGTTCCGCGCCGAAAAGGTGCTGCAGGCCGCCGCCGGTCTCGCCGAGTCCGCCAAGGACGTCCGCGGTGTGGCCGTCGTCACCGGTCAGGTTCCGGACGGCACCACTCCGGACGACCTGCGCAAGCTGGTCCTGGACGTGCGCGGGCGCATCCAGGGCGGCCGGGCCGCGGTCGTGGCCCTCTTCGCGGTCAGCAACGGCAAGCCGCTGACGGTCATCGCCACCAACGAGGCCGCCCGCGAGCGTGGTCTCAAGGCCGGTGACCTGGTCCGTACCGCCGCCAAGACCCTCGGCGGCGGCGGTGGCGGCAAGCCGGACGTCGCCCAGGGCGGCGGCCAGAACCCGGCCGCCGTCGGTGAGGCCGTCGACGCGGTCGAGCGGCTCGTCGCCGACACCGCCAAGTGACGGCCAAGTAAGGAATCGGTCGGAAATGCGCAGAGGACGTCGTCTCGCGATCGACGTCGGGGACGCCCGGATCGGGGTCGCCTCGTGCGACCCCGACGGGATCCTCGCCACCCCGGTGGAGACGGTCCCCGGACGGGACATCCCCGCCGCCCACCGCCGGTTGCGGCAACTGGTGGAGGAGTACGAACCGATCGAGGTGGTCGTCGGCCTCCCCCGCTCCCTCAAGGGGGGCGAGGGCCCGGCGGCCGTCAAGGTCCGCGCCTTCGCACAGGAGTTGGCCAACGGTGTCAAGCCCGTGCCGGTCCGCCTGGTGGACGAGCGCATGACGACGGTGACGGCGAGTCAGGGCCTGCGGGCCTCGGGGGTGAAATCCAAGAAGGGCCGCGCGGTCATCGACCAGGCGGCCGCGGTCATCATTCTCCAGCAGGCCCTGGAATCCGAACGGGTGTCAGGTAAAGCACCCGGCGAGGGCGTCGAAGTGGTCATCTGATCGCGATACGGTAACGTTCCGCGCGATGCGCCGGTGTTCGAACAGCCGGAGCACAGCAAGAGGCGGAACGGAAGCCGGCCCACCGGCTGTGCGACCTTCGGCCTCGCGGCTCTAGGGGATCGATGACTGAGTATGGCCGGGGCCCAGGCTCCGAACCGTGGCATCCGGAGGACCCGTTGTTCGGGGACGTCGGATGGGAAGGGCAGCAGGCGCACGTCGGCCACCAGTCTGCCTACGGCGGCCAGCCGCAGCAGCAGTACCCGCAGCAGCCGCAGCAGCAGTACGGCCAGTGGGGGCATCAGCAGCAGCCCGGGTACGACGGTCAGCAGTACCCGTACTACGACGGACAGGGGCATCCCCAGTACGACCCGCACTACGCCGGCCACTCCCAGCAGCAGTTCCCGCAGGGTGGCTGGGACGCGACCGGCACCCACGGCCATGTGCCGTACGCCGCCGACCCCGGCGACCCGTACGGCCAGCAGCCCGTGGCGTACGGCGCGGAGCAGCCCGACTTCTACGGCACCGAGGACGCCTACCCGCCGCCGGAGCCGCCCGGCCGCAGGCGTCCCGAGGCCGAGCCCGAGCCGGACCACGCAGCCGACGAGGAGGAGCACGCCTTCTTCGCGGGCGGCGGCGATGACGATGACGACGAGGAGCACGAGCTGCAGGGCCGCCGGGAGCGGCGCGGCGGCAAGGGCAGGAAACCCGTCAAGGCCAAGAAACGGCGCACCGGCTGCGCCTGCATGGTCGTCGTCCTGGTCTTCGGCGGCGGCCTCGGCGGGGTGGGCTACTACGGCTACCGCTTCTACCAAAATCGTTTCGCCCCCGCTCCCGACTACGTGGGCGACGGCACCAACGAGGTCGTGACCGTCGAGATCCCCAAGGGCGCGGGCGGCTACGACATCGGCCGGAAGCTGAAGGAAGCCGGGGTCGTCAAGTCAGTCGACGCCTTCGTGCACGCGCAGGGCACGACACCGGGCGGCGACTCGATCCAGGCCGGCGCGTACCTCCTCAAGAAGCAGATGTCCGCCGCCAGCGCCGTCCGGATGATGCTCGACCCGAAGAGCCAGAACAATGTGATGGTGACTCCGGGCGAGCGCAACGCGAAGGTGTACAAGGCCATCGATGAGAAACTCCAGCTCGCCGCGGGCAGTACCCAGAAGATCGCTCAAAAGGGATACAAGGCCCTCGGCATGCCGAGCTGGGCGCAGGCCGGCGGGCAGGTCAAGGACCCGCTGGAGGGCTTCCTCTACCCGGGCAACTATCCGGCCGCGAAGGGCATGAAGCCGGACGCGATCCTCAAGCAGATGATCGCCCAGGCCAAACAGAGGTATGCCGCCTACGGTCTTGAGAGCAAGGCCAGGTCGCTGGGTCTGAGCAACGCGTTCCAGCTGGTCACGGTCGCGAGTCTGGTCCAGGCGGAGGGCAAGACGCCCGACGACTACCGCAAGATGGCGGAAGTGGTCTACAACCGTCTGAAGCCGACGAATACCGAGACGAACCAGCTGCTGCAGTTCGACTCGACGTACAACTACCTCAAGGGCACCAGCAACATCCATATCTCCGAGAAGGAGATCAACGGGAACCAGAACCCGTACAACACGTACACCCACAAGGGCCTGCCGCCCGGTCCGATCGGCAACCCCAGTGATGAAGCGATCAAGGCGACGCTGAATCCGACCCACGACGGCTGGATCTATTTCGTGGCGACCGACGGTACGACCAATACCGAATTCGCCCGGACCTACGAAGAATTCAAGCAGCTCAAGGAAAAGTTCAATGCCACCTCGGGCAACTGACGCCCGCCGGGCCGCCGTGCTCGGTCAGCCCATCGCCCACTCCCTCTCCCCGGTGCTGCACCGGGCCGCGTACCGCGAACTCGGGCTCACCGGCTGGTCGTACGACCGCTTCGAGGTCGACGAGGCGGGCCTGCCCGGCTTCCTGGAGAAGCTGGGACCGGAGTGGGCGGGGCTGTCGCTGACCATGCCGCTGAAGCGGGCGGTCATCCCGCTGGTGGACGAGATCAGTGAGACGGCCGCCTCCGTGGACGCGGTGAACACGGTCGTCCTCACCGAGGACGGTCGGAAGATCGGGGACAACACCGACATCCCGGGCATGGTGGCCGCCCTGCGCGCGCACGGCATCGAAGAGGTCGGCTCGGCCGCGATCCTCGGCGCCGGTGCCACCGCCTCCTCCGCGCTCGCCGCCCTCGCCCGGATCTGCACCGGCCCGGTCGTCGCCTACGTCCGCAGCGAGGCCCGGGCCGCCGAGATGCGGCAGTGGGGCGAACGGCTCGACGTGGACGTCCGCACGGCGGACTGGGCGGACGCGGCGAAGGCCCTGAGCGCCCCGCTGGTGATCGCCACCACGCCCGCCGGCACCACCGACGCCCTCGCCGCCGCCGTGCCCGAGAGCCCGGCCACCCTCTTCGACGTGCTCTACGAGCCCTGGCCGACCGAGCTGGCGGCCCGCTGGTCCATGTTCGGCGGTGCCGTCCTCGGCGGCCTCGACCTGCTGGTCCACCAGGCCGTCCTCCAGGTCGAACAGATGACCGGACGCGGCCCGGCCCCGCTGGAGGCCATGCGCCGGGCCGGTGAGCAGGCGCTCGCCGCCCGCTGACCGTCCGCGCCGGCGTCCGCCTGCTGGACCGGAGGCCTGAGGCCCGCCCCGGACGTGGGAGGATCGGAGGTGGCGGGCCGGGGTCGCGCATCCGGCCGCGCCGTCGCCGTACGCGAGGACGTGCGTACGCAGGGCAGTACCGGGCGCGAACACTGAGGAGCACCGTTGAGCAGGCTGCGTTGGCTGACCGCGGGGGAGTCCCACGGTCCCGCACTTGTCGCGACGCTGGAGGGCCTTCCCGCCGGCGTGCCGATCACCACGGAGATGGTGGCGGACCACCTCGCGCGGCGGCGGCTCGGCTATGGCCGCGGTGCGCGCATGAAGTTCGAGCGTGACGAGGTCACCTTCCTGGGTGGTGTCCGGCACGGACTGACCCTCGGCTCCCCGGTCGCGATCATGGTCGGCAACACCGAGTGGCCGAAGTGGGAGCAGGTCATGGCCGCCGACCCGGTCGACACGGAGATCCTCGACGGGGTCGCCCGCAACGCGCCGCTGACCCGCCCGCGCCCCGGCCACGCCGACCTCGCCGGCATGCAGAAGTACGGCTTCGACGAGGCCCGCCCGATCCTGGAGCGCGCCTCCGCCCGTGAGACCGCGGCCCGGGTGGCGCTCGGCGCGGTCGCCCGCTCCTACCTGAAGGAGACGGCCGGCGTCGAGATCGTCTCCCACGTCGTCGAGCTGTGCTCCGTGAAGGCCCCGGCGAGTGTGTACCCCACGCCGGCCGACGTCGAGAGGCTGGACGCCGACCCGCTGCGCTGCCTCGACGCGGACGCGTCGAAGGCGATGGTCGCCGAGGTGGACCAGGCCCACAAAGACGGCGACACCCTGGGCGGCGTCGTCGAGGTGCTGGCGTACGGCGTCCCGGTCGGCCTCGGCTCGCACGTGCACTGGGACCGCAAGCTGGACGCACGCCTCGCCGGTGCCCTCATGGGCATCCAGGCGATCAAGGGCGTGGAGATCGGCGACGGCTTCGAGCTGGCCCGGGTGCCCGGCTCGCAGGCGCACGACGAGATCGTCGGCACCCCCGAGGGCATCCGGCGCGTCTCCGGCCGCGCGGGCGGCACCGAGGGCGGGCTGAGCACGGGCGAACTGCTGCGCGTGCGGGCCGCGATGAAGCCGATCGCGACCGTGCCGCGCGCGCTGAAGACGGTGGACGTGGCCACCGGCGAGGCCACCCAGGCCCACCACCAGCGCTCCGACGTCTCCGCCGTGCCGGCCGCCGGTATCGTCGCGGAGGCCATGGTCGCGCTCGTCCTCGCGGACGCGGTCGCCGAGAAGTTCGGCGGCGATTCCGTCCCCGAGACCCGCCGCAACGTGCGGTCGTACCTCGACAACCTCCACATCCGGTGAGCGCCGTGCCTGCGGTCGTACTGGTCGGCCCGATGGGCGTCGGCAAGTCCACCGTCGGCCGGCTGCTGGCCGAGCGGCTGGGGGTCGGCTACCGGGACACCGACGACGACATCGTGGCGGCCGAGGGCCGGACCATCGCCGAGATCTTCGTGGACGAGGGCGAGCCCGCCTTCCGGGCGATGGAGAAGCGGGCGGTGCACAGCGCGCTCGCCGGGCACGGGGGCGTCCTCGCGCTCGGCGGCGGCGCGATCCTCGACGGGGACACCCGCGCGCTGCTCGTCGGGCACCGGGTGGTCTACCTCTCCATGGAGGTGGACGAGGCCGTCAAGCGCACCGGCCTGAACGTGGCCCGGCCGCTGCTCGCGGTCAACCCGCGCAAGCAGTGGCGCGAGCTGATGGAGGCCCGGCGGCACCTGTACGAGGAGGTCGCCACCGCCGTCGTGCCGACCGACGGCCGCACCCCCGAAGAGGTCACCCAACAGGCGCTGGACGCACTGGAGTTGAAGGAAGCATGAGCGAGGCAGTCACCCGGATCCAGGTCGCCGGCAGCGCGGGCACCGACCCCTACGAGGTGCTGGTCGGCCGGCGACTGCTGGGCGAACTGGCCGGGCTGATCGGGCAGAAGGCCAAGCGGGTCGCGGTGATCCACCCGGAGGCGCTGGCCGAGACCGGCGACGCGCTCCGCGCCGACCTGGCCGAGCAGGGCTTCGAGGCGGTCGCCATCCAGGTGCCGAACGCCGAGGAGGCCAAGACCGCCGAGGTCGCGGCCTACTGCTGGAAGGCGCTCGGCCAGTCCGGCTTCACCCGTACCGACGTCATCGTCGGCGTGGGCGGCGGTGCGACCACGGACCTCGCCGGATTTGTGGCCGCGACCTGGCTGCGCGGGGTGCGCTGGATCGCCGTCCCGACCACCGTGCTCGCGATGGTCGACGCGGCCGTGGGCGGCAAGACCGGCATCAACACCGCCGAGGGCAAGAACCTCGTCGGCGCCTTCCACCCGCCGGCCGGCGTCCTGTGCGACCTGGCCGCCCTGGACTCGCTCCCGGTGAACGACTACGTCTCCGGACTCGCGGAGGTCATCAAGGCAGGCTTCATCGCCGACCCGGTCATCCTCGACCTCGTCGAGTCCGACCCCGAGGCCGCCCGGACCCCGGCCGGCCCGCACACGGCCGAGCTGATCGAGCGCTCGATCCGGGTGAAGGCCGAGGTCGTCTCCTCGGACCTGAAGGAGTCCGGCCGCCGGGAGATCCTGAACTACGGCCACACGCTGGGCCACGCCATCGAGAAGAACGAGCGCTACAAGTGGCGGCACGGCGCCGCGGTCGCGGTCGGGATGCACTTCGCCGCCGAACTCGGCCGTCTGGCGGGCCGGTTGGACGACGCGACCGCCGACCGGCACCGCACGGTCCTGGAGTCGGTGGGCCTGCCGCTGCACTACCGCTACGACCAGTGGCCCAAGCTGCTGGAGGCGATGAAGGTCGACAAGAAGTCCCGCGGCGACCTGCTGCGGTTCATCGTCCTCGACGGCCTGGCCAAGCCGACCGTCCTGGAGGGTCCCGACCCGGCCGTGCTGCTGGCCGCGTACGGAGAAGTGGGCCAGTAGGTCCCGCCGCAGGCCGTCCGTCTCATTTCCCGCAGCGCATCGGGCACTTCGGGCCGCCCCCGGCCGTTTCACCAAACGACGGCCGGGGACGGTACCGTTCGGTAGGGAGCGGGGCCCGCCCCCCGCTGCCAGCACCAATTGCCTGTACGAGATGGAGTGGCAACGGATGCAGCACGCAGTGGGGTCTCCGCTGCCGCCGCCCCACCAGCCGGGGCACGGGCCGCATACCGGGTGGGCGCCGGCCGCACACCACCCGGGCCCGCCCCCGGGAGCCTCCCAGGGGCCCGCCCCCGTTCCCCCGCCGCCTCCGGCACCGGGTTTCCCGGCGCCGTCCGGCCCCGTGCCGCAGGCGCCCCCGCAGCCCCCGGCCCCGCAGCACGTGCCCGCCCCGCCGGCCCCCGACACCACCGGTCATGTGCCCCTGCCTCCCGGGGGACCCGTCGGTGTGCCCACGGCGGCCCAGGCACCGGCCGCGGTCCCCGATCCGACGACCACCACCCTGGCCGTCCTGCTGATCGGCCCCGCGGGCGCGGGCAAGACCAGCGTCGCCAGGTACTGGGCCGACCACCGGCGCGTGCCCACGGCCCACATCAGCCTGGACGACGTGCGCGAATGGGTCCGCTCCGGCTTCGCCGACCTCCAGTCCGGATGGAACGACAACTCCGAGGCCCAGTACCGCCTGGCCCGCCGCACCTGCGGCTTCGCCGCCCGGAACTTCCTGGCGAACGGCATCTCCTGCGTCCTGGACGACGCCGTCTTCCCGGACCGCCCGGTCGTCGGCCTCGGCGGCTGGAAGCGCCATGTCGGCCCGGGGCTCCTCCCGGTCGTCCTGCTGCCCGGCCTGGACGTCGTGCTGGAGCGGAACGCCGAGCGCACCGGCAACCGCCGCCTCACCGACGAGGAGGTGGCCCGCATCCACGGCCGCATGGCCGGCTGGTACGGCTCGGGCCTGCCGATCATCGACAACTCCCAGCTGGACGTCCCCGGCACGGCCCGCGTGCTGGACGAGGTTCTGGCCAGGGCGATAGCGAGCCCGCCGAACTGGTGAGCGGGTCGCGCGACCAATCTCCCCGAACCCCACTCGGCCCCTCTCAATCAGCACAATCCGCGCGAAACTCCTACGCTCATCTCATGTCAGAGGTGTACGCGAACCGCCGATCCCGGCTGAGGGACCACTTCAACGCGGCCGGTACCGCGGCAGCGCTCGTCACCCGCCCCGCCAACGTGCGCTACCTCGCGGCCGCGGCCCCGCAGGACTCCGTACTGCTCCTCGGCAGGGGCGAGGACCTCCTGGTGTGCGCCGCCCCGCCCGACGACCGCCCCCACGAGGGCCGGCCGGACGAGAACCTGCGGGTGCACGTGGTGCCCGCGCCCGCCTGCGACCCCGCCGCGGCCGCCGCCGGTCTCGCCGCGGGCCAGGGCGCGGACTCCCTGGCGGTGGAGGAGCACCACCTCACGGTCAGCCGGCACCGGGCCGTCGCCGCCGTCGCCCCGGCGCTCCGTCTCGCCGACGTCGGCGGAGCCGTCGAGCAGCTCAGGGTGGTCAAGGACGAGGAGGAGATCTCCTGCCTCCGCATCGGCGCCGAGATCGCCGACCAGGCCCTCGGCGAGCTGCTGGAGTCCATCCTGGTCGGCCGCACCGAACGGCACCTGGCGCTGGAGCTGGAGCGCCGCCTGGTCGACCACGGCGCCGACGGCCCGGCGTTCCCCACCTCCGTGGCCACCGGGCCGCACTCCGGCCGCCGCGGTCACCGGCCCACCGACCGGCGCGTGGAGGAGGGCGACTTCCTTTCGGTCTGCCTCGGCGCGACGTACCGCGGCTACCGCTGCGAGATCGGCCGGACCTTCGTCATCGGCACCTCGCCCGCGGACTGGCAGATCCAGCTGTACGACCTGGTCTTCGCCGCCCAGCGGGCCGGCCGCGAGGCCCTGGCCCCCGGCGCCGCCTACCGTGACGTGGACCGCGCGGCACGCCATGTCCTGGACTCGGCGGGCTTCGCGGAGGCGCTGCAACCGCTCACCGGACACGGTGTGGGACTCGAAATCGACGAGGACCCGCAGTTGGCCCCCGCGGCCATGGGTAAACTGGACGCTTGCGTGCCGGTCACCGTCGAACCGGGGGTCCACCTCCCCGGCCGGGGCGGTGTCCGGATCGATGACACACTCGTCGTGCGCCCAGAGGCGGACGGCGGACCCGAGCTACTCACCATCACGACCAAGGAGCTGCTCGCGCTGTAGCGCGTGACCCTGGGTCGTACGTCAGTCCAGGAGATTCCGCAACCGTGGCTTCCACGAACGACCTCAAGAACGGCCTGGTGCTCAAGCTCGAAGGCGGCCAGCTCTGGTCCGTCGTCGAGTTCCAGCACGTCAAGCCCGGCAAGGGCCCGGCCTTCGTGCGCACCAAGCTCAAGAACGTGCTGTCCGGCAAGGTCGTCGACAAGACCTTCAACGCCGGCGTCAAGGTCGAGACGGCCACTGTCGACAAGCGCGACATGCAGTTCTCGTACATGGACGGCGAGTACTTCGTTTTCATGGACATGGAGACGTACGACCAGCTGATGGTCGACCGCAAGGCCGTCGGCGACGCCGCCAACTTCCTCATCGAGGGCTTCACGGCCACCGTGGCGCAGCACGAGGGCGAGGTGCTCTTCGTCGAGCTGCCGGCCGCCGTCGAGCTGACCGTCCAGGAGACCGAGCCGGGCGTCCAGGGCGACCGCTCCACCGGTGGCACCAAGCCCGCCACCCTGGAGACCGGCCACCAGATCCAGGTCCCGCTCTTCATCACCACCGGTGAGAAGATCAAGGTCGACACCCGCACGAGCGACTACCTCGGCCGGGTGAACAGCTAACCGTGGCTGCCCGCAACACGGCCCGCAAGCGCGCCTTCCAGATCCTCTTCGAGGGCGACCAGCGCGGCGCCGACGTCCTGACGGTCCTCGCGGACTGGATCCGGCTGTCCCGGAGCGACACCCGGCAGCCGCCGGTCAGCGAGTACACGATGCAGCTCGTCGAGGGCTACGCGCAGCACGCGAAGCGCATCGACGAGCTGATCGCCCAGTACGCGGTCGGCTGGACGCTCGACCGGATGCCGGTCGTCGACCGCAACATCCTGCGGCTGGGCGCGTACGAGCTGATCTGGGTCGACGAGACCCCGGACGCCGTCGTCCTGGACGAGATGGTGCAGCTGGCGAAGGAGTTCTCCACGGACGAGTCGCCCTCGTTCGTCAACGGCCTGCTGGGCCGTCTGAAGGAGCTCAAGCCGTCCCTGCGCCGGGACGAGGCGTAGAGCCCGCTACGACGTCACTGAAGGGCCTGGCAGCACGTCTGTGCTACCAGGCCCTTCAGCGTGTCCCGCAGGCCGTGAAAAAGCCGCCGGGGCGGCCGGAACCGTGAAGTTCCGGCCGCCCCGGCGGCACGTTTCTGCTGAGACAGGTGAGGGCGATCAGGCGTCTTCGTGCGTCGCCACCGCGCGGCGCGCGTCCGCGTCCAGGACGCCCCAGCTGATCAGCTGCTCGGTGAGGACCGAGGGGGACTGGTCGTAGATGACGGCAAGTGTGCGCAGATCGTCCTGGCGGATCGAGAGCACCTTGCCGTTGTAGTCGCCGCGCTGGGACTGGATGGTCGCCGCGTAGCGCTGCAGAGGGCCCGCCTTCTCGGCCGGCACCGTGGCCAGCCGCTCGAGGTCGAGGACCAGCTTCGGCGGCGGCTCGGCGGCCCCGCCCGGCGTGGTGCCCGGCAGGAGCTCCTGCACCGGGACGCCATAGAAATCAGCCAACTCGGCAAGACGCTGCACGGTCACGGCTCGGTCGCCGCGCTCGTACGAACCGACCACCACGGCCTTCCAGCGCCCCTGGGACTTCTCCTCGACACCGTGGAGGGAAAGGCCCTGCTGGGTGCGGATGGCCCGGAGCTTGGCCCCGAGCTGTTTGGCGTATTCGCTGGACATATAGCTCCCCGGACACTGTGTCGACGCGGCCGGCTGCTTTCCCGCCGCGCGGCTGGTAACTCACTGTGAGGTTACGCAGCGTGACTCTTCTGCGTCAAGCCGAATGGTCCACGCCGACTCTTCCGTGGTAGAGATGGTGCACTACTCCAAGGGGGTGATCGGGCTCGCCCCGATGGCCTGCTACGGTAGATGGCGCAAATCCGACGTCCTTTAAGGTCCGTCCCGTGAGGCGGAGAAGGAGGTCCGTTTCGTATGGACAAGCACGCGAACCCGCACGCGACCGATG
Organism: Streptomyces sp. NPDC037126; assembly: GCF_055605965.1. NCBI lineage: Bacteria > Bacillati > Actinomycetota > Actinomycetes > Kitasatosporales > Streptomycetaceae > Streptomyces > Streptomyces sp. NPDC037126. The sequence goes on from NZ_JBVJTD010000020.1 coordinate 34,670, forward strand.
CGCGGCCCGTTCTCGAGGGCCCCGACATCGCACGGGTACTGACCCGTATCGCCCACGAGATCGTCGAGCGCGCCAAGGGCGCCGACGACGTGGTGCTCCTCGGCATCCCCACCCGGGGTGTCTTCCTCGCCCAGCGGCTCGCCGCCAAGCTGGAGCAGATCACCGACCGCAAGATCCCGGTCGGCTCGCTCGACATCACCATGTACCGCGACGACCTGCGCATGCACCCGCCGCGCGCGCTCGCCCGCACCGAGATCCCCGGTGACGGCATCGACGGCTGCCTCGTCGTCCTCGTCGACGACGTGCTCTTCTCCGGCCGCACCATCCGCGCCGCCCTCGACGCCCTGAACGACATCGGGCGCCCCCGCGCGGTGCAGCTCGCGGTGCTGGTCGACCGCGGGCACCGCGAACTGCCCATCCGCGCCGACTACGTCGGCAAGAACCTCCCCACGTCGCTGCGGGAGACGGTCAAGGTCCAGCTCGCCGAGGAGGACGGTCGCGACACCGTGCTGCTCGGTGTCAAGGCCGACCAGTAGCAAGCCCGGCGCAGGGCCGCTCCGGCGCGCCCGCACCCAGCCGGTTTGCCCCTTTTCTCCCGACTGAACTGCCTTACGGAGCCTGACAGATGCAGCGTCATCTCATCTCGGCCGCCGACCTCACCCGCGACGACGCCGTCCTGATCCTCGACACCGCCGAGGAGATGGCCCGGGTCGCCGACCGGCCGATCAAGAAGCTGCCGACCCTGCGCGGCCGCACGATCGTCAACCTCTTCTTCGAGGACTCCACGCGCACCCGCATCTCCTTCGAGGCCGCCGAGAAGCGCCTCTCCGCGGACGTCATCAACTTCACCGCCAAGGGGTCGAGCGTCTCCAAGGGCGAGTCCCTCAAGGACACCGCCCAGACCCTGGAGGCGATGGGCGTCGACGCCGTCGTCATCCGGCACGGCGCCTCCGGCGCCCCCTACCGCCTGGCCAACTCCGGCTGGATCGACGCCGCCGTCATCAACGCGGGCGACGGCACCCACCAGCACCCCACCCAGGCCCTGCTGGACGCCTTCACCATGCGCCGCCGCCTGGTCGGCCGGGACGCGGGACTCGGCCAGGACCTGTCCGGCCGGCGCGTCACCGTCGTCGGGGACATCCTGCACAGCCGGGTCGCCCGCTCCAACGTCGACCTGCTGCACACCCTCGGCGCCGAGGTCACCCTGGTCGCCCCGCCCACCCTGCTGCCGGTCGGCGTCGAGTCCTGGCCCTGCGCGGTGTCGTACGACCTCGACAGCACGCTGCCCAAGTGCGACGCGGTGATGATGCTCCGCGTCCAGCGTGAGCGGATGAACGCCGCCTTCTTCCCCACCGAGCGCGAGTACTCCCGGCGCTACGGCCTCGACGGCGACCGCATGGCCAAGCTGCCCGAGCACGCCATCGTGATGCACCCCGGCCCGATGGTGCGCGGCATGGAGATCACCGCCGAGGTCGCCGACTCCGACCGCTGCACCGCCGTCGAGCAGGTCGCCAACGGTGTCTCCATCCGGATGGCCGTCCTGTACCTGCTGCTCGGTGGCAACGAGCCCGCCGTCACCCACTCCCGTACCGAGGAGAAGTAAGACCCATGAGCAAGATCCTGATCCGTGGTGCGAAGGTGCTCGGCGGCGAGCCGCAGGACGTGCTGATCGACGGCGAGACCATCGCCGAGGTGGGCACCGGTCTCAGCGCCGAGGGCGCCGAGGTCGTCGAGGCGGAGGGCCGGGTGCTGCTGCCGGGCCTGGTCGACCTGCACACCCATCTGCGCGAGCCGGGCCGCGAGGACTCCGAGACCGTGCTGACCGGCACGCGCGCGGCGGCGAGCGGCGGCTACACCGCCGTGTTCGCCATGGCCAACACCTTCCCCGTCGCCGACACCGCCGGTGTCGTCGAGCAGGTCTGGCGGCTCGGCGGGGAGCACGGCTACTGCGACGTGCGGCCCATCGGCGCCGTCACCGTCGGACTGGAGGGCAGGAAGCTCGCCGAGCTGGGCGCCATGCACGAGTCGGCCGCCGGCGTCACCGTCTTCTCCGACGACGGCAAGTGCGTGGACGACGCGGTGATCATGCGCCGCGCGCTGGAGTACGTGAAGGCCTTCGACGGTGTCGTCGCCCAGCACGCGCAGGAGCCGCGGCTGACCGAGGGCGCCCAGATGAACGAGGGCGTCGTCTCCGCAGAGCTGGGCCTCGGCGGCTGGCCGGCCGTCGCCGAGGAGTCGATCATCGCCCGGGACGTCCTGCTCGCCGAGCACGTCGGCTCCCGCGTCCACATCTGCCACCTGTCGACCGCCGGCTCGGTGGAGATCGTCCGCTGGGCCAAGTCCCGCGGCATCCAGGTCACCGCCGAGGTCACCCCGCACCACCTGCTCCTCACCGACGAGCTGGTGCGCACCTACAACCCGGTCTACAAGGTCAACCCGCCGCTGCGCACCGAGCGGGACGTGACGGCCCTGCGCGAGGCGCTCGCCGACGGCACGATCGACATCGTCGCCACCGACCACGCGCCGCACCCGCACGAGGACAAGGACTGCGAGTGGGCGGCGGCCGCCATGGGCATGGTCGGCCTGGAGACCGCGCTGTCGGTGGTCCAGGAGACCATGGTCGAAACGGGCCTGCTGGACTGGGCCGGCGTCGCCGACCGGATGTCCGTCAAGCCCGCGCAGATCGGACAGGCCACCGGGCACGGCCGTCCCGTCTCGGCCGGTGAGCCCGCCAACCTCACCCTCGTCGACACGGCATACCGTGGCCAGGTGGAACCCGCGGGCTTCGCCTCGCGCAGCCGCAACACCCCCTACGAGGGTCGTGAGCTGCCGGGCCGTGTGACACACACGTGGCTGCGGGGCAAGGCCACGCTCGTCGACGGGAAGCTCACGTGACACCTGTAATCCTGCTGGCCGAGGCCAAGAGGTCGGCCGCGGTCACCGACTGGCCGGCCCGCATCGGCTGGCTCGTCGGACTCCTCCTCTTCATCGCACTCGTCTACTGGCTGATGCGCGAGGGCTGGAAGTGGCGCGGCACGCTCCAGAGCGACATGCCGGAGCTGCCCAGCGCGCCGGACGAGACCGGCCCGGTGAGACTGAGCATGAGCGGCCGCTACCACGGCTCCACCACCGCCGGGCAGTGGCTGGACCGGATCGTGGCGCACGGCCTCGGCGCCCGCAGCCTGGCCGAGCTCACCCTGACGGACGAGGGCCTGGAGGTGGAGCGCCCCGGCGCGCCCGACTTCTTCGTCCCCGCCGCCGCACTGCGCGGGGCCCGGCTCGACAAGGGCATCGCCGGCAAGGTCCTCACCGAGGGCGGCCTGCTGGTGGTGACCTGGGAGCACGGCGGCAAGCTGATCGACTCCGGCTTCCGCTCCGACCACGCGGCCGAGCACGCCGAGTGGGTCGACACCCTGAACCAGATGACCAACGACACGGAAGGCGCACGATGACGACCTCCACCAGGGGAAGCTCCTCACAGAGGAACAAGGCGCTTCCCGCCGTACTCGTCCTGGAGGACGGCCGCATCTTCCGCGGCCGCGCCTACGGGGCCGTGGGGGAGACCTTCGGCGAGGCCGTGTTCTCCACCGGTATGACCGGCTACCAGGAGACCCTGACCGACCCGTCGTACGACCGTCAGATCGTCGTCGCGACCGCCCCGCAGATCGGCAACACGGGCTGGAACGACGAGGACGACGAGTCCGGCCGCATCTGGGTCTCCGGATACGTCGTGCGCGACCCCGCGCGCGTGCCGTCCAACTGGCGCGCCAAGCGCTCCCTGGACGACGAGCTGGTGCGGCAGGGCGTGGTCGGCATCTCCGGCATCGACACCCGCGCCCTCACCCGCCACCTGCGCGAGCGCGGCTCGATGCGCTCCGGCATCTTCTCCGGCGAGGCCCTCGCCCCCGAGAGCGAACTGCTCACCCGCGTGCAGGCCCAGCCCCACATGAAGGGCGCGAGCCTCTACGAGGAGGTCGCGACCAAGGAGGCGTACGTCGTCCCTGCCGTCGGCGAGAAGCGCTTCACGGTCGCCGCGATCGACCTCGGCATCAAGGGCATGACCCCGCACCGCATGGCCGAGCGCGGCATCGAGGTGCACGTGCTGCCCGCGACCGCCACGGCCGAGGAGATCTACGCCGTCGACCCGGACGGTGTGTTCTTCTCCAACGGCCCCGGCGACCCGGCGACCGCCGACGGCCCGGTCGCGCTGATGTCGGCCGTCCTGGAGCGCAGGACGCCGCTGTTCGGCATCTGCTTCGGCAACCAGATCCTCGGCCGCGCCCTCGGCTTCGGCACCTACAAGCTGAAGTACGGCCACCGCGGCATCAACCAGCCGGTCCAGGACCGTACGACCGGCAAGGTCGAGGTCACGGCGCACAACCACGGGTTCGCCGTGGACGCGCCCCTCGACAAGGTCAGCGAGACCGCGTTCGGCCGCGCCGAGGTCTCGCACGTCTGCCTGAACGACAACGTCGTGGAGGGGCTGCAGCTGCTCGACCAGCCGGCCTTCTCCGTCCAGTACCACCCCGAAGCGGCAGCGGGCCCGCACGACGCCGCCTACCTGTTCGACCGCTTCGTTTCCCTGATGGAGGGCCAGCGTGCCTAAGCGCACCGATATCCAGTCCGTCCTGGTCATCGGCTCCGGCCCGATCGTCATCGGCCAGGCCGCCGAGTTCGACTACTCCGGCACCCAGGCGTGCCGGGTGCTCAAGGCCGAGGGCCTGCGCGTGGTCCTCGTCAACTCCAACCCGGCGACGATCATGACCGACCCGGAGATCGCCGACGCCACCTACGTCGAACCGATCACCCCCGAGTTCGTCGAGAAGATCATCGCCAAGGAACGCCCCGACGCGCTGCTGCCCACCCTGGGCGGCCAGACGGCCCTGAACACCGCCATCTCGCTGCACGAGAACGGCGTTCTGACCAAGTACGGCGTCGAGCTGATCGGCGCCAAGCCCGAGGCCATCCACAAGGGCGAGGACCGCGATCTCTTCAAGGGCGTCGTCGAGGAGGTCCGCCGCAAGACCGGGCACGGCGAGTCCGCCCGCTCGGTGATCTGCCACACCATGGACGACGTCCTCAAGGGCGTCGAGACGCTCGGCGGCTACCCGGTCGTCGTCCGCCCTTCCTTCACCATGGGCGGCGCCGGCTCCGGCTTCGCGCACGACGAGGAGGAGCTGCGCCGCATCGCCGGCCAGGGCCTCACGCTGTCTCCCACCACCGAGGTCCTCCTGGAGGAGTCCATCCTCGGCTGGAAGGAGTACGAGCTGGAGCTGATGCGCGACAAGCACGACAACGTCGTGGTCGTCTGCTCCATCGAGAACTTCGACCCCATGGGCGTGCACACCGGTGACTCGATCACCGTCGCGCCCGCGATGACGCTGACCGACCGCGAGTACCAGATCCTGCGCGACATCGGCATCGCCGTCATCCGCGAGGTCGGCGTCGACACCGGCGGCTGCAACATCCAGTTCGCGGTGAACCCCGAGGACGGCCGCGTGATCGTCATCGAGATGAACCCGCGCGTGTCGCGCTCCTCGGCGCTCGCCTCCAAGGCGACCGGCTTCCCGATCGCCAAGATCGCCGCCAAGCTGGCCGTCGGCTACACGCTGGACGAGATCCCGAACGACATCACGCAGGAGACCCCGGCCTCCTTCGAGCCCACGCTCGACTACGTGGTCGTCAAGGCCCCGCGCTTCGCCTTCGAGAAGTTCCCGCAGGCCGACTCCACGCTGACCACCACCATGAAGTCGGTCGGCGAGGCCATGGCCATCGGCCGCAACTTCCCCGAGGCCTTCCAGAAGGCCCTGCGCTCCCTGGAGAAGAAGGGCAGCCAGTTCACCTTCGTCGGCGAGACCGGCGACAAGGAGGCGCTGCTGCGCGAGGCCGTACGGCCCACCGACGGCCGGATCAACACGGTCATGCAGGCCATCCGCGCGGGCGCCACGCCCGAGGAGGTCTTCGAGTACACGAAGATCGACCCGTGGTTCGTCGACCAGCTCTTCCTGATCAAGGAGATCGCCGACGAGCTGGCCGAGGCGCCGGAACTGACCGGCGACCTGCTCTCCGAGGCCAAGCGGCACGGCTTCTCCGACCAGCAGATCGGTGAGATCCGCGGTCTGCGCGAGGACGTCGTCCGCGAGGTCCGGCACGCGCTCGGCATCCGCCCGGTCTACAAGACGGTCGACACCTGCGCCGCCGAGTTCGCCGCACGGACGCCGTACTTCTACTCCGCCTACGACGAGGAGACCGAGGTCGCGCGGCGCGACAAACCCGCGGTGATCATCCTCGGCTCCGGCCCGAACCGCATCGGCCAGGGCATCGAGTTCGACTACTCCTGCGTCCACGCCTCCTTCGCGCTGTCGGACGCCGGGTACGAGACCGTGATGGTCAACTGCAACCCGGAGACCGTCTCCACGGACTACGACACCTCCGACCGCCTGTACTTCGAGCCGCTGACGCTCGAGGACGTGCTGGAGATCGTCCACGCGGAGTCCCTCGCCGGTCCCGTCGCCGGCGTGGTCGTCCAGCTCGGCGGCCAGACCCCGCTGGGCCTCTCGCAGGCCCTGAAGGACAACGGCGTGCCGATCGTCGGCACCTCCCCGGAGGCCATCCACGCGGCCGAGGACCGCGGCGCCTTCGGGCGCGTCCTCGCCGAAGCGGGGCTGCCGGCCCCGAAGCACGGCACGGCCACCACCTTCGCGGAGGCCAAGGCCATCGCCGACGAGATCGGCTACCCGGTCCTCGTCCGGCCCTCCTACGTCCTCGGCGGGCGCGGCATGGAGATCGTCTACGACGAGACCCGCCTCGCCAGCTACATCGCCGAGTCGACCGAGATCAGCCCCTCCCGGCCGGTTCTCGTCGACCGCTTCCTGGACGACGCCATCGAGATCGACGTCGACGCGCTCTACGACGGCGAGGAGCTGTACCTCGGCGGAGTGATGGAACACATCGAGGAGGCCGGCATCCACTCCGGCGACTCGGCGTGCGCCCTGCCCCCGATCACCCTCGGCGGCTTCGACATCAAGCGCCTGCGCGCCTCCACCGAGGCCATCGCCAAGGGCGTCGGCGTGCGCGGCCTGATCAACATCCAGTTCGCGATGGCCGGCGACATCCTCTACGTCCTGGAGGCCAACCCGCGCGCCTCCCGCACGGTGCCCTTCACCTCCAAGGCGACCGCCGTGCCGCTCGCGAAGGCCGCCGCCCGGATCTCGCTGGGCGCGACCATCGCCGAGCTGCGCGCCGAGGGGCTGCTGCCGAAGCACGGCGACGGCGGCGAGCTGCCGCTGGACGCGCCGATCTCCGTCAAGGAGGCCGTCATGCCGTGGTCGCGCTTCCGCGACATCCAGGGCCGCGGCGTCGACACCGTCCTCGGTCCCGAGATGCGCTCCACCGGCGAGGTCATGGGCATCGACTCGGTCTTCGGCACGGCGTACGCCAAGTCGCAGGCCGGCGCGTACGGCCCGCTGCCCACCAAGGGCCGCGCCTTCATCTCGGTCGCCAACCGCGACAAGCGGTCGATGATCTTCCCGGCGCGCGAGCTGGTCGCCCACGGCTTCGAGCTGCTCGCCACCTCCGGCACCGCCGAGGTCCTCAAGCGCAACGGCATCAACGCCACCGTCGTGCGCAAGCAGTCCGAGGGCACCGGCCCGAACGGCGAGAAGACCATCGTCCAGCTCATCCACGACGGCGAGGTCGACCTCATCGTCAACACCCCGTACGGCACCGGGGGCCGCCTCGACGGCTACGACATCCGTACGGCGGCCGTGGCCCGCTCGGTCCCGTGCCTGACGACCGTCCAGGCGCTCGCCGCGGCCGTCCAGGGCATCGACGCGCTCAACCACGGCGACGTGGGCGTCCGCTCGCTCCAGGAGCACGCGGAACACCTGACCGCGGCCCGCGACTAGCGCTCCGCGGAGAGGCCGTGTGCCACGCTGCGGGCCGTCTGTGGCTGGTCGCGCAGTTCCCCGCGCCCCTTCGGGGCGCGGGCCCCTAGCCGCCCATGAGGGGGGACTCCGGAAACGGTGTCCCCCCTTGGTGTGAGGACACTTGATGTATCACCTCTTCTTCCGTCTGGTCTTCAAGCGGATGGATCCCGAGAAGGCCCACTACCTGGCCTTCCGCTGGATCCGACTCGCCGCCCGCGTCCCGGTGCTGCGCACCTTCGTGGCGGCCGCCCTCGCGCCGCGCCACAAGGAGCTGCGCACCGAGGCCCTCGGGCTGCGCATGCACGGCCCCTTCGGGCTCGCGGCCGGCTTCGACAAGAACGCCGTCGCCATCGACGGCATGTCCATGCTGGGCTTCGACCACGTCGAGATCGGCACGGTCACCGGGGAGCCGCAGCCCGGCAACCCGAAGAAGCGGCTGTTCCGGCTCGTGGCGGACCGCGCGCTGATCAACCGCATGGGATTCAACAACGACGGCTCGCTGGCCGTGGCGGCCCGCCTGGCCACGCGTGAGCCGGTCTTCCGTACCGTCGTCGGCGTCAACATCGGCAAGACCAAGGTCGTCCCCGAGGCGGAGGCCGTGGGCGACTACGTGAAGTCGGCCGAGCGCCTCGCCCCGTACGCCGACTACCTGGTCGTGAACGTCTCCTCCCCGAACACGCCCGGCCTGCGCAACCTGCAGGCGGTCGACCACCTGCGTCCGCTGCTGAGCGCCGTGCGCGAGGCCGCCGACCGCACGGTCGCGAACCGGCGCGTCCCGCTCCTGGTGAAGATCGCCCCGGACCTCGCCGACGAGGACGTCGACGCCGTCGCCGACCTGGCCGTCGAGCTGGGCCTGGACGGCATCATCGCGACCAACACGACCATCGCGCGCGAGGGCCTCGGGCTGCGGTCGGGGCCCTCGCTCCTGAAGGAGACCGGCGGCCTGTCCGGCGCGCCGCTCAAGGCGCGCTCCCTGGAGGTCCTGCGCCGCCTGTACGCGCGCGTGGGCGATCGGATCACCCTGGTGGGGGTCGGCGGCATCGAGACCGCCGAGGACGCCTGGCAGCGCATCCTGGCCGGTGCCACGCTGGTCCAGGGCTACAGCGCCTTCGTCTACGAGGGCCCCTTCTGGTGCCGCGCGATCCACAAGGGCCTCGCCGCCCGCCTGCGCACCAGCCCGTACGCCACCCTCGCCGAAGCGGTCGGCGCCGACGTGAGGAAGCCCGCATGACCCCGATGGAGCCCTTCGGCGCCCGGCTGCGCCGCGCCATGGACGAGCGCGGCCCGCTGTGCGTCGGCATCGACCCGCACGCCTCCCTGCTCGCCGAGTGGGGCCTGAACGACGACGTGGCGGGCCTGGAGCGGTTCAGCCGCACGGTCGTCGAGGCGATGGCCGACCGGGTGGCCGTCCTGAAGCCGCAGAGCGCCTTCTTCGAGCGGTTCGGCTCGCGCGGCCTGGCCGTCCTCGAACGGTCGGTCCAGGAGGCGCGCCAGGCCGGCGCGCTGGTCGTGACGGACGCCAAGCGCGGCGACATCGGCTCGACCATGGCCGCCTACGCCGAGGCCTTCCTGCACAAGGACTCCCCGCTGTTCTCCGACGCCCTGACCGTCTCGCCGTACCTCGGCTACGGCTCGCTCAGCCCGGCCGTGGCGCTGGCCCGGGAGAGCGGCGCGGGCCTGTTCGTACTGGCGCTGACCTCGAACCCGGAGGGCGGCGAGGTGCAGCACGCGGTCCGCGCCGACGGCCGGACCGTCGGGGCGACCATGCTGGCCCACCTGGCGGCCGAGAACGCGGGGGAGGAGCCGATGGGCTCCTTCGGCGCGGTCGTCGGCGCCACGCTCGGCGACCTCTCCACGTACGACCTCGCCATCAACGGCCCGCTGCTCGCGCCCGGCATCGGCGCCCAGGGCGCGACCCCGGCCGACCTCCCGGAGGTCTTCGGGGCGGCCGTGCGCAACGTGGTGCCCAACGTCAGCCGGGGTGTCCTGCGTCACGGTCCCGACGTCGGGGCGCTGCGCGGGGCCGCCGAGCGCTTCGCGGAGGAGATCCGGGCGGCCGTGGCCGGTGCCTGACCCCTTCGACGGGTGCTCCGGTGAGCGGCCTGGGGGCGACTTGAGTGTGAATACATCCTCAAATCGAGGGCAGTATGTCTGAAATGTCCGGCCTGACGGAGGCTGACCAGGACTTTTCCGCTGTTCTCGCTGACTCTGGCGGACTTGACCGCTAGTCTCCGAGCTGTGGGGACACCCCCACACCCATTAGGTAGTGGGGGAGAACGGGCGAAGCGTGTTGCTCGTAGCTCCCCAGGTGTGGGGCGACTAGGTTCCTCACCGGTCCGTATCCGACAGTTCGACATCCGAGGTGACGTAGGCGTGGCTCTTCCGCCCCTTACCCCTGAACAGCGCGCAGCCGCGCTCGAAAAGGCCGCCGCGGCTCGCCGGGAGCGGGCCGAGGTCAAGAATCGACTCAAGCACTCCGGCGCCTCCCTGCACGAGGTCATCAAGCAGGGCCAGGAGAACGACGTCATCGGCAAGATGAAGGTCTCCGCACTGCTCGAGTCGCTGCCGGGCGTGGGCAAGGTCCGCGCCAAGCAGATCATGGAGCGTCTGGGTATCTCCGAGAGCCGCCGTGTGCGGGGTCTCGGTTCCAACCAGATCGCCTCCCTGGAGCGTGAGTTCGGCAGCACCGGCTCCTGAGTCCGGGCCTTGGCCGGGCCGGGAGTCCCGGGCACTCCGGGATTGCTGGAATAATCGCTGCATGAGTGAACGTCCGCGGCTGACCGTGCTCTCCGGCCCCTCGGGGGTCGGCAAGAGCACGGTCGTCGCCCATATGCGCAAGGAACACCCCGAGGTCTGGCTCTCGGTGTCGGCGACGACCCGTACGCCGCGCCCCGGCGAGCAGCACGGAATCCACTACTTCTTCGTCACCGACGAGGAGATGGACAAGCTGATCGCCAACGGTGAACTGCTGGAGTGGGCCGAGTTCGCCGGCAACCGTTACGGCACGCCCCGCGCGGCCGTGCTGGAGCGGCTGGAGAACGGCGAGCCGGTCCTGCTGGAGATCGACCTCCAGGGCGCCCGGCAGGTCCGCGACTCCATGTCCGACGCCCAGCTGGTGTTCCTGGCCCCGCCCTCCTGGGAGGAGCTGGTGCGCAGGCTCACCGGCCGGGGGACCGAGCCGCCCGAGGTCATCGAGCGTCGCCTGGAGGCGGCCAGGACCGAGCTGGCGGCCGAGCCGGAGTTCGACGAGACCTTGGTCAACACCTCCGTCGAGGACGTGGCCCGTGAGCTGCTAGCCTTGATGGACGTTGTGTGATCACGAGTGTGTGATCATGAATGATTCTTTCCCACCCATCGGAAGGTAGAGCGTGTCCTCTTCCATCACCGCGCCCGAGGGCATCATCAACCCGCCGATCGACGAGCTTCTCGAGGCCACCGACTCGAAGTACAGCCTCGTGATCTACGCGGCCAAGCGTGCCCGTCAGATCAACGCGTACTACTCGCAGCTCGGCGAGGGCCTCCTCGAGTACGTCGGTCCGCTCGTCGACACCCACGTCCACGAGAAGCCGCTCTCGATCGCCCTGCGCGAGATCAACGCCGGTCTGCTGACCTCCGAGGCCATCGAGGGCCCCGCTCAGTAGCACCGCGCGGTAGTACTTTCAGATTGCGGTTGACTTATCCACAGGCCCGGCAGCCGTACTGCCGGGCCTGTGGTGTGTGATGGTCCCGTACGTTCGAGCCGGGGAGAGATGGTGGACAAGCCGAGGGTCGTTCTGGGCGTCAGCGGCGGCATCGCCGCCTACAAGGCCTGTGAGCTGCTGAGAAGGTTCACGGAGTCGGGCCATGACGTGCGCGTCGTGCCCACGGCCTCGGCGCTGCACTTCGTCGGCGCCGCCACCTGGTCCGCCCTGTCCGGCAACCCGGTCGCCACCGAGGTCTGGGACGACGTCCACGAGGTCCCGCACGTCCGCATCGGCCAGCACGCCGACCTGGTGGTCGTGGCCCCGGCGACGGCCGACATGCTCGCCAAGGCCGCCCACGGCCTGGCCGACGACCTGCTGACCAACACCCTTCTGACGGCTCGCTGCCCCGTGGTCTTCGCCCCCGCGATGCACACCGAGATGTGGGAGCACCCCGCCACCCAGGAGAACGTCGCCACCCTGCGCCGTCGCGGCGCCGTCGTCGTCGAGCCCGCCGTCGGCCGCCTCACCGGCGTCGACACCGGCAAGGGCCGGCTGCCCGACCCGGTGGAGATCTTCGAGGTCTGCCGCCGGGTGCTGGCCCGGGGCGTCGCCGAGCCCGACCTGAGGGGCCGGCACGTCGTGGTCTCCGCCGGCGGCACCCGCGAGCCCCTCGACCCCGTGCGCTTCCTCGGCAACCGCTCCTCCGGCAAGCAGGGCTACGCCCTCGCCCGCACGGCCGCCGCCCGCGGCGCCCGGGTGACGCTGATCGCCGCCAACACCGGCCTGCCCGACCCGGCGGGCGTGGACGTCGTCCAGGTCGGCACCGCCGTCCAGCTGCGCGAGGCCGTCCTGAAGGCCGCCGCGGACGCCGACGCCGTCGTCATGGCCGCCGCCGTCGCCGACTTCCGCCCGGCGGCCTACGCGACCGGCAAGATCAAGAAGAAGGACGGCCAGGACCCCGACCCCATCGTGCTGGTGCGGAATCCGGACATCCTCGCGGAGATCTCCGCCGATCGGGCCAGGGCCGGACAGGTGATCGTCGGCTTCGCCGCCGAGACCGACGACGTGCTCGCCAACGGCCGCACCAAGCTCGCCCGCAAGGGCTGCGACCTCCTCGTCGTCAACGAGGTGGGGGAGCGCAAGACCTTCGGCTCCGAGGAGAACGAGGCCGTCGTGCTGGGCGCCGACGACAGCGAGACCCCGGTGCCGCACGGGCCCAAGGAGGCCCTGGCCGAGATCGTCTGGGACCTGGTCGTGCCCCGGCTGGGCTGACGCCCGGCGGGCCGGTCGTCAGGTTCACGCCACGCCGAAATCGGGTGTGGCGACCCTGGCCAAGGTCGCTCGGCATTGTGCAGAATGCCCGTGCCGCAGGTCACAGCGCTCCCGAGAGGCGAGACGGTGGCCCATCGGCCGAGTGCGACCGATAAACTGTTCACGGTCGACGCCAGGCGCAGCCCGTGTCGTCCGCAAATGATCAGCCAGCAGCCGCTGCAACCACAGGGAGCGTTGTGTCCCGTCGCCTGTTCACCTCGGAGTCCGTGACCGAGGGTCACCCCGACAAGATCGCTGACCAGATCAGCGACACCATTCTCGACGCGCTTCTGCGCGAGGACCCGACCTCCCGGGTCGCCGTGGAGACGCTCATCACCACCGGCCTGGTGCACGTGGCCGGCGAGGTGACGACCAAGGCCTACGCGGACATCGCGACCCTCGTCCGCAGCAAGATCCTGGAGATCGGCTACGACTCCTCCAAGAAGGGCTTCGACGGCGCCTCCTGCGGCGTGTCGGTGTCCATCGGCGCGCAGTCCCCGGACATCGCGCAGGGTGTCGACACCGCGTACGAGAACCGGGTCGAGGGTGACGAGGACGAGCTGGACCGGCAGGGCGCGGGCGACCAGGGCCTGATGTTCGGCTACGCGTCGGACGAGACCCCGACCCTGATGCCGCTCCCGATCTTCCTGGCGCACCGCCTGTCCAAGCGCCTCTCCGAGGTCCGCAAGAACGGCACGATCCCCTACCTGCGCCCGGACGGCAAGACGCAGGTCACCATCGAGTACGACGGCGACAAGGCGGTCCGCCTCGACACGGTCGTCGTCTCCTCCCAGCACGCCTCGGACATCGACCTGGAGTCTCTGCTGGCGCCCGACATCCGCGAGTTCGTCGTGGAGCCGGAGCTGAAGGCGCTCCTGGACGAGGGCATCAAGCTGGACACCGAGGGCTACCGGCTGCTGGTCAACCCGACCGGCCGCTTCGAGATCGGCGGCCCGATGGGTGACGCCGGTCTGACCGGCCGCAAGATCATCATCGACACCTACGGCGGCATGGCCCGCCACGGCGGCGGCGCCTTCTCGGGCAAGGACCCGTCCAAGGTGGACCGCTCCGCCGCGTACGCGATGCGCTGGGTCGCCAAGAACGTGGTGGCCGCCGGTCTGGCCGCCCGCTGCGAGGTCCAGGTCGCGTACGCGATCGGCAAGGCCGAGCCCGTCGGCCTGTTCGTGGAGACCTTCGGCACCGCCAAGGTCGACGCCGAGAAGATCGAGAAGGCCATCGACGAGGTCTTCGACCTGCGTCCGGCCGCGATCATCCGCGACCTCGACCTGCTCCGCCCGATCTACGCCCAGACGGCGGCCTACGGCCACTTCGGCCGCGAGCTGCCCGACTTCACCTGGGAGCGCACGGACCGCGTCGACGCCCTGCGCGCCGCCGTGGGCCTGTAGACCCCGCCACCTCTCGCCGAGGCCCGGCCCCCACGGGGCCGGGCCTCGGCGTGTCCCGGTTCAGCCGGCGGGCACCGGCCGGATCCACCGCCGCGGACGGCCGCTCCCAGGGGTCCGCTGGAGGGCCTTGTAGGAGAGCACGACCCGGCCCCGCAGGGTCTCCGCGATCAGCACCTCGGCGGTGATCCGCCGACCCGGCCGCACCACGTCCGCCGGACGACCGATGGAGGACCACGACAGCTCCGGGAATTGCCTGGCGGGCGTGGACCGGTCCTCCCTACGCCGGGGCCGCCGGTGCCCGCCCGGTGCGAGGGCCGCGGATACTTCCGGGTGCAGACCCCGCAGGTTCGAATCCTGCTGCCGCTCCGCAGGCGGGGCGGTATGGCCGAGTGGCCCAAGGCGGAAGCGCCGTGAGGCGTCGGCCGTGGCCGGGCCGATCTCGGGCGGGCACCGGGCGTCCGGCGCCGTTGTCGGTGCCGTTTGGTAAGAATGCAAGCGTGAGCAGCGAGAACGGGGCGCCCCGGGCAGAAGGGGACGGCGGGGCCGAGGGGGCACCGCCGGAGCAGCTCGCGCTCATCCGGGAGAGCGTGCGCCAGGCGAAGACGCCCCGGGCCAAGCCGCGGACCTGGCGGGGCGCCGCCCTCGCGGAGCGGGCGCCGGTCGCGCGGGTGCTGGTCGACAAGGGTGTGCTGCATCTCGACCGCTACTTCGACTACGCGGTCCCCGCCGAGCTGGACGAGCAGGCGCAGCCCGGAGTGCGGGTGCGCGTGCGGTTCGGGGCCGGGCGGCACCGGGTGCGCGAGGGCCGCCGGGAGGGCGGCGGCCTCATCGACGGTTTCCTCGTCGAGCGTCGGGAGGAGTCCGACTACTCCGGGCCCCTGGCGGCGCTCGCCCAGGTCGTGTCGCCCGAGCCCGTGCTGAGCGAGGAGCTGCTGGGGCTCGCCAGATCCGTCGCCGACCGGTACGCGGGAAGCCTCGCCGACGTGCTCCAGCTGGCGGTACCGCCGCGCAGCGCCCGCGCCGAGGGGCGTCCGTCCCCCGATCCGCTGCCGCCGCCCGAGGCGCCCGGCGCCGGTTCCTGGACGCGGTACGAGCAGGGGGGCGCCTTCCTCGACGCGCTGGCCTCCGGCGGCGCGCCCCGGGCCGTGTGGAACGCCCTGCCGGGGCCGCTGTGGAGCGACGAGCTGGCCCGGACCGTCGCCGCCACGCTCGCCTCCGGACGCGGCGCGCTCGTCGTCGTACCGGACGGCCGGGCGGCCGCACGGGTCGACGCCGCGCTGACCACGCTGCTCGGCACGGGCCGGCACGCGCTGCTCACCGCCGAGGCCGGACCCGAGAAGCGGTACGCGCAGTGGCTCGCGGTGCGGCGGGGATCCGTACGCGCCGTGGTCGGGACCCGGGCGGCCATGTTCGCGCCCGTGCAGGACCTCGGGCTCGTCGCCGTCTGGGACGACGGCGACGACAGCCACAGCGAGCAGCACGCCCCGCAGCCGCACGCCCGTGACGTGCTGCTGCTGCGCGCCGCGCTCGACCGGTGCGGCTTCCTGCTGGGCGGCTTCGGCTGCACCGTGGAGGCCGCCCAGCTGGTCGAGAGCGGCTGGGCGCGGCCCCTGGTGGCCGGGCGGGAGCAGGTGCGGCGGTCCGCGCCGCTGGTCCGGACGGTCGGGGACGAGGACCTCGCCCGCGACGAGGCCGCGCGCGCCGCCCGGCTGCCCACGCTCGCCTGGCAGGCGGCCCGCGAAGGCCTGCGGCACGGGCCGGTGCTCGTCCAGGTGCCCCGGCGCGGGTACGCGCCGAGCATGGCGTGCGCCCGGTGCCGCGCCCCGGCGCGCTGCCGGCACTGCTCCGGGCCGCTCCAGGGGCAGGACGCGGACGTGCTGCGGTGCGGCTGGTGCGGGCGCGAGGAGGGCGCCTGGCACTGCCCCGAGTGCGGGGGCTTCCGGCTCCGCGCCCAGGTCGTGGGCGCGCGGCGGACCGCCGAGGAACTGGGCCGGGCCTTTCCCGCCGTGCCCGTGCGCACCTCGGGGCGCGAACACGTACTGGACACCGTGCCGGGCACACCCGCGCTGGTCGTGAGTACACCGGGCGCCGAGCCGGTCGCCGAGGGCGGCTATGCGGCGGCCCTGCTGCTGGACGGCTGGGCCATGCTCGTACGGCCCGACCTGAGGGCCGGGGAGGACGCGCTGCGCCGCTGGATCGCGGCGGCGGCGCTGGTACGCCCCCAGGGGGAGGGCGGCACGGTGGTCGTGGTGGCCGAGCCGACCCTGCGGCCCGTGCAGGCGCTGGTGCGGTGGGACCCGGTGGGGCACGCGGTGCGGGAGCTGGCCGAGCGGGCCGAACTGGGTTTTCCGCCGGTGTCCCGGATGGCGGCCGTGTCCGGCACTCCGGCGGCCGTCGCCGAGTTTCTCGCCGCCGTCGAACTGCCGTCCGACGCGGAGGTGTTGGGGCCGGTACCGCTGCCGGACGCGCCGCCCGGCCGGCCGCGCAGGCCCGGGGTGGCGCCTCCCGGGGAGCACTGGGAGCGGGCACTGGTACGCGTGCCGCCCGGCAGCGGCGCGGCGCTGGCGGCCGCTCTGAAGGCCGCTCAGGCAGCCCGCATGGCACGGGGGAGCGGCGAGCCGGTGCGGGTGCGGATCGATCCGCCGGACATCGGGTGACGGCGGGGCGGGCGGGCCGGGGGTCCTGACGCACGGCTGCCCTCCCGGAGGCCTCCCGGGAGGGCGGGGTGGGGCGGCTCAGCCGTTGCGCGGACCGGGGAAGGCGGTCGGCCGGACGTCGTCACGCAGCGTCGGGCTGCCCGCGGTCGGCTGCGTGGGCAGGGAACGGGCGGCGGGGACCGTCGGCACCGTGGGCAGGCCGGTGTTCACGTTCACCGTGCGGGTTCCGGTCGGCTCCTGGGCCAGCTCGGGCTCGGTCGCCGCCGGGGTCGCGGCGCGGCGGGCGCCGTAACGGCGGTGCACCGCCTGCTTGGTCACCCCGAGAGCCGAACCGACCGCGTCCCACGAGAAGCCGAGTGAGCGGTCGAAGTCCACGGCGGCCGTCACCAGGGTCTCGACGCTGTCCCGGAGTTCCTGGGCGAGGCGCACCGTCGGGGCGGGGGCGCGTCCGTAGACGACGAAGCCCGTGGACGGGCCGGAGCGGCGCGGGCGGTAGACGTTGCCCAACTGGGCGGTGAGCGTGCGCAGCGCGTCCACCTGCCGGCGGACCCGCTCGATGTCCCGCACCAGCAAGTGCAGGCTGGCCCGGGCCTGGGCGTCGTGGGTTGCGTGGTCGGCCATGAACAAGCCTCTCGAACTGCGGTGAAAGGAATCGGGCGGCGAAAGCGGTCCTCTGTGGTCAACTCCTTCTTGACCAACGCGTGTGCGCTCCGCTGGTCACGGGGTGGGGGCGTACGGGCATATGCATACGCCTCCCTTCCACCCGCGCGCCGCTCGCCGTCAGTTGACCGGACGGCAGGGCGACCGGCGGGTGGTGATTCGCCGTCGGAAGCCTGTGCGGTGTGGTCATAGACTGGTGCGCTGCCCGCCCGCCCCCGCCCGAGAGGCCCGCTCCCGCCCATGAAGCTCGTCTTCGCCGGTACCCCCGAGGTCGCCGTTCCCGCCCTGGACGCCCTGATCGCCTCCGGGCGGCACGAGGTGGCCGCCGTCGTCACGCGGCCCGACGCACCCGCCGGCCGTGGACGCAGGCTGGTCGCTTCGCCCGTGGCCGAGCGGGCGGAGGAGGCCGGCATCGAGGTGCTGAAGCCGGTCAGGCCGCGCGACCCCGAGTTCCTGGAGCGGCTGGGGGAGATCGCCCCGGACTGCTGCCCCGTCGTCGCCTACGGTGCCCTGCTGCCCCGCGTCGCCCTCGACGTGCCCGCCCACGGCTGGGTCAACCTGCACTTCTCGCTGCTGCCCGCCTGGCGCGGCGCGGCGCCGGTGCAGCACGCGCTCATGGCGGGCGACGAGATCACCGGGGCCTCCACCTTCCTCATCGAGGAGGGCCTGGACTCCGGGCCGCTGTACGGGACGGTGACCGAGCAGGTCCGGCCCACCGACACCAGCGGCGACCTGCTCACCCGGCTGGCCTTCGCCGGGGCCGGGCTGCTCGCGGCCACCATGGACGGCATCGAGGACGGCACGCTGAAGGCCGTACCGCAGCCGGCCGAGGGCATCACCCTCGCACCGAAGATCACCGTCGAGGACGCCCGGGTGGACTGGGCGACGCCGGCGCTGCGCGTGGACCGGGTCGTGCGCGGCTGCACCCCGGCGCCCGGCGCCTGGACCACCTTCCGCGGCGAGCGGCTCAAGCTCGTCCAGGTCACCCCGGCGCCCGAGCGGACGGACCTGGCCCCGGGCCGGATCGCTGCGGGCAAGAACAGCGTGCACGTGGGCACCGGTTCCCACGCGGTCGAGCTGCTCTGGGTGCAGGCCCAGGGCAAGAAGCCGATGCGCGCGGCCGACTGGGCGCGCGGCGTGCGCATCGCCGAGGGCGAGGCGCTCGGCGGCTGAGCCCGGGCGGCGGGGACGGCGGTGCGCCGACGTAGGCTGGACACCGCACCCCCTCTTCACATCCGGAGCACCTTTTTCGTGAGCGAGCAGTCGCGGCGGCCCCACAGGCCCGCCAAGCCCTACCGGCGTCCCCAGAAGGACCCCGTCCGCATCCTGGCCTTCGAGGCGCTGCGGGCGGTGGACGAGCGGGACGCGTACGCCAACCTCGTGCTGCCCCCGCTGCTCAGGAAGGCGCGCGAGAAGGAGGGGCCGGACAAGTTCGAGGCCCGGGACGCCGCGCTCGCCACCGAGCTGGTGTACGGCACGCTGCGCCGCCAGGGCACGTACGACGCCGTCATCGCCGCCTGCGTCGACCGGCCGTTGCGCGAGGTCGACCCGCCGGTGCTCGACGTGCTGAGCCTCGGCGCGCACCAGCTGCTCGGGACCCGGATCCCCACCCACGCCGCCGTGTCCGCGACCGTGGAACTCGCCCGAGTCGTGCTCGGGGACGGACGCGCCAAGTTCGTCAACGCGGTGCTGCGCAAGGTGGCGCAGGACGACCTCGACGGGTGGCTCGGCAAGGTCGCGCCGTCCTACGACGAGGATCCCGAGGACCATCTCGCCGTCGTGCACTCCCACCCCCGCTGGATCGTCTCCGCGCTCTGGGACTCCCTCGGGGGCGGACGCGCCGGCATCGAGGAACTGCTCGCGGCCGACAACGAGCGGCCCGAGGTGACGCTGGTCGCGCGCCCGGGGCGGGCCACCGCCGAGGAACTGCTGCGCGAGGACGCGGCGGTGCCGGGGCGCTGGTCGCCGTACGCCGTGCGGCTGGCCGAGGGCGGCGAGCCCGGCGCGGTCGGGGCCGTGCGCGAGGGGCGCGCCGGGGTGCAGGACGAGGGCAGCCAGCTGGTGGCCCTCGCGCTGGCCAACGCTCCGCTGGAGGGGCCGGACCGCCGGTGGCTCGACGGGTGTGCCGGGCCCGGCGGCAAGGCCGCGCTGCTGGGCGCGCTCGCCGCCGAGCGGGGCGCCGCGCTGCTCGCCGCGGAGAAGCAGCCGCACCGGGCCGGTCTCGTAGCCCGGGCGCTGGCCGGGAACCCGGGGCCGTACGAGGTCGTCACCGCGGACGGGACCCGGCCGCCGTGGCGGTCCGGCAGTTTCGACCGCGTGCTGATGGACGTGCCGTGCACCGGGCTCGGCGCCCTGCGGCGGCGCCCCGAGGCCCGCTGGCGGCGGCGCCCCGAGGACCTGGACAGCTTCGCCCCGCTCCAGCGCGCCCTGCTGACCACCGCGCTCGACTCGGTGCGCGTCGGCGGCATCGTCGGCTACGCCACCTGCTCGCCGCACCTCGCCGAGACCCGCGCGGTCGTCTCCGACGTGCTCAAGCAGCACCCCGACGCCGAACTCGTCGACGCACGCCCGCTGCTCCCCGGCGTCCCCGCGCTCGGCGAGGGACCGGACGTCCAGCTGTGGCCGCATCTGCACGGCACGGACGCGATGTACCTGGCCCTGATCCGCCGCACCGGCTGAGCGTTCCGGCGGGGGCGGGGGACGTGAGGCCGGCCGTCACCGGTACGATGAACGGCCTCGCGCGTGGACGGCGCGAACATCAGTGCTCCGGGCATGGCAGGCTTGGGTCATGGCCGTGCAGATCAATCCCAGCATCCTGTCCGCCGACTTCGCGCGCCTCGCGGAGGAGGCCAAGGCGGTCCAGGGCGCCGACTGGCTCCATGTCGACGTCATGGACAACCACTTCGTCCCGAACCTCACGCTCGGCGTGCCGGTCGTGGAGTCCCTGGCCCGCGCGACGGACACCCCGCTGGACTGCCATCTGATGATCGAGGACCCCGACCGCTGGGCGCCCCAGTACGTGGAGGCGGGCGCCTCGTCGGTCACCTTCCACGTGGAGGCGGCCGCCGCGCCGGTGCGACTCGCCCGGGAGATCCGCGCCAAGGGGGCCCGCGCCGCCATGGCGCTCAAGCCCGCGACGCCGATCGAGCCGTTCGAGGACCTGCTGCCGGAACTCGACATGCTGCTGATCATGACGGTCGAGCCCGGCTTCGGCGGCCAGGCGTTCCTCGACATCATGCTGCCGAAGATCCGCCGCACCCGTGAGCTGATCGGCAAGCACGGTCTTCAGCTGTGGCTGCAGGTCGACGGTGGTGTCTCGGCCTCGACGATCGAGCGGTGCGCGGACGCCGGGGCGGACGTGTTCGTCGCCGGCTCGGCGGTCTACGGGGCGAAGGACCCAACGGACGCGGTACGTGCCCTGCGCGCCCAGGCGGATTCGGCCACCGCCAAGGCGTCGTGGGCATGCGACCACTGAGCCACAGGTACGTGAACGCTTGAGTGAACGCCGCCCATCAGGGCGGATCCGTTGCGCCGAATCTGCAAGGATGAACGGCGAATCCAGAGTGTGAACAGCAGTGAGGAGATCGCCGTGTCGGGTATGTCGGCGGGCCGGTCAGCCATGCGGATGGGACCCGCTGAGCTGGTGCAGGCGGCGGCCATGGCCCGCCGCTTCTACCTCGAGGGCAAGTCCAAGATCCAGATCGCGGAGGAGTTCGGCGTCAGCCGCTTCAAGGTGGCCCGGGTCCTGGAGACGGCCCTCGAACGGGATCTCGTACGTATCGAGATCCGCGTGCCGGCCGAGCTGGACGCCGAGCGCTCCGACGCGCTGCGCGCCCGCTACGGCCTGAGGCACGCCGTCGTGGTCGAGTCCCCGGCCGAGGCCGAGGAGACCCCCGATCCGGAGAACCTCGGCGAGGTCGCCGCCGACCTGCTCGGCGAGCTGGTCAACGAGGGGGACGTGCTCGGGCTGGCCTGGGGCCGGTCCACCATCCACATGGCGGCGGCGCTCGACCGGCTGCCGCCGTGCACGGTGGTCCAGCTGACGGGTGTGTACGACGCGGGGACCTCGGAGCGCGGCTCGGTCGAGGCCGTGCGCCGCGCCGCCCAGGTGTCGGGCGGCGACGCCCACCCGATCTACGCGCCGATGCTGCTGCAGGACGCGGCCACCGCGGCCGCCCTGCGCAACCAGACCGGGATCGCCCGGGCCTACGAGTACTTCGACAAGGTCACCGTCGCCTGCGTCTCCATCGGTTCCTGGGAGCCGGGCATCTCCACGGTGCACGACATGCTCAGCGACGAGGAGCGGGCGCACTACGCCTCGCTCGGCGTCGCCGCCGAGATGGCCGCGCACCTCTTCGACGCCGAGGGGCGCCGGATCGGGCGGGACCTGGGGGAGCGGTGCATCACGGTCAAGGCCGACCAGCTGCGCCGGGTGCCGGAGGTCGTGGCGATCGCCGGCGGCCAGCGCAAGGCGTCCGCCATCGACGCGGTGCTGCGCTCCGGCCTGGTCACCAGCCTGGTCACGGACACCTCCGCCGCGGACTACCTGATGACGGCGGGGCCGACGCCGAAGCCCGCGCTCAGCCGCGCGGACCCGGACGGACTCTGAGGGACCCCGGCCGCGGGTCGTGTGGTCGTCGCGGCGGACCGGCCGTGGCAGCATCGTCGGCATGCTGCTGCGGTTCGTCCCCCGTGCGCTCGCCGGGCTGCTGGTCTGTCTCTCCGTCCTGCTGACGGGCTGCGCGTCGCACGGCGGCACCACCGTCGCGCCGGGCCGTTCCGCGCCCGCCTGGGCCGGCGGGACGGCCACCGTCAGCGCGTCCCGGCTCCCGCCCGAGGCCCGGCAGACCCTGGCCCTCGTCGACAGGGGCGGCCCCTTCCCCTACGCGCAGGACGGGGTCGTCTTCGGGAACTTCGAGGGACACCTGCCCCGGCACGCGCGTGGCTACTACCACGAGTACACCGTGCGCACCCCCGGTTCGCGCGACCGAGGGGCCCGGCGCCTCGTCACCGGACAGGACGGGGAGATCTACTACACCGATGACCACTACAAGTCGTTCCGGGCGGTGCTGAGATGAGCGAAGACCTGGCGGGCCGCCTCGTGGTCACGCTGGACCTCGACGGCGTCACGGGCAAGGCGGGCCTCATGGACCGCGTGGCCCGCGCCCTCGCGCTGCCCGAGTGGTTCGGGCGCAACTGGGACGCGCTGGCCGACTCCCTGTCCGACCCCACGGTGTGGCCCGAGGCGGCCGTCGAGCAGGGCCTGCTCGTCGTCGTACGGGGCTGGCGGCCGTACGCCGAGGCGGAGCCCGAGGAGTGGCGGACTGCGCAGGACGTGTTCGGCGAGGCGGTGGACCGCACCCCCGCGCTCACCGTGGTCCTCGCCCTTGGAGGATCCTCCTAGGAGGGCCCCGACCAGCCTGGATGTTCTGTGAGGGCATGAGCGGCCCGGCCCCATGGGACAATGAAGTACGTGCTCTTTCCCCCTGGCACACCTGTCCGGGGGCCACCTCTGATCGACTGGGATGTGCAGCACGTGCGTTTCCTCAATGACATCCAGCCCGCGTACGACCTGACGTACGACGACGTGTTCATGGTGCCGAGCCGCTCCGCGGTGGGCTCGCGTCAGGGCGTGGACCTCAGCTCGCCGGACGGCACGGGCACCACCATCCCGCTCGTCGTCGCCAACATGACCGCCATCGCCGGCCGCCGCATGGCCGAGACCATGGCCCGCCGCGGTGGCCTGGTGGTCATCCCGCAGGACATCCCGATCGACGTCGTCACCGACGTCGTCTCCTGGGTGAAGAGCCGCCACCTGGTGCTGGACACCCCGATCGTGCTGGCCCCGCACCAGACCGTCGCGGACGCCCTCGCGCTGCTGCCCAAGCGGTCGCACAACGCGGGCGTGGTCGTGGACGAGGACAACCGCCCCGTCGGCGTCGTCACCGACGCGGACCTGTCCGGCGTCGACCGCTTCACCCAGCTCGAAGTGGTCATGTCCAGGGACCTGCTCCTGCTGGACGCCGACATCGACCCGCGCGAGGCCTTCAACACCCTCGACACGCACAACCGCCGCTACGCCCCGGCCGTCGACAAGGACGGCAGGCTCGCGGGCATCCTGACCCGCAAGGGCGCCCTGCGCGCCACGCTGTACACCCCGGCCGTGGACGCGAACGGCAGGCTGCGCATCGCCGCCGCCGTCGGCATCAACGGCGACGTGGCGGGCAAGGCCAAGCAGCTGCTCGACGCGGGCGTGGACACGCTCGTCATCGACACCGCGCACGGCCACCAGGAGTCGATGATCAGCGCGATCAGGCTGGTTCGCGGGCTCGACCCGCACGTGCCGATCGCCGCGGGCAACATCGTCTCCGCCGAGGGCGTCAAGGACCTGATCGACGCCGGTGCGGACATCATCAAGGTCGGTGTCGGCCCCGGCGCCATGTGCACCACCCGCATGATGACCGGCGTGGGCCGCCCGCAGTTCTCCGCGGTGCTGGAGTGCGCCGCGGAGGCGAAGAAGTACGGCAAGCACGTGTGGGCCGACGGCGGTGTCCGCCACCCCCGCGACGTGGCCATGGCCCTTGCGGCCGGTGCCTCCAACGTGATGGTCGGCTCCTGGTTCGCGGGCACCTACGAGTCCCCGGGCGACCTCCAGCAGGACGCGAACGGGCGGCTGTACAAGGAGTCGTTCGGCATGGCCTCCGCGCGCGCGGTGCGCAACCGCACGTCCGAGGAGTCGGCCTACGACCGTGCCCGCAAGGCGCTGTTCGAGGAGGGCATCTCCACCTCCCGCATGTTCCTCGACCCGGCCCGCCCGGGCGTCGAGGACCTGATCGACTCGATCATCGCCGGCGTCCGCTCGTCCTGCACCTACGCCGGTGCCGGCTCCCTGGAGGAGTTCGCCGAGAAGGCCATCGTCGGCATCCAGAGCGCGGCCGGCTACGCCGAGGGCAAGCCCCTGCACGCCAGCTGGGTCTGACCCCGCCGAAGTCCCCCACGGCCCCCGTCCTCCCGCCTCCCGGGAGGGCGGGGGCCGTCGGCGTCCCCGGTGCGACGGCGGCGTGAACGGGGCCTGTACGGCCGGTGTGCAACGGACGACAGCGCGTGTGCAACGAATGGCCGGTCCGTCCCGAGGAACGCAATGATCATGCGGGAACGCGCAAGGCTGCTGCATTACGCCCGTGAAGGCCCGCCTCATAGGGTGCTCGTCTGTACGCGGCGTGGCGGGGTCCCGCTCGGTCGGTGCCCGCCCGTGCGGGGCTGCCACCGGTCCCCGTCCCCGACGACCGGCAGCGATAAGGAGCCAGCGCGTGCTCGACCAAGGCGCACCCTCGCAGAACCAGACAACGTCCGCCCCGGCGTCCCCGGGCGCCCTCGCGCGCCTCATGCGTCGCAAGCCGGTGGAACGCCTGGTCGCGGAGGGCGGCCAGGGTGAGGGAGGAGCACTTCGGCGCTCCCTCGGGCTGTGGCAGCTGACCATGATCAGCATCGGTGCCACACTCGGCACCGGCATCTTCGTCGTCCTTGGCGAGGCCGTCCCGAAGGCGGGCCCGGCCGTCACCCTCTCCTTCGTGATCGCCGGCCTCACCGCGCTGTTCTCGGCCCTGTCCTACGCCGAGCTGGCCGGCACCATCCCGGTCTCCGGCTCCTCGTACTCGTACGCGTACGCAACGATGGGCGAGCTGATCGCCTGGGTCTGCGGCTGGTGCCTGCTGCTGGAGTACGGCGTCTCGGTCGCCGCCGTGGCCGTCGGCTGGGGCGAGTACCTGAACGAGCTGCTGGCCGGCACGATCGGCGTCACCATCCCGACGGCCCTGTCGGCCCCGCCCGGCCAGGGCGGCATCTTCAACCTCCCCGCCCTGATCGTCGTGCTGCTCGCGATGGTGTTCCTGCTCGGCGGCGCCAAGGAGTCCGCGCGCGCCAACACCGTCATGGTGTGTGTGAAGATCGCCGCGCTGGTCCTGTTCTGCGCCATCGGCTTCATGGGCTTCAAGTCCGGCAACTACGCCGACTTCATGCCGCTCGGCATGGGCGGCGTCAGCGCGGCCGGCGCCACGCTGTTCTTCTCGTACATCGGCTTCGACGCCGCCTCCACCGCCGGTGAGGAGGCCAAGAACGCCCAGCGCGACCTGCCGCGCGCCATCATGCTGTCCCTGGTCATCGTGACGGCGCTGTACGTGCTGGTCGCCGCCGTCGCGGTCGGCGCGAAGCCCTGGCGGAGGTTCAACGACTCCGAGGCCGCGCTCGCCCAGATCATGAAGGACGTCACCGGCCAGAGCTTCTGGGCCACCCTGCTGGCCTTCTGCGCCGTCATCGCCATCGCCAGCGTCGTCCTGACCGTGCTCTACGGCCAGACCCGCATCCTCTTCGCCATGGCCCGCGACGGCCTGGTGCCCAAGGTCTTCGCCAGGGTCCACCCGAAGACCGGCGCGCCGCGCGCCAACACGGTCATCGTGTCCGTGTTCTGCGGTGTCCTCGCCGCGGCCGTCCCGCTCGGCCAGCTGGCGGACGCCACCAGCATCGGCACGCTGTTCGCCTTCGCCCTCGTCAACGTGGCCGTGGTGGTGCTGCGCCGGACCCGCCCGGACATGAACCGCACCTTCCGCGTGCCGCTGTCGCCGGTGCTGCCCGCCGTGGGCTTCCTCTTCTGCGTCTGGATGATGGGCAGCCTGTCCGCCGTCACCTGGGTCGTGTTCGGTGTCTGGATGGCGGTCGGGCTCGTGTTCTACTTCGTGTACGGCCATCGCCGTTCCCGTCTCGCGACCGGTGAGCACCTCGTGGCGACGGCAGAGAAGTGACCGAACCGAAGAAGTGAACCACCCCCAGTGCTGAACGATCTCGACGAACGCATCGTGCACGCCCTCGCCGAGGACGCCCGCCGCTCCTACGCGGACATCGGGCAGATGGTCGGCCTGTCCGCGCCCGCGGTCAAGCGGCGCGTGGACCGGCTGCGGGCCAACGGAGCCATCACCGGATTCACCGTACGGGTGGATCCGGCGGCGCTCGGCTGGGAGACCGAGGGGTTCGTCGAGATCTACTGCCGGCGCAACACCTCGCCCGACACCATCCAGCGGGGCCTGGAGCGCTACCAGGAGGTCGTGGCCGCCTCCACCGTCACCGGGGAGGCGGACGCGGTCGTCCAGGTCTTCGCCTCCGACATGCGCCACTTCGAGCGGGTGCTGGAGCGGATCGCCGGGGAGCCGTTCGTCGAGCGGACCAAGTCGGTGCTGGTGCTCTCGCCGTTGCTGCGACGCTTCTCCTCCGGGGCGCCCGGGTAGGGGCGGCCGGCGGCGTGGCGGAGCGTCTCCGGGGGCCCTACTCCGCGGTCTTCCGCGCCAGGGCGTTGTTCCCGATGGAGTTGTGGACGCTGAAGCTCACCGCGTCCGAGCGGTAGCGGTCGTCGGACCACTCCACCGGGCGGCCCTCCCGGGTCGTCGTCACCCGCCGCACCCGCAGCAGCGGACTCGTGCGGCGGACCCCCAGCAGCTCGGCGTCCTGCGCCCCGGCGGAGACCGCGTCGATCACGTGCTCGCCGTACGCGAAGACCAGCCCCGTGTCGTCGTACAGGCGCTGGGTGACCGAGGGGCACTCCGGCTCTATGGCCTCGACCGCGGGCGAGATCCAGTCGGCGTAGACCGTCCGTTCGAGGAGCACCGGCTCGCCGTCCAGGCCGCGCACCCGCAGTACGTGCAACACCGGTGCGCCGAGGGGCAGTTGGAGGCGCACCGCGTCCTCGTGGGTGGCCGGGCGGGACTGCTGCGACACCACGTGGCCCGTGGCCTCGCGGCCCATGGCGCGGGCCCACTGGGCGAAGCTGCGCAGCTCCTCGAAACTCTGGCTGCGCCGGCTGGCGAGCACGACACGCCGGGCGCCCTGGCGGGAGCCGATCAGGCCCTCGGCGGTGAGGGCGGCGACCGCCTGCCGGACCGTGCCGCGTGAGACACCGTAGTGCGCGGCCAGTTCCGACTCCGAGGGCAGGCGGCTGCCGACCGTGTACTGCTCGCGGTCGATGGCTCGCCGGAGCTCGTCGGCGATCTCCTCGTGTCGCGCCGTCATGCTTCCCCTCTGCGTAGGTCGCTGTGCACAGCGTGACCAGCCTAATCGAGACCTGAGCGTGATCTGAAACGGTCTGGATTGTGCAGCCAAGCAGGGTCCAAAGTTTCGCTCCCGTTTACAGACAGGACACCGGGACCGGGCGTACTGTGACGCAACTTGTTCAGACAAGTTCTCCGCACTGCCTCAACCCTCGTGTGCACCCCTGGAGAGATCGTGACCGTGTCCCTGCCGAGAAACGCCGTCCTCGGCGGTTCCCTCGCCGTCGTCGCCGCGCTCGCCCTGAGCGCCTGCGGCGCCGCCCCCGACAACGCGTCGACCACGACCAAGGACGGCAAGAACGCCGCCACCGCCACCTCCGCGGCCGACTTCGGCGGCATGGACGCCCTGGTCAAGGCGGCCAAGAAGGAGGGCACGCTGCACATCATCGCGGTGCCCCGCGACTGGGCGAACTACGGCGCCCTCATCGACGGCTTCACGAAGAAGTACGGCATCAAGATCCAGGACGAGAGCCCCGACGGCTCCAGCCAGGACGAGATCAACGCCGTCACCTCCCGCAAGGGCCAGGACCGCGCCCCCGACGTCCTCGACCTCGGCAGCTCCTTCGCCCTCAGCGCCGCCCAGCAGGGCCTGCTCGCGCCCTACAAGGTGACCTCCTTCAACGACATCCCGGCCGTCCAGAAGGACCCGCAGGCCCGCTGGTTCAACGACTACGGCGGCTACATCTCCATCGGCTGCGACGCCAAGCGCGTCAAGGAGTGCCCGGCCTCCTTCAAGGACCTGCTCAAGCCCCAGTACAAGGGCCAGGTCGCGCTGAACGGCAACCCCACCAAGTCCGGCTCCGCCTTCGGCGGCGTCTACGCGGCGGCCCTCGCGAGCGGCGGCTCCTTCGACGACATCCAGCCCGGCCTGGACTTCTTCGCCAAGCTGAAGAAGAGCGGCAACTACACGCCCGTCGAGTCCACCCCGGCCACCGTCGAGAAGGGCGAGACGCCGATCTCGATCGACTGGGACTACCTGAACGCCGGCTACGCCGACGAGTTCAAGTCCAAGAGCGTCGACTGGAAGGTCGCCATCCCGAGCGACGGCCAGTACGCCCAGTACTACTCCCAGGCCATCAACAAGAGCGCCCCGCACCCGGCGGCCGCCCGCCTGTGGCAGGAGTACCTGTACAGCGCCGAGGGCCAGAACCTGTGGCTCAAGGGCTACGCCCGCCCGGCCCTGATGACCTCCATGGAGAGCGCCGGCACCCTCGACAAGACGGCAGCCGCCAAGCTCCCGAAGGTCACCGGGACGCCCTCCTTCCCGACCGAGGCCCAGCAGGGCAAGGCCAAGACGGTCATCGCCGAGGGCTGGGGTAAGGCCGTCTCCGGATGACCGCCGCCCTCCCGCGCGCGGACGTGGCGCCCGTCGCTTCGACGAAGCGACGGCGCCGCGTCCCCGGCTGGCTCGCCGTCGTACCGCTGCTGGTCTTCACGGCCATCGCCTTCGGCCTGCCCGCCCTCGCCATCCTGAACGGCGCCTTCACGGTCAAGGACGCCACCACGGGCGCCACCTCCTACACCGGCGCCAACATGACCACCTCGCTGCAGGGCCCGTACCTCACCGCCCTGCTCGGCAGCGTCAAGCTGTCCGCGGTCTCCGCCGCGCTCGGAGCCCTGCTCGGGCTGCCGCTCGCCCAGGCCGTCGTCAGCTCGCGCTCCCGGGCGCTGCGCGAGGCCGTGCTGACCGCCTCCGGGGTGCTCGCCAACTTCGGCGGCGTCCCGCTGGCCTTCGCCTTCGTCGCCACCCTCGGCAACGCGGGCGTCCTGACGGTGCACCTGGGCCTGAAGGACCACGGCTGGGACCTCTACAGCTTCTCGGGCCTGGTCCTCGTCTACCTGTACTTCCTGATCCCGCTCATGGTCCTCACCATCACCCCCGCGCTCGACGGGCTGCGCACCCAGTGGCGGGAGGCCGCGCTGAACAACGGCGCCACCGGTGTGCAGTACTGGCGGCACGTGGCCCTGCCCGTGCTCGCGCCCTCGCTGCTCGGCGGCCTGGTGCTGCTGTTCGGCAGCGCCTTCGCCGCCTACGCCACCGCGGCCGCCATGGTCGGCAGCGCGGTCCCGCTGGTCACCCTGCAGATCGCCGACGCCCTGTCCGGCAACGTGCTGGTCGGCCAGGAGAACGTCGCGCTCGCCCTCAGCCTCGACATGGTCCTGGTGGCCGGCCTGGTGATGGCCGTGTACCTGCCCCTGCAACGCCGGAGCGCCCGATGGCTCGACGCCTGACCCCCTGGCGGTGGGCCGTCCTCGGCCTCGCCGCCCTGTACTTCCTGGTGCCGCTCGCCGCGTCCGTCGTGTTCACCGTCGACGTGCCCGGCCAGGGCGTCAGCTTCGACGCCTACACCAGGATCCTCTCCACCGACGGCTTCCTCTCCAGCCTGGTGCTCTCGCTGGAGCTGGCCGTCGCCACCATCGTGGTCGTCCTGCTGCTGATGGTGCCCGCGGTCGTGGCGCTCCGGCTCGGCGCGCCCCGGCTGCGGCCGGTGGTCGAGGTGGTCTGCTCGCTGCCGCTCGTGGTGCCGCCGATCGCCTTCGTGGCCGGCATCGTGACCGTGCTGAAGTGGGGCCCGGACCACCTGTCCCGCACACCGCTGTTCGAGACCTTCGTCGCGATCCAGAACCCGGACTTCCCGGTCGTGCTGGTCCTCGCGTACGTCGTGATGGCGCTGCCGTTCGTGTACCGGGCGCTGGACGCGGGACTGCGCGCCATGGACGTGCGCACCCTCGTGGAGGCCGCCCGCAGCTGCGGCGCCTCCTGGCCCCAGGCGCTCGTGCGGGCCGTCCTGCCCAATCTGCGCGGCGCCCTGCTGAACGCGGCGTTCCTCACGCTGGCGCTGGTCCTCGGCGAGTTCACCGTCGCCCAGCTGCTCGGCTACCAGCCCTTCGCCGTGTGGATCTACAACGTCGGCGGCGACCAGGCCCAGATGTCCGTCGCCGTCTCCGTGCTCAGCCTGCTCGTCACCTGGGCCCTGCTCCTCGCGCTCGCCGGTGCCGGCGGCGGACGCAACCGAACCGCTCCTTCCCGGGGATGACACCATGACCGCCACCACGCTTGAGAAGGCCACCGCAGAGAAGGCCGCGACCGTCGAATTCCGGGGTCTGCGGCGCGAGTTCGGTGCCACCGTCGCCCTCGACGGGCTCGACCTGACCGTCCGGCCGGGCGAGTTCCTGGCCCTGCTCGGCCCGTCCGGCTGCGGCAAGACCACCGCCCTGCGCATGCTCGCCGGGTTCGAACACCCCGACTCCGGCGCGGTGCTGGTGGACGGCGAGGACGTCACCCGTGTCCCGGCCCACCGCCGCGACGCCGGGATGGTCTTCCAGTCGTACAGCCTCTTCCCGCACCTGAGCGCCGTCGACAACGT
Organism: Streptomyces sp. NPDC037126; assembly: GCF_055605965.1. Classification (NCBI taxonomy): domain Bacteria; kingdom Bacillati; phylum Actinomycetota; class Actinomycetes; order Kitasatosporales; family Streptomycetaceae; genus Streptomyces; species Streptomyces sp. NPDC037126. Next base: position 65,777 of record NZ_JBVJTD010000020.1, read on the forward strand.
CGCCTTCGGGCTGCGCATGCGAGGCGTGCGCACGGCCGAACGGCGCGCCCGTGCCGCCGAACTGCTGGAGCTGGTCGGCCTCGGCGACAAGGGGCAGCGCTACCCGCACCAGCTCTCCGGCGGGCAGCAGCAGCGCATCGCGCTCGCCCGCGCCCTCGCCCTGCGCCCGCGCGTCCTGCTGCTCGACGAGCCGCTGTCCGCGCTCGACGCCAAGGTGCGGCTCACCCTGCGCGAGGAGATCCGCCGGCTCCAGCAGGAACTCGGCATCACCACCCTCTTCGTCACCCACGACCAGGAGGAGGCCCTGTCGGTGGCCGACCGGGTCGCCGTCATGCGCGCCGGCCGGCTCGAACAGTGCGCCCCGCCCGCCGAGCTGTACGGCCGCCCCGCCACCGCGTTCGTCGCGGAGTTCGTCGGCACCATGAGCCGGCTCCCGGGCGAGCTGGCCGACGGCACGGTCGAGGTGCTCGGACAGCGGCTGCCCGCCGAGGGCGAGGTGCCGGACGGCGCGGTGGACGTGCTGGTGCGGCCCGAGGCCGTCCATGTGCGCGCCGACGAGCAGGGCGACGCCCGGATCGTCGCCACCGCTTTCCTCGGCGCGGTCGTCCGCCTCACCGTACGGCTCGCCGACGGCACCGAGGCCAAGGCCGACCTGCCCGCGCACGAGGCCATCGGGCTCGGCGCCGGAGCCGCCGTCGCCGTGTCGCTGCCGGAGCGCCCCGTGCTCGTGGCCGAACGTACCCAGAAATGAGGAATGACTCCCACGTGACCCCCCACGAACGACGGGCGACCCCCCACACCCCCGCCCGCCCGCACCCGCACACCCCGGCCCGCCTGCCGCAGGCCGTCCTGTTCGACATGGACGGCACGCTCGTGGACACCGAGCGCCTGTGGTGGGAGGCGGTCGAACAGGTCGCCTGCCGTCCGCTGACCGAGGCGGACCAGCCGGACGTGCTCGGCCGCCCGGTCGAGCACACCGCGGCCTGGCTCGGCGCGGCCACCGGCCGGCCGGACGCCGAGCTCGCGGCCGACCTGCACCGCGAGTTCGCCGAGCGTGTGCGCACCGGGATCGTGCCGCGCCCCGGCGCCCTCGCCCTGCTGGACGCGCTGGCCGCCGCGGGCGTCCGCACCGCCCTGGTCACGGCGTCCCCGCGCGCGGTCGCCGACGTGGTCCTCGACGCCCTGGGCGCCGACCGGTTCGCGGCCTCCGTCACCGCCGACGACACCGCCCGCACCAAGCCCGAGCCCGACCCCTACCTCGCCGCCTGCCGCGCCCTCGGCGTCGACCCGGCGGCCTGCGTGGCCGTCGAGGACACCGAGACCGGCGTGGCCTCCGCCGAGGCCGCCGGGTGCGCCGTGCTCGCCGTGCCGTCGCTCGCCCCCATCGGCGCCGCGCCCGGCCGGACCGTGCGCGACACCCTGGCCGGTCTCACGGCCGAGGCGCTGGGCCGCATGGTCGCGCCCGAACTGACCGTCATGAGCTGGAACCTGTGGCTCGGCGGCGGCATGGTCGACGACCACCGGGCCAAGCAGCTCAAGGTGATCCTGGAGAGCGGGGCGGACGTCGTCGGGCTCCAGGAGACCGCCGCCACCGCGGCCCAGGAGCTGGCCGACGCCCTCGGCTGGCACCACCACCGGGCCGGCGAGAACCTCGGCGTCATCAGCCGCCACCCGATCACCGCCCGCTTCGGCGACCCCGAGGTCGGCTTCTACGGTGCCGCGGGCGTCCGCGTCGCCGTGGCGCCCGGCCGCGAGGTCGACGTGTGGACCGCGCACCTGCACTACACGCCGTACGGGCCGTACGAGTCCGCCTTCGACGGGCTGCCGGCGGCCGAGCTGATCGCCCACGAGGAGCTGCGGCTCACGCAGATGCGGGACGCGCTGCGCCGGATCGGCGAGTCCTCGTCCGAGGGCGTCCCGGTCGTGCTCGTCGGCGACTTCAACTGCCCCTCGCACCTGGACTGGCCGGACGTGGAGTGGCCGGTGACCAAGGCGGCCGAGGAGGCGGGCCTCGCCGACTCCTACCGGCAGGCGCACCCCGACCCCGTCGCCGAACCCGGGCACACCTGGTCGCCGATCCACCCGGTGCACGAGGACGGCAGCGGGCGGCCGGAGCCGCAGGACCGGATCGACTTCGTCCTGCACCGGGGCCTGGCCGTGCTGGACGCGCGGACCGTCGTCACCGGCCGTCCGCGCCCCTGGCCGGACGTGGCGGACAACGACTGGCCCTCCGACCACGCGGCGGTCCTCACCACGTTCGCGCTGCCGCCGAGGTGACCTGGGGTTACCGCAGGTCACCGTTGCGGTACGGGGTGACCGTCCCGTAAGTTGTGCCGCACTCTCTACCGACTGGTAACACCGGCAGGTATCCCATGCGCTGGCCTCTCGGCCGTCCCACCACCGTCCGCACGCGGATCGTGGCGCTCGCGCTCGCCCCGGCGGTCGCCCTGATGGCCCTGTGGAGCTTCGCCATGGTGTCCGTCACCGCCGAACTGCGCGCGCTGATCCGGCTCCAGGGGGTGTACGAGGACTTCGGCACCCCCGTGGACACGGCGATCGGGCAGATCCAGATCGAGCGGCGGATGTCCGCCGCCTACCTGGGCTCCCGGCTCGACACGGCCGCCGCCGGCGGGCTCCTCGGTCAGGAGCGCCGTACCGACCGGGCCGTCGACGCCATGCGGCAGGCGGTCCAGGGCGGTGACCGCAGCCGGCTCACGGCGCGGCAGCGGCAGGCGCTGGACGCCGTGGTCGCGGCCACCGGGAAGCTGGACGGGCTGCGTCAGCGGGTGCTCTCCCGGAGCATCACCTGGGACCGGGCGGTCGACGAGTACAGCGCGCTCGTCGAGCCCGGCTTCGACGTGCAGTCCACGCTCACCGCCCTGCAGGCCGGGCAGCTCGCCCGCGAGGCCCAGGTGGTGATCGAGCTGGTCCGGGTGCGGGAGTTCGTCTCCCGGGAGGATGCGCTGGTCGCCGGGGCGCGGGCGGCCGGCGCCGTCACCGGCGCGCAGTACGACATGCTGACCGCCGCCATCGAGGACCGCCGTGTCTTCGAGCAGACCTACGTGCCGGACCTGCCCGCCGACTCCCGGGCGCTGTTCGAGGAGTTCCAGCGCGGGAGCCTGTACCGGTCACTGGTGGGCGGCGAGGACGCGCTGCTGCGCTCCGGGGCCGGCGGGGCCGGCCGGGCCGTCGCGGCGGGCACCTGGCGGTCGACCGCCGACCAGGCCGTGCGGCGGTACATGCAGCTGTGCACGAAGTCCGCGGAGAACTCCGCCGCCCGCGGAAGGGCGTTCGCCTACCGTGAGCTGACCAAGGCGGCCGTCGTCGGCGCGGTCGGGCTGGCCGCCGTGGCGCTGTCGCTGTGGTTCGCCGTGCGCGGCGCCCGGCGCATCTCGCGCCGCCTGGAGGACCTGCGGGACGCCGCGGACGTCCTGACGGGGCGCCAACTGCCCGACGTCATGCGGCGGCTCGGCGCCGGCGAGGAGGTGGACGCGGTCGCCGAGGCGCCGCCGCTCGCCGCCGACGAGGTCCATGACGACGAGATCGGGCAGGTGGGCCGGTCCTTCAACACCGCGCGCCTGGCCGCCGTCGAGGCCGCCGTGAAGCAGGCCGGCCTGCGCCGGGGGCTGTTCGCGGTGCTGCTCAACATCGCGCGCCGCAACCAGGCGCTGGTGCACCGGCAGCTGAAGCTCGTGGACACGCTGGAACGGCGGACCGACGACCCGGACGTGCTGCGCGAGCTGTTCCGCATCGACCACCTGACCACGCGCATGCGGCGGCACGCGGAGAGCCTGATCATCCTCTCCGGCGCGACGCCCGGCCGCCGCTGGCGCCGGCCCGTACCGATCGCGGACGTCGTCGCGTCCGCGGTCGGCGAGATCGAGGACTACGCCCGCGTGGTCGTGCCGCCGATGCCCGAGGTCGGCGTCGCGGCGGACGCGGTCGCCGACGTGGTGCACCTGATCGCCGAACTCCTGGAGAACGCGGCCGTGTTCTCGCCGCCGCACACCCAGGTCACCCTGCGCACCGGGCACGTCGGCAGCGGCTTCGTGCTGGAGATCGACGACCGCGGGCTCGGCCTCGACGCCGACGTGCGCGCCGAGGCCCAGCGGACCCTCACCGACCCCGACGCCTTCGACCCCACCCGGCACGACCGGCTCGGCCTCTACGTCGTCGGCCGCCTCGCCGCCCGCCACGGCATCGAGATCAGCCTCGGCGACTCCCCGTACGGCGGTACGACCGCGGTGGTGCTGCTACCGCAGGGCGTCCTCGCGGAGATCCAGCCGGCGGCGCCCGGGGCGGGACGGGTACGGGCACCGCGACCGGACGAGGAGGACGCGGTCGTACGGCAGCTCCCGTCACGAACCCGAACCGCCCCCGACCCCCTGCCGTCCAGGAGGCGCACCGACGCGCCGACGGTCCCGGGCGAGGAACGGCGGACCGACCGGGGGACACCGGCGGTCCCCGCGCCGGGGGCCGAGGTCTCGATGGGCCCCGAGCCGCGGGCCGAGTCCCCGCTGGAGCGGGCTGGGCGGGCCGTGCCCGGACCGGGAGCCGAGGTCTCGCTGGACCAGGAGACGCGGGCCGAGTCCCCGCTGGACCGGGCTGGGCGGGCCGTGCCCGAGCCGAGGCCCGAGTCCCCGCTGGGCCGGGACACGCGGGCCGTGCCCGGGCCGGGGGTCGAGGCCCCGCTGGGGCGCGCGACGCGGGCCGTGTCCGAGGCGGATGCCTCTTCGTCCGTTCCCGCCCTGCCCACGCGGGTCCGGCAGGCCTCTCTCGTGGCGGAGCTGCGGGAGGAGCCGGCGCCCCGGGGGAGCGAGGGCGGACGGGAGGTCGACGCCGACGAGATGCGGGCCATCTTCGGCGCCTTCCAGCGCGGCCTCGACCGCGGCCGCAGGGGACTGCCCGCGCACGACGACACGACCAGCGACGCCGTGACCACCCACGACGACGAAGGGACGGACACCGACGATGCACGGTGACGACCAGACCCCCGAGCAGCCCGTCCCACCGGCCGGCACACCCGGCACGGACCTCGGCTGGCTGCTGGACGACCTCGTGGCGCGCACCGACCACGTCCGCCAGGCCGTGCTGCTCACCGCGGACGGCCTCCCGCTCAGCAGCTCGGACGGGATGCGCAGGCGGGACATCGAGCACCTGGCCGCCGTCTGCTCCGGCTTCCACGGCCTCGCCCGGTCGGCGGGGGAGCGGTTCGCGGCCGGTGGGGTGCGGCAGACCATGGTGATGCTGGACGAGGCCTACCTGTTCATCACCCCGGCCGGACACGGCAGCCGGCTCGCGGTCCTCAGCGAGGCCCGGACCGACGTCGGCCAGCTCGCCCACGAGATGGCCCTGCTCGTCCGCCGTCTCGGCCGCCATCTGGACGCCGCCACCCGCACCACCCCATGATCCCGCGGTGAGCGACGAGCACTGGTACGAGGACGAGACCGGGTCCATGGTGCGCCCCTACACGGTGACCCGGGGCCGCACCCGGCCCTCGGACCGGCACGCCATCGACCTGATGTCCCGGGTCACCGCGCTGGAGACGGACCCGCAGGCGACCGGCGTCGACCATGCCCGGGCCGCCCTCCTCGAACTGATCCGGCGGGGCCCGCGCCCCGTCGCCGAGCTGGCGGCGGACGCCGACCTGCCCCTGACCGTCGTCCGGGTGCTGCTCGGCGACCTCGCGGAGGCGGGTCTGGTCCGCATCGACGCACCCCGCGCCCTCCCGGTCAGCGGCCCGGCCGCCGACCCCGGGCTGCTGCGGGAGATCGTGGAGCGTCTCCGCGAGATCTAGCTGTTTGTAACAGCCACGTACGGGACCGGTGTCGAGCGGAACGCGGCGGCCCGCGCCGGGGTCTCCTGGAACGTCACCACCCGTACCGCTGAAGGGGAACCATGCGCGTCCAGAAGCTCTCGCTGCTCGCCGTCGCCGCCGTCGCAGGCCTGTCGCTCACCGCCTGCCAGGGCGGCGACGGCAACGCGTCCGGGACGAACGGCTCCTCCACCCCCGGCTCCGGCTCCTCGTCCTCCGCCGCGCAGAGCGCCGGCGCCCAGGGCAGCGGCGGCACCGGCGTCTCCGCGGGCGGGAGCACCGCCGCCGGCCGGGCGAGCGCCGGCACCGGTACCTCGGCCGGGCACGGCGCCTCGGGCGCCTGCAAGACCTCCCAGCTGGCGTTCAGCACCTCCGGCGGGATGGCCGAGGGCACGCTCGTCGTCAACCTGAAGAACACGGGTCCGGCCGCCTGCACCCTCAAGGGCTTCCCCGGCGCCGACCTGAAGAGCAAGGACGGCACGATCAGCGCGAAGCGCAGCAACCTGGCCGCACCCCTGGTCAGCGTCAAGCCGGGCGCCGAGACCCGCTTCACCCTGCACTACCCGCCGAACAACTCCGGCGGCTCCGGCGAGACCTTCACCAGCCTCGTCGTCACCCCGCCGAACGAGACCCACCCGCACACCCTGCCCGTCGGCATCAACGTCCCGGTCTCGGACGGCAGCGGCCCCGCCGTCACCGTCGACCCGGTCGGCACCGGCAAGTAGGCGGGCCCCGCACGAGCGGCCCGAAGACACCTACGTGAGGGGGCTCCCCGCCCGGGCGGGGAGCCCCCTCACGTCACCGGTGCACCCGGGAACACGGGAAGCGGCCCCGGGGCACGCAACGAATCGCCGTTCTTCCCCCGTCCCACGCAACGAACCGCGCAGGGACGCGCAACGGCTCCTTCTTGTCCGGCCGAGCGCGCCGACCTTACCTTCTTTCTGGCCCCCCAAACCCAGCCCCCGGTGAGGATCCCGCATGCGCACCGCCCTGCTCCAGAGCTCCGGCCGCCCCGGCTCCGTCGCCGAGAACCTCAAGGTCCTCGACGAGGCCGCGGGCCGTGCCGCAGCCGCGGGCGCCGCGCTCCTCGCCGCACCGGAGATGTTCCTCACCGGCTACGCGATCGGCGAGGGCATCGGCCGCCTCGCCGAGCCCGCCGACGGCGAGTCCGCGGACGCGGTCGCCGAGACCGCCACCCGGCACGGCCTGGCCATCGCCTACGGCTACCCGGAGCGCGACGGCGAGACCGTCCACAACTCCGCCCAGCTGATCTCCGCCGACGGCACCCGGCTCGCGAACTACCGCAAGACCCACCTCTTCGGCTGCGCCGAGCGCGAGCACTTCACGCCGGGCGGGCAGCCGGTCGTGCAGGCCGAGCTGAACGGCCTCACCGTCGGCCTGATGATCTGCTACGACGTCGAGTTCCCGGAGAACGTCCGCGCCCACGCCCTGGCCGGCACCGATCTGCTCGTGGTCCCCACGGCGAACATGCACCCGTTCCAGATCGTGGCCGAGTCCCTGGTGCCGGTGCGCGCCTGGGAGAACCAGATGTACGTCGCGTACGTCAACCGGGTCGGCCCGGAGGGCGAGTTCGAGTTCTTCGGGCTGTCCGCCCTGGCCGGTCCCGACGGCATCGCCCGCGCCCGCGCCGGACGCGCGGAGGAACTGGTCGTCGCCGACGCCGACCCCGCCTTCCTGGCCGCCTCCCGCGAGGCAAACCCCTATCTGCGGGACCGCCGCCCCGGCCTGTACGGGTCCCTGACCTGACCCGCCCGAGCTTCCCCGAACCTCCCCCGAGTTCTTCCGCGCAAGGAGTCCGTACCCCATGACGTCCACGGTGCCCAACGCCGTCGAGCACACCGACGAGCAGCAGCCGCCGATCACCATGTTCGGCCCGGACTTCCCCTACGCCTACGACGACTTCCTCGCGCACCCGGCGGGCCTCGGCCAGATACCCGCGACCGAGCACGGCACGGAGGTCGCGATCATCGGCGGCGGCCTGTCCGGCATCGTGGCCGCCTACGAGATGATGAAGATGGGCCTCAAGCCCGTCGTCTACGAGGCCGACCAGATCGGCGGCCGGCTGCGCACCGTCGGCTTCGAGGGCAGCGGCGCCCGGACGGAGGGGCTGACCGCCGAGATGGGCGCGATGCGCTTCCCGCCCTCCTCGACCGCCCTCCAGCACTACATCGACATGGTGGGCCTGGAGACGCAGCCCTTCCCGAACCCGCTGGCCGAGGCCACCCCCTCGACCGTCGTGGACCTCAAGGGCGAGTCGCACTACGCCGAGACCATCGACGACCTGCCCCAGGTCTACCGGGACGTCGCCGAGGCCTGGAACAAGTGCCTCGAAGAGGGCGCCGACTTCTCCGACATGAACCGCGCCATGCGCGAGCGGGACGTGCCACGCATCCGCGAGATCTGGGCGAAGCTCGTCGAGAAGCTCGACAACCAGACCTTCTACGGCTTCCTCTGCGACTCCGAGGCCTTCAGGTCCTTCCGGCACCGCGAGATCTTCGGCCAGGTCGGCTTCGGCACCGGCGGCTGGGACACCGACTTCCCGAACTCCATCCTGGAGATCCTGCGCGTCGTCTACACCGAGGCCGACGACCACCACCGCGGCATCGTCGGCGGCTCCCAGCAGCTGCCGCTGCGCCTGTGGGAGCGCGAGCCCGCGAAGATCGTCCACTGGGCCCTCGGCACCTCGCTGAAGTCCCTGCACATGGACGGCGAGCCGCGCCCGGCCGTGACCCGGCTGCACCGCACCGCGGGCAACCAGATCACCGTGACGGACGCGAACGGCGACATCCGCACCTACAAGGCGGCCGTCTTCACCGCCCAGTCCTGGATGCTGCTGTCCAAGATCGCCTGCGACGACTCGCTCTTCCCGATCGACCACTGGACGGCGATCGAGCGGACCCACTACATGGAGTCCTCGAAGCTCTTCGTGCCCGTCGACCGGCCCTTCTGGCTCGACAAGGACGAGGAGACCGGCCGGGACGTCATGTCGATGACGCTCACCGACCGCATGACCCGCGGCACCTACCTGCTGGACGACGGCCCGGACAGGCCCGCCGTGATCTGCCTGTCCTACACCTGGTGCGACGACAGCCTGAAGTGGCTGCCGCTGTCCGCGAACGAGCGGATGGAGGTCATGCTGAAGTCGCTCGGCGAGATCTACCCCAAGGTCGACATCAGGAAGCACATCATCGGCAACCCGGTGACCGTCTCCTGGGAGAACGAGCCCTACTTCATGGGCGCGTTCAAGGCCAACCTGCCCGGCCACTACCGCTACCAGCGGCGCCTGTTCACGCACTTCATGCAGGACCGGCTGCCCGCGGACAAGCGGGGCATCTTCCTGGCGGGCGACGACATCTCCTGGACGGCCGGCTGGGCCGAGGGCGCCATCCAGACCGCGCTGAACGCGGTCTGGGGCGTCATGCACCACCTCGGCGGCGAGACCGACGCGACCAACCCCGGTCCGGGTGACCTCTACGACGAGATCGCCCCGGTGGAACTGCCCGAGGACTGACCGGGCGGACCGTGACCGAGGCGCGGGCGGCCGGCCTCAGACTCCGGCCGCCCGCGCCTTCTCGAACACCTCGGCGGCGACGTCCTTCAGCTCCTGCGCGTCCCGTGCCGTGCTCTGGAGGTCGACGAGGATCTCGTCGAGACCGATCCGCGCGTGCTCCACCAGGTCCTCCACGATCTGGTCCACGCTGCCCTGGAACGGCCGGCGGTCCGTGCCCTCGTAGGCCTTGGACAGGCGGACCGTGTTCACCCGCAGGACCGTGCGCAGGGGCTCCGTGCGTCCCCGCTCCTCGGCCAGCTCCCGCAGCCGACGCCACTGGCCGGCGAGCTGCTCGGCCCCCATGCCCACCGGCAGCCACCCGTCGGCGTGGTCCACCAGCCGCCGCATCGCCGGGCCGCCGCCCGCGGCGAGCAGGATCGGGATCGGCCGGGCCGGCTTGGGCCCGACGACCGCGGACGCGATCTTCGTGAGGGGCCCGTCGTGCACCACCGGGTCCGGGCCCCACACCGCCCGGCACACCGCGACGATCTCGTCCAGCACCCTGCCGCGCTCCTCGAAGGGCCGCACGCCCGCGGCCGCGTACTCGTCCAGAGACCAGCCGGTGCCGAAGCCCGCGATCACCCGGCCACCGCTCGCCGCGTCCAGCGTGGCCAGGGTTCTCGCGAGCTGGAAGGGCAGGTGCAGGGGCGCCACCAGGACGCTGGTGCCGAGCCGGGCCCGCCGCGTGGCCGCCGCGGCCAGGGTGAGGCTGACCAGCGGGTCCGCCACCTCGCGGTACTCGTCGGGCCAGGGCAGGCCCTCGACGCCGTACAGGCCCTGGGTGGCCGGTTCGGGGAACAGGGCCCGCTCGAAGACCCACAGACTGTCGTAGCCGATGTCCTCCGCCGCGCGGGCCACGTCGGGCACGTCCTCGCCGATCGAGTACTGCCGCATCTGGGGAAGACCGAGTCCGAGCCTGGTCGCCATACCGCCACTCCTCTGTGATCGGGTTCCGGACGATCAACGTACGGCGCTCACCGCGTCGTTCCGAACGCGGCATGTGGGGGGACCGGATCCAGCGACCTCAGCCGGGCAGGGGCGTGAGCAGCATCCGCCCGGCGAAACCCACCACCGCGTCGAGGCGTTCGGTGAACTCGTCGGCGACGTCCCTGCAGCGGCGCAGTGCCCACAGCGCGCGTGCCGCCGCCCAGGCGGCGTCCCGGGCCCGTTCCAGGCTCCAGGCGCCCAGCAGATGGGTGAGCGGGTCGGCGATCTGCAGCAGGTCGGAGCCCGGCATCAGATCCTCGCGGATCCGCTCCTCCAGGGACACGAGGAGCTCGCCCACGCGCTCGAACTCGTCCTCCAGATCCTCCGGTTCGCAGCCGAGCAGCCCACAGCTGTCCACCACGGCCAGCGCCAGGTCGTGCCCGATGTGCGCGTTGATCCCCGCCAGCGCGAACTGCAGCGGCCGTACGCCGGGATGGCGGCGCAGCTGGAACAGCGGCCGCCAGCAGGCGGGCGGGCGGCGGTCCCCGGCGGCCGCGTCGACCGCCGCCAGGTACCGCCCGGCGAACCGCGCGTCCAGCTCCGTCGCGGCCCGCGGGTCCGGGAACCCGCCGCCGGCCAGTCGCCGGCCGACCTCCTCGGTGACGGTGAGGTAGACGCGGTTGAACACGGCGACGCCGTCCCGTTCGGGCAGCGTCGCGGCGAGGGCGCGCATCCGGGAGACGACCGCGTCGACGGGCGTGGTGACGTGTTCGGACTGCGTCATGGGGGAAGGGTCGCAGCCTCGGACGGGCCCGTGTGCCGACCGGCCCGGCGCTTCGCCGGAACGGGCGAACGAACGTCGGGAACCGGAGTGCGGCGGCACGCCACCGGGGCCGTCCGGGACGTGCCCGCCGTCCGCTCCTACGACTTGGTGGGCGGGGAATCCTCGTCGTAGCTGGAGGTCCCCTCGTCCAGCAGCGGCTCCTGCTGCTTCAGGTGGGCGGGGGCGAAGAAGCGCAGCGCGTGGTAGCCGGTGATGACGACGAGCGTGCCGAGGGCGATGCCGCTGAGCGAGAAGGTGCCGCTGAACTTCATGCTCACGTTGCCGACGCCGATGATGATGCCCGCGGCCGCCGGCACCAGGTTCAGCGGGTTGCGCAGGTCGACCTTGGCGTGCAGCCAGATCTGGGCGCCGAGGAGGCCGATCATGCCGTAGAGGATCACCGTGATGCCGCCGAGCACCCCGCCGGGGATGGCGGCGACGACCGCGCCGAACTTCGGGCAGATCCCGAAGAGCAGGGCGAAGCAGGCGGCGGCCCAGTAGGCCGCGGTGGAGTAGACCCGGGTCGCGGCCATCACGCCGATGTTCTCGGAATAGGTGGTGTTCGGCGGGCCGCCCACCGCGGTCGACAGCATCGAGCCGACGCCGTCGGCCGAGATCGCCGTGCCGAGCTTGTCGTCCAGCGGGTCGCCGGTCATCTCGCCGACCGCCTTTACGTGCCCCGCGTTCTCCGCGACCAGGGCGATGACGACGGGCAGCGCGACCAGGATCGCCGACCACTGGAAGGACGGGCCGTGGAAGTGCGGCAGGCCGATCCAGTCGGCTTTGGAGACACCGGAGAGGTTCAGGCGCCAGTGGTCGGTGACCTTGCCGTTCGGGCCCATGGAGTGGATCTTGCCGAAGATCCGGTCGAAGGCCCAGGAGATGCCGTAGCCGAAGATCAGGCCGAGGAAGATCGCGATGCGGGACCAGAAGCCGCGCATGCAGACCAGCGCCAGGCCGGTGAACACCATGACCAGCAGGGCCGTCCACTGGTCCTGCGGCCAGTAGGTGGACGCCGTCACGGGGGCCAGGTTGAAGCCGATCAGCATGACGACCGCGCCGGTGACGATCGGCGGCATGGCCGCATGGATGATCCGGGCCCCGAACCGCTGCACCGCGAGCCCCACGAGGAACAGCACGGCGCCGACCACGAACACCGCTCCGGTCACGGTGGCGCTCGTGCCGCCCTGCGCGCGGATCACGGCGGCCACACCCACGAACGACAGGGAGCAGCCGAGGTAGCTCGGCACCCGGCCGCGGGTGGCGAGCAGGAAGATCACGGTCGACACGCCCGACATCATGATCGCCAGGTTCGGGTCGAGACCCATCAGTACGGGAGCCACGAACGAGGCGCCGAACATCGCGACCACGTGCTGTGCGCCGAGGCCCACCGTCCGGGGCCAGGAGAGCCGTTCGTCGGGCCGTACCACCGCTCCGGGCGCGGGTGTGCGCCCGTCACCGTGCAGTTTCCAGCGCACGCCGAGGTCCATGGTGGGGTTTCGCTTTCTGTGTACGTGAAGACGTTCCGCACCATTGTCACGGGTACCTGGCGGCTCTACGCTCGCACGATCCAGTTCATGAACAATGCTCATATATCTGATCCTTGATCGATCGCAACGCTCGCTGGGCGCGGCGAGCTCCCCGGCGGAGGGTGCTGAGCGGTCGCTTAGTATGGAACGCGCCCGGGGGTGTCACCACCCCGCCAGCGACGCCCAGGAGCCCCGCCCGTGACCGCCGAAGCCCCGACCGCACCCCTCGTCTCGCACGGCCGGCTGATCCCCGTCACCGTCCACTTCGACGACCTCGACGCGCTCGGGCTCCTGCACAACGCCCGCTACCCGCTGATGGTCGAGCGCGCCTGGACCGAGCTGTGGAACGAGCACGGCGTCCGCTTCGACGGCGACTGGGCGGCGGCGGGCGACGCCTGCAACGCGGTCCGGGAACTGCGCATCGGCTACGAGGCGCCGGTCACCCGCCCCGGCACCTACGCCGTGCACCTCTGGCTGGAACGGCTCGGCACCACCGGCCTGACCTACGGCTTCCGCTTCTGCTCCGCCGACGGGGTCGAGACCTACGCCCGGGGCACGCGTGTGCTGGTCAGGCTGGACCCGGCCACCATGCGTCCCGCGCCGTGGAGCGACGCCTTCAGGGCCGCGGGCCGGGAACTGCTGCTGCCTGCCGGCTGACCTCACGGGGTCCCCGGCGCTCGGCCGTGCGCAGCACGCCCGCGAACACCGCGAGCCCGCACGCCAGCGCCGTCACCACGCAGAACGAGACCACCAGGCTGGTCGCCTGGGCCACCCCGCCGATGAGGCTCGGCGCGATCAGTCCCGAGGTGTAGGTGATGGTCGCCACGCCCGCTATGGCCTGGCTCGGGTTGGGCCCGGCGTGCCCGGCGGCCGCGAAGCACAGCGGCACGACCACCGCGATGCCGAGGCCCATGCACGCGAACCCGCACATCGCGGGCGCCGGCTGCCCGGCGAGGACGATCAGCACCCCGCCCAGCACGGCGAGGAACCCGCCGGCGCGCACCGTGCGGACCGCGCCGAACCGGTTGACCACCGCGTCCCCGGCGATCCTCGCCACGGCCATGGTCAGCATGAACCCGGTCGTGGACGCCGCCGCCAGACCGGCCGAGGTGTCCAGCCGGTCGTGCAGGAACACCGCCGACCAGTCGAGGCTCGCCCCCTCCGCGAACACCGCGCAGAAGCCGACCGTGCCGATCAGCAGGGCCGAGCGGGGCGGCAGCGCGAACCTCGGCGGCGGCTCCTCGCCCTCGGCGGGCTGCACGTCCAGCACCCAGGAGCAGGCGACGAGGCCGAGCACGGTGAGGACGGCCGAGGTGAGCAGGAAGTGCAGGCGCGCGTCCGCGCCGAGGTGCGCGGCGAGGGTGCCGGCCGCCGAGCCGACCAGCGCGCCGGCGCTCCACATGCCGTGCAGTCCCGACATGATCGACCTGTCCAGCAGCCGCTCGACCTCGACCCCGAGCGCGTTCATCGCCACGTCGGCCATGCCCGCGCTCGCGCCGTAGGTGAACATCGCCAGGCACAGGGTGTACAGGTTCGGCGCGAGGGACGGCAGTACGAGGGACAGCGTCCACAGCGCGATCAGGCCGCGCAGGGCCGTCCGGCTGCCGAAGCGGTGACTGATCCGGCCGGCCAGCGGCATCGAGCACGAGGCGCCGAAGGCGGTGAAGGCCAGCGCGAACCCCAACTGGCCCGCGCTCAGCGAGGCATGTGCCTGGATCCACGGCACCCGGGTGGCGAAGGTGCCGGTGACGGCGCCGTGCACGGCGAACACGGCCGCCACGGCGTACCGGGCGCGCCTGACCTCGTCCTGCGCGTCCTGCGCGCGACCCACGTCACTCATGTCCCAGTCCCTCCCCAGGTTCCCCGACACCGCCGTCCGCTGCCCGCCGTAAACTATCAGGGACCCTGCCTGATAGATAGCGCGTCACGAGCGGGGCGGCCGGGTCCGCCGATCTGGGAGGATCCCGTCATGCCCGCATCACCCAGCACCGCCCGGGCCATCAACGACCGGCAGGCCCTGCGGCTGCTGCAGCAGGAAGGCCCGCTGACCGCCGGGCGGTTGAAGCAGCTGACGGGGCTCTCCCGGCCGACCGTCGCCGACCTCGTCGAACGGCTCACCGACTCCGGGCTGATCGCCGTGGTCGGAGAGTCCGGCGAGGTCCGCCGGGGCCCCAACGCGCGGCTCTACGGCATCGTCGCCGACCGCGCCCACCTGGCCGCGCTGGACGTGCGCACCGAGGGGGTCCTCGTGCTGGTCTCCGACCTCGTGGGGCGGGTGCTGGCCGAGGAGTCCGTGCCGATCGGCGGGGACACGGGGACCGGGCCCGCCGTGGAGCAGGCGGTGGCCGCGGTGGAGCGGACCGCCAAGGAGGCCGGGGCCGACCCGCTGCACACCGTCGGGATCGGCGCGCCCGGTCTCATCGACCCGGCCACCGGCGACCTCCGCGACTCCGCGGGGCTGCCCGCCTGGCACCGCAGCCTGGCAGCCGCGCTCCAGGAACGGCTTCCCGGCGCCCGCGTCACCGTGGAGAACGAGACCAACCTGGCCGCCCTGGCCGAACAGCGCGAGGGCGCCGCGCGCGACCGGGACACCTTCGTCCTGCTCTGGCTGGGCCATGGCGTCGGCGCCGCGGTCGTCCTCGACGGCACCCTGCGCCGCGGCGCCTCCGGCGGTACCGGCGAGATCGGCTTCCTCCCCGTCCCCGGCACCGTGTCCCTCCCCTCGGCGACCGACTGCGGCGGAGGATTCCACTCCCTGGTCGGAGCCGCCGCGGTGTGCTCCCTGGCGGCGGAGCACGGCCTCCCCGCGCCGGGCGCGCCGGACGGCCCGGGCGCGGCGGAGGTGGTGCGGGCCGCGGTGGCGCGGGCGAAGGAGCGGGGAGAGGGCGTGCGCGCCGGGGCCGCACTCGGGGTGGGGCCCGTCCGCGACGTCGGCGCCACCCCCGCCGGCCGCTTTCTGGAGGTGCTCGCCGACCGGGTCGCCGTGGGGGCCGCCTCCGTCGCCGCCCTCCTCGATCCGGGGTGCGTGGTGCTCGGCGGGGAGATCGGGCAGGCGGGCGGCGAGCTGCTGGCCGGCCTGGTGGGGGAGCGGCTGCGCCGGATGTCCCCGCTGCCCACCGACGTCCGTGCGAGCACCCTCGGCGGGGCCGCCGTGCTGCGCGGTGCGCTGCTGACGGCCCGGGACCGGGCGCAGGACGAGCTGTTCGCGCCGCGGGAGCGCTAGGTGTATTGCCCGGTGAGACCTTTCCGGTCACCGCGCTAGCGGCGGGTGGCGGGGCCGAACCGCCGTGCCAGGTACTCCTCGAACGTCACCTTGCCCACCGCGCGCTCCGGTGCCAGGTGCCCGCCGTCACGGAAGGTGCGGTAGGTGCGGCCGAGGAGCGGCACGTTCGCCACCGCCCGGCGGCGCCCGGTCGCCTGGAGATAGGCGCGGGCCAGCGACTCGAAGGCACGCACCTCGGGCCCGCCGATGTCCGGCACCCGCCCCGCCGGTGCCGCGAGCGCCAACTCGGCCAGCCGGTCGGCCACTTCGGTCACCTCCACCGGCTGGTCCGCCACGCCCGCCGGGAGCGCCATGAACGGCGGCCTCGCGAGCCCCTGGAAGAGGGTCACCAGCAGATCGTGGAACTGGGTCGTCCGCAGGACGGTCCAGCCGAGCCCCGACCGCTCGATCCGTCCCTCCACCGCCAGCTTCGTCCGGTAGTAGCCGAGCGGCACCCGGTCGACGCCGACGATGGAGATGTAGACCAGATGGCGCACACCGGCCTTCTCGGCGGCCCCGATCAGACGCTCCGCCGCCTTCTCGTCGCCGCCCCGCGGACTGCTCGCGCAGTGCACCACCGTCTCCACCCCCGCGAGCGCGGCGTCCAGGCCCGCCCCGCCCACGCGCAGATCGACGGCGTAGGGCTGCGTGTGCCGGCTGAGCACGCGCACCTCGTGCCCGTCCGCGCGCAGCCGCTCGGTGACGTGCCGGCCGAGCGTGCCGGTGCCGCCGGTCACCAGGATCGTGGTCATGCTGTTCCCGTCCCTCCGGACCCGGGCGCCCCCGGTCGGGGCACCCCTCACCGGATGGGACAGGACAGCACCGGGAAACGTGACACGCCCGGCGTGCCGGGCCGTACCAGGGTCCTGGCGGCCCGGCGGCGGGCAAGGGCCGTCGTCACCGCCGCCGGGCCCGCCCGCACCCTAAATGGACTAGACCAGTGCGGTCAATGGTCCGGACCGAGACCAACGCGGGGCCGCGGCACGGCAGTTGACCCGGGCCGCTGCGGCGCGCAAGTCCAGGGGCACACACTGTGAGCGAACCCACATGTGCCCCCTGTCAGGGCGGGGGCCCGGCATGGCACACTGGCCCTGTACCAGAAGCAGCGCACTCCGGGGTCGGTGAAAGTCCGAACCGGCGGTTACAGTCCGCGACCCGGTCGCTTCCAGCGGCCGGTTGACCAGGTGGAATTCCTGGACCGACGGTTAAAGTCCGGATGGGAGGCAGTGCGCGGCGGGCGGGCATGCGTCACGTGTGCGCGCCGCCGTATCTGGACTCGTCCGTACCCGGGCGGGTCCTTCTCGGCGTCGCCCGACGTGTGTGCCCACCCGTGTCTCTGTCGTCATCGACAGGCCCCGGAGTCCGTGCCCGAAGAGGCAGGAGGACCCGGGAAGTGTTCACCGGAATCGTCGAAGAGCTTGGTGAGATCACCGCCGTCGAGAACCTCGGCGACGCCTCCCGCTTCCGGCTCCGCGGACCCGTCGTGACCGAGGGCGCGCAGCACGGCGACTCCATCGCCGTGAACGGGGTCTGTCTCACCGTCGTCGACCACGAGGGCGACGAGTTCACCGCCGACGTCATGGCCGAGACGCTGAACCGCTCCAGCCTGGGCGCGCTCTCCGTCGGCGCCCGCGTCAACCTGGAGCGCCCCACCGCCGTCGGCGCCCGCCTCGGCGGCCACATCGTGCAGGGCCATGTCGACGGCACCGGCGAGGTACTGGAGCGCAAGCCCTCCGAGAACTGGGAGATCGTCAAGGTCTCGCTCCCGGCGGACCTCTCCCGCTACGTCGTGGAGAAGGGCTCCATCACCGTCGACGGCATCAGCCTCACGGTCGTGGAGGCCGGCCCCGACTACTTCACCGTCAGCCTCATCCCCACCACCCTCGCCCTGACCACGCTCGGCGTGAAACAGCCCGGCGACCCGGTCAACCTCGAGGTGGACGTCGTCGCCAAGTACGTGGAGCGGCTGCTCGCGGCCGGTCAGGGGGCCGGCCGGTGAACTCGCTCAACTCCGAGGCATTCACCCTGTTCGGGCAGCACATCCTGTGGTCCGACATGATCGGCAACATATTCGGCCTGGCAGCCCTCGCGCTCGGCTGGCGCCGCTCCCTGTGGACCTGGCCGGTCCAGTTCGTCTCCGGCCTGATCCTCTTCGCGGCCTTCTACGGCCACCTGACCGGCAGCGCCGGCAAGCAGGCCGTCGTCATGGCCGTCGCCGTCTACGGCTTCTGGCAGTGGAACCGCGGCCGGGGCGAGGGCGGTGACGGGCAGATCACCCCTCGGTTCGCCACCTGGCGCGAGCGCGCCGCCCTGGTCGGCGCCGCGGCCGTCGGCACCGTCGCCGCCGCCCTGCTCTTCACCGCGTTCCCAAAGCTGTCCTGGGACCCCTGGCCGGACGCCTACATCTTCGTCGGCACCGTCGTCGCCATGTACGCCCAGGCCAAGGGCATGGTCGAGTTCTGGTTCGCCTGGCTGCTCGTCGACCTCGTCGGCGTCCCCCTCAACTTCGCCAACGGCTACGCCTTCTCCGGTTTCGTCTACGTCATCTACGGCGCACTCGTCCTGTGGGGCATGCGCGACTGGTGGCTGCGCTCCCGCCGGAGCCCGCAGCCCGTCCTGGAAGGAGCGCCGGCATGACCGCGGCCCCTCTGCTGTACCGCACCGACGACGTCGACGACTTCACGCTCGACCCGGTCGAGCAGGCCATCGCCGACATCGCCGCCGGCCGACCCGTGGTGGTCGTCGACGACGAGGACCGGGAGAACGAGGGCGACCTCGTCGTCGCCGCCGAGAAGGCGACCCCCGAGATCGTCGCCTTCATGATGAGCGAGTGCCGGGGCCTGATCTGCGCGCCCATGGAGGGCGAGGAACTGGACCGGCTGCGGCTGCCGCAGATGGTCGAGGACAACACCGAGTCGATGAAGACCGCCTTCACCGTCTCCGTGGACGCCTCCGCCGCCCACGGGGTGAGCACCGGCATCTCGGCCGCGGACCGCGCCACCACGCTCCAGCTGCTCGCGAGCGGCGCGGCGGAGCCGACGGACCTCGTCCGGCCCGGCCACGTCTTCCCGTTGCGCGCCAGGTCCGGCGGGGTGCTCGTGCGCAACGGCCACACCGAGGCCGCCGTCGACCTCGCCCGGCTCGCCGGACTCCGTCCGGCCGGCGCCATCGTCGAGATCGCCGGCGAGGACGGCCGCATGCTCCGCCTGCCCGAGCTGATCCCCTTCGCCCGCAAGCACGGCCTGACGATCATCTCCATCGAGGACCTGATCGCCTACCGCCGCGGCAGCGAGCCCACCGTCCACCGCGAGGCCGAGACCCGTCTGCCCACCCGGCACGGCACCTTCAGGGCCTACGGCTACCGCGCCACCGACGGCGTCGAACACGTCGCCCTCGTCCACGGCGACCTCGGCACCGGCGAGGACGTCCTGGTCCGCGTCCACTCCGAGTGCCTCACCGGCGACGTCTTCGCCTCCCTGCGCTGCGACTGCGGCCCCCAGCTGGACACCGCCCTGCGGCGGATCCAGGAGGAGGGCAGGGGAGTGGTGGTCTACCTGCGCGGCCACGAGGGACGCGGCATCGGCCTGCTGTCCAAGCTGCGCGCCTACGAACTCCAGGAGCAGGGCCGCGACACCCTCGACGCCAACCTGGAGCTCGGCCTGCCCGCCGACGCCCGCGACTACGGGGCCGGCGCGCAGATCCTCGCCGACCTCGGCGTGCGCAGCGTGCGGCTGATGACCAACAACCCCGACAAGACCGACGCGCTGCTGCGCCACGGGCTGCAGGTCACCGGCCGCGAGCCGATGCCGGTGCAGGCCGGCGAGCACAACCTCCGCTACCTGCGCACCAAGCGGGACCGGATGGGGCACGATCTGCCCTGGCTGGACACGGGCGCCGTGTCGGCCACCTGCGGCAACCAGTAAGCACGAACGCACTGAGGAGAGAAGTGAGCGGCAAGGGTGCACCGGAGCTGTCCGTACGCAACGCGAGCGACCTGCGGGTCGCCGTCATCGCGGCGCAGTGGCACGAGAAGGTGATGGACGGTCTGGTGAACGGCGCCCTGCGCGCCCTGCACGAGCTGGGGATCGACGAGCCGACCCTGATCCGGGTCCCGGGCAGCTTCGAGCTCCCGGTCGCCGCCAAGGTCCTGGCCGGCCGCGGCTACGACGCGGTGGTCGCCCTCGGTGTCGTCGTACGCGGCGGCACCCCGCACTTCGACTACGTGTGCCAGGGCGTCACCCAGGGCCTCACCCAGGTCTCCGTGGAGACCGGCGTCCCCGTGGGCTTCGGCGTGCTCACCTGCGACACCGAGGAGCAGGCCCTGGACCGGGCCGGTCTGGAAGGGTCGAACGAGGACAAGGGACACGAGGCGGTGACCGCGGCGGTGTCAACCGCGGCCACACTTCGCTCAGTATCCGAACCCTGGCACTGAGGCACCGGCCGGAGCGCGTAGGGTAAGGACCACCATGTCCAAGAAGACGTTCGAGGAGCTCTTCACCGAGCTCCAGCACAAGGCCGCCCAGGGCGATCCCGCCACCTCCCGCACCGCAGAGCTGGTGGGCAAGGGTGTCCATGCCATCGGCAAGAAGGTCGTCGAAGAGGCCGCCGAGGTCTGGATGGCCGCCGAGTACGAGGGCAAGGAGGCGGCCGCCGAGGAGATCTCGCAGCTGCTCTACCACGTCCAGGTGATGATGGTCGCCCGCGGCATCTCCCTGGACGACGTCTACGCCCATCTGTAAGTCGCCCCCGCCGCAACAGCCGTAGAAACCCCTTCACGCAAAGGAAGCCGACCTCATGCTGCGCATCGCCGTCCCCAACAAGGGTTCCCTGTCCGGCCCTGCGGCGGAGATGCTGCATGAGGCCGGCTACCAGCAGCGCCGGGAGTCCAAGGAGCTGCGCATCGTCGACCCGGGCAACGAGGTCGAGTTCTTCTACCTCCGCCCCCGCGACATCGCGATCTACGTCTCCTCCGGCCGCCTCGACATCGGCATCACCGGCCGCGATCTGCTGGTCGACTCCGGTGCCGACGCCGAGGAGATCCTGCCGCTCGGCTTCGCCCGCTCCACCTTCCGCTTCGCCGGCAGGCCCGGCACCGCGGACGGCATCGAGGACCTCAAGGGCAGGACGGTCGCCACCTCCTACGAGGGCATCGTCGCCAAGCACCTCGCGGACAGCGGCGTCGACGCCTCCGTCGTCCACCTGGACGGCGCGGTGGAGACCGCGATCGAGCTGGGCGTCGCCGAGGTCATCGCCGACGTCGTCGAGACCGGCACCAGCCTGCGCAACGCGGGCCTGGAGGTCTTCGGCGAGCCGATCATGAAGTCCGAGGCCATCGTGATCCGCCGCACCGGCGCGGACGCCGAGGAGCCGAAGGTCCAGCAGTTCCTGCGCCGCCTCCAGGGCGTCCTGGTCGCCCGGACGTACGTGATGATGGACTACGACTGCCGCGTCGAGCAGCTGGAGAAGGCCGTCGCGCTCACCCCCGGCCTGGAGTCCCCGACCGTCTCCCCGCTGCACAACGAGGGCTGGGTCGCGGTCCGTGCCATGGTCCCCGCCAAGGAGGCGCAGCGGATCATGGACGACCTCTACGCCATCGGCGCCCGCGCCATCCTGACCACGGCCATCCACGCCTGCCGCCTGTAAGAAGGTGAGCGAACAGATGTCCGACCTGCCCACGCTGCCCGTCACCTTCCGCCCGGGCCACACCCGGGCCATCCTGCTCACGGCGGGCGTGGCGATCTTCCTGACCATCTCCGGGGTCGCGATGCTGCTCGAGCAGCTCGGCCCGGGGGAGCGGGCCAGCTTCGTCGTCACCGGCGCGCTGATCTTCTGGGCCCTGGCCCGGCTGGCCCGGGTCAAGGTCGTCGCCGACGAGGGCGGCGTCACCGTCGTCAACATCGCCGGCCAGCGGCGCCTGGACTGGGCGGAGATCCTTCAGGTGAACCTCCGTCCGGGCGATCCCTGGGTGTTCCTCAACCTCAGCGACGGCACCAGCCTGGCCGCGCTCGGCATCCAGCCAGGCCTGGCCAGGCAGCGGGCCATCGCCGACGCGAGGGCCCTGCGGGCGCTCGCCGAGGCCCGCTCCACCGCCCATGTGGCGGAAGATCGGGGCTGACTCGGGGTCGCCCACCCTGCCCGTGCGGGCCCTGTCTTTATTAATCTGGTGGCGGAGGCGTTCACGCTGCGCCTCCGCCCCTGCGTGCCGCCCGGTGCACAGGGGTTCCTGCAACCCGAGGAGTGACCCCCTCCGGCGATGGACGGATCGTCCTGTAGTACCTGCGCCGCCCCCACCCGACATACCGGGGAGGCGGCGGCATCGTGACCACCCCTCTGCTGCTCCTCGGAGCGGCTCTCCTGCTGATCCTTGCCAACGGATTCTTCGTGGCGGCCGAGTTCGGCCTGGTGACGGTCGAGCGGCCGGACGCCGAGAAGGCCGCCGCCGACGGCGACCGACGCGCCGGCACGGTCGTCGAGTCGCTGAAGGAGCTGTCCTTCCAGCTCTCCGGCACCCAGCTCGGCATCACCATCACCTCCCTGGTCGTCGGCATGCTCGCCGAACCGGCGCTGGCCGCGCTGCTGCACGGCCCGTTCGCCGCGCTCGGCATCCCCGGCGGTGCCGTCTCCGGCGTCGCCGTGGTCGTCGGCATGCTGCTGGCCTCGGCCATCCAGATGGTGGTCGGCGAACTCGTGCCCAAGAACTGGGCGGTGTCCAGGCCGCTGCAGGTCGCCCGCTTCGTCGCGGGCCCGCAGGCCCGCTTCTCCCGCCTGTTCCGGCCGGTGATCGCCGCGCTCAACACGGTCGCCAACCGGCTCGTCCGCGCGCTCGGAGTCGAGCCCGCAGACGAACTGGCCTCCGCCCGCACCCCGGGCGAACTCGTCTCGCTGGCCCGGCACTCCGCGCAGGCGGGCGCCCTGGAGCAGGACACGGCCGACCTGTTCGTGCGCACCCTGTCCCTCGGCGAGCTGACCGCGCAGCACGTGATGACCCCCCGTGTGAAGGTCAGCGCGCTGCAGGACTCCGCCACCGCCGAGGACGTGGTCAACCTCACCCGTGCCACCGGACTGTCCCGCTTCCCCGTCTACCGGGAGAAGATCGACGAGATCGTCGGCATGGCCCACCTCAAGGACGCCCTCGCGGTCCCGGCGAGCGACCGCCTGCGCACCCCGGTCGGCCGCATCGCCCGTCCGGCGCTGCTGGTCCCCGAGACCCTGCCGGTCCAGCCCCTGCTGGCCCGGCTGCGCAGCGAGCAGCCCATCGCGGTCGTCGTGGACGAGTACGGCGGCACGGCCGGCGTGGTCACCCTGGAGGACATCGTCGAGGAACTCGTCGGCGAGGTCCGCGACGAGCACGACGCCAAGGACGTGCCCGAGCTGGCCGCCGCACCCCCCGAGGACGGCAGGCCCGCCTGGGACGCCGACGGCAGCTGCCGCGTCGACATCCTCCAGCGCATAGGCCTCGACGTGCCCGAGGGACCGTACGAGACGGTGGCCGGCCTGGTCGCCGACCTGCTCGGCCGGATCCCCGCCCCCGGCGACAAGGCCGAACTGCCCGGCTGGCGGCTCTCGGTCCGCCAGGTCGGCCACTACCGCGCCGAGCGGGTCCGCCTGGTCCGGACGGCCCCGGCGGTCAACGCCGTGGAGGCCCTGCGATGAGCGTCCTCCAACTGTTCTTCGCCGCGCTGCTCGTGCTCGCCAACGGTCTCTTCGTCGGCGCCGAGTTCGCGCTGGTCTCGGTCCGCCGCAGCCAGATCGAACCGCTCGGCACCGCCCGGGCACGCCAGGTGCTGTACGGCCTGGAGCGGCTGCCGCAGATGATGGCCGCCGCCCAGTTCGGCATCACCGTCTGCTCCCTGACCCTCGGCGCGGTCGCCGAACCGACGGTGGCCCGGCTGCTGGAGCCGGTGTTCGCCGCCGTCCACCTTCCGGACGGCGTGATCCACCCCCTCGGCTATGTCATCGCCCTCGCCGGGGTGGTCTTCTTCCACCTCGTCGTCGGCGAGATGGTCCCGAAGAACCTGGCCATGGCGGCCCCGGAGAAGGCCGCGCTGTGGCTCAGCCCCGGCCTGGTCTGGTTCGCCCGCGTCTGCCGGCCGATCACGGTGTCCCTCGGCGCCTGCGCCCAGGCCGTCCTGCGGCTGTTCCGGGTCGAGCCGAAGGACGAGGTCGAGGCCGTCGTCACCAGCGAGCAGCTCAACCGCCTGCTGGAGGACTCCGGTCAGGCGGGCCTGCTCGACCCCGAGGAGCAGGAGCGCCTGGAGGACGCCCTGGAGCTGGGTTCCCGCCCGGTGACGGACGTCCTGCTGCGGCGCGAGTCCCTGGTCACCGTGCCCCCCTCGGTCACCCCGGGGGAGATCGTGCGGCTGACCGCCCGGACGGGCTACTCCCGCTTCCCGGTCGCCGCGTCCGCCAAGGGCGCGTTCATGGGGTACGTCCACGTCAAGGACGTCCTCGACCTGGAGGACTCCGACCGGGCGGTGCCCCAGCGCGTCTGGCGCCCGATGGCGACCCTCCGCGCCGAGCTGCCCCTGGACGACGCCCTCACGGTCATGCGCCGCGCGGCCACCCATCTGGCCCAGGTCGCGGACTCCACCGGCAGGGTACTGGGGCTGGTGGCGCTGGAGGACGTGCTCGAACTCCTGGTCGGCGAGGTACGGGACCCGGCGCACCGGGAGGTCCCGGACGTGCGGCTGACCGAGCCGAGGGTGAGCGGGGAGCCGGAGCAGGCACTGGCCACGTAGACCGTGGTCGCCCAGGGGCGCGGGGGATGTTCGCTCAGTCGCCCGTGCCCCGTGCGCGCCTCTCCCGCGTGCTCCCGCGCCTACATGGCCGACGGATCGTGCGGCCCCCGGCCCGAGAGGACCTCCCCGTAGGCCTGCATCAGGTCGGGCAGCCGCAGGGTCGCCAGGTCGTCGCGGGACAGGGCGCCGGCGTAGGTCGACAGCCGGAGGTCCCGGTACGCGCAGCTCTTCTCGTACAGGGTGCGCAGGAAGCGGCCGTTGCCCAGTTCGTCGATCCAGCCCTGGTCGACGACGTGGCCCGCGATGGAGCGCAGCTCCTCCAGGGCCTCGTCGTCCCACACGTCCCCGTTCTCCGCGGCCAGCACCTTGCCGATCTCGGTGAGTTCCGGCGGCCGGTAGGAGGGGAAGTCGACCCGGGTGGTGAACCGGGAGGACAGCCCGGGGTTCGCGGCGAGCAGCCGGTCCATCCCCTCCGGATAGCCGGCGAGGATCACCACCAGGTGGTCCCGGTTGTCCTCGGCCCGCTTCAGGAGCACCTGCAGCGCCTCGTCGCCGTACGCGTCCCCCTTGCCGTACCCGGAGTTGGACAGCGAGTACGCCTCGTCCACGAACAGCACCCCGCCGATCGCGGAGTCGATCAGCTCGTTGGCCTTCACGGCCGTCTGCCCGAGGTACTCGCCGACCAGGTCGGCCCGCTGGGCCTCGACCAGGTGGTCACCGCCGAGCAGCCCCAGGGCGTAGAACACCCGGCCGAGGATCCGGGCCACCGTGGTCTTCCCCGTGCCCGACGGGCCGGAGAAGACGAAGTGCCGTTTGGGCGGCTGCACCGGCAGCCCCTGACCGGCCCGCAGCCGGGCCATGTTCAGCTGCGCGGAGAGCGCCTTCACCTGCCGCTTGACCGGTTCGAGCCCCACCATGCGCTCCAGTTCGGCGAGAGCCTCCTCCAGTAGCGCGGGATCGGTCGGCCCCGCCGGCAGATGGGACGCGGAGACGCCGGTCTTGACCCGCACCGCCGGATCGGGGACCGAGGGCAGGGGACCGGTCGGCAGGTCCGGCTCCGGCAGCCGCAGGTCCCGTCCCTCCGCGCCGAACACCGGGTCGAATCCGTCCAGGCCGTCCCCCACGTCCTGCCCCATGCCGGTCAGCGTGATCGAGGCGAGGTCGGCCGCGTCGTCGTACCCGTCGCCCTCGGCGATCGCCGCGAGCCGGGCCGAGGTGTCCATGAAGGCCGGGTCGACCCGGTGCACCGCGCGGTAGAGCGGGAGCGCGGCGGCGGAGCGGCCGGTGCCCTCGTGGGCGCGCGCCAGCCAGTAGCGCAGCTCCTTGCGCTGCGGCTGCTCGCTGCGGCAGCGCATCAGCGCCGCCGACAGCAGCGGCTCGGCCTGGCCGTACATCTCCAGCCGCACCCGGGCCATGCCGCCGAACAGGCCGGCCTCGATGCCGAGCATCGGGTCGTCGAGCAGC
The DNA here is from genome assembly GCF_055605965.1 of Streptomyces sp. NPDC037126. Classification (NCBI taxonomy): domain Bacteria; kingdom Bacillati; phylum Actinomycetota; class Actinomycetes; order Kitasatosporales; family Streptomycetaceae; genus Streptomyces; species Streptomyces sp. NPDC037126. The sequence goes on from NZ_JBVJTD010000020.1 coordinate 91,906, forward strand.
GGGTCGGTGTGCCGCACCAGCTGATCCCAGTCCTTGACCAGATAGGCGCGGCAGGCGTGCAGAAAGCGGACCTGCGGGTCCGTGTCGACCGGCGGCAGACCGGCCAGCGCACGGTCCAGCTCGGGCACGTGCCGCCCGTCCAGCCAGTGCGAGGCGTGCGCCAGCAGCAGGTCACGCGGGCTCTCCAGCACCGGCTGCACCCACCAGCCGAGCCAGTACCAGGAGTTCAGGGTCCGGCGGTGCCGGGCGCGCTGCTCGCCGAAGCGCTCCCGGTGCCGGTACATGCGCAGCAGCGCGGTCGTGGTGTCGACCCGGAGCGCATGCAGCCCGAGCCACGCGTCCGCCATGCCGGGGTCCATCCGCACCGCGACCCGGAACTCCTCCTCCGCCTGCGGATAGGCACCCATCGTGTAGGCGTCCACCCCCCGCAGCCAGGCGAGGTCGGCCGGGGCCTCGGGGCCCTGCGTGCCGAAGTCCATCACGTCCCCCCACAGACCGTGCCCCCGTGGTTCACCGCCCGGGCAGTCACCCGGCGGCCGCCGCGGTCGAACCGCCTTTCCGCGGACCGGAGTTGCAGGTGCGCGAGGCAGCCGCTCGAAGGTCGCACCGAAGGCATCGTACCCGCGGTACGACCGCGTTCCGAAGGGTGCCGCACAGCCCGTTTGGCGAGGTGGGAGCAGACGGGCGCACGCGCCTCGGTGACCGAGGGTGATGAGATGGGTGCGCGGAGCGGCCGGGAAACCGGCTCGCGGGCAGAACGAAGCCCCCGATCACGGGGGAACAACCGGGGGCTTCGCGTCTTCGGGCGGCTCCCATGGCCGCTCATTGAGAACGTAAGTCCTGTACGACCCCCCGGTCAAGCAGAGTTGAGGCACTCGGGGGAGTTGCCGCGGACGGCTCTTCACACCTTCACCACATCAGAGACGGTCCGTCACTGTGGGTCACAACCTGGTCCGGTCCAGGGGGCGACTCGGGCCCCGGCAGTACCTTGTATCCCTTGTGTGTCTGCATCACCAGAAGATCGGCATGGGGGCGCGAAGGGTCGAAGGCGAAGTGCGCGCGCTCCGCCGCCACCCAGCCGTCCCAGAACTCCCGCTGCTCCGCCCCGTCCCGCCGGCGGCCGCGCGCCCAGGACTCCTCCTGGGGCAGCTCCATCCACAGCAGCCGCGCCAGATGCGGCCGCAGCTCGCGGCGGCCGGCGCCGACGCCCTCGAGCAGGACCACGGGCGCGGGCGGCAGGGGGCGCGGCTCCCCGAACGCGCGGGCGCGCCAGTCGTAGGGGGTGTAGTACGCGCTTTCGCCGTCGGCGAGCGGGTGGATCACCTGGCTCCGGAGGCGGTCGGTCCACGCGAAGAGCCGCTCGTGGCTGGCGATGTCGTCGAGGTGGAGCACCGGGGCCCCGCCCAGCGCGTCGGCCAGCCGTCCGGTGAAGGTGGACTTCCCGGATCCCGCGTGCCCGTCCACACCGATCAGCCGGACCGGCCCGAGGGACGGGCGGAGCCCGCGCAGCCGGGCGGCGAGGTCGTCGATGGTGATTCCCGAGGTGTGGTGCGGTGTGGGGGGTTTTCCGGAAACATTCTAGTAGCGGCCCATAGTGACTGGACCACCGGGGCCGCCCGGCGGGAAAGAAAGTCACGGTTTGAACCACCGGCTGGCGGCCAGTCAATGGCACCGATAAACATTCGCGAATCCCCTGACCGATATGTCGAATTCGGCGTTCCGGGTGTGCCCGCCGCTGAGTAAAGTGCCTCCAGCGCAACTGTGATGCGTCGAACGGGGACAGGCAGGGGACATGGCCGCGGAGTTATTCGAAGGGCACTATGTATGGCACCCGGCGGCCGACGACCGTGTCCTGGCAAGCGTTTGCGTCGACGTGCGCGCCGGACGATATCGATACGCCCACGAGGCCCTGGCCGAGACCCGTTCCGACTTCGCCCTGCGCGCCCACCGCTCGCTGGTGCTCGCCTCCGAGGCCGCCGGCAGCGACCTGGTGGAGCGCTGGCTGGCCGAGGAGCCCTCGCCCGAGGCGGAGCTGATGTGGGCGCGGGTCGCGGTGCAGCGCGCGCTGCGCGCCGCCGACGCCCGCGACGAGCGCGCCGAGGCGCTGGAGCGGATAGCGCTCACCGCCTGCGAGCGGGCCGCGGCCGAGGCCCCCAAGGATCCCACGCCCTGGGTCGCCAAGCTGGCGATGGCCCGCCTGCACCGGCTGCGCGACCCGGCGCCGCAGGGTCTGCTCACCGCCCCGCCGGGGCCCTGGCGGCTGTTCGCGCACATCCTGTCGCTGGACCCCTGGCACCGCGAGGCCCACCACCGCTTCCTGTCCTCCTTCTTCACGCGCCACGGCGGCTCGGTCAACTCGGCCTGGGACGTGGCCGCCTTCCTGAGCCAGCGGGCGCCCGCCGACTCCGCCCTGCGGCTGCTGCCCCTGGTGGCCCTGGTGGAGAGCTACAACCCGACCCAGCTGCTCGCCGACCGGGTCTGGGAACAGCCCCAGTGGCGCTCCACCGCCCTCGCGATCTACCACAACTGGCTGCCCGCGGTGGCCGGTTACCGCTTCACCCCGGTGCTCGACCTGGCCTACCTCGCGCACGCGCTGGTCATGGCCCAGCGCGAGTTCGAGGCCCGGGCGGTCTTCGCTGCGATGGGCCCGTACGCCTCGCGCATGCCCTGGAGCGCCTTCGGCGACCCCGCCGAGCAGCTCTCCCGGGCGCGCCGCGGCTGCGGCCTGCCCGTCCCCGGACCCGCCTGACCCCGCTCGCCCCCCGCTCCCCATCGAGAGCCATCGAGAGAAAGGTCGATCAGTGTCGGAAGGGATGCCTACCCCACGGGCGAAGGCCCGCGCGGACAAGGACGCGGTCGTGCTCGACGACGACGCGACGCTGCACGCGATGGGTTATCCGCGAAAACTCACGCGCCGTTTCAAGGCGTTCGACAATTTCGCGATCTCCTTCACCATCATCAATATCCTCTCGGGTATCTTCTCGTCCTTCGGATTCGGCATGAACGCGGGTGGGCCCCGCATTCTCGTGTTCGGCTGGATCGGTGTCTCTTTCATGGTGCTGCTCATCGGCGCGGCCATGGCGGAGGTCGCGTCCGCATATCCGACCAGCGGTGCCCTGTATTTCTCCGCCGGTAAACTCGCCAAACGGCACAAGGGCGCCTGGTCCTGGTACACGGGCTGGCTGAACTTCGTGGGCCAGATCGGCGGCACGGCCGCGACCGGCTATGCGGCCGCCACCTTCGTCCAGGCCTTCGTGCAGCTGCAGTGGCCCTCCTACCAGCCGACCGTCCACCAGACGATCCTGATCACGGCCGTGATCATCGTCGTGCAGGGGCTCGCCAACACCTACACCGTGCAGCTCGTCGCCGTACTGAACCGAATTTCCGTGTGGTGGCTGCTGATCGGACTCGTGGTGATCGTCGGGGCACTCATAGTGATGCCGCACCATCATCAGCCCGCGTCCTTCGTGACGCATTTCGAGAACAACACCGGCTTCACTAGCGGACTTTACGGCGGCATGCTCGGTCTGCTGGTCACCAGCTGGACGTTCACCGGGTTCGACGGCAGCTTCCACATGTCCGAGGAAACGGTCCGCGCCACGGTCAACGCGCCCAAGGGGATCACCCGTGCCATCGGCTATTCGGCGATCACCGGTCTCGTCCTGATGCTTGCACTGGTCTACAGCATTAACGACTACTCCAAGGTGGCCGGTGCGGGAGCACCCCCCGTCCAGATCCTCATCGACGGCCTCGGTCTCGCCACCGCCAAGGTGATGCTCCTCATCGTCATCGGCGCGATGCTGTTCTGCGGCCTGGCCAACCTCACCAGCAACACCCGGCAGATCTTCGCCTTCTCCCGGGACGGTGCCATGCCCGGCTCCCGCTGGTGGCACTCGGTCTCGCCGCGCACCCGCACGCCCGTCAAGGCGGTCTGGCTCGCCGTGGTCTGCTCGCTGGCCCTCGTCGTCCCGGGCTGGTGGTCGCACACGGCCTTCACCGCGATCGTCAGCGTGAACGTCGTCGGCCTCTTCCTCGCCTACGCCGTGCCGATCTTCCTGCGGCTGCGCCTCGGCGACGGCTTCGAGCCCGGGCCGTGGCACCTGGGCCGCTGGGGCCGGCCGGTCGGCTGGCTCGCGGTGATCTGGATCGTCCTCAGCAGTGTCCTGTTCATGCTGCCGCAGGCCTCCCCGATCACCGTGGACTCCTTCAACTACGCGCCGATCGCCCTCGCCGCCGTCCTCCTCGTGGCGACGGTCTGGTGGTTCGCCACCGCCCGCCGCCGCTTCCAGGGTCCCGTCAGCTACGGCCGCCCCGACGAGGTCGCCGCGATGGACCTCGTCTGACCGCTCCGAGCGACCCGGCCCCGGCCCCGGCCCCACCCCGCGGGGCCGGGGCCGGGCCGTGTCCCCCGGCTGCCGGATCCCGTCACCGGATCAGACCAATGTTGGTGGCGCGGCATCGGTGGAAGTGCTGGCAGGGGCATGGCGGCTGCTCCATAGTTGGCGCACACGCGTGCACCGGAAATCAGCCACGACTCGGACACCTGGGGGTAATCGCGCCCATGAGCAGAGCCCAACAGCCGTCCCGCAGAACCGTCCTCGCCGTCGCGGTCGCCGCGGCGGTGACCGGAGCGGCCGCGCCCGCTGCCGCCGCCACCGCGCGGGTGACCGCCACCGGCACCGAGGCCGCGGGCCGGGCCGACGCCCGCCCGATCGACTACCACGCCTGGACCACGTACCGGGACTGGCGCTCAGGCGCCGACCAGGGCGTCCGCGCCGTGTCCGGCCCCCGCCCCGGGGTGGTGATCGGTTCGCCCGCAGGCCGCAGCGACTACACAGACCCGCACACCGGCACCACCGCCACCTGGGAGTACGCCACCTGGACCTCCCCGGTGCACCGGCTCTCCGCCCCGGCCACCGAGGTCGTCTCCTCCTGGAACGCGCACACCCCCGACGGCACCTGGCTCCAGGTCGAACTGCTCGGCACCTACTCCGACGGCACCGACACCCCCTGGTACGTGATGGGCCGCTGGGCGGCCGGGGACCAGGACATCAAGCGGACTTCGGTGGACGGCCAGAGCGACGGCCGGAGCAGCATCTGGACCGACACCTTCGCCATCGACGACGCCGGCACCGGCCTGCGGCTCGCGTCGTACCGGCTGCGCCTCACGCTCTACCGCAAGCCCGGCACCCGCCTCACCCCGACCGTCTGGCGGCTCGGCGCGATGGGCTCGGACATCCCCGACCGCTTCACCGTGCCCGCCTCCTCGCCCGGGCTCGCCCAGGAGCTGCCCGTACCGCGCTACTCGCAGGAGATCCACAAGGGCCAGTACCCGCAGTACGACAACGGCGGCGAGGCCTGGTGCAGCCCCACCTCATCGCAGATGATCATCGAGTACTGGGGCGGCCGCCCCACCCCCGAGCAGCTCGCCTGGGTCGACCCGTCCTACGCCGACCCGCAGGTGGACCTGGCCGCCCGCGCCACCTACGACTACCAGTACGAGGGCTGCGGCAACTGGCCCTTCAACGCGGCCTACGCGGCCACCTACCAGGACATCCAGGGCGTGGTAACCCGTCTCGCCTCGCTGACCGACCTGGAGACCCTGGTCGCGGCCGGCATCCCGGCCATAACGTCCCAGTCCTTCCTGAAGACCGAGCTGACCGGCGCCGGCTACGGCACCTCCGGCCATCTGATGACGGTGATCGGCTTCACGGCCGAGGGCGACGTGATCGCCAACGACCCGGCCTCGCCGGGCGACGATGCCGTACGACGGGTCTACCTGCGCCGGGAGTTCGAGAACATCTGGCTCAGGACCAAGCGGTACAACGCCTCGGGCGGTGTCTCCTCGGGCACCGGCGGGGTCTGCTACCTCTACTTCCCGGCGCATCCGACCCCGCGCCAGCGCAAGGCCCTGGCCGCGGTGGGCGTGCGCTGACCGTGTGACCAAGCTCATCGCCGCACGGGCCCTCGCGGGTGGCAAGGTGGACAAAAGGGTGGGGGAACCGCTCTGCACGTCCGACCTCTGTGAGTACCAGCATGACCGCACACCCGGCCACCGCCACCCGCGTCCGCACCGGCGGCCCCCAGGAGGACGGCCCGAAGATCGCCGAACACGTCGTGGGCTGGGTCCTCGTCGCGGTGATCGCCATGCTCGTCACCCGGCTCGGCCTGCTCTGACCCGGGCGGTCCCGGCCTGCTCCGCTTCGGCGCCTCCCGGGCAGGGCATGTTCTGACATACTGCGGATGTCCCGCCGACCGCCTGGAACAGGGCCGAAATTGAATATGCGTCAACAGGCTGCCGTCGTCCGTCCCCGGGTGCGCGGCACCGAGCGCTCCGTGGCGCGTCGCGCCGAACTCATCGCCATCGGGCGCAAGTTGTTCGCCGACACGTCCTACGACGCGCTGTCCATGGACGACATCGCCCGCCAGGCGCATGTCGCCAAGGGGCTGATCTACTACTACTTCCAGTCCAAGCGCGGCTACTACCTGGCGATCATCCAGGACTCCGTCGCCGACCTGGTCACCTACGCCGCAGGCGCCCTCGAACTGCCCGCCGTGGACCGGGTCCACCGCACCATCGACAGCTACCTGCGCTACGCCGAGCATCACCAGGCGGCCTACCGCACCATCGTCAGCGGCGGCGTCGGCTTCGACGCCGAGGTGCACGCCATCCGGGACGGCGTGCGCGAGGCGATCATCACCACCATCGCCGAAGGGGCCTACGGCCGCAGCGACGTCTCCCCGCTGGTGCGGATGGGCCTGCTCTCCTGGGTGTGCAGCGTGGAGGGCGCCGCCCTGGACTGGATCGAACACCCCGAGCTGCCCCGCGACACCATGCGGGAACTGCTGGTGAAGACGCTCGGCGGCGCCCTGCGCGCCATAGAGGAGCTCGACCCGGCCTACCCGGCCCCGCCGCCGGCCCGCCGGGACCAGTGACCCGACGGAGCGGAGGCTCGTGGTCCTCCGCTCCCGGGTCCCCCGCCAGGGGGCCTACCTGACGGCCTTGATCAGCTCGCCGTTCGCGGTGTCGCCGCTCAGTTCCCAGAGGAAGGTGCCGCCGAGGCCCTGCCGGTTCCGGTACGCCGACTTGACGGCGATGGTCGCGGGGGTGTCGTAACTCCACCAGTCGCTGCCGCACTTGGCGTACGCCGTGCCGCCCACGATGCCGGTCGCCGGGCACTTGGCCTTCAGGACCTTGTAGTCGTCGATGCCCTGCTCGTACGTCCCCGCCGCCGGGCCCCTCGCCGTGCCGCCCGGTGCCGCCTGGGTGACGCCCGTCCAGCCGCGGCCGTAGAAACCGATGCCGAGCAGGAGCTTGGCCGCCGGGATGCCGAGTCCGCGGAGCTTCGCGATCGTCGCCGAGGTGCTGAAGTCCGCGTTCGGGATGCCGGGGTAGGAGGTCAGCGGGGAGTGCGGGGCGGTCGGTCCCGTGGCGTCCCAGGCGCCGAAGTAGTCGTACGTCATCGGGTCGTACCAGTCGACGTACCGCGCGGCGCCCGCGTAGTCCGCCGCGTCGATCTTCCCGCCGCGGGTCGCGTCGGCGGTGATCGCCGCGGTCACCAGGTTGCGGGAGCCGAACCTCGACCGCAGTGCGGCCATGACGTCCCTGAAGGCCTCCCGCCCGCTGGTGTCGCAGGTGTCGCCGCAGGCGTTCGGGTACTCCCAGTCGATGTCGATGCCGTCGAACAGCCCCGCCCACCTGGGGTTCTTCACCAGGTCGTAGCAGGACCGGGCGAAGCCGGCCGGGTCCTTCGCGGCCTCCCCGAAGCCGCTGGACCAGCTCCAGCCGCCGAAGGACCACAGGATCTTCAGGCCCGGATGCTTCTTCTTCAGCTTCAGCAGCTGGTTGAAGTTGCCGCGCAGCGGCTGGTCCCCGGTGTCGGCGACGCCGTCGACGGACTCGGCGGCGGTGTAGGCGCGGTCGGTGGCCGCGTAGGAGTCGCCCGGCGCGCACCTGCCCCCGGTGACGTTGCCGAAGGCGTAGTCGATGTGGGTCAGCCTGGACGCGGAGCCCGAGGTCTGGATGTTCCTGACGTAGTACGTGCGGTCGTAGGTGCCCCATTCGGTGAAGTAGCCGACGACCTTGGACCCGGCCGTGAACCGCGGTGCCACGGGGGCGGCGGCGGTCGCGGTGCCCGCGCCGGCCAGCAGGCCCGCGCCGAGGACGGCGGTGCACGCGGCCGAGACGAGGGCCCGCAGCCGCGAGCGCTGGGGAGTGAGCATCGGGTGTCTCCTCGCGGGGTGAGGGTGACGCGCGCCGATTGGCATGAACGCGGTAAAGCGTCGGTCATGCACCCTAGGAGGACTAGACCACTGAGTCAATGGTTCGGACCAATCCGCGCGCACCCGGGTCGCCTCGACTGGAATCTTGAAGTGAGCGGTCGTTAACTGGTGACTGGAGGTCGCCGATCGGGCATACTCACAGCGCACAGCCGCTGGTCAGCAGCTTCCGAGACCCGGGAGCGAGCGCCGGTGGCCGACCGGAACGACCAGGCGGAGCCGCCCCCACCCGACGGGCCAGACCGCCGGTGCCCGAACAGGGAGGAGACCGACGCCATGTCCGACCGCGACCCGCAGCCGGTGGAGCGTCAACTGCCGACGGAAGAGGCGAGGGACCTGCTCGCCCTCGTCCGTGAGATCGCCCAGCGCGAGATCGCGCCGAAGGCAGCCGAGGAGGAGGACGCGGGACGCTTCCCGCGCGAGGTCTTCACCCTGCTCTCCACATCAGGACTGCTCGGCCTGCCGTACGACCCCGAGTACGGCGGCGGCGAACAGCCCTACGAGGTCTACCTCCAGGTCCTGGAGGAGCTGGCCGCGGCCCGCCTCACGGTCGGCCTCGGCGTCAGCGTGCACACCCTCGCCTCCTACGGGCTCGCCACCTACGGCGGCAAGCAGCAGCAGGTCGAGCACCTGCCCGCGATGCTCGGCGGCGGACTCCTCGGCGCGTACTGCCTCTCCGAGCCCTCATCCGGCTCCGACGCGGCCTCGCTGCGCACGAAGGCCGTCCGGGACGGCGACGACTGGGTGATCACCGGCACCAAGGCGTGGATCACGCACGGCGGCATCGCCGACTTCTACACCGTGATGGCGCGCACCGGCGAAGACGGCCCCCGCGGGATCACCGCCTTCCTGGTGCCCGGCGACGCGCCCGGTCTGAGCGCCGCCGCACCCGAGAAGAAGATGGGCATGAAGGGCTCGCCCACCGCCCAGGTCCACTTCGACGGCGTCCGCGTCCCCGACGAGCGGCGCATCGGCGAGGAGGGCCAGGGCTTCACCATCGCCCTGTCCGCCCTCGACTCGGGCCGCCTCGGCATCGCCGCCTGCGCCATAGGTGTCGCCCAGGCCGCCCTCGACGAGGCGGTCGCGTACGCCACCGAGCGCCGGCAGTTCCACCGGCCGATCGCCGACTTCCAGGGCCTGCGTTTCATGATCGCCGACATGGCCACCCAGATCGAGGCCGGCCGCGCGCTCTACCTCGCCGCGGCCCGGCTGCGCGACGCGGGCAGGCCGTTCGCCAAGCAGGCCGCCATGGCCAAGCTGCACTGCACCGACACGGCCATGAAGGTCACCACGGACGCCGTGCAGATACTGGGCGGCTACGGCTACACCGCCGACTTCCCGGCCGAGCGCTACATGCGCGAGGCCAAGGTCCTGCAGATCGTCGAGGGCACCAACCAGATCCAGCGGATGGTCATCGCACGTCACGTGGCGGGACCCGAAGGTCGCTGAACTGCCCCGTGCGGACCGTCGGGGCCGCCAGCCTGACCCACTCCGGGTCGTGGCGGCCCGGCAGGGTGCGGCCCCGGTCGGCCCAGACGCGCATCAGTTCGCGGTAGATGGGCGGGTCCTGCGGCGCGGGAGGCGGAACCGATTCCGCCGGGCGGGGGACGAAAATGCGGCGCTGACGCCCGGTGGCCGAGTACAGGGGGGTCATGCCCGGAAGAACGCGGCGTCCGCCCGGCAGGTCACCGCCCGCCGGAATCGGGCGTCAGTTCACGGACGTCCGCGCCCCGCTCTGGCCTCCTCCCGATATCTGACGTACCGTCAGCGGACTGTCTCCCAGGGGGGTGTCCGTGGCCGACGACCGTCCGGTAGCGCTCGACGAGTACCCCGTGCACCAGGTGCCGCTGTCCATGAGGCACGTGGCGACCGGCGACCGCAACGCCTACGACCGCTGCATCTTCCACGTCCTCGACCACGCCGGCCGTGCCCTGCTGATCCTCGGCCTCGGCGTCTACCCCAACCTCGGCGTGATCGACGCCTATGCCACCCTCCGCACCGGCGACACCCTGTACGCCGTGCGCGCCTCGGACGCCCTCGGTGACGACCGCATGCGGCTCGCCGTCGGCCCGCTGCGCATCGACGTGGCGCGGCCGCTGGAACTCCTGAGGCTGCGCTGCGAGGACGAACTGCTCGCCTGCGACCTGACCTGGACGGCCGCCTTCCCGGCCCTCTGGGAGCCGCACCACCTCCAGCGCCGGGGCGAGCGGCTCACCCTGGAAGGCCGCCGGTTCGTCCAGGCGGGCACCGCGGAGGGCGTGATCCGGGCCGGGGGAGAGGAGTTCCGGGTCACCGCGCGGGACTGGACGGGCACCCGCGACCGCAGCTGGGGCGTCCGGCCGGTGCCGGGCGAGGACGGCGGCCGGCTGGCCCAGGACCACCCCGCCGAGGGCTTCCACTGGATCTGGTGCCCGGTCCGCTTCGCGGACCGCTTCCTCATGGTCGTCACCCAGGAGGACGCCGACGGCTACCGCACCCTGAACGACGCCACCCTCGTCCGGCCCGGCCATCGCGACCGCCAACTCGGCTGGCCCCGCGCCGAGATCGGCTACCGCTCCGGCACCCGCCACCCGGAACGGGCGGTCATCCACCTCGGCGACCCGCGCGAGCCGCACCAACTGGAGGTGGAGACCCTCGTCTCCTCCCCGCTCGCCGTCGGGGCCGGGTACCCGCCCGCCGACGACTGGCAGCACGGCACCTGGCGCGGCCCCGGCTGGACCGACAGCCGCACCTACGACCTCTCCGACCCGGCCGCCCAGCCCCTCGCCGCCTACGGCGTCACCGACCACTCCGCCCGCTTCCGGCTCGACGGGCACACCGGCCACGGGATCTTCGAGCACGGCTCGTTCGGCCGGCACGATCCCAGCGGCTTCACCGGCTTCGACTCGGTCGCGCCCTGAGGGAGGAGCCCGGCATGGCCCCCGCACCGCGCCCCCGCACCACCACCCGCGACCCCGGCGAACTGACCCGCCGGCTCACCGCCTGGCTCGGCACCCGCCTGCCCGGCGCCAGGGCCGTCGGCGTCACCGTCCCGGCCTCCAACGGCATGTCGAGCGAGACCCTGCTGTTCGACATCGACCACCCGCGACCGCCGGTCCGCTCCTGCGCGTTACGGCTCGCCGCGGACCCGGCGGCGTACACCGTCTTCCCGGAGTACGACATGGCCCGCCAGTACCGCACCCTGCGCCTGGTGGCCGAGCGCACGGACGTGCCCGTGCCCCGGGCGCTGTGGCTGGAGGAGGACCCGGGCCCGCTCGGGGCGCCGTTCCTCGTGATGGAACGGGTCGCCGGACGGGTGCCGCCCGACGTCATGCCGTACACCTACGAGGACAGCTGGCTGCACGCGGCGAGCGATGCCGAGCGCGAGCACCTGGAGGCGGCCACGATCGGGCTGCTCGCCCGGCTCCACGACCAAGTCCCGCCCGCCGACGCCCACTTCCTCGCCCTGCCGGGTGAAGGGGACGCCCTGCGCCGGCACGTGGCGGCCCAACGGGCCTACTACGCCTGGGTGACCGACGGACTCGCCCCGTCGCCCCTGATCGAGGCGGCGTTCGACCGGCTGGCCCAGCTGTGGCCCCGCGAGCCCGGCGAACCCGTCCTCACCTGGGGTGACGCGCGCATCGGAAACGTCGTCTACGACGGCTTCGAGCCCGTTGCCGTCCTCGACTGGGAGATGGCGGCACTCGCCCCGCGCGAGGTGGACCTCGGCTGGACGATCTACCTGCACCGCTTCTTCCAGGACCTCACGGCCGGCTCAGGACAGCGGGGACTGCCCGGCCTGCTGCGCCGCGACCGGGTCGAGGCCCGCTACGCGCGCCTGACCGGGCACACCCCGCGGGACATGGAGTTCCACACCCTGTACGCCGCACTGCGGCACGCCGTCGTCATGCTGCGCATCGCCTACCGCCAGGTGTACTTCGGCGAGGCCTCCGTCCCGGCGGACCCGGACACCCTGATCCTGCACCACGGCAGCCTGCGCGCCATGGTGGAGGGAACCTACTGGGAGTGAGCCGGGCCCGGGGCGGGAGCGCTCAGGCGGCCTGGCGGCGCATCGACGGCACGCGCATAGGGCGCGAGCCCGGGCCGCCGACGTGCGAGAAGGGCTGCGTCCGCCAGTTCAGTCCCTGGGGGAGCGTGAGCAGCAGGGCGGTGTCCTGCTCCTGCGGTTCGACGGACTCGTCCGCGGGGCGGGCGTCGGCCGCCGTACGGCCCGTGCCGGCACAGACCGTGAGCCCGAACGGGTTCCACGGCGAGGCGCACAGCGCGTGCTCCGGCAGGACCTCCTCGTCCGCCAGCAGCGCGATGGGCTGCGCGCAGTCCGGGCAGACCACCCGGTACATCTCCAAGGTGTCGTAGGCGTCGAGTTCGTCCTCGAGGGCGTCGGGTTCGACGCCCTCCGGCTCGGGCTCGACCACCGGCTGCTGCCGCTTGGACGCGGATCGACCAGGGCGCTTGACACTCTGCATGGGACTCTCCCCCTAAGGATGGGCCGAGAAGGCGCTGAGGCCTCGACCACAGCAAGCACTTCCCGCCCGGTCTCGGCGGTAATCACGAGAACATCACGGAGCCTGTTCGAACCATGTGGCGTTCATCACATGCCATGCGAGGGTGTTCACGAGGGCCCCGCGGCGGTGCTTTTTGTATCGAACCGGCCATGACCTGCGCTCTCGGCTATCCGAGGAGATCAACCGCACTGTAGGTTTTGGCGCCATGGAGGAGCTGGACCGTCAGATCGTGCAGCTGCTCGTCAAGGACGGGCGGATGAGCTACACAGACCTGGGCAAGGCCACGGGCCTGTCCACGTCGGCCGTGCACCAGCGGGTGCGCCGGCTCGAACAACGTGGCGTCATCCGCGGCTATGCCGCGGTGGTCGACCCGGAGGCCGTCGGGCTGCCGATGACCGCGTTCATCTCGGTGAAACCGTTCGACCCCAGCGCCCCGGACGACATCGCGGACCGCCTGGCGGGCGTCCCCGAGATCGAGGCCTGCCACAGCGTCGCCGGCGACGAGAACTACATCCTCAAGGTCCGTGTGGCCACCCCGCACGAACTGGAGGAACTGCTCGCCCGGCTGCGCGGCCTGGCGGGCGTGTCGACGCGTACGACGGTGGTCCTGTCGACGCCGTACGAGGCCCGCCCGCCCCGGATCTGAGCGCCACCGGCCCGCCGGCGGGGGCGCGGCCGGCGCCGGCCGCGCCCTTTCGCCCGCCCCAGGTGCGGCGGCCCCCTTCCGGCGGGGGAAACTGTGCGCTATGAGTGAGCGCACCACCGAGCCCCCCGAGACCGTCCTCCTGCGCCGCGGTGAGGTGCACAGCCCCGCCGACCCCTTCGCGACGGCGATGGTCGTCGAGGCGGGACAAGTCGCCTGGGTCGGCTCCGAGGGCGCCGCCGACGCCTTCGCCGACGGCGTGGACGAGGTGGTCGACCTCGACGGCGCCCTGGTCACCCCGGCCTTCACCGACGCACATGTGCACACCACCGCGACCGGTCTCGCGCTGACCGGCCTCGACCTGTCCGGCGCGCCCTCCCTGGAGGCGGCCCTCGCCCTGGTCCGCGAGTTCGCCGCCGCCCGCCCCGGCGACCGGGTCCTGCTGGGCCACGGCTGGGACGCCGCCCGCTGGCCCGGCGGCCGCCCGCCGACCCGCGCCGAACTCGACGAGGCCACCGGCGGCCGCCCCCTGTACCTGTCCCGCATCGACGTGCACTCGGCCGTCGTCAGCACCGCCCTGCTGGACCTGGTCCCCGGCGACCTCCCCCGTGAGGACGCCCCGCTCACCCGCGACGCCCACCACGCCGTACGGGATGCCGCCCTCGGAGCCATCACACCGGCCCAGCGCGCCGAGGCCCAGCGCACCGCCCTCGCCCACGCGGCCTCCCTCGGCATCGGCTCGGTGCACGAGTGCGGCGGCCCCCAGATCTCCTCCGAGGACGACTTCACCGCCCTGTTGAGGCTCGCCACCGAGCTGCCCGGCCCCCGTGTCGTCGGCTACTGGGCCGAACAGAACGTCGACCGGGCGCGGGAGCTGGGTGCCGTGGGCGCGGCGGGCGACCTCTTCGCCGACGGCGCCCTCGGCTCGCACACCGCCTGCCTGCACGAGCCGTACGCCGACGCGGGCCACACCGGCACCGCCTACCTGGACGCCGAGGCCGTCGCCGCCCACGTGGTGGCCTGCACCGAGGCGGGGCTCCAGGCGGGCTTCCACGCCATCGGCGACGCCGCCGTGACCGCCGTCGTGGCGGGCGTGCGCGCCGCCGCCGAGAAGATCGGCCTCGCCCGGATCCGCGCCGCCCGGCACCGCGTCGAGCACGCCGAGATGCTCACCCCCGAGACCGTCGCCGGCTTCGCCGAGCTGGGCCTGATCGCATCCGTGCAGCCCGCCTTCGACGCGCTGTGGGGCGGTGAGGACGGCATGTACGCCCGCCGGCTCGGCGCCGGCCGGGCCCGCACCCTCAACCCCTTCGCCGCCCTGCTCCGCGCCGGTGTGCCCCTCGCCTTCGGCTCCGACAGCCCCGTCACCCCGCTCGACCCCTGGGGCACGGTCCGCGCCGCCGCCTTCCACCACACGCCCGAGCACCGGGTCTCCGTGCGCGCCGCCTTCACGGCGCACACGCGCGGCGGCTGGCGGGCGACCGGCCGCGACGACGCGGGCGTGCTGGTGCCGGGTGCGCCCGCCGACTACGCCGTCTGGCGCACCGACGAACTGGTCGTCCAGGCCCCGGACGACCGGGTGGCGCGCTGGTCCACCGACCCGCGCTCCGGCACCCCGGGCCTGCCCGACCTCACCCCGGGCCGCGACCTGCCGGTCTGCCTGCGCACCGTGGTCGGCGGGCGGACCGTGTTCGTACGGCCGGGCGAGTGATCTACCGGGGTGGCGCGGCGCCCGTGGGGCGCCGCCGCCGCCTCGCGCGACCTGCGCATCCTCCGGGCTTTCCGCCTGCCCGTCGGCGTTTGCGCAGGTAAAGAGGCTGTTGACAGTCGGCGGCGGGGGGCCGGTAGGTTCGTCCGAGTCCACCACCGGACGCCCGACCGGGGAGCGTTCGCGCAACTCGCCGCAGCGCCGCTGGGTCAGGGACGGTGTGCCGCACCGGGGCACCGTCGCTGGGAACCAGGCTCAGCGCCCCGCGCCGACGAGGAAGCGTTCCCGCCGGTCGGCAAGGTGTGACCCGGGTGGGGCCCGGGCTCAGTAGACAACGGCTTTCGGTCGATCCGCAGCCAGCGGGTCCCAGGTCGGCCCGAAGGGCGCCGGGCCCCCATCCGCAGCGGGACGAAGGCGTCCGAGGCGTGCTCGGGGCGATCCGGAGAGCCGGAACGCGGCACGAACGTGGCGAAAACGCAGCGTGAAGATGCCAAAGAACGCATTCTTACCCCACTCTTGTGGAATCGACACCACCATACGAACGGGCTGTCGCGTCTTCCCAGGCGGCGACCACTATGGTGGACGCCTGCGTACGACCAGAAGGGGCAGCAGTGAACGACGGCGACGGGACCCTCGCGGCCACGGCTCAGGGGAGGCAGTTCGGTCCGCTCGGCACGGCCTTGGTGATCATCCCGACCTACAACGAGGCGGAGAACATCAAGACCATCGTCGGCCGGGTACGCAAGGCCGTCCCCGAGGCGCACGTGCTGATCGCGGACGACAACAGCCCGGACGGCACCGGCAAGCTCGCCGACGAGCTGGCGGCCGAGGACGCGAACGTCCAGGTGATGCACCGCAAGGGCAAGGAGGGCCTCGGCGCCGCCTACCTCGCGGGCTTCCGCTGGGGCCTGGAGCACGACTACGGCGTGCTGGTCGAGATGGACGCCGACGGCTCCCACCAGCCCGAGGAGCTGCCGCGGCTGCTCACCGCGCTGAAGAGCGCCGACCTGGTGCTCGGCTCCCGCTGGGTGCCCGGCGGCCGGGTGGTCAACTGGCCCAAGTCCCGCGAGTTCATCTCCCGGGGCGGCAGCCTCTACTCGCGGCTCGCGCTCGACCTGCCGCTGCGCGACATCACCGGCGGCTACCGCGCCTTCCGCCGTGAGACCCTCCAGGGCCTCGGCCTGAGCGAGGTCGCCTCGCAGGGCTACTGCTTCCAGGTCGACCTCGCCCGCCGCGCGGTCAAGGCCGGCTACCACGTGGTCGAGGTCCCGATCACCTTCGTGGAGCGCGAACTCGGCGACTCCAAGATGAGCAAGGACATCCTGGTCGAGGCGCTGTGGCGGGTCACCGCCTGGGGCGCGAGCGACCGGGTCGCCAAGCTCACCGGCAAGAAGCGGTCCTCCTAGCCCGCCGCGGGCCCCGGCCGGTCATCCCCTTATCCGGCACTGAGCCGGGGCCAGGCACACTGGGAGCATGACGACTGGCGCTCCGACCTCTCCGTACACCGCCCGGCCCCGGCGCTCCCGGCTGCGCAGGTATCTGCCGCTGGGGATCGCCGCGTGGCTGGTGCTGGAGATCTGGTTGCTGACCCTGGTCGCGGGCGCGGCCGGGGGCCTCACCGTGTTCCTCCTCCTCGTCGCGGGCGTCGTGGCCGGTTCCGTGGTGATCAAGCGGGCCGGCCGTCGCGCCTTCCAGAGCCTCAACGAGGCGTTGCAGCGGGGCGGTTCGCCCGAGCGCGGCGGCGGCAACGGACTGATGATGCTCGGCGGCCTGCTGCTGATCATCCCCGGTCTCCTCTCCGACGTGGCGGGTCTGCTCCTGCTCGTCCCCCCGGTCCAGCGGGCCGTGAGCCGCTTCGGGGAGAGCGCCCTGGACAGGCGGCTGCGCGGTGCCTCCCCGGGCAGCCTGGGCGACGCCTTCCAGCAGGCCCGTATCCACCGCCCCGACGGCAAGGTCGTGCAGGGCGAGGTCATCCGCGAGGACCGTCCCGAGCAGGGCGGGCAGTGGCCGCCGCTGAACCAGTAGCCGGACACGGCAAAGACCGCGGGCGCCGTACGTGAGACGTACGGCGCCCGCGGTCTGTTGTGCGCTGTGCGGTTTCCCGCTATGCGGACTTGCGGCTGTCCCGGGGATGAATCGCGATGTTCATCGCCCCCGAGCGCAGAACCGCCAGGCGCTCCTCAAGGACCTCTTCGAGCTCCTCACGGGTGCGCCGCTCCATCAGCATGTCCCAATGGGTACGCGCGGGCTTGGCCTTCTTCTCTTCCGGGCCGTCGCCGTCCACGAGGAGTGCCTGGGCCCCGCAGACCTTGCACTCCCACTCCGGCGGAATCTCCGCCTCGACGGAGAAGGGCATCTCGAAGCGATGACCCTTCTCACATGCGTACTCCACGGCCTGGCGCGGGGCCAGGTCGATGCCGCGGTCCGTCTCGTAGCTGGTCACCACGAGGCGCGTACCGCGAAGAGCTCGCTCACTCATGAATCGTGCCTCCCGGGCTTGTCGCCCACAGGACAGGTGTCGCTGTCGTCGTCATCCGGTCAACGTCCGGTCGGCGGTAAAGATTCCCGTTACGGGTCATGCGTCGCCGTCGTAGCCGCCCCTTGTTCTACCCACAGGCGCCCGGTTTGTCACATCTGCTAGCAGATGTCACCCAGCGTTCCGGCATCTTTGACGCGCAGTAACGGTACGCCTGGCAGGCCAAACGCGTACACTACCGCCCTTTCGTGTTGAACGCTAAATCGGCGCTAGATCTTCTCCGGTACGGGGTTGCCCGCCTCGGCGATCGCCCGCCGCACGGGGACCCGCGCGAGCAGCGCGAAACCGATGACGAAGAAGGCCACCAGGGAGATGATCGCGGAGCGGTAGCTGCCGGTCATCTGGTAGGTCACGCCGAACAGCAGCGGCCCGAGCCAGCTCATCCCGCGGTCGCTCATCTCGTAGGCCGAGAAGTACTCGGCCTCCTTCCCGGGCGGCACCAGATGGGAGAACAGCGACCGGGACAGCGCCTGGCTGCCGCCGAGGACGAGGCCGATCCCGCCGGCCAGCACGAAGAAGAACACCGGCGCGTTCGCGGGCAGGAAGTAACCGGCACCGAGCGTGACCGTCCAGGCCACCAGCGAGCCCAGGATCGTCCGCTGGGCGCCGTACACCCGGGACAGCCGCCCCATCCCCAGCGCCCCCGCCACGGCCAGCACCTGCACGAGCAGCACGGCCACGATGAGCGTCGACTGCCCGAGCCTGAGCTCCTGGGAACCGTAGACCGAGGCCTGGGAGATCACCGTCTGGATGCCGTCGTTGTAGATGAGGTACGCCAGCAGGAAGGACAGCGTCAGCGGATGCCTGCGCATGTCCCGCACCGTCGCAGCGAGCTGCCGCAGCCCGGGCGCCGCGGCGCGGTCCACGCGCGTGTGCCGGTCGCGCAGCCTGCGCAGCGGAATGAGCGTGAAGGCACCCCACCACAGGCCCGCCGAGGCCAGGCAGATACGGACGGCGGCCGTCTCGGAGAGACCGAAGGAGGAGTGGGCCGAGTACAGGACCAGGTTGGCCACCAGCATCGAGGAGCCGGCCCCGTAGCCGAAGGCCCAGCCCCGGGAGGAGACCGCGTCCCGCTCCTCGGGCGGGGCGATCTGCGGCAGATAGGAGTTGTAGAGCATCATCCCGACGGACTGCGCCGCGTTGGCCACGACGAGCAGCACCCCGCCGAGCAGATAGCGGTCGCCGTCGAGGAAGAACATGCCCGTGGTCGCGGCCGCCCCGGTGTACGCGGCCGCCGCGAGCAACGGCTTCTTGCGGCCCGTACGGTCGGCCGTGCTGCCCACGAGGGGCATCACCACGACGGACAGGATCACCGAGAGCGACACCGAGTAGGCGAAGAAGGAGCCCGCCCGGACCGGGACGCCCAGCGGGTGCACATAGCCGTCGGCGTCCGCCGCGTGCTGGGCGACCGCGGTGAGGTAGGGGCCGAGGAAGACGGTCAGCACGCTCGTCGAATAGACCGAGCACGCCCAGTCGTAGAAGTACCAGCCGTGCTGCTCGCGTCTGCGCCCGGCGGTCTCGTCCGCCCCTTGTGCCCGCACGGTGTCGATGTCCACCCGTGCCCTCGCTTCCCCGTTCAACTGCGAAGGCTCGGGCCGGGGCGCCCGGGTGCTCAGACCCAGACGCCGCGCTCTTCCATGACCTTGCGCAACGTGTCGATGTGATCGGTCATGATGCCATCCACGCCGAGGTCCAGGAGCCGGTGCATCCGCTCCGGTTCGTTGATCGTCCACACGTGCACCTGCAGCCCGTACGCGTGGGCGGCGCGGACGAAGCGGTGGTCGACCACCGGGACGCCCGACTGGGCCTCGGGCACCTGCGCGGCGACGGCCGACCGGCGCACCGCGGCGGGCAGTCCCCAGGAGCGCAGCCGCAGGTTCAGCACCCCGCGGGTGCCGAACGAGGTGGCGAGGCGGGGCCCGGCCAGCCGCTGGGCGCGCAGCACCCGCGCCTCGGAGAAGGAGCCCACGCAGACGCGGTCCCAGGCGCTCGTGCGCTCGATCAGCTGCAGCAGCGGCCGCAGCGCGGGCTCGGTCTTGACGTCGACGTTCCAGCGCACCTCGGGGAAGGTCTCCAGCAGTTCCTCGAACAAAGGCACCGGTTCCCGGCCGCCCACCCGCGCCTGGCGCACCTCGTCCCACGCGAGGTCGGCGATCCGGCCCGCCCCGTCGGTGACCCGGTCCAGGGTCGCGTCGTGGAAGGCGACGAGCCGGCCGTCCGCCGTGGCGTGCACGTCGGTCTCGATGTACCGGTAGCCCAGCTCGACGGCGCGCCGGAACTGGGCCTCGGTGTTCTCCACGCCGTCGGCGGCCCCGCCCCGGTGGGCGAAGGCGATCGGGCCGGGGTGGTCGAGATAGGGGTGGCGTATCGCGGTGGTCACCGACGCAGTATCGCCCGGCCGGGTGTCCTTTCGGCAACGACGGCGCTTCCGGCCGATGCCGGCGCGACGGCGAACACCCGCAGGAACAGCTGCGCCAGCGGGCCGATCGACGCGGCGTACAGCACGGTGCCCACCCCGATGGTGCCGCCCAGCGCGAACCCGGTGACCACCACCGTCACCTCGATCACCGTGCGCACCAGCCGGACCGAGCGGCCGGTGCGCCGGTGCAGCCCCGTCATCAGCCCGTCGCGCGGTCCCGGCCCGAAGTTCGCCGAGATGTACAGGCCGGTCGCCACGCCGTTGAGCACGATCCCGGCAAGCAGCAGCGGAACGCGCACCAGGAGGGAGTGCGCCGCCGGGACGAGCGCCAGCGTGCCGTCCATGGCGAGGCCGACGACGAAGACGTTGGAGACCGTGCCGAGCCCGGGACGCTGGCGCAGCGGGATCCACAGCAGCAGCACCGCCGCACCCACGACGATCGACACCACGCCGATGGTGAGGCCGGTCAGCTTCGCGAGCCCCTGGTGCAGCACGTTCCAGGGTTCCAGACCCAGGCCGGACGCCACGAGCAGCGCGGAGCTCGCGCCGTAGAGCGCGAGCCCGCTGTAGAGCGGGATCAACCGTCGTGCGAGGTGGCCCCGAGTGGACACGACATACCCCCCTGGGTGGTGGCGGTGGCCTGACGCATGACACTCTGTGGCTTGCGATGAAACGGCATCCATGGCCAATTCAGGGAAGGTGGACTGATCTTCATGGCGCAGTGGACCTCGGCGGTGGGGGCCGCGCAGCTCGCCCGCCTTCTCACCTCCCAGCAGGAGCGGCCGGCCGGCCCCGGCACCCGCCGGCCGCCCGCCTACCGGGCGCTCGCCGACGGCATCCGGCTGCTGGTCCTCGAAGGCCGCGTCCCGGTCGCCGCCCGCCTGCCCGCGGAACGCGAACTGGCCCTTTCCCTCTCCGTCAGCCGGACCACGGTCGCGGCCGCCTACGAGGCGCTGCGCAGCGAGGGCTTCCTGGAGTCCCGGCGCGGGGCCGGCAGCTGGACCGCCGTGCCGGCCGGCAACCCGCTGCCCGCCCGCGGCCTGGAGCCCCTGCCCCCGGAGGCCCTGGGCTCGGTGATCGACCTGGGCTGCGCGTCCCTGCCCGCGCCCGAGCCGTGGCTCACCCGCGCGGTCCAGGGCGCCCTGGAGGAACTGCCGCCGTACGCCCACACGCACGGCGACTATCCCGCCGGACTGCCCGCCCTGCGCGCGATGATCGCCGAGCGCTACACCGCGCGCGGGATCCCCACCATGCCGGAGCAGATCATGGTGACGACCGGCGCGATGGGCGCCATCGACGCCATCTGCCACCTCTTCGCGGGCCGCGGCGAGCGCATCGCCGTGGAGTCCCCCTCCTACGCCAACATCCTCCAGCTCATGCGGGAGGCGGGCGCCCGTCTGGTGCCGGTCGCGATGGCCGAGGGGCTGTCCGGCTGGGACATGGACCGCTGGCGCCAGGTCCTGCGCGAGGCCGCTCCCCGCCTCGCCTACGTGGTCGCCGACTTCCACAACCCCACCGGTGCGCTGGCCGACGAGGACCAGCGGCGCCGGCTGGTGGACGCGGCCCGCTCGGCCGGCACCGTGCTCGTCGCCGACGAGACGATGACCGAGCTGTGGCTGGACGAGGAACTGGGGGACGGGGGGATGCCGCGCCCGGTGTGCGCCTTCGACCCCGCCGGCTCCACGGTGATCACGGTCGGCTCGGCCAGCAAGGCGTTCTGGGCCGGCATGCGCATCGGCTGGGTCCGTGCCGCGCCCGACGTCATCCGCAGCCTCGTCGCCGCCCGTGCCTACGCCGACCTCGGCACTCCGGTCCTGGAGCAGCTGGCCGTCAACTGGCTGTTCAGCACCGGCGGCTGGCAGCAGGCGGTCGCGCTGCGGCGGGCCCACGCCCGGGAGAACCGGGACGCCCTCGTCGCCGCCCTCGCCCGTGAGCTGCCGGACTGGGAGTTCGAGGTCCCGCGGGGCGGCCTGACCCTCTGGGTCCGTGCCGGCGGCCTCTCCGGCTCCCGTCTCGCCGAGGCCGGCGAGCGCGTCGGCGTCCGCGTCCCCTCCGGCCCCCGCTTCGGGGTCGACGGCGCCTTCGAGGGCTACGTCCGCCTGCCCTTCACCGTCGGGGGAGCGGTCGCCGATGAGGCCGCCTCCCGCCTCGCCGCGGCTGCGCACCTGGTGGAAACGGGAGCGACGGGCGCGACGGAGGCACCGCGCACGTTCGTGGCGTAGCCGCCCGCACGGCGAAGGGGCTCCGCGCCGAGGTGCCCGGTACCGGGCGTCCGTCGCCGATCGGGCGGTCGCTCGCGCTCCTGGGGTTGCGGCAACGGCACCCGTTTCGCACCGCACTCCGCGAGCGGGGGGCAGCCGCCTGCCCGGGCGGACGGCTCCGCGCCGGCGTGCCCGGTACCAGGCGTCCGTCGCCGATCGGCAGTCACCCCGCGCTCCAGGGGACCGCGGAAACGGCACTCGGATCGCACCGCACTCCGTGAGCGGGGGGGTGTCCAACCCCCCGCTCAGGAACTCTCCGCGGCGACCACCGGTGCCGCCTCGGCCGTGGGCTTGGTCAGGTCGATCCGCTCCGCGTCGCCTGGCGTGCTCCGCCCCGGCAGCAGCGCCAGCACGGCCTGCCGGTCGACGTCGCTGGTCGCGTCGTCGTACGGATCGGGTGTACGCGGTACCTGGAGCCGGTGGACCACGCCGTTGCCCAGCCGGGCGTACCCACGCCCGGGCGGCACATGGGCCGGTGGCGTCGTCTGCGGCGGTGCGCCCAGCACGGCCGTGACCTGCTGGGGAGCCGCGGACCCGAGCACGACGCGCGCGCGCGTGTGCTGCCGTACGGCGTCGTCCAGCGCCTCCGCGCTCTCGAACTGCTCGGCCACGACGACGGTCACGTTCGCCGCGCGCCCGTGCCGCAGCGGCACCTGGAGCAGCGTCTGCGGGTCCTTGCGGCCGTCGGCCGCCGCGAGGTGCGCGAAGACGCTCGGGCGGTCCACGAGGATCCACAGCGGACGCCGGGTGTCCTGCGGCGGCGGGTCGCCCGCCTGCCGGGCCAGGTTGATCGCGATGAGCCGCCGCTCGGTCTCCTGCGCGGCCCACTCCAGGCTCGCCAGCGCGCCCGGCAGGGCGCACTCCACGGCCAGCACGCCGTCGCGCCCGGTCAGACATGCGTACTCGCCGGTGCCGCCCCCGTCGACGATCAGGATGTCGGCGTACTGCAGGGCCTGGAGCGCGATGGAGCGCAGCAGCGTGGACGTGCCGCTGCCGGGATGCCCCATGGCCAGCAGGTGCGGTTCGGTGGAGCGGATGCCGGTGCGCCAGACGACCGGCGGGACGTCGCACCGCTCCTCGCCGTAGGAGAGCGGGAGCGTGCGCTGGACCTCGCTCGGGTCGGTGAAGCCGAGGACGGTCTCGCCGGGCGCGGTGACGAAACGCTGGGCGGCGATGTCGGCGGGCAGCGGCGCGAGGGCGGTCACGGCGAGCTGGTTGCCCACCTCGTCCCACGCGAAGTGGTACTCGCGGCTCCGCCCCGACTTCGCCGTGAGCAACTGCTCGATCCGCGCGCGGGCCTCGGGCTCGCCGTCCGGGAAGTAGGCGGGGTAGCGGATCGTGAGGTGTCCGACGCGTCCGCTGTCGTCGAACTCGTACGCGGGGAAGGCCTTCTCCCATTCGCCCCCGTGCAGGTACAGCGGCGCCGGGTCCTCGGGGCCGGAGAAGTAGGGCACCAGCGCCTCGTAGAGGGACTGGAGCCGCTCGGTCTGGGACTCGTCGGGCCCGTCGGGCTCCGCCGGGGTGCGCTCGCGGCCCTGCCAGGCCGCCGCCGCCATCACGGTGATGACGGCGAGCAGCGGCCCGTACGGCGCGAGCGCCACGACCAGGATCAGGGATGCCACCAGGAACAGCAGTGGTCCGCGCCTGTCCTTGGGGGTGTCGGCCCATCTGCGCCGCCCGGCCGAGGCCAGAAGGCGCAGTCCGCGCGAGACGGTGATCAGCGGGTGGAGGACGTCGGTGGCGCTGTCGGCCGCCGTCCGGGCCAGCTCCCGGCTCCGGGCGATCTGCATCCGGGCGATCTGCGCGCTGTCTTTGCTCAGAATGCGGGGGAGAGGGCGCCGGGCCACTGCTGTCTCCTGTTGGTGCGTACGGGCGGGACGTGGGCTGTCGGCGTCAGAACTTGATGCCGCCCAGTAGGCTCGCCAGACTCTCTCCGCCGGCCTTGATGCTCGGGGCGATGGCCGTGCTCGACAGGTAGAAGCCGAACAGGGCCGAGACGCACGCGTGCGAGCCCTTGAGGCCGTCCTTGCGGAAGAACAGGAACACGATGGTGCCGAGCAGGACGACGCCTGACATGGAGAGGATCATTGGGGGCCTCCTGGTGTCGAGGGGGGACAGTCACCATCAGTACTTCCAGGATCACAGCATGTATCTATACGATAAAAGGTGCAAGCGGGTGAATTTCGTGACTTTTCACCCGGTCGGCCGAAGCCGGTCATGGGCTCCTTGAGCAGGGGACTTGCGTCAGTCGGGGCCCGTAGTGATCTTTACCTCGGGCACTTCGGGTCATGTGAGGCACGAGCCAGTACCCTTGCGATTCACCTGAACGGTTGTAATGAGAGGCGGACCGGCCGATGAGTGAAGCCCCCGACCCCGAGGTCGTGGAGCTGGCGACCAAGATCTTCGATCTGGCCCGGCAGGGGCGGACCGAACCGCTCGTGGCGTACGTCGACGCGGGTGTTCCGGCCAACCTCACCAACGACCGCGGTGACTCCCTGGTGATGCTCGCCGCCTACCACGGCCACGCCGACGCGGTCCGTGCGCTGCTCGCCCGTGGCGCGGAGGCGAACCGGGTCAACGACCGAGGCCAGACCCCGCTCGCCGGGGCGGTCTTCAAGGGTGAGACGGACGTCATCAAGACCCTGCTGGAAGGCGGGGCCGACCCCGCCGCGGGCACGCCGTCGGCCGTCGACACGGCCCGCATGTTCGGCAGGACGGAACTTCTGGAACTTTTCGGCGTCAACTGACGCGAACGTCCCGAGCAGCTACGGCACGGAAAACGGGGGAGGCGGTACAGGGCCGCCGGAAATACGGTCGCGGCAGCACACACCGCGGGTCATCATGACGACGTGATTCACGGACGCGATGGCTGGGCAGGTGTTGCCGCACCGCGCGGACCGTGATCGGTCCGCATGGGCCACCGACGAGAGGCAGAGAGATGGTCTACAGCAAGCAAGAGACGGCGGGCGCTCCGACGTTGTGTCACGCGGCCAGGTAGTGCGTGTTCCCCGGTTGCGTCGACGCTTGATGTGAGGCTGTTTCCCATGTTCGATCCGGTCATAGCGCCCAGCGGTACGCTGCTCGGCCTGCTTCAGCGGGGCCGCGGCGACGGAACGCTGCACGCGCTCACCGCCCCTCGCGCGGAAGCGCTTGCGGCCCTGAACCACTGTGTGCTGCGCGATCCCCGCCACGACTGGCAGGTGGAGAACCGCTCCCTGTACTACGCCCGCCTGTATCTCGACCTGAACGGCGACTTGGACGCCGTCGAGGCACACCTCTTCGACTCGGAGGACCTGCTCGACACGGACGAGTCCCGCACCGGCCTGGCTCTCGCGGTGCTCGGGCACCTCGCCTCCTACGGCCGGCACGACGCGCTCGACCTGCTGCGCAGGTACGCCGCTCAGGGCTCCAACTGGGCCTGGGCGCTGGACGAGCTGGCCCTGAGGGACGACGACGCGGGCCTGCGCGCCCTCGCCGCGCCCGTCCTGGCCCGCTTCCCCGCCGATTCCGAGGGCGAGGCCGAGCTGGCCGTCGCCGTGCGCGACGCCTTCGAGCCGAGGCCCTGGCGCCTGTGGGCCGAGGATCGCCGCGAATCGATCGCCACGCGCGTGCGTGCCGCCCAGGAGGCCGGCTGTTTCGACCGCTGGCAACGCCAGATGCGGCCGACCGGGCCCCGCCCGGGATGGAGCGTGGGCGCCGTCTTCGAGTGGGCCCAGCAGGGCATGGACCGCGGCGCCGCCCTCCACGTCCCCGCCGCCCGCTGCCTGGTCGCCGTGGCCGGCCCCGAGGACCGGCCGGAGATCCTGCGGGCGGCCAGGGCCGGCACGGACGGAGCCCGGTGTACCGCGCTGCGCTACCTCGCCGACAGCAACGACCACGACGCCCTGGAACTGATCGAGGCCGCGGTGGCCGACGGCACTTCGGTCGTCGTGGAGGCCGCCGTCGACGCGTTCGAACGGATGCGCAGCATCGCCGCCGTGGACCGCGCGCGCGGCTGGGCCCAGCGCCCCGACGTGCTGGGCGCCGCCGCCGGACGCATGCTCGCCTGTCGCGGCGGTGCCCAGGACAGCGGCCTCGTCCTCGGCGCCCTGCGTGAGGCGGTGCGCGGCGAGGGCCCCGACGCCCCCACCCTGTGGACCCTGGTCGACGGCGCCGGACGCCTCGGCATCGCCTGCGCCGCCCCCGTGCTGCGCCACGTCTACCGTGAGACGGCCTCCTCCCATCTGCGCGGCCGCGCCGCCCGCGCCCTGGCCGCCACCGATCCCTCCTTCGCCACCGGCTTCGCCATCGAATGCCTGTGGGACTGCGAGGAGACCACCCGCGAGATCGCCGCACGGCACGCCGAGACCGGCGACGCCCGCGTCGTGGAGCGCCTGCGCCGCCTGGCCGCCGACCCGGCCGAGGAGGCCGAGGTACAGACCGCGGTACGCAGCCGCTTCGGCCCGGACCTCTCCGCCGGCTGACCCGGTCACGAGCACGGGGCCCGGCCGGGCCCGTCGGAGTGGTCCCGTTGCCCGCCGACGCGCGGGACCGCGTCCGGGGCGGTGTCGTACCCCGCGAGGATGCCGGTGTCCGTGGAGCGGTCCGCCGCCCGTCGTGTGAACGCCGGGTGACTCGCAGGTCAGGCGGCCATGACGGCCGTCTGACCTGCGCGGGTGTGCGACCCAACGCTCATGGGACGTTCCCCGGGCGGAAAGATCGAAGTTGACGCGGCCACGTCCTGCGCGGCGAGAACACCCGTATGCGTGTCGTCATCGTGACCGAATCCTTTCCCCCCGATGTGAACGGCGTGGCCCACTGCGCGCTCCAGACCGCCCGGCACCTCGTAGATCGCGGTCACCTCCCGCTCGTCGTCGCCCCCGCCCCCGCTCCCGGCAGCGGGCCGGACACGGACGCCCCGTGCCCGGTGGTGCGGATCCCGTCCCTCCCGCTCCCCGGCTACCCCCAGGTGCGCGTCGCCCTCCCCAGCCGGCGTCTCGCCGCGGCCCTCGTCTCGCACCGACCCGACGTGGTCCATCTCGCCAGCCCCTTCGTCCTGGGCGTGCGCGGCATGACGGCCGCCGCCCGCCTCGGCGTCCCCGCCGTCGCCGTCTACCAGACCGACCTCGCCGGCTACGCCCGCACCTACATGGGAGCCGGAGAGGCGGCCGCCTGGCGCCGGATCCGCTCGGTGCACGGCGCCGCCGAGCGCACCCTCGCCCCCTCCAGCGCAGCCCTGCACGACCTGGAGGCGCACGGAGTGCCCCGGGTGCGGCTGTGGCAGCGCGGGGTGGACACCGTACGTTTTCGGCCAGAGCACCGTGACGAGGCACTGCGCCGCGAACTCGCGCCGAACGGCGAGCTGATCGTCGGCTACGTCGGCCGGCTCGCCCCCGAGAAGCACGTCGAACTCCTCGCCGGCGTATGCGGCCTGGAGGGCGTCAAGGTCGTGGTCGTCGGCGACGGGCCCAGCCAGGCCCATCTGACCGAGGCCCTGCCCGGCGCCGTCTTCCTGGGCCGCCGCACCGGCATCGAGCTCGCCCGGATCTTCGCCTCGCTGGACGTGTTCGCGCACACCGGCCCCTTCGAGACCTTCTGCCAGACCGTCCAGGAGGCCATGGCCAGCGGGATCCCGGTCGTCGCGCCCGCCGCCGGCGGCCCGCTCGACCTGGTCGCCCACGGCCGCACCGGTCTGCTCGTCCCGCCGCACGACGCCGACGCCGTACTGGACGCCGTCCGCACCCTGGCCGCCGACCCGGCCCGGCGGACCGCCTTCGGCGCCGCCGCCCGCACCATGGTCGAGGGCCGCACCTGGGCCGCCGTCGGCGACCAGTTGATCGCCCACTACGACGACGTCCTCGCGTCGCGCAGGACGGCGGTGGCGGCATGACCGGCCGGCCGCTGCGCATCGTCCGCCTCGCCAACTTCGTCGCACCCGCCTCCGGCGGGCTGCGCACCGCCCTGCGCGAGCTGGGCAAGGGCTTTCGTGCCGCGGGCCACGAACCGGTGCTGATCGTGCCCGGCGAACGGCACACCGACACCGACACCGAGCAGGGCCGGGTCATCACCCTGCCCGGCCCGCCGCTGCCGGGCACGGGCGGCTACCGCGTCCTCACCGACAAGCGGCGCGTGGCCGCCCTCCTGGAGGACCTGGCCCCGGACCGGCTGGAGGTCTCCGACCGTACGACCCTGCGCTGGACCGGCCGCTGGGCCCGCCGTGCGCGCGTCCCCGCCGTGATGGTCTCCCACGAGACCGCCGACGGCGTGCTGCGCACCTGGGGCCTGTCCGAGAACCTCTCCCGGCGGGCCGCCGACGCCCTCAACACCCGCACCGCGCACGTCTACTCGCGGGTGGTCTGCACCACCGAGTTCGCCGAGCGCGAGTTCGTCCGCATCGGTGCGCGCAACGTCGTACGCGCCCCCCTGGGCGTCGACCTGACGGAACGCCACCCCGGGCTGCGCGACCCCGGGCTGCGTGCCCGCCACGCGCGCGGGAGCGAGACGCTGCTCGTGATGTGCTCCCGGCTGTCCATCGAGAAACGCCCCGGCACGGCCCTGGACGCCCTGGAGGCGCTGGTACGGCGCGGGCGCCCCGCGGTGCTCGTGGTGGCCGGGGACGGGCCGCTCAGGGAACGCCTGGAGCAGCGCGCGCGGGAGCGGGGGCTGCCGGTGACGTTCCTCGGGCACGTCTCCGACCGGGCCACGCTCGGGGCGCTCCAGGCGTCCGCCGACGTCTGTCTCGCGCCCGGCCCCGCCGAGACCTTCGGGCTGGCCGCCCTGGAGGCCATGGCCTGCGGCACGCCCGTGGTGGCCAGCGCCTCGTCCGCGCTGTCCGAGGTCATCGGGTCCGCCGGAGCGACCGCGGCCGACCGCGGCGAGGCGTTCGCGGACGCCGTGGAACTGCTGCTGGAGCGCCGTGAGCCCGAACGGCGCGAGGCCGCACGCGCGCGAGCGGAGTGCTTCGGCTGGGGAGCGGCCGTGGAGGCGTTCCTCGCCGCCCACGACGCGGAGGTGCTGCGCACCGGGTTCCGCCGGACCGTGCCGGAGGGCGTGGCATGAGACCCGTCCGCTTCGTCGCGCTCGGGGACTCGCTGACCGAGGGTGTGGGCGACCCCGCCAGGGACGGCTGGCGAGGCTGGGCCGCGCTGCTGGCGCCCTCCCTGGGCGAGGGCACGCAGTTCACCAACCTCGCGGTCAGCGGGGCGCAGACCCGGGACGTCATGGAACGGCAGACGCCCGCCGCGCTCGAACTGCGCCCCGACCTGGTGTCGGTGGTCATCGGCGTCAACGACACCCTGCGCCGCACCTTCGACATCCACGCGGTGACCGCCTGCCTCGACCACGTCTACGCGTCCTGCACCCGCCAGGGCGCCACCCTGCTCACCGCCTGCCTGCCGGACCCCGGCGCGATGCTGGGTCTGCCGAGCGCCCTGGCCAGGCCGCTGGCGCGGCGGCAGCGGGCGGTCAACGCGGTCGTCCACGCGCTGTCCGAGCGCTACGGCGCCGTCCACCTGCACGCGGCGGACGGCGTCTGGATCACCGACCGGGCCCTGTGGAGCGCGGACCGGCTGCACCCCGGCGAGCGCGGGCACCGGCAGCTCGCCGCCCGCTTCCACGCCCTGCTCGCCGAGGCCGGGCGGGCGGCGGGCGAGCCGCCGTCGCTCGAACCGGAGTTCCCCGCACCGACCCGGGCGGCGAGCCTCGTGTGGCTGGCCACCGCGGGCACCGGCTGGGTGGCCCGGCGGTGCCGGGACCTGCTGCCGCAGCTGCTGCGCCTCGCGGCGGACGAGCTGCGTCACCGCGCCCGGGGCACCACGGCCCACCTCGACCTGCACGCCTCCGCCACCGTCTCCGCGGCCCTGTCCGCGCTGCCCCCGGCCGCCCCACCGACGCGACGCTCCGAGGAGCAGGTCGCCGAGACGCAGGCGACTCCTGCGGAACAGGTGGAGGTGGGGGTCGGCTGAGGGGCACGGTTGCCGCCGCAGCCGGTGCTGCCTGCGCGTCCGTCGGGAGGTCTGTGGCGGCGCGGCGGGAGGAATCGGACCGCGGTGCCGGGCGTCGGATGGGCGGCCACCGGGGGCGGTGGCGGGGCGCAGGGACGAGTCGGACCGGAGTGCCGGATGCTGCCTGCGCGGCCGTCGAAACGTCAGCGGCGGGCACCGGGAAGAACCGGGTCGCAGTGCCGGGTGTCGGCTCGGCGGCCGCCGGGAGGTCAGCGGTGGCGGGTCGGGACGAATCGGATCGGTGTGCCGGGTGACGCCTGGGCGGCCGCCGGGAGGTCGGTGGTGCGGACCACCGCGATCACCGGGTAGCCGCCGGTGGTGGGATGGTCGGCGAGGAAGACCACGGGGCGGCCGTCCGGCGGGACCTGGACCGCGCCGAGCACCATGCCCTCGCTGGGCAGCTCACCGGGCCGTGCCCGGGTCAGGACCGGGCCCTCGGTGCGCAGGCCGATGCGGTTGCTCGCCGAGGACACGCGGTACGCGCGCGTGGTGAGGTCGCGGAGCGCGCTCGCCGTGAACCAGTCGGCGCGCGGGCCCGGCGTCACCCGGAGCACGAGTTCCGCCGGCGGACGCGGCTGGGGGGCACCGTCCACGCGCGCGGGCGGCCCCGCCGGGCTGCCGAGCGGCAGCACCGCGCCGTCGGCGAGCGGGGCCGGGCCGAGGCCGGACAGCAGGTCCGTGGCG
Organism: Streptomyces sp. NPDC037126; assembly: GCF_055605965.1. Taxonomy (NCBI): domain Bacteria; kingdom Bacillati; phylum Actinomycetota; class Actinomycetes; order Kitasatosporales; family Streptomycetaceae; genus Streptomyces; species Streptomyces sp. NPDC037126. The sequence goes on from NZ_JBVJTD010000020.1 coordinate 122,924, forward strand.
CGGCTGCCGAGCACCGGTTCGACGGCGACGCCGCCGGACACGGCCACGTAGCTGCGTACACCGGCCACGGCGGCACCCACCTCCAGCAGCGCACCGGCCGGCACCACGACCGGTGCGCCCCACGCGGCGGGGCGCCCGCCGACCGCCACGGGGCAGGGCGCGCCGCCCACCGCGACGGTCACCGTGGCACGGGGCCGCAGCGCGCACCCGTCGAGGGTCGTCTCCAGCACGGCCGCGTCCGGGGCGTTCCCGACGAGCCGGTTGACGAGCCCCGCCGCGAGCGGGTCCAGCGCCCCCGACCGGGGCACACCGAGATGCGCGTACCCGGGCCGCCCCCGGTCCTGCACGGTGGTCAGCGCCCCGCAGCGCACGACGACGAGCGCACGGTCGCTCATGCGTCCTCCACGGGTACGACGTTCATGCGCGCGCGTGAGGCCACTGCCGCACCGGCCGTGCGGGCGCCGGCGACTTCGAGGCCCGCGCGGGCGTACCGCTGCTCGGTCTTCTGTCCGGCCCTGTGCGTCCCGATCCTGCGCGCGCGGGCGGCGCCGGGGCCCACGCGCGCGTGCCCGCTTCGCCGCGCCCCGGTCTCCCGCCCCGTCACCCGCGCCCCGCTCATGCGTCCCCCACCGGAACGAACCGCACGCGGGTGCCCGGTGAGAGGAGGGCGGCGGGCGTGCGGGTGTGGTTCCACAGGGGTGCGTCGGTCGAGCCGATGAGTTGCCAGCCGCCGGGCGAGGAGCGGGGGTAGACGCCGGTGTACGGGCCCGCGAGGGCCACCGCGCCGGCGGGGACGGCGGTGCGGGGAGTGGCCCGGCGCGGCACGTCGTACCGGGCCGGGAGTCCGGTGAGGTAGCCGAAGCCGGGGGCGAACCCGCAGAAGGCCACCGTGAACTCGGTGCCCCCGTGGATGCGGGCCACCTCGTGCTCGCCCACTCTCCAGTGCGCGGCGACCTCCGCGAGGTCGGGGCCGTCGTAGCGCACCGGAAGTTCGACGAGGGCACGCGCGCGTGGGGGAGACGGCGGCACCGCGGAGGAGGTGAGTTCGGATGCCCAACGCACCTGATCGGACAGCCCGTCGAGCAGGACCGTGCGCGCCGCGGGCACGATCTCGCGGACCGTCAGCAAACCCTCCGCGCGGCGCCGCAGCAGCTCGGCGTGCAGGGCCTGTGCCTCCTCGACCGAGGCCACCTCGACGAGCAGCGCGTCGTCGCCCACGGGCAGCGCCCTCACGCGAAGGCCTCCACCCGCACGCCCGCCGCCGCCAGCCGTTCGCGCACCCGGCGGGCCAGCTCCACTGCGCCGGGAGTGTCGCCGTGCAGACACAGCGAGCGGGCGCGTACCTGGATGCGCGCGCCGGAGTGCGCGGTGACCGAGCCGGAGCGCGCAAGGCCGACCGAGCGCTCCACGACGACCTCCGGATCGGTCACCACCGCGCCGTCCCGGCCGCGCGGCACCAGCGTGCCCTCGTCGGTGTACGCCCGGTCCGCGAAGGCCTCCGTCACGGCCGGCAGGCCCGCCTTCCCGGCCAGCTCCAGCAGCCGCGAGCCGGGCAGCCCCAGCACCGGCAGCGAGGGGTCCGCCAGGAGTACGCCGTCGATCACCGCGCGCGCCTGCTCCTCGTCGTGCACGACCCGGTTGTACAGCGCGCCGTGCGGCTTGACGTACGCCACGCGCGCCCCGGCGGCGCGCGCGAACACCTCGAGCGCCCCGATCTGGTAGGCCACCTCGGCCGCCAGTTCGGCGGGCGGCACGTCCATCGCGCGCCGGCCGAACCCGGCGAGGTCCCGGTAGGAGACCTGCGCGCCGATCGTCACCCCGCGCTCGGCCGCCAGGCCGCACACCCGGCGCATGGTCGCCGCGTCCCCGGCGTGGAACCCGCAGGCCACATTGGCGCTGGTGACGACGGACAGCAGCTGTTCGTCCTCGGTGAGCCGCCAGCGGCCGAAGCCCTCGCCCAGGTCGGCGTTCAGATCGATCGCGGTCATGGTCGTCCCGTGTCTCCGGTTCTCGTATCGGGTGGGGTCGGCTGCCGGCATCAGTCGACGCCGACCAGCCGGTACTGCTCGTCGCGGGCGTCGGTCAGGAACATCTGGCCCGGCGCGTGGGTGATGGCGAACGGCGGCCGGGAGGCCGTCACCGCCGCCTGCGGGGTCACCCCGCAGGCCCAGAACACGGGGATGTCGCCGTCGTCCGCGGTCACCGGGTCGCCGAAGTCCGGCCGCCCCAGGTCCGCGATGCCGAGACCCGCCGGGTCCCCGCAGTGCACGGGGCCGCCGTGCACGGCCGGCAGCAGGCTGCTCTCGCGGATCGCGGCAGCCAGGTGCTCCGGCGGCACCGGGCGCATGGACACCACCATCGGCCCCCGCAGCCGGCCCGCCGCACGGCACTGTCGTCCGGTGACGTACATCGGCACGTTGCGGCCCTGCTCGACGTGCCGGATCGGCACACCCGCCCGGGCCAGCGCCCACTCGAAGGTGAAGCTGCACCCGAGCAGGAACGACACCAGGTCATCCCGCCAGTGCGCGCGCACGTCCGTCGGCTCCTCGACCAGCTCGCCGTCCCGCCACACCCGGTAGCGCGGCAGGTCGGTGCGCAGATCGGCGCCCTCGGCGAGGAACGTCGTCGTGGAGCCGGCGTCCGTGACGTCGAGCACCGGGCACGGCCTGGGGTTGCGCTGGCAGAACAGCAGCATGTCGTAGGCCCAGTCGGCGGGCACGGAGATCAGGTTGGCCTGCGTGTGGCCGGCCGCGACCCCGGCCGTCGGACCGGCGAGACCGTCGCGGAACCGGGCCCGCGCGGTTCTCGGGCTCCACGCGCGCGCGTGCTCGTCGGCCGTGGTGACGGGCCGGTCCCCGGTGCTCTGCATCTGCGTCACGCCAGCTCCTTCCCGCGCGTCTCGGGCAGCCCGAGCAGCGCCAGCGCGGCGAGCCCGTAGCCGACCGCGCCGAAGACCAGCGCGCCGCCCACGCCCCAGCTGTCGGCCAGGAAGCCCACCAGGGTCGGGAACACCGCGCCCACCGCGCGGCCGGTGTTGTACGTGAAGCCCTGTCCGGTGCCGCGCACCGCGGTCGGGTACAGCTCGCTCAGGTAGGAGCCGAACCCGCTGAAGATGGCCGACATGCAGAAGCCGAGCGGGAAGCCGAGCACCAGCAGCAAAGTGTCGGCGCCGTGCGGGATGTTCGCGTAGGCCAGCACGCCCAGGGCCGACAGCAGCGCGAACAGCCAGATGTTGGCGCGCCGGCCGATCCGGTCGGTGAGGTGGCCGCCGGTCAGGTAGCCGAGGAACGCGCCGGAGATCAGGAAGGCCAGGTAGGCGCCCGTGCCCACGACCGACAGGCCGCGCTCGGACTTCAGGTACGTGGGCACCCAGGTCGCGAGCGTGTAGTAGCCGCCCTGAACCCCGGTGGAGAGCAGGCTCGCGAAGACCGTGGTCCGCAGCAGGCCCGGGGCGCCGTCGCGGGACGGCCGGAAGATCGCCGCGAACGATCCGCGGCGCGGGTCCTGTTCGCGGCTCGCCGTGGCCGCGGGGGCGTCGTGCACCCGGCGGCGCAGCCACACCACGAGCAGCGCGGGCAGTGCCCCGGTCCAGAACATCACCCGCCAGGCCAGGTCGCCGCCCGCGAAGGAGAAGACCAGCGTGTAGACGACCGCGGCCAGCGCCCAGCCGACCGCCCAGGAACTCTGGACAGCGCCGAGCGTACGGCCCCGGTGGCGCGCGGAGGCGTACTCGGCGACCAGGATCGCCCCGACCGCCCACTCGCCGCCGAAGCCGAGGCCCTGGAGCGCCCGGAAGACGAGCAGCGTCCCGTAGTCGGGCGCGAAACCGCACGCCACGGTGAAGACCGCGTAGGCGATCACCGTGATCATCAGGGCCCGGACCCGGCCCACCCGGTCGGCGACCACGCCCGCCACGGCGCCGCCGATCGCGGAGACCACCAGCGTGACGGTGGTGAACAGACCGGTCTGGCCGCTGCTCAGACCGAAGTACGACGAGAGCGCCACCATCGTCAGCGGCAGCGTGAAGTAGTCGTAGGAATCCAGGGCATATCCGCCGAAAGCGCCGGCGAACGCGCGTCGGCCGCGCGGGCCGAGGGCGCGCAGCCAGCCGAACGCGCCGTCGTCGGCGGTGCGTTCGCCCGGGGATGCGGACGTGGTGGTGCGCGGTGGGGTCGTGCTCATGGGCACCTCGCAGAGGGGACGGAGGGTGCTGGGACGTGAGCAGTGCCGTGCGGAAGCGGAGCGGCCCAGGGTGGGCCCGTACCGTGCCGAGCACCGTAGAGGATCGTTCAACGATCCTTCAATACCCCCGTTGTCTCGTCCCGGTGTCTGCGATTGAATTCCGGGCATGGCAGAGCAGCTGGCGGGACTGGCCGACGACCGCGCCCTGTTGGGGCGCACGAGCACGGCGGAGAGGGTTTCGGACATCCTCAGGAGCCGTATCGCCGACGGGTACTTCCCACCCGGCACCCGGCTCTCCGAGGACAGCATCGGCGGGGCGCTGGGCGTCTCCCGCAACACCCTGCGCGAGGCGTTCCGGCTGCTCACCCACGAACGCCTGCTCGTCCACGAGCTCAACCGGGGCGTGTTCGTCCGGGTCCTGACCGTCGAGGACGTCGAGGACATCTACCGGACGCGCTCCCTCGTCGAGTGCGCCGTCGTCCGGGGTCTCGGCGAGCCGCCGTACCCGGTGCGGGGGCTCGCCGCCGCGGTCGCCGAGGGGGAGAGGGCCGCCGTCGAGAATGACTGGAAAGCGATGGGTACGGCCAACATCCACTTCCACCAGGAACTGGTCGCCCTCGCCGGGAGCGAGCGCACCGACGAGCTGATGCGCAGTGTCTTCGCCGAGCTGCGGCTCGCCTTCCACGTCGTGGACGACCCGCGCCGGCTGCACGAGCCGTACCTCGCCCGCAACCACCAGATCCTCCGGGCGCTGGAGTCCGGGGACCGGCCGGGGGCGGAGGCGCTGCTGGAGACCTACCTCGCGGACTCCCTGGAACGGGTGGTGGAGGTGTACCGGCGCAGGGTCGGCGAGGAGAGCGTCCCGTAGGGGCGAGGGAGCACCCCCGCGGAGGCAAGGGGGAGCACCGGCAGGGCGAGGAGAGCCCCCGTGGCAGGAGCGGGGAACCGCGGCGCAGCCGCGCGGGAACGCGGACGCGCCCTCCCCGGCCAAACCGGCAGAGCCTCTCGTTTGGGTCGATGTCAGACCGAGGACCTAGTCTGTGCACCGTGACTTCGCCTGCACCGACGGACAGCGTTCCGCCCCAGCTCAGCGCGGGGCCGCGCCCGGCACCGGGCCCGGCCGCCGACGAGGGGCTGGCGCGTCGGCTGCGCGCGCTCGCCTGCACCGCGCCGCTGCACGACCTCGACGCACGCAAGGCCAACCTGGCCGGCGAGTACTCGTTGTACGGAATGGCCGAGGTGGCACTGGCCGCCATCGACCTGGTCACCCTCAACATGGACTTCGACACCGGCGCCGACCACGAGCAGATCGTCGCCCGGCTGATCCCGCGCATCGCCGCCCAGGCCCCGCACCGCCCCGCCGCCGAACACGAGCGCGTGGCCCGCTGGGTCCTGGAGAACCTGATCAACGTCGGCAGCGTGGACCGCGGCTTCCGCGCGGTCTACGGCACCTTCGCGACGGACGGCACCTATGTCCGCCGTGACTACGACTTCAAGCTGATCGAGGAGGTCCCCGGCCCCGGCGGCACGGTGTACCTGCGGACGACCGACGAGGCGGTCAACGTCCTCGTCGGCGCCCTCGACACCGACGTCACCAGCGCCCAGATCGCCGCCGAGGTCAAGCTGGAGGTGCTGATCAACCGCGGCCGGCTCGCCGACGCCCAGCTCGCCGCCGAGCAGGCCAGGTACCGCACGGTGCAGTACTCCGAGACGCTGCGCCGCGCCCTGGACGCCACACGGCGCAACGTGCGCGCGGTCGACTGGCTCAACGCCGTGCCCGACATGATCGCCGAGGCCCTGGACCACGTGGCCGACCGCTACCGCCACGAGAACGCCATCCTCACCAACATCCGCAAGGCCCGCGACGAGACCGAGGAGCCCGAGCACAAGCGCCGCGCCGCCGAGCTCGTCGACATCGTCAAGGACTGCATCCGCCGGCACACCCAGCTCCAGTCCCGGCTCCTGGAGGCGGGCCCGCTGTTCCGCGCGGAACAGGACCGGCAGGCCTTCGCCACCCACGCGACCACCTCCGGGACGGACCTCTACGGCCACCTGGTCGCACCGGTGCTGACCCTGCCGGTGGAGCAGGCGACCCGCGTCACGGACGCGTTCTTCACCCACGGCACGGGCTTGCGGACACCGGTGTCCGTGCGGGTGGCGGACCTCGTCGACATACTGCTGACACCGCCCGTGGAACGCGAGCACCTGGGCGCCGAGATGCCCGAACCCGACCTGATCGCGACGCCGGACGACAGCCGGTTCAGCGAGGAGCAGCTCGCCACCGCCATGGAGCTGCTCGACCTGCCCGCCGACGCCCCGCGCAGACTCTCGGGCCTGCTCGGCGAGGCCCGCCGCACCGGCGACACCGATCTGGCCTATCTGGTCGCCCTGCTGGCGGTCCACGCGGCCAGCCCCGCCGTCGGCACCGCCTATCGGCAGGGCGAGGAGAAACTGCTGTTCGCCGTGGACGACGGCACCGAACTCGACGACCCCGAGTTCGGCGGGGCGGACCTGATCGTGGGCACCGCCCTGCTCGACGCGGCGGGAATGGCCGCGGACCGCACGGAAGCAGCATGAGCCGACAACAGCGCGACAAGGAGTCCCAACCGTGAGCGAGCACGTCGAGTGGAGTGACACGGAGGCCGCGGCCCCGTCGGCATCCGCCGCCGTCACCCCCGCCGACGCCGCCGACGCGGCGCGGCTCGTCGCCTTCGGGCTGCAGCCCAAACTGCAGCCCGCACGCGACCAGGAGTACACCGAGCTGCTGCGCCGCTACCGCGACGACCCGCCGTTCGCACGCCTCGCCGACGCCGTCGCCGCCGGTCTGGGACTCGTCGTGCTGGAGGTGTCCACGCGCGCGGGGATGGCCGTGACCGCCGCCGAGGACTCGGTGTTCGCCGTCCGCATGGGCGACTACGCGCGTCGCACCGCCGCCGACTCGGGCGACCGCTTCCTGCACGGACTTGCCCATCTCGCCGTCGCCGCCCTGGCGTTCCCGCGCCCCGAGGACCTGGCCGACGACACCTACATCGGCCGGGTCACGGTCAACGGCGTCGACGCCTTCGTACGGCAGGCCTGCCGCCGCCTGGAGGAGCGCGCCGAGGAGCACGGCGAGAACACCGACCCGGCCACCGATGCGCCCGGCCTGGAGGCAGCCTGGCGGATCTGGGCCAGACGCAGCGCCACCGGCGCCACCAAGGACGCCCGCCGGCCCGCCTCCTCCACCACCGGCATCGTCGCGAAGGCCCTGGCCTTCCTCACCGACTCGGGCTTCCTGCAGCGCACCGGCGACGACAGCGGCGGCACCTACCGCACCACGGCCCGCTACCAGCTCCAGGTCCGTGACATGGCCGGCAGCGCCGCCATGGCCGAACTGCTGGAGCTGGGCGTCGTCCCGGTGACCGACGGCACGGCCACCCTGCTGCCCGGCGACGACACCGACGACCTGGAACTGGTGGCCGACGCGGGGCTGCCGTTCCACTCCTGAAGCGTCCGCACCCCCTGACGCGCCCGAACCACCGCACCTTTCACCAGACTTACGAGAGTCCGCCATGTACGAGCTGTCCCGGGTCCGCCTCTACTCCATCGGTCCCGCCGGTGCGCGCTACGCCGACACCGTGCTTGACCTGCGGGGCGTGGGCGAGCCCGTGCCCGACCCGGCGCCCACGCAGGCGGAGTTCTTCGAGGAGGAGCCGTCCGGGCCGCCGCGCCGGCCCGCGCCCGCCGGCGTGCTGTTCCTGGAGAACGGCGGCGGCAAGTCCGTCCTGCTCAAGCTGATCTTCTCGGTGATGCTGCCGGGCCACCGCAACACCCTCGGCGGCGCCAGCTCCGGCGTGCTGCGCAAGTTCCTGCTCGCCGACGACTGCGGACACGTGGCCCTGGAGTGGCAGCACGTGCAGACCGGCGAGTGCGTCGTGGTCGGCAAGGTCAGCGAGTGGCGCGGACGGCAGGTGTCCAACGACCCGCGCAAGTTCGCCGAGGCCTGGTACTCCTTCCGGCCCGGACCCGGCCTCAGCCTGGACAACCTGCCGGTGGCCGAGTCCACTGCCGTACGGCCGCCCGTCGAGGGCACCTCCGGCGCCCAGGGCCGCCGCCGCACCATGAAGGGCTTCCGCGACGCCCTCATGGAGGCCGGCAAGGCCTACCCGCACCTGGAGGTCCACTGGGAGGAGATCCACGACCGCTGGATCGAGCACCTCGGCGAGCTGGGCCTCGACCCGGAGCTCTTCCGCTACCAGCGGGAGATGAACGCCGACGAGGGCGAGGCGGCCGGACTCTTCGCGGTCAAGAAGGACTCCGACTTCACCGACCTGCTGCTGCGCGCGGTCACCGACACCCGGGACACCGACGGCCTCGCCGACCTCGTCGGCGGCTTCGGCAACAAGCTCGGCCGGCGCGCCGAACTCATCGCCGAACGCGACTTCACCGCCGGCTCGGCAGACCTGCTCGGACGGATCGTCGAGGCCGCCGAAGCCCGCTCCCGCGCGCGTGACGTCCACGCGGGCGCCGAGCGCCGCACCCGCACGCTGGCCCGGCGGCTGTCCGCGCGGGCCGTCCAGGAGCGGGTGCGGGCCGCCGACCTCGCCCAGCGGGTCACGGCCGCCGCGTACGCCGTCACGCACTCCGAGGGCGCACGGGAGCGCAGCTCCCTGGTCGCCGCCGAACTCGCCTACCGGCACGCCTCCCTGGCCCTCGCGGCCGCCGAGAAGGCCGCCGCCGCCCAGAAGCGCGAGCTGGCCGACGCCCGCACCCTGCACTCCGCCTGGCAGGCCGCCGAGGCCGTGCTGCGCCACCGCGCGGCCGCCGACCGCGCCGCACGCGTCTCGGCCGCCATCCAGGAGGCCGAACGCGACGCGGCCCCCGCCCTCGCCGCCCGCGCCAAGGCCGCCGTGGACCTCGTACGGGCGCTGCACGCGGCCGCCGGGAGCGCAGAGAGCCTCGCCAACGAGGAGGAGGAGCGTTCCGCCGCCCTCCAGGGGGTCAGCGACTCCGCCCACCGCGACTCCACGGGCGCGGCCACCGAGGCCCAGCGGGCCCGCAGCGAGGCCGGACACCTGCGCCAGCGGCTCACCGAGGTCGAGCAGGAGACCGCCGAGGCGGTCCGCGCCGGCTGGCTCGACGACAGCGCCCCGGACGCCGACCCGGCCCGCGCCGCACTGGCCGCCAGCGACGCCGAGAAGACCGCCGTCGCCGCCTGGGACACCGCCCGCGAGGCCGCCCGCAAGGCGACCGAGCACGCCCGCGAGACGGCCTCCGCCGAGTCCCGCGCCGAGCTGACCGCGGCCCGCGCGGCGGACGCGGCGACCGCGGCCGAGCGGACGTACGACGCCGAGCGGCGCCTCGCGGAGTCGCTGGCCGCCGAGGAGCGGCTCGCGGAACTGCTGAGCCTGCCGGGCGCGCCGTCCGGAGCGTCCCGCGCGGGCGTGCCCGCGCCCCGGACGGAAGGGGCCGACGGCACGCGCCCGGGCCGGACCGCGGACGCGGACGACCCGGCCGGCGCCCCCCTCACCGCCGAGGAACTCGACCGGTTCGCGGACGAGTTGCGTGAACTCCTCGACGACTCCGTGTCGAGCGCCGAACGCCACCTCTTCGACCTGCGCACGGCCGCCGCCGACGACGCGAGGATCCTCGGCGCCCTGGGCCACGGCGGGCTGCTGCCGCCCGGGCCCGACGTGCTGGCCACCGTCGAGTTCCTCGGCGAGCGCGGCATCCCCGCGCTGCCCGGCTGGCGCTACCTCGCCCAGGCCGTCGACCCCGCCGACCACGCGCGCGTGCTCGCCGCCCGCCCGGAACTGGTCGACGGTGTGATCATCACCGACCCCGACACGCACGCGCGTGCCCGCGAGGCCCTCGGCGACGCCGCCCTGCTGCCCCGCTCCGCGGTGGCCGTCGGCACGGCAGCCGCCCTGCTCGCCCCGACCCCCGCCGAGGGCACCGGCCCCGCCGACGTCTTCCTCGTGCCGCCGAACCCGGCCATGCACGACGAGCACGCCGCCGACGAGGAACGGCAGACGCTGCGCGCCCGGGCCACCGAGCGCGACGAGGAGATCCGCACGCTCGCCGCCCGGCTCGGCAAGGACCGCGAACTCGCCGCCCGGCTCGCCTCCTGGCGCACCGGCTGCCCGGCCGGACGCCTCGTCGAGCTGTCCGCGGCCGCCGAGGAGGCCCGCGCCTTCGCCGAGGAGAGCGAGGCCGAACTCGCCGAGGCACGCACCGCACGCGCGGAGGCCGAGGAGGCCGCCGCCGAGGCCACCCAGGTCCGTGACGAACGGCAGGAGACCGCGCAGAAGGCCCGGCGCGCCGCCGACGCCCTCGCCGGACTCGCCTTCCGGCTCCGCGAGCGCGCCGGCTGGCAGGTCAAACTGCGCGAACTCGCCGACGAGGCCGCGGAGTCCGAGGCCCGCGCCCAGGTCTGCCTGGAACGTGCCCGCGCCGCCGACGAGGACCGCCGCGGCGCCCAGCGCGCCGCCGACGACGCCCGCCGCACCGCCCGCGCCCTGCGCGCCGAACGCTCCGAGATCGCCGGCGCCCCCGACGACGTGCCGGCCGACGACGCGGACGCCCCGCAGGCCGCCCTGCCCGCCCTGCGCGAGGCCTACCGGGCCGCCTCGCAGTTGTACGAGAAGGTCGGTGTCGGCGCCGACCTGCGCGCCGAGCAGGCCCGCGCCGAGAGCGACGAGAGCGCCGCCCGCGCCGAACTGGACCGGCTCAGCAACAAGGTCCGCACCCGTGCCGAGCAGCTCCTCCAGTCGCCCGACGGCTCCGACGGACCCTCCCGGCAGGCGGCGGCCGCGCGTGCCGAGGAGCTGGTCCAGCTCCTGGAGACCCGCATGTCCACCGCGAGCGAGCAGCTCGGCCGGCTGCGCGGCGAGGCCGAGCGGCACGCGCCCGAGGACGGCGAGGCGCACACCGAGCTGCCCGAGGATCTCGTCCCGCGCGACGCCGAGCACGCCCAGGCCCTCCTGCGCACCGCCACGGGCGAACTCGCCGCCCGCGCCGAGGCGCTGGCCGAGGCCCGCGCCGCCCACGCCGAGCTGCTGGCCGCCCACCGGGCCGCCGAGGACGCGGCCGGCGGCTTCGACGAGATCGCCGCGATGCTCCGGGACCTGCTGCGCGAGCACGCCGAGGAGGAGCAGGAGGAACCGGAGCCGTACTCCGGCGGCCTGGAGGAGGCCCGGCACTCCGCCGCCGAGGCCCGCCGCTCGCTGCGCGGCTGCTCCGCCGACCTCTCCGCCGCCGAGGGAGCCGTGCGCGAGGCGAGCGACGTGCTCGTCCGGCACGCCAACTCCACCCGCTACGAACAGGTCCGCACCCCGGCCCGGCAGCAGATCCGTGAACTGCCCGCCTCCGCGCTCCCCGAGCACGCGCAGAAGTGGGCGGACGCCTTCGCGCCCCGACTGCGCGTCCTGACCGACGAGTTGGCGCAGCTGGAGCGCAACCGCGACTCGATCGTGGACCGGCTGCGCGGTCTCGTGGAGTCGGCTCTGGCGACGCTCAGGTCCGCCCAGCGGCTCTCCCGGCTGCCCGAGGGGCTCGGCGAGTGGTCCGGCCAGGAGTTCCTGCGCATCCGCTTCGAGGAGCCCGACCAGGCCACGCTCACCGAACGGCTCGGCGAGGTCATCGACGAGGCCACGCGCGCGGCCGTGAAGAAGAACTCCGACCTGCGCCGCGACGGCATGTCCCTGCTGCTGCGGGGCGTCGCGGCGGCACTGCAGCCGAAGGGCGTGGCGGTCGAGATCCTCAAGCCGGACGCCGTGCTGCGGGCCGAGCGGGTGCCCGTCGGGCAGATGGGCGACGTGTTCTCGGGCGGTCAGCTCCTGACCGCCGCGATCGCCCTGTACTGCACGATGGCCGCGCTCCGGTCGAACGACCGGGGCCGTGACAGGCACCGGCACGCTGGCACGCTGTTCCTGGACAACCCGATCGGCCGCGCCAACGCCACGTATCTGCTGGAGCTCCAACGGGCCGTGTCCGACGCGCTCGGCGTGCAGCTGCTCTACACCACGGGCCTGTTCGACACCACCGCACTGGCGGAGTTCCCGCTGGTCATCCGTCTGCGCAACGACGCCGACCTCAGGGCCGGCCTGAAGTACATCAGCGTGGAGGAGCACCTGCGCCCCGGTCTTCCTCAGCAGCCTCAGACCGGAGAAGCGGTGCACAGCGAGATCACCGCGACACGGATGTACAAGCGACCTGCATAGCCGTCAGGGACCCGCGCCCTCTGCACGGGCCCGTCCCGCTCCGGTCGGGCCCGCCCTGCTTCGGACGGGCCCGACCGCACCGCAGCGTGGCGACCGGCGCGCGGCCGCGAGCCCCGGGCCGCCGGGGCGATGCCGTCAGGAGTGCGACAACTGTCCTGTGCCGCCCCGCCGTCCTATCCGCTCCTGGTCCCGCTGGGGCGCCGGCTCCTGCCGCCTGTGGGCCCGCCGCTCGCGGCGCAGCGCCCTGGCGGTGCTGCTCGGCTCGGAGACCACTCCGTGCCGCTGGTTCCACACCTGGCGGGTCACCCAGACGTCGACCACGGCCCAGGTGGCCACCACCGTGCTCGCCACGCTGCTGATCACCATGGGGAACGCCAGCCAGGACCCGGCCATCGTGCACAGGAACGCCACCATCGCCTCGATCAGCGTCACCGCGATGACGATGAGCGCCCGCACCGCCGCCGTGCGCACCGGGTCGGGTATGGGATGCCGGCGCGCCGGCTCCTCCACCCACAACGGCCGGTATTCCCGGTCCTGTTCGTCCTCCAAGAACTCCCCGGCGCGCGCCTGCGCCGGGATGCCGCGATCCGCGGCATGGTGTCCGCGCCGCCCCGCCACGCTCTGCCCGGGCGCCTTGCTCCGCTCCGCCGTGCCCATCACCGTGTCACTCCCCACCGCCTGCAGACCGCTTGCCCCGATGTCCGAAGACCCCGACTCCCCTGTGGCTGCCCGGCTTGCGCTGTTTTACGCTGCCGGGGTGCGGGATGCGGCTCCTGTGGCCCATTCCGCCCCCATTTCCCGTAGAGAAGGACGAGCGAGAGCGCACGAAGATTCCCCATCGGCGAAAAATTCCAGCCAACCGCCCGTCCGTGCCCACTCGTCCGCTCCTGGAGTGCCCCTCCGAATCGCGGGTCAATCTCCCGTAATGCCCGGACAACTCACCCCGTCCGGGGGCGGGCACGGAAGTTCGCCTTCCGGACAGGTCTTCGAGTTAACTGTGAGGCGGTAGTAGGCTCGCGCCGTTTGTTGACGCACACGTACACCCCCGGCCGGCGGGGGTCGAGCTGGGGGAGGCCATGCGCTTTCGCGGGAAGTCGATCCGCCGGAAGATCGTGGCGCTGCTTCTCGTGCCGCTGCTGTCGCTGACCGCCATCTGGGGCTTCGCCACGGTCGTCACGGGGCGCGAAGCCGCCCGGCTGTTCCAGGTGACCGACGTCGTACAGGACATCGGCTATCCCACCGAGGACACCGTCCGCGTCCTCCAGCAGGAGCGCCGGCAGACCCTCGTCTACCTCGCCGACCCGCGGGCCTCCGACACGCTCTCCGCCCTGCAGCGCACCCGCACCGCCACCGACCGGGCCATCGCCAGGTTCCGGAAGAACGCCGGCGACCGCCATCTCCTCGGCGGCCTGAACGCGAGCGACAACGAACACCTCACCGCCGTCCTCGACGCCTTCGGCGGGCTCGACGCCCTGCGCCGCAGCGTCGAGGGGGGCACGGTCAACCGCGCCCAGGCCCTCGACCTCTACGACCGCCTCGTCGACCCCTGCTACGCGCTGCTCGCCACCCTCGACGGCATCGACGACGTCGACATGGACAAGCAGTCCCGCGCCCTGGTCAACATCAGCCGCGCCCGCGAACTGCTCTCCCGCGAGGACGCCCTGCTCGGCTCCTCGCTCGTGGTCGGCCGGCTCACCCGCGACGAGACCCGCGACATCTCCGACCTCGTCGCCCAGCGCACCCTCCTGTACGACATCAGCCTGCCGGTGCTGCCCGCCGCGGAGCGCGAACGCTACGAGCGCTTCTGGAACAACGCCACCACCGCCCCGCTGCGCGCGGCCGAACAGACCGTCACCGACAGCGGTTCGGGCACCCCGCGCGACGTCACCGCGAAGAGCTGGGACTCCGCCGCCGGGAGCGTCCTCCACAACCTGGGCACCCTCGACGACCAGGCGGGCGACCGTTTCCAGGAGCGCATGCACCCCGTCGCCATGGGCGTCATCGCACAGGCCGCCGTCGCGGGCCTGCTCGGCCTGATCGCGCTCCTGGTGTCCGTCGTCCTCTCCGTCCGGATCGGCCGCGGCCTCATCCGCGACCTGCGGCAGCTGCGCCTGGACGCGCACGAGGCGTCCGGGGTCCGGCTGCCCAGCGTGATGCGCCGCCTGTCCGTGGGCGAACAGGTCGACGTCGAGACCGAGGTGCCGCGCCTGGAGTACGACAAGAACGAGATGGGCGAGGTCGGCCAGGCACTCAACACCCTCCAGCGCGCCGCCGTCGAGGCCGCCGTCAAGCAGGCCGAGCTGCGGGCCGGTGTCTCCGAGGTGTTCGTCAACCTCGCCCGCCGCAGCCAGGTGCTGCTGCACAAGCAGCTCACGCTCCTCGACACCATGGAACGCCGGACCGAGGACACCGACGAACTCGCCGACCTCTTCCGCCTGGACCACCTCACCACCCGTATGCGCCGGCACGCCGAGGGCCTGGTGATCCTCTCCGGCGCCGCGCCGTCCCGGCAGTGGCGCCGGCCCGTGCAGCTGATGGACATCGTCCGCGCCGCCGTCGCCGAGGTCGAGGACTACGAGCGCGTCGAGGTCCGCCGCCTCCCGCGCGTCGCCGTGACCGGTCCGGCCGTCGCCGACGTCACCCACCTCGTGGCCGAACTCCTGGAGAACGCCACGGTCTTCTCGCCCCCGCACACCGCCGTCCAGGTCATCGGCGAGCGGGTCGCCAACGGCTTCACCCTGGAGATCCACGACCGGGGTCTGGGCATGACGGCCGAGGCGCTCCTGGACGCCAACCTGCGCCTCGCCGAGACCCCCGAGTTCGAACTCTCCGACACCGACCGGCTCGGTCTGTTCGTGGTCAGCCGCCTCGCGCAGCGGCAGAACGTCCGCGTCTCACTCCAGCCTTCGCCCTACGGAGGCACCACCGCCGTCGTCTTCATCCCCGACGCGCTGCTCAGCGACGAGGTCCCGGACACCAACGGCATCGGCTTCCGCCTCGACCGCGACCGTCCCGCGAAGGACACCGGCCAGCCGGTGAGCCGGGCCGCCGGACGGCCCCGGGCACAGCTGCAGCTGCCCGGCCTGCCGACCTCCGTGCTGGACGGCCCGGTGGAGCTGGAGGCGCCCGTCGATCTCGACGCCCTCGACGACTTCCCCGGCGTCCTCGCGGACGAGGACAGCGAGCGCGGCGGTCTCTTCCGCCCCCGCCGTTCCCGGTCCCGCGCCGACGATCCGGCCGGCGACCCGGCCGAGGACGAGGCGGCCCCCCGGCCGGGCGACCGCACGGCGTTCCCCGAGACCGGCGACCCCGGACTCGTACCGCTCCCGCGGCGGCAGACACCCAAGCTGGTCAGCTCGCACGGCAAGCCCGTCACCGACCAGCGCTCCCGTCGGCCCGAACCGGGCCGCCAGGCCTCCACGGGCCCGCAGAGCGCCGAGGCGGGGCCGGCGCCGCTGCCCCGCCGCCGCGGCCCGGCAGCCCGGCGCCCGGCCGAGAGCGCCGACCGCGCGGACGAACTCCGGCCCGCCCCGCCCGGCGGCGTCGGCGAGACACCCGGGGCTCCGGACCTGCCCCGGCGCATCCGGTCCACGCCGACCGCCTCCGACGGCCCGGCCCGGCCGGCGGCCGACTCGGGCGCGGAAGCGGGCACCGGCCCGTTGCCCCGGCGCGTGCGACAGGCCAGCCTGGCCCCCCAGCTCAAGCAGGACACCGAACGGCGGACCGAGCGTGCGGCGGAGCCCGCCGACCGCGACGCCGAGGAGGTACGCAGCCGTATGGCCTCGCTCCAGCGCGGCTGGCAGCGCGGCCGCGACGAGAACGCCGCGGGCGACGAGGCCCGGAACGGCACAGCACCAGGAACGACTAAGGGGGACGGTCGATGACCGCACCGAAGGCGGCCGGCCACACGGCGACGAACAACGGCGAGCTGAACTGGCTCCTGGACGACCTCGTGGACCGGGTCGCCAGCATCCGCAAGGCCGTCGTACTGTCCGGCGACGGCCTGCCCACGGGCGTGTCCAAGGACCTGACCAGGGAGGACAGTGAGCACCTCGCCGCCGTCGCGTCCGGCTTCCACAGCCTCGCCAAGGGCGTGGGCCGCCACTTCGACGCCGGCAGCGTCCGGCAGACGGTGGTCGAGCTGGACGACGCCTTCCTGTTCGTGACCGCCGCCGGCGACGGCAGCTGCCTCGCGGTGTTCTCGGACGCCGACTCCGATGTCGGGCAGGTCGCCTACGAGATGACCCTCCTGGTCAAGCGGGTCGGCGTACATCTGGGCGCCGCTCCGCGCACCGATCTGCCCGCAGGCGGGTAGTGGGATGGCATGAGCGGAGACGGTCAGGTAACAAGCCACTGGTTCGACGACGACGCCGGACCGGTCGTCCGTCCGTACGCCATGACACGCGGCCGCACCACCAGTGCGGCCCAGCACCGCCTCGACCTGATCGCGGTGGTCGTCGCCGAGCCCGACGCGGGCGACCCGGAGACGGATCCGACGCTCTCCCCCGAGCACGTGGAGATCGTCGGGCTCTGCCGGGAGGCGCCGCAGTCGCTCGCCGAGCTCGCCGCGGAACTCGATCTGCCCATCGGTGTGGTGCGCGTCCTCATCGGGGACCTCGTGCACGCGGAACTCGTCCATGTCACCCGCCCGGTACCCCCGGCCGAGCTGCCCGACGAGAGTATTCTGCGCGACGTGATCAACGGCCTCCGGGCGCTGTGACCGGCGCGGAAGCGGAGTAGTGACGTGACAGGCTGGCAGTTCTGGGTCGACCGAGGCGGCACCTTCACCGACATCGTCGCGCGTCGCCCGGACGGCCGGCTGCTCACACGCAAGGTGCTGTCCGACAACCCGGCCCTCCCGGGCTCCCGGCCCGGCCCGGACGGGGGCGCCCCCCTCAGCGACGCGGCCGTCGCCGGCGTCCGCGCGCTCCTCGGCGACTCCCGGGAGCCCGTCGAGGCGGTCCGCATGGGCACCACGGTCGCCACCAACGCGCTCCTGGAACGCAAGGGTGAACGCACCCTCCTCGTGATCACCCGGGGTTTCCGCGACGCCCTGCGCATCGCCTACCAGAACCGCCCCCGCATCTTCGCCCGCCGCATCGAACTGCCCGAACTGCTCCACGAACGGGTCGTCGAGGTGGACGAACGCGTCGCCGCCGACGGCACCGTGCTGCGCGCCCCCGACCTGGACGCCCTCGCGGGCCCGCTGCGTCAGGCGTACGACGACGGGATCCGCGCCGTCGCCGTCGTCTGTCTGCACAGCCACCTCCACCCCGCGCACGAACGCGCCGTCGGCGAGCTCGCCGCCCGCACCGGCTTCCCGCAGATCTCGCTGTCCAGCGAGGTCAGCCCGCTGATGAAACTCGTCCCGCGCGGGGACACCGCCGTCGTCGACGCCTACCTGTCGCCGGGGCTGCGTCGCTACGTGCGGCACGTCGCCGACGAACTCGACAGCGGCGTGCGGCTGATGTTCATGCAGTCCAACGGCGGGCTCACGGAGGCAGGACAGTTCCGCGGCAAGGACGCCATCCTCTCCGGGCCGGCCGGCGGGATCGTCGGCATGGCCCGTATGTCGCAGCGCGCGGGCCACGACCGGGTCATCGGCTTCGACATGGGCGGCACCTCCACCGACGTCTCGCACTTCGCCGGCGACTACGAACGCGTCTTCACCGCGCAGATCGCCGGAGTCCGGCTGCGCGCCCCCATGCTGGACATCCACACCGTCGCGGCCGGCGGCGGCTCCGTGCTGCACTTCGACGGCTCCCGCTACCGGGTCGGCCCCGACTCGGCCGGCGCCGACCCCGGCCCCGTCTGCTACCGGGCGGGCGGCCCGCTCACCGTCACCGACGCCAACGTGATGCTCGGCCGCATCCAGCCCACCCACTTCCCGGCCGTGTTCGGGCCCGGCGGCGACCAGCCCCTGGACGCCGCCCTCGTCCGCGACCGGTTCACCGACCTCGCGCGCGAGATCCACGAGCGGACCGGCGACGAGCGCACCCCGGAGCAGGTGGCCGAGGGCTACCTGCAGATCGCCGTCGCCAACATCGCCAACGCCGTCAAGCGGATCTCCGTCCAGAAGGGCCACGACGTCACCCGCTACGCGCTGACCACCTTCGGCGGGGCGGGCGGCCAGCACGCGTGCCGGGTCGCCGAGTCGCTCGGGATCCGCACCGTCCTCGTACCCCCCATGGCCGGGGTCCTGTCCGCGCTCGGCATCGGGCTCGCCGACACCACCGCCATGCGCGAGCAGTCCGTCGAGGCCCCGCTGGAGGCCGCCACCATGCCCGGCGTCACCAAGACGGCCGACGACCTGGAGGCCGCCGCACGCGCCGAACTCGTCGCCGAGGACGTCCCCGGGGACCGCATCCGGGTCACCCGCCGCGCACAGCTCCGCTACGACGGCACCGACACCGCGCTCACGGTCGAACTGGCCGGGTCCGACGCCATGAGGCACGCCTTCGAAGAACGTCATCGCGCCACGTACTCCTTCACCCTCGACCGTCCGATCGTCGTCGAATCCCTCTCCGTCGAAGCCACCGGCGTCACCGCACCCCCCGATCTCTCCGCCCTCGCTCCGTACGAGGGCCGGCCCGGCGCGCCCGAGGCCGCCCGCCTCCACACCGGCGGCTCCTGGCGCGACGTACCCCTCCACCGCCGAGAGGCCCTTCCTCCCGGCGAAAGGGTCACCGGCCCCGCGATCATCACGGAGGCCGGCGCCACCACCGTCGTCGACGACGGCTGGCGGGCCGCGGCGACCGACGACGGTCATCTGGTCATGGAACGCACGGCGGTCACGCAGAGTTCCGATCTCGACACGAAAGCCGACCCGGTCCTGCTCGAGGTCTTCAACAACCTCTTCATGTCGATCGCCGAACAGATGGGAGCCCGACTGGAGTCCACCGCCCAGTCCGTCAACATCAAGGAACGCCTGGACTTCTCCTGCGCCCTGTTCGACCCGGACGGAAACCTGGTGGCCAACGCCCCCCACATCCCGGTTCACCTGGGGTCGATGGGCACCAGCGTCAAGGAGGTCCTGCGGCGCCGGGGCACCTCGATGCGACCGGGCGACACCTACGCCGTCAACGACCCGTACCACGGCGGCACGCACCTGCCCGACGTCACCGTGATCACCCCGGTCTTCGACACCGACTCCGCGCCGGACACGGACAGTCGGCCCCGGCTCCTCTTCCACGTGGCCTCCCGCGGCCACCACGCCGAGATCGGCGGCATCGCCCCCGGCTCGATGCCGGCCCACAGCCGCACCATCGAGGAGGAGGGCGTCCTCTTCGACAACTGGCTCCTCGCCGAGAACGGCAGCTTCCGCGAGGAGGAGACCCGCCGCCTGCTCGCCGAGGCCCCCCATCCCTCCCGCAACCCCCGCACCAACCTCGCCGACCTGCGCGCCCAGATCGCCGCCAACCGGAAGGGCGTCGACGAGGTCCGCCGCATGATCGGCGAGTTCGGCCTCGACGTCGTACAGGCCTACATGCGGCACGTCCAGGACAACGCCGAGGAGGCCGTGCGCCGCGTCGTCGACGCCCTGGCCGACGGGGAGTACTCCTACGAGACCGACTCGGGCGCCGTCATCCGCGTCCGCGTGCGCGTCGACCGCGCCGAGCGCCGCGCCACCATCGACTTCACCGGCACGTCCGCGCAGCTCGCCACGAACTTCAACGCCCCCTTCGCGGTCGTCAACGCGGCCGTCCTGTACGTCTTCCGCACCCTGGTCGCCGACGACATCCCGCTCAACGACGGCTGCCTGCGCCCCCTGGACATCGTCGTGCCGCCGGGCTCCATGCTGGCCCCCGAGCCCCCGGCGGCCGTCGTCGCCGGAAACGTCGAGACCTCCCAGGCCATCACCGGCGCCCTCTACGCGGCGCTCGGCGTCCAGGCCGAGGGATCCGGCACCATGAACAACGTCACCTTCGGCAACGAACGCCACCAGTACTACGAGACCGTCGCCTCCGGATCCGGAGCGGGCGACGGCTTCCCCGGCGCCGACGTCGTCCAGACCCACATGACCAACTCCCGGCTCACCGACCCCGAAATCCTCGAATGGCGGCTTCCGGTCAGGCTGGAGGAGTTCGCCGTCCGGCGGGGGAGCGGTGGCGGCGGACGCTGGCGCGGCGGCGACGGCGCCGTGCGCCGCATCCGCTTCCTGGAGTCCATGACCGTCTCCGCCCTCTCCCAGCACCGCCGCGTGCCCCCGTACGGCATGGCGGGCGGCGCGCCCGGAGCGCTCGGCGCCAACCGGGTGGAGCACGCCGACGGCACGGTCACCGACCTCGGCGGCAGCGGCTCCGCGGACGTCGCCCCCGGCGACCTACTCGTCATCGAAACCCCCGGTGGCGGCGGCTACGGCCGGCCGTCGCCCGACCCCCATCAAGCAGGAGAAGAGAACGATGGTCTTCGAGCGTTCTGAGCGCGGCAAGCCACCGGTCGAGCCCGTCACGCTCAAGATCCTGGTGGCCGGCGGCTTCGGCGTCGGCAAGACGACCCTCGTCGGCGCGGTCAGCGAGATCAAGCCGCTGCGCACCGAGGAGCTGCTCACCGAGGCCGGCCGCCCGGTCGACGACACCAGCGGTGTGGAGGGCAAGCACACCACCACCGTCGCCATGGACTTCGGCCGCATCACCCTGCGCGAGGACCTCGTGCTGTACCTCTTCGGCACGCCCGGGCAGGAACGGTTCTGGTTCATGTGGGACGAGCTGTCCGAGGGCGCGCTCGGCGCCGTCGTCCTCGCCGACACGCGCCGCCTCGAGGACTGCTTCGCCGCCGTCGACTACTTCGAGCGGCGCTCGATCCCCTTCCTCGTGGGTGTCAACTGCTTCGAGGAAGCCGCCCGTTACCCGGCCGACGCCGTCCGTCAGGCCCTCGACCTGGACGGAGACGTGCCCGTCGTGCTCTGCGACGCACGCGACCGGGAGTCGGCCAAAGAGGTGCTCATCGGCGTCGTGCAGCACGCCATGGAGTACGCGGCCGACCACCGCGAGCCCGTCGTCGGCTGACCCGCGGGCACGGCCCGTACCCCCGCCGACCGGGGTACGGGCCGTGGTCCTGTGGAGCGGCACGCGCGCGTACGGCGGCGTCACGCGTCGCTCTCCTCCAGCCAGCCGAAGCTCTTCTCCACCGCCTTGCGCCAGTTGCGGTACTCGCGGTCGCGCGCCGACGCCTCCATCGCGGGCGTCCACTCCGCGTCCCTCTGCCAGTGCGACTTCAGCTCGTCCAGGTCGTTCCAGACACCGGTCGCCAGACCGGCCGCGTAGGCGGCGCCGAGACAGGTCGTCTCCGACACCCGCGGCCTGATCACCGGCACGCCGAGGACGTCCGCCTGATGCTGCATGAGCAGGTTGTTCTTCGTCATGCCGCCGTCGACCTTCAGGGTGGTGATGCGCACCCCGGAGTCCTGGTACATGGCGTCCACGACCTCCCGGGTCTGCCAGCTCGTCGCCTCCAGCACCGCGCGCGCGAGGTGCGCCTTGGTGACGTAGCGGGTCAGGCCGGTGACGACTCCGCGCGCGTCGGAGCGCCAGTACGGCGCGAACAGGCCCGAGAACGCGGGCACGATGTAGGCCCCGCCGTTGTCGTCGACGCTCGCCGCCAGTGTCTCGATCTCGTCGGCGGTGCGGATGATCCCGAGCTGGTCGCGGAACCACTGGACCAGCGCGCCCGTTATCGCTATGGACCCCTCCAGGCAGTACACCGGCGCCTCCCCGCCGATCTTGTAGCCCATCGTCGTCAGCAGCCCGCTCTTGGACGGCACCGGCCGGCTGCCGGTGTTCAGCAGCAGGAAGCTGCCGGTGCCGTAGGTGTTCTTCGCGGTGCCGACGTCGTAGCAGGCCTGCCCGAACACGGCGGCCTGCTGGTCGCCCAGCGCCGAGGCCACGGGCACTCCGGAGAGCTGCCCGACCGCGGTGCCGTACACCTCGGCGGAGGACCTGATCTCGGGCAGGATCGCCTCGGGCAGGTTCATGGCGGACAGGATCGCCGGATCCCACTCCAGGGTGTCGAGGTTCATCAGCATGGTGCGCCCGGCGTTGGTGACGTCGGTGACGTGCCGGCCGCCGTCGGTGCCGCCGGTCAGGTTCCAGATCAGCCAGGAGTCGATGGTGCCGAAGGCGATCTCGCCGCGCTCGGCGCGTTCCCTGAGGCCGGGCACCTGGTCCAGCAGCCAGGCCGCCTTCGGCCCGGAGAAGTAGCTGGCCAGCGGCAGCCCGGTCTGCTCGCGGAAGCGGTCCTGGCCGTCCGTGCCGCCGAGTTCGTGGCACAGGGCCGCGGTGCGGGTGTCCTGCCAGACGATCGCGTTGTGCACCGGCTTGCCCGTGGCGCGGTCCCACAGGACCGTGGTCTCCCGCTGGTTGGTGATGCCGAGCGCACTCAGCTGGTCGGCGCGCAGACCGGCCTTGGCGAGCGCTCCCGCGACCACCGCCTGCACCTTGGACCAGATCTCGGTGGCGTCGTGCTCCACCCAGCCCGGCTTGGGGAAGATCTGGCGGTGCTCGCGCTGGTCGACGGCGACGATCGCGCCGCCGTGGTCGAAGACGATGCAGCGGCTGGACGTGGTGCCCTGGTCGATGGCGGCGACGTACTTCTGGGCGGTGTCCGTCATAGCTGTCCCTGGGTCGCTGGGTCGGGTCGCTGGGTCACAGGGCCGCGAGGGGCCGCGGCCGACTGCGTGCGAGGCGCGCGGGGAGGGGGAGCGGGGATCAGAAGGCCACGTTGTAGATCAGGCCGGCGAGGGCCCCGCCGATCAGGGGGCCCACGACCGGGATCCAGGCGTAACCCCAGTCGGACGAGCCCTTGTTCGGTATGGGCAGGAAGGTGTGCACGATGCGCGGGCCGAGGTCACGGGCCGGGTTGATGGCATAGCCCGTGGGCCCGCCGAGGGAGAGCCCGATGCCGACCACCAGCAGCGAGACGATCAGCACGGTGGTCCCGGACTCCCCGAGCCCCTTCGTCAGCCCGAAGGCGAGGATGGGCAGCACGAGCGCCATGGTCGCGATGATCTCGGTGACGAGGTTGGCCACCGGGTTCCGGATCTCCGGGATGGTCGAGAAGATGCCGAGCGTCGGCACCGGCTCGTCCGCGGTGCCCTCGGTCGTGCCGACCCTGCGCTCGTTGGCCTGGAACTGGGCGAGATACACCAGGTACGCCAGCACGGCGCCGAGCATCGCGCCCACGATCTCGCCCAGCAGGTACACCCAGACCTTGTCCCACTTGCCGGTGTCGATGGCGATGCCGATGGTGACCGCCGGGTTGAGCTGGCCACCGGAGAGGGGAGCGGCGGTGTACGCGCCGGCCAGCACGCCGAAGCCCCAGCCGAACGCGATCACGACCCACCCCGCGGCCCGCGCCTTGGAGTATCTGAGGGTGACGGCGGCGCAGACACCGGCACCGAAGAGGATGAGGATCGCGGTGCCGATGACCTCGCCGACGAAAATGTGTCCGTTGCTCATGGCGGCTCCCTTGGCGCGGTAGGGGGCGATCGGCCCCGGCCCTCCGTGCAGGACGGTTCCTTGGCGACTTCAGCCGGAGGAGGGGAGGTCCCCGCGTCCCGCCCGGCGTCCGTGACGAGCGTGCCGTCGCAGCCGGATCGCCAGGGAGGGGGCCGTGGAGCAGGGCGGACCCGTGGCGCAGTGCCTGATAACACCGTGAATGTGCGGCGATGTCGGCTGACACCGGGAAGTGTTCACCGGCGTCCCGGGGGCGTCAAGGTTGCCGACAGCGCCGATGGCGGCGACACCCCGGCGGCCCTCCTTCCGCCGGGTACGTCAACGAACCTGTCCGGGCGAGCCGTTCACCACCGTGGCTCGGCGGTCGCGCAGCCCGCCTGCGCCGGTGCCGCCACCGGGCCGCCGCGCCGGACCTCGTGACCGCTCCGCCCGGCGCGCCCGAGCACCCAGCTCGCGCCGTGCAGCGCCTTGGCCACCCGCTTGAGCGAGGCGAGCTGGGCGGCGGCCTGGCGGTGGTCGGTCACGCTGCCCGGACCGCACACGACGGTCGCCACGGACAGGGTGACCGGCCGGCCGGCCGCCGACCAGTGCGCGTCGAGCACGGCGGCCACGAGCGGACCGAGCGCCTCCTCCTCGGCCAGCACCAGGAAGTCGTCCCCGCCGATGTGCCCCACGCGCGCGTGCCCGGCGACCGCCTGCGTCAGCGCCCGCCCCACGGAGCGGATCAGCTCGTCGCCCGCGGCGAAGCCGGCACCGTCGTTCACCTGTTTGAAGTGGTCGATGTCCAGCCAGCTCAGTGCGAACGTCCGGCCGTCCGCGATCCGCCGGTCCACCTCGCTCGTGATCGCGTCCGAACCGGGCAGCCGGGTCAGCGGATTGAGCCCGGCCGCCTCCTCCACCCGGTTCTCGGCCAGCGCCCGCACCAGGTCCGCGAGCCGTACGACCCCCGCGCAGCGGCCGTGTTCGTCGACCACCGTCACATCGTCGGAGGTGCGGTCCCGGCCGCCGACCGCGACCACGTCCAGCACCTCCCAGGCGGTGGCGTCGACACCGACCGTGCGCGGTGCGTCGCCCAGTTTGAAGGCGGGCCGGTCGGCGTACAGGGCGTGCCCGTAGCGCCCGGACATCGACAGCAGGAAGCGTGAGCGGTGGACCGACCGGACGGGCCTGCCGGCCTGGTCGATCAGCAGCACGCCGGAGACGTCCGGCGATCCGGTCAGCAGCGCGCGCACCTGCCCCGCCGACGCGGTCACCGGCAGCGCGGCGGCCGGGCGCACGAACTCCCGTACCGAAGGGCCGGACCGGGAGGTCACCGCGGCACGCGGCGCGTGGGGCGGAACGTATACGTCCGCCGCGGGGATCCGGGCCGGCGGCGCGAACAGCTCGCCCTGGGCCAGCTGGGCGCCGGCCGACACCGCGGCCCCGTACTGCAGTTCGGTCTCCACCCCCTCCACGGCGACCAGGGCGCCCAGCCCCTCGCACAGCGTCCGCATCGCCCGTACCGCGGCCGGCCGTGCCAGCAGCGAGGCGTCGAGCTTGACCAGGTCGGGGGAGAGGTCGGCGAGCAGCCTGAGCGGCACGTCCCCCTCTCCGACGCCGTCCGCGCTGATCCGGAACCCCTGCTCCCGCAGCGCGGCGACCGCCTCCAGCAGGGCCCGCTGCGGCACGTGCGTGTACGGCGGCACGATGTCCAGCGTCACCTCCCAGGGCATGCGCCCCGCCCCCCGCACGGCGTCGTGCAGCGGGGTGAGGCCGCCGAGGTCGGCGAGAGTGGCCGCGAACACGTTCAGGTGCAGCGGCAGCAGGGTCTCCTTGTGCGTGGCCGCACGGAGCGCCAACACGGCCAGCCTGCCGTCCAGTTCGGGGTCACGGCGGGCCTCGGCCAGGATGTCGCCGGTCTCGGGGCGGGCGAGTGTCTCCAGTGCGGCGACCGCGCCGGTCCTCAGATTGACCACCGGCTGGAAGGCGAAGCGGAGAGTATCCGTCCAGGAAGGCACGGGAGCATGATGGCGCTGCCCGCGTACGCCCAGGCCCAGTTCATGAGACGTTCACGCAGGATTCCGGGGTGGTCACACAGCGTGGGCAACGGCGTGAACCCTCCTCCCGTAGATCACTCCTTCCACCCCCTTTCACCGCACCGCGACCACCGACGAGCCGTGCCCGAAGAGCCCCTGATTGGCCGTGATCCCCGCCCGGGCCCCGGCCACCTGACGGTCGCCCGCGGTGCCCCTCAACTGCCAGGTCAGCTCGCAGACCTGGGCGATGGCCTGGGCCGGCACGGCCTCACCGAAGGAGGCCAGGCCGCCGCTGGTGTTGACGGGTGTCCGGCCGCCCGGCGCCGTCGCGCCCTCCCTGAGGAGCTTCGCCCCCTCGCCCTCGCCGCACAGTCCCAGGTCCTCGTACCACTGCAGCTCCAGCGCGGTGGACAGGTCGTACACCTCGGCCAGCGACAGATCCTCGGGGCCGATGCCGGCCTCCTCGTAGGCGGTCCGGGCGATGGACGCGCGGAACGTCTCGTCCGGGGGCCGCACCGCCACCGCCGGGTCCGTCGCGATGTCCGGCAGGTCGAGCACCGTGTTCGGGAAGCGCGGGGTCACCGTCGACACCGCCCGGATGCGCACCGGCCGTGCCGCGCCGTGCCGCCGCGCGAACTCCATGCTGGACAGGACCAGGGCGGCGCCGCCGTCGGAGGTGGCGCAGATGTCGAGCAGGCGCAGCGGATCGGCTACGACCGCCGAGCCGGCGACCTCCTCCGCGGTGACCCGTCTGCGGTAGCGGGCGTTCGGATTCAGCGCTCCCATCGCGGAGTTCTTCACCTTGACCAGCGCGAAGTCGTCCGGTGTGTCGCCGTGCACCGCCATGCGCCGGCGCGCGTACAGCCCGAAGTACGTCGGGTTCGTCGCCCCGAGCAGGCGGAAGCGCAGCCAGTCCGGGTCGTCGGGACGGTCCCCGCCCGCGGGCCGGAAGAAGCCCTTGGGCGCGGCGTCCGCGCCGACCACGAGCACGGCGTCGGCGAGGCCGGCGAGGATCTGCGCCCGTGCCGTGGCGATCGCCTGCGCCCCCGACGCACAGGCCGCGTACACACTGGTGACTCGGGCGCCCTGCCAGCCGAGCGCCTTGGCGAACGAAGCCCCCGCCACATACCCGGGATATCCGCCGCGCACCGTGTCGGCGCCCACTATGGAGCCGATCTCCCGCCAGCCGAGCCCGGCGTCCGCGAGCGCCGTGCGGGCCGCCGCCGCCCCGTACTCCACGAAGCCGCGCCCCCACTTGCCCCAGGGGTGCATGCCCGCGCCGAGCACCGCCACGTCCGCCGTCATGCCGTCACCTCCGCCGGCCGCCAGTGCCAGACCGTCCAGGCCGTCTCCGCGTCCTCGTGCAGCACGCCGGGTACGGCCTCCACCTGCATGCCCACCGCCAGATCGGCGACGGTGACCCCGGGAGCCGCCTGTCCCAGCACCACGATCCGCTCGGCCTCCAGCTCCACCGCGATCAACGTGTACGGCTCCCATGGAAGTTCCGGGTTGCTCACATAGGGTGACGGAGGACGGTATCTACTGTCGGTGTACGACCAGATTCGTCCCTTTGGTGACAGGGGAACCTCCTCCAGATCGCCGCCCGCGCAGTGCGGATTGCGGCAGTGGACGTCCTCGCGCGGGAAGAAGACCGAGGCGCAGGACGAGCAGCGGGTGCCGAGGAGTCGGAAGTCGTCCCCCTCGCCGCCGAACCAGCCGGCGACCGCGGGGGTCCGTGTGTGCGGCAAAGCCCCTCCCTGTGACGTTGTCTGACGAAGCGTCAGGAGTGTGTCACGGGCGACCGGAAAAGGGCAGGCCGTGCCTGCGAACCGGACGGCCGCACCCGGCGCCGTGGTACGGGCGGGGCGTTCGGGGCCGACGGGGGTGGTGCCGGCCGTCCCTCTTCCCGGCCGCCGCTTTCCGGCGCATCACTTCCGGAAGACGTTCGTCCCGTGGTCGGATAAAGTCCGCGCGTGTCCGAAAATCAACAACCGACTACCAACTCCGTGCCCGGCTCTCACTGTTCGAGCTGCGGGGCGCCCTATGGAGCGGGCGTTTCCGGCTGGCCGCGCACCTGCGGATCCTGCGGGACCACCGCCTACCGCAACCCGCTGCCGGTCGCGATCGCGCTCCAGCCCGTGTACGACACCAAGGGCACGGCCCTGGTCGTCATCACCCGCACCGTCGGCCCCGCGCGCGGAGGCACCGCCCTGCCCGGCGGCTACGTCGACGACCGGGAGGACTGGAAGCAGGCCGTCGTACGGGAGCTCAAGGAGGAGACCGGCATCGACGCCGCCGCCCGCGACGTGCGGCTCGTCGACGCCATGAGCTCACCCGACGGCCATCTGCTGCTCTTCGGACTCCTCCCGGAACGCCCGGCCGAGGGACTGCCGCCCTCCGACCCCACGGACGAGACCGAGGGCTGGCACCTGCTGCGCAGGCCCGAGGAACTCGCCTTCCCGCTGCACACGGTGGCCGTGCGGGCCTGGTTCGAGGGCCGGTACATCTGAGGCGAGCGGCATGGCCGAGCCCCCGCGCACGCACCGGACAGGAAGGCTCAGCCGAGCCTTCCACACGCGCCGGACGGGCGGCTCAGCCGAGCCCCCGCACGCGCACCGGACAGGACGGCG
Organism: Streptomyces sp. NPDC037126; assembly: GCF_055605965.1. Lineage (NCBI taxonomy): Bacteria > Bacillati > Actinomycetota > Actinomycetes > Kitasatosporales > Streptomycetaceae > Streptomyces > Streptomyces sp. NPDC037126. Next base: position 151,405 of record NZ_JBVJTD010000020.1, read on the forward strand.
CGCTCACGCCGTCCTCCCCCTCCCGCGTGACCACCACCCGGCCTCCCTGCCTGCGGGCGACGTAGCGTTCGATCTCCGGTTCGTCCCACCCGTCGCCCGCGTCCCGCACCACCAGCCCCCCGCCGGTACGGCCGCGCGCGGGCGCCCACACCTCCAGCTCCGGGCCGCCGTCGGCACCGCGCACCGGCAGCACCGCGCCCGCGCGCGCGAGCACCGGTATCCGCGACAGCGGCGCGTCCACCAGGACCTGCCCCGGTCCCTCGTACATCTGCTCCGTCACCGTGTCGTACCAGCGGCCCCGCGGCAGCTGCACCGCACGCCGGTCGGCACCCGGGTCGAGGACCGGAGCCACCAGCAGACAGTCGCCCAGCAGAAACGTGTCCTCGCAGTCGCGCAGCGCCCGGTCCTCGGGCGACCCCCACCACAGGGGCCGGACATAGGGCGCACCCGTCCGCCGGGCCAGATGCGCCAGGGTGACGAAGTACGGCAGCAGCCGGCGGCGTTCCAGGAGCGCGGCGCGCGCGTGCGCCAGCACCTCCGGTCCGAACTCCCAGGGCTCCCTGCGCCCCGCCCGCAGGCTCGCGTGGGTGCGGAACAGCGGCAGATACGCGCCCAGCTGGAACCATCTGAGATACAGCTCCGGCGACGGACTGCCGTCGAAACCGCCCACGTCCGGCCCCGAGTACGGCACCCCGCACAGGCCGAGGCCCAGCACCAGCGACAGGGACGCCCGCAACCCCGGCCAGCCCGTCGCCACGTCTCCCGACCAGGTACCGCCGTAGCGCTGCATGCCCGCCCAGCCGGAGCGCGAGAACAGGAAGGGCCGCTCCCGGGGCGCCAGCTCGCGCAGCCCCTCGTAGCCCGCCCGCGCCATGCACAGCGCGTACACGTTGTGCGCTTCCCGGTGGTCGCCGCCACGCCCCTCCAGGGCGTGCCGGGCGGAACGCGGCAGCGTCGTCTCACCGAAGGCGTTGAACGACGTCGGCTCGTTCATGTCGTGCCAGAACCCCGCGAAGCCCTGCCCGAGGCGCTCCTCGTAGAGCCCGCCCCACCACTTGCGCACGCGCGCGTGCGTGAAGTCCGGATACACCGACTCCCCGGCCCACACCTCACCGCGCACCGTCCGCCCCGCAGGATCGCGCACGAACGCGTCCACGGCCGCGCCGCCGTCGTACACGGCGTTGCCCGGCGCCGCCTTCACGGCCGGATCGACGATGGACACCAGCCGGACGCCGGCCCGCCGCAGCTCCTCGGCGAGCACCGGCAGCTTCGGGAAGCGCTCATGGTCGACGGTGAAGACCTGATGCTCGTCGTAGTGGTCGATGTCCAGGTGGACGGCGTCCAGGGGCAGGTCGTGCTCCTGGTAGCCCGCGACGATCCGGCGCACCTCCTGCTCGCTGCCGAAGCCCCAGCGCGCGTGGTGGTGGCCGAGCGCCCACGCGGGCGGCAGCGCGGGCGCCCCGGTCAGCGAGGCCCAGGTGTGCAGCACGCGCGCGGGAGGGCCCACCATCACCCAGCAGCGCAGCGGACCGCCGTCCATCCGCAGCTCGCAGCGACCCACCCGGTCGTGTCCCGAGCCCGCCCCCTCCTCGCCCTCCCGCAGCACCACCGTGCCGTCCCACGTGGTGTCGTGGAACACCAGATGCGTGCCGGCGTCGGCCACCACCAGCTGGACCGGCATGGTCAGATACAGCGGATCGTCGCCGGGGCCGAACGCACGGCCGGGGTCGGTGTTCCACAGCCGGTACCCGCCGTCCCGCAGCCGCGGACCCGACGCCCGCCCGCCCAGGCCGAAGAACCGGGCGTCAGCCGCCACCTCCGACCGCTGCATCCAGCGAGCCGTGCCCCCGTCGACCGGCTCCCACCAGCGCGGCGGCAGATCCCGCCGCAGGGTCACACCGCCCGGGGTGCACACCTGCACGGCGCCGTGCCGTGAGACGACGACCGTCACACGTTCGGCGACCACCCGCCAGCCGCCGTCCTTGTCCGGCTCCAGCACCGCCCGCGGGTCCGGCTCCGGACACGTGCCGGCCAGCGCGTACGACGGCTGCGGACCCGCCCCGTCCCAGCCCCAGAACACCGCCCCGTTCACCGCGACGGTGATCCGCAGCTCCGACCGGCTGAACCGGATCACACCGCCCCCGGGGCCCGGCGCCACGCCCTCCACCTGCCCGGGGACCCGCGCCCGCTCGGCCCCCCGCCGCGGCAGCCCGGCGGCGTCGATCCGCCGCCTGCGCCACGCGGCACGCACCGTACGCAACCCCCGAGCCGCCCTCCCCGAACCGACCAGACTCACCGAACGCACCAGGTCACGACCGTCCATGCTGCTCACCCTGCCACTGCGCGCCCCGCGCGCGCGTGTCGTTCAACTGCCGTTCACCCGTGCCGTGACCACATCTTCATGACGCGGACGATGTGGGGGGCACCCTGGTGCTGAAGTCGATCACATGGCATCGTCCCTGTCAGCCGCGTCACGCGCACACCCCAGCCCGTGCGCGGACCGACGCACACGACGCGCACAGTCCGGGAGCCGCCCCATGTCGACCGCGAACCCCCAGCCGCTCTGGCAGCCCGATCCCGAGCGGATCGCCGAGGCACGCATCACCAAGTTCCAGGCGTGGGCCGCCGAACACCACGGGGCGCCGGCCGACGGAGGCTATCCGGCCCTGCACCGCTGGTCCGTCGACCAGCCGGACACCTTCTGGAAAGCCGTCACCGAGTGGTTCGACGTACGGTTCTCGACGCCCTACGCGCGCGTGCTCGGCGACCGCGCCATGCCCGGCGCCCAGTGGTTCCCCGGAGCCACCCTCAACTACGCCGAGCACGCCCTGCGCGCCGCCGCCGACCGCCCGGACGAACCCGCCCTCCTCCATGTGGACGAGACCCACGAACCGCGCCCGGTGACCTGGTCCGAGCTGCGCCGCCAGGTCGGCTCCCTCGCCGCCGAGCTCCGCGCCCTCGGCGTACGCCCCGGCGACCGCGTCAGCGGCTACCTCCCCAACGTCCCGCAGTCCGTCGTCGCCCTGCTCGCCACCGCCGCCGTCGGCGGCGTCTGGACCTCCTGCGCCCCCGACTTCGGCGCCCGCAGCGTCCTCGACCGCTTCCAGCAGGTCGAACCGGTCGTCCTGTTCACCGTCGACGGCTACCGCTACGGCGGCAAGGAGCACGACCGCCGCGAGGTCGTCGCCGAGCTGCGCCGCGAGCTGCCCACCCTGCGCGCCGTCGTCCACATCCCGCTCCTCGGCACCGAGGCACCCGAGGGCGCCCTGGAGTGGTCGGCGCTGACGGCGGGGGACACCGAGCCCGTCTTCGAGCAGGTGCCCTTCGAACACCCCCTGTGGGTGCTGTACTCCTCCGGCACGACCGGCCTGCCGAAGGCCATCGTGCAGTCCCAGGGCGGCATCCTGGTCGAACACCTCAAGCAGCTGGGCCTGCACTGCGACCTCGGCCCGGGGGACCGTTTCTTCTGGTACACCTCGACCGGCTGGATGATGTGGAACTTCCTCGTCTCCGGCCTGCTCACCGGCACGACGGTCGTCCTGTACGACGGCAGCCCCGGCTACCCGGACACGGGCGCCCAGTGGCGGATCGCCGAACGCACCGGAGCCACTCTCTACGGCACCTCCGCCGCCTACGTCATGGCCTGCCACAAGGCCGGCGTCCACCCGGCCCGCGACCACGACCTCTCCACGGTGCGCTGCGTCGCCACCACGGGCTCCCCCCTCCCGCCCGACGGCTTCCGATGGCTGCACGACGAGGTCCGCGACGACCTGTGGATCGCCTCCGTCAGCGGTGGCACCGACGTCTGCTCCTGCTTCGCGGGAGCCGTGCCGACCCTCCCGGTGTACACGGGCGAGCTCCAGGCCCCCGGGCTCGGCACCGACCTGCAGTCCTGGGACCCGAGCGGAAAGCCCCTCGTCGACGAGGTGGGCGAGCTGGTCGTCACCAACCCCATGCCGTCCATGCCGATCCACTTCTGGAACGACCCCGACGGCAGCCGCTACCACGACAGCTACTTCGACACCTACCCCGGCGTCTGGCGCCACGGCGACTGGATCACGCTCACCTCGCGCGGAACCGTGATCATCCACGGCCGTTCCGACTCCACCCTCAACCGGCAGGGCGTACGCATGGGCTCCGCCGACATCTACGAGGTCGTCGAGCGCCTGCCCGAGATCAAGGAATCGCTGGTCATCGGCATCGAACAGCCCGACGGCGGCTACTGGATGCCCCTCTTCGTACACCTCGCACCCGGCGCCGTCCTGGACGAGGCCCTGCTGAACCGGATCAAGCAGGCCATCCGCGAACAGCTCTCACCCCGCCACATCCCCGACGAGGTCATCGAGGTGCCCGGCGTCCCGCACACCCTCACGGGCAAGCGCATCGAGGTCCCCGTCAAGCGCCTCCTGCAGGGCACGCCGATGGAGAAGGCGGTCAACCCCGGCTCCATCGACGACCTCGCCCTGCTCGCCTTCTACGAGGAGCTGGCCCGCAAGCGCGCCTGACCCCGGCGCCTCACCCTCCGTAGGTGGCCTCGGACTCGCCTAGTACGGCGGCGAAGTCCGAGGCCAGGCGCTCCGCCTCGGCGGGCTCCAGGTCGGCGGTGGTGATGCGCACCCCGGGCCCGCTCGCCAGCCGGAACCTCGCCCCGGCGGCCACCCACCAGCCGTGCGACCGCAGGCCGTTCACCACCGCCGACTCGTCCCGGACCGGCACCCACAGGTTCATCCCGCTCGCCCCGTGCGAGGCGATGCCCCGCCCGGCCAGTTCCCCCGACAGGGCCGTGCGCCGCCGCGCGTACGTCTCCCGCGCGCGTGCCACCAACGCGCGCGTGCCCGCGTCCAGCAGCAGACCGTGGACGCTCTCCTGCAGCAGATGACTGACCCAGCCCGAGGTCAGCAGCAGCCGTCCGTCGTGCCGCGCGAACGTGACCGGGTCGCAGGCGGCCGCCGCCCAGCGCAAGTCGGTGCCCAGGAACTTGCTCACGGTGCGCACATGCACCCAGCGCGGCAGCCGCGCCGAGGCGACACTGTGCAGCGGGGCGCCGGCCACGTCCGAGGCGTGGTCGTTCTCCACCACCAGCACCTCGGAAGCCTCCCGCAGCACCTCGGCGACCGCGTCCCGCCGGGCCGCGGAGAAACAGCCGCCGTACGGATTCTGCGCCCGCGGGCTGAACACCACCGCGCGCACACCCGCCCGCAGCGCCTCGCGCAGCGCGTCCGGACGCACACCCTCGTCGTCGACGGCGACGGGCACGGTCCGCAGCCCCGACGCCGTCACCAGATCCAGCAGATGGTGGTAGCCCGGATCCTCCATGGCCACGCCGTCCCCGGGCCGCAGTTCCACCTGCAGCACCCGGTCGATCAGATCCAGCGCGCCGTGCGCGAACGTCACGTGCTCCACCGGTACGCCGTCCGGGCCGAGCCAGTCGCGTACGGCGTCCTCCAGCCCCGCCAGCCGGGGTGTGGAACGGTGCGACCGGGCACCGGGGGAGAGGCGCGAAGGCGGCACCACCGAGGGCAGCAGCGCGGCATCCGGATGGCCGCCCGCCAGGTCCCGCAGCCCCTCGGGAACCCTGGGCGGACGCCGTGACGCCACCGTGGGAGCCGGCGCCACCACCGTGCCGCCCCGCCCGCGCGTGACGACGATGCCCCGCTGCCGCAGCTCCTTGTAGGCCGTCGCGACCGTGCCCGGACTCACGCCCAGCTCGTCCGCGAGCCGCCGCACCGGCGGCAGCGGGGACCCGGGCGCCAACGTCCCTTCGGCCACCCCGCGTTCGACGGACGCGGCAATCGCCTTGGCCGTCGTACCAGCGATCCCATATTGTATTGCCACGTTGATCATTATGTATCAATACATAACTCGACACAAGGGGGACCCGTGGACGCGAAGCCCTGCGCCACCGACCGGCCGCCGCGCATACCCGGGGGCCGCGACGGCCGGAGAATGCTCGCCATCACCTTCGTCGACCGCATCGGCAGCGGCCTGTGGGCATCCGTCTCCGTCCTGTACTTCACCTACGTCTCAGGCCTCTCCCTCGCCCAGGTCGGCACCCTCGCCGCGATCTCCGGCGCCGTCGGCATCGCGGGCGCGCCCCTCGGCGGCCGCATCGCCGACCGGTTCCCTCTCACCAGGGTGCTCATCGCACTCCAGCTCCTCCGCGCCGTCGCCTCCCTCGCCCTGCTGACCACGGACCGCTACGCGCTGCTGCTCGCGTGCTCCGCCGTCGGCAGCCTGGGCGACCGTGCCGCCAGCGTCCTCACCAAGCTCTACGCCACCCGCGTCGCGGGACCCGACCGCGTCCGCTACCAAGCGGTCAACCGGACCTCGTCCAACGCCGGCTGGGCCCTCGGCGGACTCGGCGCCGCGGCCGCCCTCACCCTCGGCACCACCACCGTCTACCGCTGGCTCCTCGCCGCAGACGCCCTCTCCTTCGTCACCGTCGCGCTCCTGACCCTTGCCTGCGCGGAGCCTCCCGGGCACACCCGTATCGCCGCCGCCTCCGGCTCGCAGACACCCGCGGCCCGGCCCACCGGCCCCTGGCGCGACCGCACCTACCTCGCCTACGTCGCGACCGAGACCGTGCTCTCCCTCGACGACACCGTCTTCAAGGTCGGCCTGCCCCTCTGGATCGCGCACACCCCCGGCGTACCGCACGGCCTCGCACCACTGCTGCTCGTGCTCAACAGCCTCATGGTCGTGGCGCTCCAGGTCCCCCTCGCTCGCTACGGCAGCACCACCGCGGCCGCGCGCAGACTCCTCGTTCCGCTTTCCGCGGCGTTCGCCCTCGGCGGGACGGCCATGACCCTCTCCGCCGGCGGTGGCACCTCGTCGGCCGTCTGCTGGCTCACCGCCGCGGCCGCCGCCTTCACCCTCGCCGAGATGCTGCACGCGACCGTCTCCTGGGAACTGTCCGTGGCCCTCGCCCCCGGCACCGCCCTCGGCGCCTACCTCGGCGTCCACGGGCTCGCCCAGGCCACCCAGCGCAGCATCGGCCCACTGGCCGTCACCGCCGCCATCGCCGCGGGACCGCTCGGCTGGACCGTCTTCGGTGCCACCATCGCCATGACCTGCGGAATCCAGCACCGACTGGTCCGGGACCGGCTCCAGCGAACCCCGTTGTCAGTGCCCCCGGTTACCGTGAGTGAGCACTGATCGACTGCGCATTGGGGGAATCATGGCGCACACCGACCACCGGAACCTGCGACGCGTCCTGCGCCGCGAGATCGCCGGCACCATCGGACTGCTCACCGACGAACACGACTTCCGCGCCATGCGGCGCTACCGAAGTTTCACCTTCGACGACCACACGACCTACCTCCGGCAGGTCGAGGACCTCCTCAGGGACCGAGCCGCCCAGGGCGGCCACACCACACTCGCCCTGTTCGACCCCACCGACTACGCCGAATTCTGCGCCGGCACCGGACTCGACCCCGACCTCCCCGCCAGCCGGACCCGCTTCACCGCGGAACTCGCGGCCACCGGACCCACCATCCCCTACGACGGCCGTCCGCTCGCCGCACTCGTGCCCGCCCTCGTCGACGAAGCCGTACGCCAGGCCACCTGGGAGTACGCCACCACACTCCTGACCCGGCTGGGCCCCTGCCCGACCTGCGGCGAGGACATCGGCCGGGCCGCCTTCACCCGCGCCTCCGACCTGCTCGTCCGCATCCTCGACACCGCCCCGCCCGGCGACCGGCACCTCGTCTGCACCGTCTCCGGAACACCGGAGACACTCGTCTCGGTCCTGCACGGCGAGCAGGACACACAGGGCGACACCCGCCTCGACGAGGCCGAGGCCCTGGAATTCACCGGCGTCCTCGCACTCGGCCTCGCGACCCGCAGCCCCGGCGGACTCGTCCTGCGCACCAGCGCCCCCGGCACCCCAGACCGCGTCCACGGGTGGCGGCTGCGCGGCGGCGGCCTCGAACCGCTCACCGCCTCCGAGGTGTTCGACGCCTACTGCACCGACGCGGAGACCGGCGACCTCATCTCCCCGGAACCCGGCGTCGACTACTGCGAACCTCCCGACCTCGGAGAGGAGGACTTGGCACGGGGACACCACCACTGACCGCACACCGAAGGCACACGAAACGCGCCAGGGGCGCCCCACCCGAAGGCGGGACGCCCCTGACCACCCGGCACACCACGGGCGCCGGCCCGGCTACTCGCCGGACAGCACCGCCTGAGCCGCGCCACGCGCCTCCTCGGCACTGTCCGTCGCCCGGGCCGCCGCCGCGGCCCGCTCGCACTGCGCCAGCGTGTACTTCGCCAGCGTCGCCCGGACATAGGGAATCGACGCGGCACCCATCGACAGGGAGGTGACACCCAGACCGGCCAGCACACATGCCAGCAGCGGATCCGACGCGGCCTCACCGCACACACCGCAGCTCTTGCCCTCGGCCTTGGCCGCCTCGGCGGACAGCTGGACCAGGTCGAGCAGCGCCGGCTGCCACGGGTCCTGGAGCCGCGACACCGCACCCACCTGCCGGTCCGCCGCGAACGTGTACTGCGCGAGGTCGTTGGTCCCCAGCGACAGGAACTCGACCTCCTGAAGGATGGAACGCGCCCGCAGCGCGGCCGACGGGATCTCGACCATGGCCCCGAACTTCGCCCGCAGCCCCGCCTCACGGCACGCCTGCGCGAACGCCTTCGCGTCGGCCCGGTCCGCCACCATCGGGGCCATCACCTCGAGGTAGACCGGCAGCCCCTCGGCGGCCTTCGCCAGCGCGGTCAGCTGCGTACGCAGGACCTCGGGGTGGTCGAGCAGCGTCCGCAGGCCGCGCACGCCCAGGGCCGGGTTCGGCTCGTCCGCGGGAGTCAGGAACTCCAGCGGCTTGTCCGCACCCGCGTCCAGCACACGCACGACCACACGGCTCTCGGGGAACGCCTCCAGCACCTGCCGGTAGGCCTCCACCTGCTTCTCCTCGGAAGGAGCGTTCTTGCTGTCGTCCAGGAACAGGAACTCGGTACGGAACAGACCGACACCCTCGGCCCCGGCCTCCACGGCCGCCGGCACGTCAGCCGGACCGCCTACGTTGGCCAGCAGCGGCACCTTGTGGCCGTCCGCGGTCGCACCCGGCCCGGTCGAGGCGGCCAGCGCGGCCTTGCGCTCGGCGGCCGACGCCTCCAGCGCCGCCTTCTTCTCCTCGCTCGGGTTCACGAAGATGTCGCCGGTGCTGCCGTCCACGGCGATCACCGTCCCCTCGGCCAGCTCGCCCGCACCCGGAAGCGCGACGACGGCCGGCACACCCAGCGCACGGGCCAGGATCGCGCTGTGGCTGGTCGGGCCGCCCTCCTCGGTGACGAAACCGAGCACCAGAGAGGGGTCCAGCAGAGCGGTGTCGGCAGGAGCGAGATCCCGCGCCACCAGTACATAGGGCCGGTCGCTGTCCGGGACACCCGGCATCGGAACGCCCAGGAGCCGGGCGACGATACGGTTGCGCACGTCGTCGAGGTCGGCCACCCGGCCCGCCAGATACTCACCGGCACCGGCCAGCAGCTCCCGGTACGCCGCGAACGCGTCGTACACCGCACGCTCGGCCGTGCTGCCCACGGCGATCCGCCGCTCCACGTCCGCCATCAGCTCGGGGTCCTGGGCCATCATGGCCTGTGCCTCGAGCACCGCTTGGGCCTCGCCCCCCGCCAGGTTGCCGCGCGCCATCAGGTCGGCGGCCACGGCGTCCACGGCCTGCCGGGCGCGCCCCTGCTCCCGCTCCGCGTCCTGCGGGGGAATCTGCTTGGCCGGCGGCTCCAGGACCGCCGTACCCATGTGCCGAACCTCGCCGATCGCCACGCCATGGCTCACGCCGACGCCTCGCAGCGTTGTGTCCATCTCACCCGTCTCCGATAGTGCGGCGGGTCCCGCCGCCGCAGTGGTTGTCCTGTACGCCGTCCAGGGACGGCGGTTCCGTCAGCTCCAGGAGAAGAGGCTGTCGCCGGCCTTCACGTCACCGCTGTCACGGAGGTCGGACAGGGACTCGGCCGTGGCTTCGAGCGCCACGACGGGGCACACCGGGGACTTGCCGGCGGCCTCGACGGCGGAGGGGTTCCAGCGCACGATGCTCTGGCCGCGGGTCACGGTGTCGCCCTTGCTCACGAGCAGCTCGAAGCCCTCGCCGTTGAGCTGGACCGTGTCGATGCCGAGGTGGGTGAGCACGCCGTGTCCGCTCTCGTCCACCACGACGAAGGCGTGCGGGTGCAGCGAAACGATGACACCGTCCACGGGCGCTACGGCCTCGGACGGCTCGCGCACGGGGTCGATCGCGGTGCCTGGGCCGACCATGGCCCCGGAGAAGACCGGATCCGGCACTTCGGCCAGTCCGATGGCACATCCGGCGAGAGGGGACGTCACGGTGGTCATGGGAAGCCTCCCAAAGCAGTGGAGCTGCTCACGGGCCGTCACCGGGTGTCCGGACGGCGCTCTGAGCAGCAGGGTATGTCATGTGAAGTGGCGGTTCCGTATAGAAGCTACCAGTAAGTGGTCTAGACCACCAACCCCCCGGATTTGCACCCGCTTCAGAGCCGCGTGTACAGTCGTACTCCTGCCTGGGGCTGAGCGGCGCGAGAGCGTCATCGTCCAGCAGAACCCAAACTCGTCAGATCCTATCTCCGGATCTCCTTCTGCATGCCCGCAGGGGGGTGGTCAGGAGGACGGAAAAACACTGATAGAGTTTGAAACACCGAAGGGAAGCCCGGAGGAAAGCCCGAGAGGGTGAGTACAAAGGAAGCGACCGTTCCTTGAGAACTCAACAGCGTGCCAAAAATCAAC
>NZ_JBVJTD010000021.1:0-128437 GCF_055605965.1 Streptomyces sp. NPDC037126
GAGCAGGAGTTCTACCGCAACGCCCCCTACACCGAGGCCGACCTCCAGGCGCAGATCGACCGCGCGGTGGCGGACAACGGCGCCCGCGGCCAGCAAGTTCTCGCCGACGCCGACGCCTACCTCGCGGGCATCAACGCCTACATCGACGCCTCCGACAGCGGCCGTTACTTCCCCGGCGAGTACGACCTGACCGGCCACAAGGACGCGATAACCAACGCGGGCACCATCGACCACTTCAAGATCACCGACCTGGTGGCGCTGGCCTCCGTCATCGGCTCGCTGTTCGGTTCCGGCGGCGGTGGCGAGGTCAACAACGCTCTTTCGCTGATGGCCGCCCAGTCCAAGTACGGCGTCGAGGAGGGCACCAGGGTCTGGGAGTCCTTCCGTGAGCGCAACGACCCCGAGGCCGTCCTCACCGTCCACGACGGCCAGAGCTTCCCCTACGGGGCCAAGCCCGCCGACCCCCAGGGCGAGGCCCTGCCCGACCCCGGCTCGGTGACCCAGGAACCGCTCGTCTACGACCGCACCGGCAGCGCGGCCACCACAGCCGCCAGGACCAGTTCTGCCACGGCCGCGAAGACCACGCTCAGCTCCGCCCGCCGCGGGATGTCCAACGCCCTGGTGGTGAGCGGCAAGTACACGGCGAGCGGCCACCCGATCGCCGTGTTCGGGCCGCAGACCGGCTATTTCGCCCCGCAGCTGCTCATGCTCCAGGAGATCCAGGGCCCCGGCATCAGCGCCCGGGGCGCCTCGTTCGCGGGTCTGAGCATGTACGTGGAACTCGGGCGGGGCCAGGACTACTCCTGGAGTGCGACGACGTCGGGTCAGGACATCATCGACACCTACGCCGTCGAGCTGTGCCAGGACGACTACCACTACCTGTACCACGGCACCTGCACCGCGATGGACGAGGTCGAGCAGAAGAACGCCTGGAAGCCGACGCTGGCCGACGGCACGGCCGCCGGGTCGTACACGATGCGGGTGTGGCGCACGAAGTACGGGCCGGTGGAGTACCGGGCGACCGTCGGCGGGAAGAAGGTCGCCTACACCTCGCTGCGTTCCTCGTACCTGCACGAGGCCGACTCGATCATCGGCTTCCAGATGCTCAACGACCCCGGCTTCGTCAAGGGACCGGGGGACTTCCAGGCCGCGGCCCAGCACATCAACTACACCTTCAACTGGTTCTACGCCGACTCCCGGCACACCGCCTACTACAACAGCGGTGACAACCCGGTCCGCGCCTCCGGCGTCGACGCCGAGTTCCCGGTGTGGGCGCAGCCCGCCTACGAGTGGCGCAACTGGGACCCGGCCACCAACACGGCCGACTACACCCCGCCCTCCGCCCACCCCAACTCCGTCGACCAGGACTACTACGTCTCCTGGAACAACAAGCAGGCCCAGGACTACTCGGCCGCGGGCTGGGGCGACGGCTCCGTGCACCGGGGCAACCTGCTCGACGACCGGGTGAAGAAACTCGTCGCGGCCGGCGGGGTGACCCGCACCAAGCTGGTCCAGGCGATGGCGGACGCGGCCCTGGCCGACCTGCGCGCCGAGGACGTACTGCCCGAACTCCTCAAGGTGATCGGCTCGGCGCCGGTGACCGACCCCACCACGGCCGACGCGGTGAACAAGCTCCAGACCTGGCTGACCGCGGGCGCCAGGCGCACGGAGACCTCGGCCGGGTCGAAGACCTACGCCGACGCCGACGCGATCCGCATCCTGGACGCGTGGTGGCCCCTGCTGGTCAAGGCCGAGTTCGAACCCGGCCTCGGCACCGACCTGTACAACTCCTTCACCGGCAACCTGCCGATCGACGAGCCCCCCTCCGCCGGACACGGCCCGACCGGCTCCCACGCCGGCAGCTCCTTCCAGTTCGGCTGGTGGAGCTATGTCGACAAGGACATCCGGGCGGTGCTCGGCGAACAGGTCAAGGGCGGCCTCGCCCACGAGTACTGCGGCGGCGGCAGCCTGAGCGCCTGCCGGGACGCCCTGGTCAGCACCCTGAAGCAGGCGGCCAAGATGACCGCCGCCCAGGTCTACCCGGGCGACGACCAGTGCTCGGCCGGCGACCAGTGGTGCGCCGACTCGATCGTCCAGCGCACCCTGGGCGGCATCAAGCACGGCAGGATCAGCTGGCAGAACCGGCCGACCTTCCAGCAGGTCGTGGAGTACACCTCGCACCGGTGACCCGACCAGGGCGACCGGCATCGGCAAACGGTCGCCCGCGAGGCCATGTGCGGTGGGGCGTGCCGGGTCTGCGCCCCACCGCACATGTACCGGTCCGAGCGGGCCGGCTTGATTCCCTGCGCGACCCGAAGCTCAGCCGGTGCGGACGAACTTCACCGCGTCGGCGCGGACGCAGCCCGTTCCGCTGGAGTCGATCTCGACGTTCTGCGTGCCCGTGCCGAGCGTGTAGGTGCCGCCGATCTGGTGCCAGCCGGTCGCCTCCGTCTGCTGGTCGAGAGTGGACTGCGACTGGACGCCGCCGGCGTTGCTGTACGTCAGCTTCGCGGCCAGGTCACTGCTCGCGTTGTTGACCGTGTAGATCCAGGCGGTGTACTGCCCGGGCGTCAGTCCCTGCGTGCTCCAGTGGGCGGAGGCACCGGCCGTGCACGAGTAGCGCGTGGTGGACTGAGCGAACCCGGTCAGTCCGCTCGTGGCCCAGCCGGGTCCGGACTCGCTGTACGTGCCGGACGACGATCCGTCGTTGTCGACGTAGCGGTCCTTCTCCGAGAAGCTGACGTAGTCGACGAGGAGTTGGCCGGGCGCGGTCTGGGCGCCCGGTGACTGGTACATGATGCCGGTCAGCCAGAGGTTCATCAGTGCGCCCGGGCGGCTCGTCGCGGGGTAGGCGATCTTTCCGTTCGCGTCCACGTCGTGGCTCTGGGGCGCCGGCTTGCCGTCGATGTAGAAGGTCACGCCCGTTTCGTCGTAGAGGAAACCGTAGGTGTGCCAGTCGGAGGTCTTGAAGCTCGGGAACCGGGTCGGGTCCAGAGCGGTGGGGCCGTACATCCCACTGGTGTTCTCCTGGCCGCTCCTGGTCCAGTCGAAGGTGTTGTGGCGCAGCTGCGCCGTGTTCGAGGACTCGTTCTCGAAGCCGTCGATCTCCGTCTTCCGGCACGAGTTGCCGACGCTGCCGGTGTCGCCGCACATGGTCCAGAAGGCGCTGTGCCAGCCGGGCGCGCTGGGCATCTGCACGCGGGCCTCGTAGTAGCCGTACCCGAACTTCTGCTTCGAGATCAGCCCGCCACCGGTCCAGTTCCTCGACACTCCGTCGGCGGGGCAGGTGACGGTTTCCTTGTTGAGGGCGATCACGAGGTTGCCGCCGCTGGTCGTGACGTTGCCGGGCTGCTGGCAGCTGTACACCCGGTCGTCCGTGCGGTACTGCCAGGCATCGGTGTCGATGGTGCTGGAGTCGAAGTCGTCCCGGAACCGCTCGGTGTACAGAGAGAGGTCCGGCTGGGTGTCCGTCACTGTGTCCTGCTGGGCGACAGCCGCTGCGGCGCTGGGTACCGAGGCGGGCAGGGCGGTCACCAAGGAGACCGCTACCGCTGTCAGTGCCATCAGGACCGGGTTTCGTCTTGTTCTCATGCCGCGTCTCCCATGGGTCCGCCATGACTCGTACCGCTGACACGCAGACATTGGCCAGGACGGCGTCAGCGGGGTTTGACGGCGGCGAAGGTAGCAGCATGAGACTCACCGAGCCATAGTGTGGGTGACACTCTCAAATCATGCATGCATCCATTCGTTTTCCGGAAGCATGCCCCTCAACGGCCGCCCTCTTCGCGCATCCGCCTCGGGGCCGACGCACACCGCCGGACAACGCCGCCCGGGAATGCTCACGTGCGATGCGCGGTTCGGTCGGCACACGGCTCGGGCGGCGCCCCTCAGGCCTTGAGGGCTCGGCCGGCCGCGTGCAGCGCGAGGCGACGCGGCGCGAGTTGGGCCGCGCGCGCCGACAGCCGGTTGCCGAGGCCGGCGATGACGCTCGGCGGGGTGCGCCGCCGCTCCAGGGCCCCGCGCGTCGCCGCGACGACGTCGGCGGGAGCGGCGACCTGTCCGACCACGGCGTCGCGGGTGCCGACGACGTCGAAGAACTCGGTCTCCACCGGGCCCGGCGAGACGGCGAGTACGCGCAGGCCCGAGCCGCGGGTCTCGTAGGCGAGGGCCTCGGTCAGGCTGAGGACGAAGGCCTTGGTCGCGCCGTAGACGGCCATGGCCGGGGTGGGCTGATAGGCGGCCGTGCTCGCGACGGTGACGAGGGCGCCACGGCCGTCGGCGGCGAGGTCGGGAAGGAAGGTCCGTGTGACGTCGGCGACCGCGCCGATGTTGAGCTGGATCATGCGCGCGATCTCGTCCGGGTCCTGCTCCAGGAACGGACCGTGGCTGCCGAATCCGGCATTGTTGATCAGAGTCTGTATCCGGATGCCCCGGGATGCGAGTTCCTCCCGCAGTGCGACGCCGGCGCCCTGGCGAGCGAGATCCGCCGAGATCGGTGTGACGGTGACGCCGTGGTCCCTCCCCAGTTCGGCGGCGAGTGCCTCCAGCCGGTCCAGGCGCCGGGCGACGACCACGACGTCCGCGCCGCGCTCGGCCCACTGGCGGGCGAACTCCGCGCCCAGGCCGGAGCTGGCACCGGTGATCAGGGCACAGGTCCCCTGGTAGGAAAATGCGGACATGGCAGCGCTCCACTTGTGCGGGTCCGGGGTGCGACGACATCATCAATGTAGGCACCTGCCATCATTGTAGTCAACCGACAACATCGGGGAGGGAACGCGTGCCCGAGGGCTCGTACCACCACGGCAATCTGAGGGCCGCCCTGCTGGAGCGAGCAGAGGCCGTGCTGGTCGAAACCGGGGTCACCGGGCTGTCGCTGCGCGGTCTCGCCCGCGACCTCGGAGTGAGCCACGCCGCTCCGACGCGCCACTTCCGCGACCGCCAGGCCGTGCTCGACGCGCTCGTGGTCAGCGGCTTCGACGATCTCAACCGGCGCATGCGGGAAGCGGCGGACTCGCCGGGGCCGGTGGAGGCACGTCTCACCGCCCTGGGGCGGGCTTACGTGGACTTCGCGACGGAGCGGGCCGCGCTGCTGGGGCTGATGTTCACCGCGAAACACGAGGAGCACGCCGGGGAGGAACTCCGTCGACTGGCCCATACGAGCCTGGAGATCGCCGCCACCCTGATCGGCGAGGCACAGCGAGCGGCCGTGGTACGACCCGGCGATCCCGTCCGGCTGGCCCAGGTCGCGTTCTCCGCCATGCACGGCCTCGCCACCCTCGCCGTGGGCGGCCTGCTCGACGACACACCGGTGGACGAGGCCACCGGCCTGGCCCTGGAGATCCTGCTGGCGGGACTGCGCCCGCCCCGCTCGTAGGACACGGCAACACCGGGACCAGGACGGCCCTTTCGGGCACATCCGAGCTGTTGGGCGTCGTGTCGCACGCGGCACCAAGGCGACCTTCGGCACCCCGATCGAGCTGGACCTCGGCGGGCTCTCCATCCGCGATCCGCACCGCAGCGCCCAGGGGCGGTACCTGATCGTCGCCGGTTCCTGGGCCGCCGATGACAACGGCGATCCGCAGGCCCTGTACTCCTGGGACGGCGTCGCCGGGCACCAGCCGGCCAAGGTGACGAACCTGCCGACGACGGGCGCGGGCGCCTGGGAGGCCGACGTCTCCGTGCGACGGCACCGAGGCGAAGGCTTCTGGCTCTCGGCGGCGTGGCACCCCCGAACCGAGCCGGCGTGGCCGGGGCTGAGTCGCTTCAGTCGCTGCCCCACCGGCCTTCACGCGTCGCGGAGCCGGCGGGGACGCAGGCGGACGGTGCCGGCGCTCCGGACCACCGCACCCGGTGCCGCGGATGAGAAGGGCACGCCGATCCCGGCCGCGTCAGACTTGTCTCGGGAGGTCAGTCAGCCCCTGATGCCGCGGGAGGTAGAGATGGCTCCGCAGGACAACGTCACCTCCCCCTGGCCGTTCGCCTACCGTGATTCCTCGGTCGAGGAATTCACGTCGGCCTGGGGAAGTTCGTCGTGCAGGGGCGTGACGATTGTCGGGCCGGCCGGTGTGGGCAAATCCCGGCTCGCCGAGGAATGCCTTGCCAAGGTGGCGAAAGAGGGCTGGACAACACGGCGGGCGATGGCATCAACCGCATCCGCCGCCGTGCCACTGGGAGCAATCGCTCACATACTTCCGGAAAACGTGGATCTGACCGATCCCGTCAAAGGATACGCGGCGGTTGCGCGCGTTCTGTCCGGGCCCGACGGCACGAACCGGTGGGCGCTGCTGATCGACGACCTGCATTTGCTGGACTCCACATCACTCATCCTGTTGCGGCAACTGACCGGGGCTGATGTCGTCCGCCTGATCGGTACGGTGCGTAGCGGTGAACCAATGAGTGATGCGGCTCGCGACCTGCTCTACATGAACTCGATTCATCGAATCGACCTGGGGCCGATCGACCAGGCCGGCACGGCGGCCGTCCTGAGGGCGGCTCTCGGAAGTCCCATGGGCCGACGATCGCTGCACAGGCTGCACGTCACGTCCGGCGGTAATCTCCTTTATCTGCGTGAGATCGTGATTGGCGCAGCGCATAGCGGCGGACTCGCTCACGACGGGGAGATCTGGGAATTGAAGTCCGATCAATTCACAGGAACACCCAAGTTGACGGAACTCATCGCGGACCGTCTGGCCCTCAGCTCGCCGGCAGTTCGTCCAGTGCTGGAACTTCTGGCTCTCTGCGAGCCCGTCGCGCTGGCAGACGCTCAGGCCATGGCTTCTACGGAAACGCTGGCTTCGCTGGAAGAGGAGGGCCTGATTGAAACAGTGATGGACGGGCGGCGAACTTTCCTGCACCTGAGCCATCCACTGTATGGAGAGGCGTTGCGCGCCAATATCTCCACACTGCGACGGCGCCTCGTCATCTCGGCACAGGCCGAACGTGTGGAGTCCTGCGGAGCCCGTCGGCGAAACGATCCGCTGCGTATCGCGGGCTGGCGAATCACTTCCACCGGAACCGCTGATCCCGGTCTGCTGACACAAGCGGCTTCGCTCGCCCGCCACTCCCACGATTATCCGCAGGTGATCGAGCTCCTGAGTGCCCTGCCCGACCAGCACCACACGATCGCCACCCGGCTCGCCCTCGGCGACACCTATTTCCAGATGGGCCAGGTCGCTGAGGCCGAATCCGTACTCGCCCGCGCGGACAGGCTCGCCACCGACGAGAGTGATGTATTCAACACGACACTGATTCGAACCGGTAACCTCATATGGAGCAATGATTCGGCCGGGGCGGCCTTCGAGGTCAATGACGGCGCTCTGCAGCGGGTGCGCAGTGAAGAGGGTCAGCGCGCTCTCCGAGTCAACGAGGGGTACCTGCGGATTGCCGTTGGTGAGCTTGCTCGCGGACTGGAGTTGCTGAAGGATCTGCCCATGCGCGCGAGCAGTGCCATCAACGTGAACGCCTGGGTTCGGGGGGCCATCATGAAACCCGTCGGCCTCACCTTCACGGGTCGGGCGAACGAAGCCGTTGCCATGGCAGAGCAAGCATATGAATCACACCTGGAAGTCGACGAAGAAGCCCTGGTTTCTCACCCGCTGGTACAGCGGAATCCGCTTGTGCTGGCACTGGCGGAAGCAGGCCGCGTCACCGAGGCGATTTCCATCGGGGAACAGACATACAGCAATCTGACTACCGCGGACTCTCTGGTGAGAATCTGGCTGTCGATTTTCCTCGGCCGCAGCCACTGGATCGCGGGCCATCCGGCATCAGCTCGGAGCTGGTGGGCCGAGGCGGCCGCTCTGGCCCGATCCGTGGGCCACACCAGGGCCCTCCCCGTCGCGCTGGGGGGCTTGACGGCGTGCGCGTCACTCACAGGAGATCTCGCCGCCGCCAAGGCCGCCTTGGTCGAGTGCCGGCAGCTCCCGCCACTCGCCCCCTGCGTACTCGCCGAGGGTGAGAAACGCATCGGCGAGGCCTGGCTGCATGCGGCGTCGGGCCGTCACCAGCTGGCACGGACCGTACTCACCGAGGCGGCGGAGGATGCCCGAGCCGCGGGGTACGTCACCAGCGAGGCCTTGCTCCTCACCGAGGTGGCCAGACTCGGCGGGGCGAAGCGCGTCCGGGGTCGGCTCGCTGAACTCGCTCAGGCGTGCGACGGGGACCTGGCGGTTGCACGAGCCCGATTCGCAGACGCCCTGGCTGCGGAGAACCCCGCCGAACTCCACGCCGTCGGGGGCGATCTGGCGTCCATGGGGTGTCCGCTCCTGGCCGCGGAGGCCGCCGCCGCGGCAGCGGCCACCTGGCAACGATCGGGACACTCGGGTCATGCGGTTACGGCCAGAAAGTCGGCAACCGAATGGGCGGCTCATTGCCAGAATTCCCGCTCATCTCTTCTCGACAGTATCGACGTTGTGAGCGGGGCACAGGAGACTGCGGACATCTGGCTGGCTCTGTCCGAGCGAGAGCGGGAAATCTCCAGGCTGATCTCGCAGGGGTGGACGAACCGCGAGATCGCCTCGGAACTCTTCATCAGCGCGAAGACCGTCGAGTACCACCTCGGCAACATCTTCACCAAACACGGAATAGGTAATCGCCGGCAACTCCGGAACATGTTGCAACACACCCCATGGCTCTCATCCCAGCCGACCCAGACGCCGGGGAAACCGTGAGGCTCCGCGCCATGACCCACGTGAGACCGACCAGCGCTTCGGAGAGGAAGCGAGACGCCGACGCCACCCCGCACACGGGAGACACACCGACCGTGCCGGTCAGAGCACGGCCGACAGGAAGGACTTCGTACGCGCGTCGGCCTTTCGGAAGGCCGCCCAGGGCGCGGTGCCTGAAGGCAACGAACACCTGGGTGACTTCACCACGGCCTGGGGCCGTGAGGCCACGACGGGAATCCTGACGTCGGGAGCGCGGCTGGGTGCAATCGTCTGCGGGGCGGACGTCATCGCGCTCGGGGCGATCCAGGCGATTCACGAACTCGGCCGGCGCATACCCGAGGACGTGTCGGTCACCGGCTACGACGACATCCCCCTCGCCGAAATGGCCAACCCGCCACTCACGACCGTGCGGCAACCCGTGGAGGACCTTGCTCTCGCGAGCATGGCCCGGCTCGCCGCGCGTCAGCGCGATCCCTCAGAGCCGACGCGTGGCACGCTCATATCGCCCCAGCTCGCGGTCCGTTCCACTACGCGACCACTCTGAGGCGGCCGGTGCCGGCACCGCCGGGCCTCCCTCGGCGCCGGACCGCCTGGTGGGCCCGCCGAGAGGCCCGGCCCGCATCCGCCTCCGGGGTCCGTCCGGGCCGAGGAAACTGCTCGGCCCGGTCGAGCACTTCGAGGGATATCGCAGCCGTAGGCCGGGGAAGGGACGGCGCAAACCGTCTTCCCGGTCCGAGGTCGGCCGACGTTCTTCGTCCGCGGCGGCCAAGGCGGCCCCGGTGATCGGCGCAGCGCACAGCCTCCGGCCCTGGATGCCCGGGGAGTCCGGTCGCGCCGACCGGCCGGCGCGACCGTGCCGGCGGTTCAAGGCCGTTGCCCCCCGGTGCTCAAGGTCAGCCTTCTCGCGGCTCTGACGAGTTGGGAGGCGCCCCGCCGTTCCGAGAGGGTGGCGACACCGCGGATCGGCGGGCGGCCGGGTGCCGCCTCCGCGCACTCGGCCGCGAGGACGAGGAGATCGGCCAGTCCCGTTCGTGCCGTGCCACCGTCCCGGGGCAGCGTGCGGGAGAGGGCTGCGGCCAGTACCGCGTACACGGTCGCCGGAGCGGACATGGCGGCGGACCGCAGGGCGTCCGCGACCCGCCTGAGTTCGAGGGCGTCGATGTCGATCAGATCCGCGATGGTGCCGCCCAGGCGGTCGCCGTCCGCTTCCGCTCGGCCGGCGAGGATCAGCAGGGCGTCGGCTGCAGCGGTCCTCTCCTGCACCTTCGAGGCTCCCATTCCGTAGGCGAGGGCGAGGTAGCCGGCCGGCCCCGCCAGCGCCCCGCCCTCGGCCAGGAGGGGCAGATACGCGGCGGCACAAGGGTGGTCGTGCTCCGCGCCGGCCGCGAACGCCGTCAGCGTGCGGACGATCACCAGTTCCGGCTGCCCGGGGACCGTGTAGAGCCACTGCGGGAAGGAACGGGGCCAGGACGGATCGTGCTCGGAACAGCGGGCCTGCCCGGTCGGGTACGCGGCGCCGACGGCACGGAAAGGGGCGGAGAATTCCGCCAGCCCGTCGGTGACGTCCTCCACGCCGAACCGGAGGCGTCCCGGCTCCCAGTCGAAACCCTCGTGCGAGGACCACGGCGGGGACGGTCCGTAGACCCCCTTCATCCGCCCGGCCTCGAGGTAGTCGTCATAGGCTCTTCGCATGGCGGCCAGGCTCCACCCCCGCGGGTATGCGGCGGCGGCTTCCGGATCGTCGGGATATGCGAACGGCAGCAGGGTGGCTCGCCGGCACGTCGGTACGGGGAAGCATCCGTCCGCCATCCACCGCGCGAGGCGGTGACCCTCCGGTGTGCCGAGATCCTCGGCCGCCGCCGCCGGGACGCCGGGGTCGGCCCGTAGCCGGAACAAGGCCTGCTCGAAGTCCGCCTCACCGGCGCGTACGCCCAGTCGGGCGTAGTCGCGAAGGCGTGCGAGCAGGACCCTCGGATCGATCAACCCCGAGGAGTGGGTCGGCGTGGCGAGGAGGAACGGCGGGCGGTCACCGGACGCGATCCGCCGGGCCGCCTCCACCAGCCGGGCGGTGAGGACGGCGTCGAAGACGAGATGGCCGCACTCTCTGTGCCACGGAGGCACCACGGCGTCGTCCAGCACTTCGGTGGTGACCCGGCCGACCACCGCCGCGGCCACCAGGGAGACTTCGAGGTGTCCGTTCTGACCCTTCGTGCGGTAACGGTACGAGCGCAGCACCGGGCGCAGCGCTGCGGTGAGGCCCTGTGCGTTGCCGTGGGCGAGGCGCACCAGACCGTCCAGTACGCGTTCGACGGCGGCGGGCCCCGGCACGCGCGCGCCCAGTACGGCCCCCAGCTCGGCGGCGGCCTCTTGCGGATCGCTCAGGGGCGGCGCGAGCGGGGCGTCGACGACGGGCTCGGGCAGCTGATCCACGTGTGGCACACCGAGGCCTGGTCGCGGTGGCGTGTTCGCGACGCCGAGGAAGGCGACCGTCTGGCCGCGCAGGCCGGGCGGCAGGTACTCGACGGCGGCCGCCAGCTCCGCCGTCGTGGTCTCGTCCAGCGCCGTCCGCATCCGGCCGGCGAGCCTGACCGCCCTCTCCTGGATGTCGGGTGCCGAGTGGGCGAACGCGTCCGCCAGGAGCGGCGCCAGCAGGCGCGCACGGTACTGGCTGCGACGTGCTTCCCGTGCCAGGAACGTCAGTGCGGCACTCACCAGCGGCTTTTCCGGTCGCGCCAGCGAACCCCGAAGGCCGGCCACGAGTCGCACGTCGTCCAGCCGACCGCGGTCGGCCAGCTCCCGCAACCAGCCGAGCGCGGGCCTGGCGAGGGGACCGGTGCCCGAGCCCACCGCGGCGATCCAGGTGTCGGTCCACCGGGCCAGTTCCTCGGTGTCCAGCCGCAGGGCGGTGAGCAGCGCGGCACGCCCGCGCTGCTCACCGATCGCGTCGGTCAGCAGGAGACTCGGCACCACCGCGCCGATCACGCGGTCGCGATCGAGCCGGCCTTCCCGGATCAGGACGGCCAGGATGTCGGGGATGCGGGGCCCCCTCCCCCGCTCGTCGATGAAGCGGCCCAGTCCCGGGACGTGGGGCAGCCGCGAGAGAGCTTCGCCGCCGAGCACGCAGGACGTCATCAAGCGGGCGGCGTCCTCGGCGGATTCGGCCTCCCGCTGGTGCGTGGCGCACCAGCCCAGCACGCCGTCGTCGGAGAGACCCACGGGGGCTCCGGCCGCCTCTGCCAGCGCCGCCACGGTGGGCGTGGCGTACCAGGGATCCAGGGACCGGGCCACGGTGATCAGATCCTGTGCCGGCACACCCGAGAGCACGTCCACCAGGTCGGCCGCGAACGCCCGCTCGTGCGTCGGGCACCGGGGGTCCGTCAGCAGGGCGATCACCGCGTCGACGCTGTCGCGTCGGGCGGCCGCCTGCTGAAGAACTAACTCGCGGAACACGGTGACTGCCTTCCGGCGGCACGACGTGTACGGCAGCCGGTCGGAGCAGAAGGGCTTCCCTCGGCGCTCGGCAGTGCACAAGGGCGTGCGGAGACGGGAGTCTGCACGGGATCGGTCATGCGCCGGATCGTAGGGCGCGGCACCGGCAGGGCGCCGGAGACCGCCGGCCCCGGCCCGCCAACGCTCACCGGAACCGAGCATTCTGCGAGGCGCCGGAGCGGGGAGCGGGGTATGTCCGGCGCTCGGCGGCGCTGGAACGGCGGCCCGGTCGCGCCCCCGGACCGCGCCACCGCGGCGCGGGGGTCGCCGGCCCTCCGAGTCCCGGTGCCGGTCCCGACGCCCGCCGACCGCTCGCCCGTGTGTCCGTCGATGTCAGTGAGGCTTGGTAGAACCGGGAGTGATCCCCACCCACCAGTTCACGGAGCGAGCTGTATGTCCGACCCGACGTACCCGACCGACCGCCACACACACTGGGGTGGGCTGCCCACCTTCCACTTCCCTCTCCTTGACGAGGAACTACCCGGGGCCCTGCCCGCGGCCGACGCCGTCGCCTGGCGGATCTCGGTGGAGGACTACTACGAGAACGAACTCGGTGACTGGGCAGCCACGTTCGCCCACTTCGCGAAGGCCGTGGACCTCTCACAGGTGCGTGCGCTCCTCGTCGGGATCTGGCCCGAGGCGACCGTCATCGAGACCGAGGGGCCCAACATGGAGGCCGTCGAGGCACTGGTGGCCGCGGCCGGCCGGCCGTCGTGCTCCAGGGCCTGGGCCACGCCGTACTCGGCGGACAGCCGGGCCGCGTCCTTCCCGGCCGCGGCGGCCTCGTCGCGGACCGCCGCGTAGGTGTTCAGGGCCGTCTTCGGGTCGCCGTTGCGCAGGCTGATCTCCGCGTAGCGCAGATCGGTCTGGAGGGTGTCGTGCAGTTCACTCGTGAGCAGTTCCAGCAGGTGTCCCGGGGCGCAGCCGAGCCGGGCGGCGATCTGTTCCAGGACTTCCGGGGAGGGGGTCCGCTTGCCCGCCTCCAGCAGCGAGATGTAGCTCGGGGAGAGTGTCGTGCCGGCCAGGTCCGTCTGCGACAGACCTGCCTCGCGGCGCAGCCGGCGGATCCGTGAACCCAGGGCCTGCGATTCCGCCATGATGCCTTCCCCTTATTGTGACTGACAGCAGGACATAGTGAGTGAATATATCCGGTCAATACTTTATGACCCGCCGGGCCCGTGGACCATGCCATCTTTATGCGACCATGGCCTTTCAACCATCCTGAAGTATCCACGGAAAAAGGGCAGAGACCCCGCGAGGGTCGTCCGGACATCATGGGCATGAGGGTCGCCGATGCAGGTCAGCGCCGGGCACGTCGCATCGC
This sequence comes from Streptomyces sp. NPDC037126, assembly GCF_055605965.1. Classification (NCBI taxonomy): domain Bacteria; kingdom Bacillati; phylum Actinomycetota; class Actinomycetes; order Kitasatosporales; family Streptomycetaceae; genus Streptomyces; species Streptomyces sp. NPDC037126. Next base: position 13,480 of record NZ_JBVJTD010000021.1, read on the forward strand.
GGCGCCGTCGTACGACGTGCCGGCGCCGCTCCCACGACAAGCCGAAGTGCGCGGTCGAGGTGATTGTTGTGCGACTCCGGCGGGCGATCCGGTCGTGCACGCTGCTGGCAGGCTGTCGGGACGGCCGCTGGACCGCACCGCGCCCTGGCCGAAGGTCATGGCAAGGAGGGGGCGTCGGCGGATGGAGCGGCGGTTTCGCATGGGTGTGCCATTTCTGCGAGGTCGTTTGACGTCCACACACAGGAGCACACGCCACTGACAGCGGATGCCCCCCAAGGGCGTCGCCCGCACCACCGTTCATCCCGGCCGAACACGTGGAACCGGTCCGGCTCGAGGAGTTCGGGGTGCCGATCCGGTCGCCACTGCGCGGTCCCGCAATGACCCCGTCCCACCGCGGGCGTCGGCCGAGCGGCTACCCGCCGATCCGCGCCCGCAGCTCGGTCGTCGCCGTGTGGGTGGAGGGCCGTGCGGGGAGTTGGGCGGGTATGCGCTCCAGGACGCCGCCCGCGAAGACGTCGTACAACGGCAGGCTTTCGAGGTGGACGTAACCGATGTGGCAGTCGCAGACGGCGAGGGGGCAGGAGCGGGGGCGCAGGGCTGCACGGTAGGTGCCGTCGTAGAGGTTGCCGAGTTCGGCGGGGACGAAGTGGCAGCGGCGGACCGTGCCCTCGCCGTCGACCGAGATCACCGACTCGCCGGTGCGGCAGGGCAGTCCGGCGCTCCCGTGCGGATGGCGGCTGTACGGGAAGAGCGGGTCGAGCGCGGTCCAGTCCTCGGCCTCGGCGTCCTCGTAGGTGTGTCCCTCGGCCGCGTTGATCCACAGGTACACGTGCTCGGGCAGGTCGGCGCGCAGCCGCCGGGCCGCCGCGAGGTGCTCGGGCAGGCCCACGACGCCGACGCTGAACCGGACGCCCCGGCCCGCGAGGTCGTGGCACTTGGCGAGGAAGCGGTCGTAGGGGGTCTGGCCCGGATGGTAGGTGCACCACAGGGCGAGGGTGCCCGGGTCGGCGTCGCCGAGCCAGTCGGTGCGGCAGCTGAGGTTGGTCTGGATGGCGACCCGGCGGATGTGCGGGAGGTGGGACAGTTCGGCGAGGGTACGCCGGTACCAGGAGCGGACCAGGCCTTCCCCCCAGGGGGTGAAGAGGAGGGAGAGCCGGTCGTCGGTCTGCTCGGCGGCCCATCGGGCGAAGCGTTCCAGGGCGGCGCGGTCGGCGCGCAGTTGGGCGGTGGAGTCGCGGCGCTTGGCGAACGGGCAGTACGGGCAGTCGTAGTCGCAGGAGGCGAGCGGGCCCCGGTAGAGGAGGGTCAGGTCCATGGTGGTCCCCTCACTTCCGCTCGTAGGCGGCCATGGCGGCGCGCACGGCCGGGGAGAACAGCTCGGGGCCGATCGCGTCGGAGTGGGCGAGGCCTTCCGGGGTGAGTCTCAGGTTCACGGGGTCGTCGGTGAGCCAGCCGCGGTCGGCGATACGGGCCAGTTCCGGGCCGAAGTCGTCGGCGGGCGTGCTGCCGAAGCGCGCGCGGTAGTCGTCGGCGCGGAGTCCCTCGGCCTGCAGGAGTGACTGCAGGAGGTGACGGCGGCGGGACTCGTCGCCGGTCATGCGGTGGCCGACCTCGGCGCGGGTGAAGTCGGCCGTGCCCACGTAGTCGTCGATGATGCCGCGGATCTCGTGCATGCCGACCGCGTAGTCGAAGGAGTAGTGCAGTCCGGCGGTGTAGGAGCGGGCTCCGCAGCCGAGGCCGATCATGCCGTCGGTCTGGCAGGCGTAGTCGTCGGCGGTCTGGGGCGGGGCGTCGGTGCGGCGGAACATGCGCATGGACTGCTGGGTGTAGCCGTGCGCGAGGAGGTGGTCGCGGCCGGCCCGGTACAGGGTCAGCCGCTGCTCGTCCCACGCCGGGTCGGGGCCGGTGCGGCGGCGGTCGAGGCCGGTGAGGGGGCGGACGTAGAGGGGGTAGAGGTAGAGCTCCTCGGGGTGCCAGGCGAGGGCCGCGTCCAGGGAGTGCCGCCAGGTCTGTTCGGTCTGGCCGTCGATGCCGTAGATGAGGTCGATGTTGAGGACCGGGATACGGGCGTCGCGGACCCGGGCGAGGGCGGCCTCGACGTCGGAGCGGCGCTGCGGGCGTACGGCGGCCCGGGCCTCGGCGTCGACGAAGCTCTGGACGCCCAGGCTGAGCCGGGTGGTGCCGCGCTCGGCCAGGACGGCGAGCCGGTCGGCGGTGGCCGTGGCGGGTGAGGCCTCCACGGACAGCGGGACGGCGCGCAGGTCGGCGCCCATGCGGTGCTCGGCGATGTCGCAGAGGCGCTCCAGTTCGGCGGCGGTGAGGAAGGTGGGCGTGCCACCGCCGAACGCGGCCGTGGCGAACCGGGCCTCGCCGGTGTCCCCGAGGGCGTCCCGTACGGCGGTCGCCTGCCGGTCCAGGGCGTCCAGATAGGCGCCGGTCAGGCCGTCGGGGGCGCCGATGCGGGTGAAGAGGTTGCAGAACCCGCAGCGGACCTCGCAGAACGGTATGTGGAGGTACAGGGAGAGGGCGTCCTTGGGTTCGGCCGCCCAGAGGTCCCTCAGCGGGGGCCGGTCGTCGAGTCTCCGGTACGCGGTCTTGTGCGGGTAGGCGTAGACGTAGTGCTGGTAGGGGCTGGTGAGCTGGGCGGTGGTCATCGGGCGGCCTCGGCGGGGTCCAGGAAGAAGTGGGCGTACGGCACGGTCCACACGGACTCGTGGCCGAGGCGGTGGCCGGTGTAGCCGTCGTCGCCGTAGGCGGTGCCGTGGTCGGAGCAGACGATCGCGAAGCAGCGGCGCCTGCCGGCGGCGGCGGTGAGGAGCCGGCCGATGTGCCGGTCGACGTATTCCAGGGCGGCGGCGTGCGTCTCGCGGGTGTCGCCGGCTTCGCGGGTCGCACCCGGGAGGTGGAACCAGTTGGGCTGGTGCAGGGCGGAGACGTTCACGAAGAGGAACAGCCGCTGCCCGGAGGGGAGTTCGCGGACCACGCGTTCGGCGCAGGCGACCTGGTTCTCGAAGGAGTGCGGTGAGGCGACCCCGAACTCGGGCGCCCAGTGGGACTCGTGGAAGAGGCCGGGCAGGACCGAGCCGAGCGGGCCCTGCTTGTTGAAGAAGCCCACTCCCCCGACGCACACCGTGTGGTAGCCCTCCTTGGCGAGGCCGGAGACCAGGTCGGGGGTGTCGTAGACGAAGGTGCCGTCGGCGGTGGTCTCGCTGCCCGCGAAGCTCGCCGCGAACAGGCGTGGGTGCGGTCCGGGGGCGGCCGGGGTGGGCAGGAAGCCCGCGAAGATCGCCTGGTGGGAGGCGTAGGTGAAGCTGCCGGGGGCGTGCCGCTTCTCCCAGCGGCCGCCGGGAAGATGCCGGGCGAGATTCGGGATGCGGCCCGCCTCCGCCAGCTCCACGGCCACGTCGTGGCGCAGGGTGTCGAGGGTGACCAGGAGGATGTCGTGACTGCCGACGACGTCCTTCATGTCGAGCTCAGGCATGGGGTGTTCCTCTTGTGTGCCGGTGGTGCAGTACGGCGGCCACCTGGGCGCCGTAGGTGTCCAGGCCCTCGGCGCCGCTGCCGGGCAGGCCGGTCAGCCGGGGCAGCAGATCGCCGAAGGCGTTGACCTCGCCGACGGCGGCCCTGCGCCAGCCGGCGGCCGGGAGCAGGTCGACGCCGACGCAGAGGGTGCGCGGGAAGCAGGACGCGGCCCGCTCGCACACCCCGAGGACGTCGGCCCAGCGGACGCCCGCCGCCTCGAAGGACCGCCGAGCGGCCGCCAGGTCGCCGCGGCTGCCGCCGAGGTGGAGGTTGGTCATGGGCGAGCGGCTGGTGCGGACCACGGCGTGGGTGGCCCGGCCGGCCACGACGACGACCCGCAGGTCGGCGGCCCGGCCCTGCTGGGAGGCCTTGGGCAGCCAGCGTTCGAGGTGCAGGCCGTCCGGGGCGAGCGCGTCGACGACGGCGGCGATGTCGCGCTCGCTCTGGTAGCGGCGCACCCTGAGGGAGTTGTGGAGGCGGCCGTCCGGGGTCAGCTCCGCCGAGGTGGTCGCCCTGATCCGGCCGGCGCCACCGGTCTCGACGGCGAGGACGCCCGACGCGGACGATCCGTGCGCGGGTTTCACGAACAGCCGGTGCATCCGGTGCTCGCGCATCAACGCCCGTACGTCGTCCCAGCCGTGTACCTCCGCGGCCTCCGGTCCCGAGGTCGGCGAGGCGGGTACGGGCACCCCGGCGGCGTCGAGGACGGCGTGGCAGCGGCGTTTGTCGAACAGGACGGCGATGTCGTCCGGGTCGTCGAGGCGGATGCCGCCGCGCAGACCGCGCACCGCCGCGGTGAACGAGGCGTACCAGCGGGCCGAGCCCTCCACCCGCGTGGGGTCCTCGGCGCCCCGCAGCAGCCGGTCGACCTCGGTGTTCTCCCCGGGCGAGTCGATGCGTACGGTCTCGTCGGCGGCGAATTCGGCTCCCCCGTCGCGCAGGACGTCCGTCCAGGGGACGATCCGCGGGGCGGGCAGACCGGCCGTGCGCACCGCGTCGCCGAAGAGGGCGACGCGGCGGTTCTCCGGGTTGCCGACCACCGCGAAGCGCGGCCCCGGCGCGTGGGGTGTGTTCATTCGCTCACGGCGACGTAGCGCCAGACCGTGCCGTCGTCGTCCGCCTCCTCCTCGGTGCCGTCGCGGTCGAGGTCCAGCTCGACGCCCGCCAGCGTCTGCCTGAGGCGGTCCTGGATGGGCTCGGTGAGGTAGTGGTGGTGCAGGTCGAGCTTCTTGAGGTGGGTGAGCGGCTGACCGCCGAGCAGGGCGGCCGCGCCCTCGTCGGTCAGGACGCCCATGGAGAGGTCCAGGGCCTCCAGGCGGGCGACGACCGGGGCGGAGGCGACGGCCGCGGCGACGGCGTCCTGTATCTCGCTGTTGCGCAGGGCCAGGTGCCGCAGGTTCGGCAGACGGGCGCCGGACAGGATCGGCTCCAGGTCGGCGGCCTCGCTGTCACCGCCGTATTCGGGGGTGCCGAGCCACAGGTCGAGGTGCTCGAGCGCGGGCAGATCGCTGCCGCCGACCCCGCGCACCACCTCCGCGGGCAGGCCGCCCGCCTCGATGACGAGCTTGCGCAGCGCGCCGTGGCTCACCGTGGGGAACTTCAGCTCGGTGCCGCCCCGCACACCGAACTCCTCCAGTTCGGGGAAGCCTTCGAGCAGCGGGGTGACGTCGGTCTGGTGGATCCAGGAGATCTCGCACTCCTCCGACTCCATGTCGCCCAGGAACAGGGCGCGCAGGGCGGGGAATCGGTCCCGGGCCGCCACCAGGGCCTCGATTTCGGCGGTGGGCTCGGTGTCGTACGCCTCCTGCCAGGCGCCGACGATCAGTGCCCGTACGCGGGTGGTGTCGACGGTGGCGCAGAACCGCGCGAACGCCACCGTCCAGTCCTCGTCGGCGTCGTAGACGTCGCTGGTGATCCGCCAGGCGACGGCGTCCGGGGCGGGCGCGTCGTCCGTGCGCGCGTCGGGGCCCGGGAACTGGTGGGTGGGCAGACCGTACAGCGAGACGAGGTGCTGGGCGTAGGACATACGGCTGCTCCTGTGCGGAAAACGTGTGCGATCCCTGATGACCGCAGTTGTACCAACCGGCACTGACAGCGTCCGTCGGCGGGCCCTGGGTTCGGGGGCGTTGTCAGTGGTGACGCCTACGGTCGTGGTCATGAGGCCGGTGCGCGGTGCACCCGGCGGTGAGGGGAGAGTCGTGTACCGGCAGGGAGACGTGCTGATCGTGCCCGTGGACGCGGAGGCGGTGCCGCCGCATGTCGCCCGGGCGCCGCGGGAGGCCCGGGACGGGCGGGGCCGGCTGGTGCTCGCGCTGGGCGAGGTCACCGGCCATGCGCACGCCGTGGTGGGGCCGGGTGATCTGGTGCGCGAGCCGGGGCCGTTCGGCCCGCTGTTGCTGCATCTGCCGCAGGGCGGCCGGGTGGTGCACGAGGAGCACGCGGCCATCACCCTGCCGAAGGGCTGGTACCGGGTGATCCGGCAGCGGGAGTACGTGCCGGGGTCCGTGCGGATCGTGGCGGACTGAACAGGGAGTGGGGAAAGCGCAGGAGCGGGGGAGCACCGGAATGGGGGGAAGCACAGGAGTGGGAGAGGAACTGATGACGACGACGGGTGTCCGGGGGACGGCAGTCGCCCCCGACGAGAGTGTCCGCGCCTGGCGTGCCTGTGCCGCGGCGACCGGTCCCGCCGACCGGGCGGCGGCCGAGGACGGTGTGCGCCGTGCCTACCGGCAGGCCGGTCTTGCCGAACCGGAGCGGGTGGTGTGGGCCGGCTCGCCGCGTGCGGCGGTGACGCTGATCCGGTCGATGACGGACACGGGTCCGAGCGTGCGCGAGGCCGTGCGCAGCGCGCCGTGGGCGGCCGAACGGCAGCGGCTGTACACCGAGTTGGGCACGGCGGGCTGGCCGGCGCACTGGGCGGCGACCGGTGGCCGGCTGTGGGACTCGACCCGGGCGCTGGTGGACCGGATCCAGGCCGGGATCCTGGAGGAACTGGCCGGTGGGGACACGGGGAAGGAGGCCGCGGAGACACGGCTGGTCCTGCTGGACGCGGTGCTGGGGCAGCATGACGCGCCGTGGCTCGCCGCGTTCGCCACGGACGGCGGTGCGCTCGACGGGCTGGCGACGGTGTGCCGCAACGCCGGCTGGTGGTGGCCGTTCGCGCGGGTGGCGGTGGTGTCGGAGCGGCCGGTGGCCCTGCACCGCGACGAGGCGGGCCGGCTCGACCGCGGCGACGGCCCGGCGCTCGCCTTCCCCGACGGTTTCGCCCTGTACGCCTGGCGGGGCATGCCGGTGCCGGCCGGTTTCCTGGCGGAACTGCCGGCGCTCACCCCGGAGCGGATCCGTGCCGAGGCGAACGCCGAACTGCGCCGGGTGATGCTGGAGTACTACGGCTACGACCGCTATCTGGCGGACTCCGGTGCCCGCCCCCTGCACCGGGACGGTACGGGGATCCTGTGGCGGATCGATCTCCCGGACGACGAGCCGGTGGTGATGGTGGAGGTCGTCAACTCCACCCCGGAGCCGGACGGCACCCGGCGCACGTACTGGCTGCGGGTGCCGCCGTCGACGCGGGAGGCACGGGAGGGCGTGGCCTGGACGTTCGGACAGGATGCGGACGTGTACCGGCCACTGCAGGAGACGTAGGGAACTGCCTGCCCGTTCGGGTCCTGATCCGCGGCCGGGGGTCGGCCTCGTCGAGCACGGCCCGCGCGGCGGCTCCCCGGGTCCCCGGACCCTGATCGAGCCGGGCTCCCGGTGGCACCGGCCGCTCCCGCGGGCGAACGGGCCGGGCATCGTGGACACGCGGTGCCCGGTGTCCGTCAGCCGGCCTCCGCCGGCGGCTCGGCCCGTGGAGGGGAGGCGACCCGGACGATGCGCTGGGCGGTGTCCAGCAACTCGCGGTTGCGCTTTTTCTGGGCGTCGGTGAGCGGCTGGGGCCTCGGTCCCCGGCGGTGCCAGAGCGAGGAGGCCGGAGGCTCGGGATAGGCGCGGGCGGAGGCGGTGTCGCGTCGGCTTCTGGTCATGGTGGTTCCAGCTGGGGGTGGTGGGATTCGTGCGTGCTCGCTCCCGCTCCCGGACGGGGCCTCACCGCCGTGCGTGTCCTGCGCGCGAGCGCCGCGCATGTCGGTCCACGAAGCGTCGCCGGCCGGTGGGATCGTGGGCGCGGTCGCCCGTCCCGTGGAGGGGTTACGGCTCGAACGGGTGGACGTGGAGCCAGCCGTACGGGCTCCTCCAGAGGCTCGCGATCGCCGCCGTCCAGTCCAGCTCCCAGCCGGGGCGGTAGCCGCGCGCGCCCCAGCCGTCCGACTGCTTGCGGGGGAGGTCGACACCGGCCTCACTGGCCGCGCGTGCCCGGTCGTAGGCCTCCTGGGCCGCCTCGACGGCCGCGCTGTGGCTCCCGGCCCGGCCGGTGAAGATGTGCATGCCCTGCAGGCCGGGAATCCTGGTGTGTCGGGTCGGGACATCGACCTCGTAGTAGGCGTGTGTCATGACGTCGATTCCTCCCTGGGCTCGGGTGGGGGTCACCGCGACCGCATCTGCCTCCGCGTGGTGCGGGAGGGGGCGGGACGGCGCGAAGCTTCCGTCGCGTCGGACATCGTCGGAGGTCGAGGCGATGCCCGACCGGGTAGGCCCGGAATCACGGCGGCCGTGCGGTGCGCGACCTTCGGCTCCGCGGATCGCGGAACACCGAGCACCCGATCGAGGAGACCGCGGTCGATCATTTCGATGCAGCGGGCGGCGCAGCGCTTGATCTTGTTCTTCATCTGTTCTCTCGGAGTCACGTACCGTCTGGTCTGCCGGCACATCTCCACGCTCCCCCGTAGACCGCCCGAGCCCCACCGGGATTGTCCCTAGTCGTCCCGTTCACACCCTCCGGCGCCTGCGACCGGAGCCACTTAGGTCGTCGACGCGTACGGCAACACACGTCCCTTCACGAAGGGCGCGGTCAGCCTCGACATCACAGGCCCGGGAGTCCTGGTCGGCGACAACCCCTTCCAGCTCGACGGCGCCGGCGGCGTCGGTGCCGTGTGGATCCGCACCCTGCCCGCCGTGTCCGGCACCATCAAGGTCACCGCGCGGCACGACGGCCATCCGGCCGCGAGCGCGAGCGTGGCCGTCGCCTACTCGGCCGCCGAGGTCGCCTGACAGTCCTGGCAGTGACGACGGGGCCGGTGCGAGGAGGCCGGCGGGGGCCGTCCGCTGCCTGGCGAGGGGTGGTCCGGGCCCGCCGTCCGCTCAGCCGAGGGGCTGTGTGGGGCCGCCGTCGTCCTCGGACGCCTCCCGCGGAGCGGTGGTACCCCGGGGGATCAGCTGGGTGGGCAGGACGATGTGCCGGGCCTGGTCCGCCTCGCCGTCGTCGATGAGCCGCAGCGCCAGCTCACCCGCCAGCCGGCCCATGTCCGACGGGGACTGGGCCACCGTGGACAGGTCGAACCACTCGGCCACCCTGTGGTCGTCGAAACCGATGACGGACATCCGGTCGGGCACCGGGATCCTGGCCTGGCGCAGGGTGCGGATGACGGCCAGCGCCAGTTCGTCCTGCTCGGCGAAGAGCGCGGTGGGCGGTTCCCGCAGTCCCAGCAGCCGCCCGACCCCCGCCACCAGGCCTCGTTTGTCCTCGGGCGTCATCATGACCACCAGTTCGTCGTCGACCGGGATGCCCGCCTCGGTCAGCGCCTGCTGATAGCCCAGGAGCCGTTCGCGCGAGCTGAAGCTGAAGCCGCTGGCCCCAGCCGTCGGCGCGAACGCGATTCGGCGGTGTCCGAGGTTGAGCAGGTGCCGGGTGGCGGTCAGGGCCCCGGCCACGTCGTCGACGTACACGCTCGGCCGGCCCGGGACGTGCTGGCTCACGTAGATCACCGGCATCCTGAGGTCGTCCAGCCGCGCCATCTCCTCGCCGGTGAGGTCGAAACCGAAGACGAGCAGCGCGTCGGCGTTGCGGCGGGCCGGGAGGCGCTCGAAGAACGCGGTGCGCTCGGTCAGGTCGGGGACGACGTAGACGTTCAGGTCCCGGTCGGCCATCCGCAGCAGCGGACTCAGGCTGGACAGCGCCGAGCCCATGAACCACGAGTTGAGCGTCGGAACGAGCACCGCCACGACCCCGGTCCTCCCCGTGGCCAGGCTCGCGGCCTGGCGTGAGACCGCGAAGTTCAGCTCCCGGGCGGCTTGTTCGACCCGGGCCCGGCCCTCCGGCGAGACGGTCGGCAGACCACGCAGGGCGCGGGAGACGGTGGACAGGGAGACGCCGGCTCGTTCGGCGACATCGGCCATCGTGGGGTGCCGTGGAGCGGGTGACATGAACGGAAGCTAGCACGGGGGTAGCCACTCTTTCCTGTGACTGATGACAGCGCCGTCATGGCAACCCTTTGAGACATATTGTTCTTTTTGTCCACATTAAGTGGATGCTATTGCGTCTCAAATGCTCATCCTATCGACACGTTTCGGATTGACTTGGCCGGAGTTCGCTCCTAATTTGCAAGCGCTGTCTCGACGGGATGCGACGACGCCGTCACCCACCCCTTCACCAGGGCTCTGACGTGCACGTTCAGCGAAATAGTGCCGTGACAGCACGGCTCACACGGGCGCTCAGCCGCGCCTTCGTTTCGGCACAACAGGAGAGACAGTGAAGACCAGCACCGCCAGATCCCTCCGGTGTCCCTCGGCGCTCGCCGCCGGGCTCCTCCTCCTCACCGCCTGCGGCACCGGCGCGGGCAGCGGTTCCGGGGGGCAGTCGGACAGCCTGTCCTTCAAGGGCCGTGGCCCGATCACCTTCGTGGCGGGCAAGGACTCCACCGGAATCGTGCAGAAGGTCCTCGACCGCTGGAACAAGTCGCACCCGAAGGAGAAGGTCACCTTCGTCCAGCTGCCGACGGACGCCGACTCGCAACGACAGCAGATGATCGCGAACGCCGAGACGAAGTCCGACGCCTACACGGTGCTCTCCCTGGACGTCGTGTGGACCTCGGAGTTCGCCGCCCACCAGTGGATCGACCGCCTGCCCGAGCAGCAGTTCCCGCTGGACAGCATGCTCAAGCCCGTGGTCGAGACCGCCAAGTACCGCGGAAACCTGTACGCGGCCCCCTCCAGCTCGGACGGCGGACTCCTGTACTACCGCTCCGACCTGCTGAAGCAGGCCGGCATCACCAAGCCCCCCAGCACCTGGTCGCAGATGACGGCCGACTGCGCGAAGGTGAAGAAGCTGCCCGAGGCGGGCGGCATGTCCTGTTACGCGGGGCAGTTGCAGAAGTACGAGGGGCTGACGGTCAACTTCGCCGAGGCCGTGAACTCCGCGGGCGGTGTCGTCACCGACGCGAACGGCAAGCCCGACGTCGACACCCCCCAGGCCAGGAAGGGGCTGGACTTCCTCACCGATGCCGTTAAGGACGGGACCATCCCGAAGGAGGCCGTCACCTACCAGGAGGAGGACAGCCGTCAGGCGTTCGAGGCGGGCAAGCTGATATTCGTGCGCAACTGGCCGTACATGTACGCGCTGACCGCGAAGAGCGACCTGGCGAAGAAGTTCGCGGTCGCCCCGCTGCCCGGCCTGAACGGCCCCGGCTCCTCCAGCCTGGGCGGTCACAACCTCGCCCTGTCGTCCTTCGCGAAGAACAAGGCCACGGCCGTGGACTTCATGAAGTTCTTCACCAACGAGGACAACGCGACCATGTTCCTGAAGGACACCTCACTCGCACCGTCGTACGCGCACCTGTACGGCGACCCGTCGCTGGTCAAGCAGTATCCGTACCTGCCCGTTCTCCAGCGGTCCATCCTGCACGCCGTGCCGCGTCCGCGGGTCGTGAGCTACGGCGACGTCACGTCGGCGATCCAGCAGGAGGCGTACGCCGCGCTGACCGGAAGCAAGAGCAGCGCGCAGGCCCTCAAGGACCTGCAGAGCGAGCTGCGGAAGTCCACGGCTCAGTGAGGGGTGCGGCCATGACCGACACGACAAGCACACCCTCCGCCCCGGTGCTCGACCGCGGCAGCGCCTCCGGGCGGGCGTCCGCGCCACCGCGCGCCCCTCGCCGCACCCGGAACCGGGCGACCGCGGGGGCGGGCCGCATGGCGGCGCTGCTGGTCTCCCCCACGCTCCTGGTGCTGACGATCGTGGTGCTCTACCCGACACTCACGGCACTGCGGGAATCGCTGTACGGGCCCAAGGGCCTGGACCCGAAGACCGGGTTCATCCGCACCACCGAGCCGTTCGTCGGACTGCGCAACTACGCGAACATCTTCGACAGCGCCGGGGACCGGTTCTGGAACGCCTTCTGGAACACCACGTTCTTCGCCGTCGTCACGGTGGGCCTGGAGACGGTGATCGGTGTGGCCATGGCGCTGATCATGCACCAGGCCTTCCGGGGGCGCGCCCTGGTGCGGGCCGGCATCCTCGTGCCCTGGGCCGTCCCCACCGCCATCTCCGGCCTGCTGTGGCGATGGATCTTCAACAGCAACGGCATCGCCAACGCCCTGCTCGGCCGCCAGATCCTGTGGACCACGGAGGGCTTCCAGGCCAAGGTCGCGGTGATCGTCGCCGACGTGTGGAAGACCGCCCCCTTCGTCGGGCTGCTCGTCCTGGCCGGCCTGCAGGTGATCCCGAAGGAGGTCTACGAGGCCGCCCGCATCGACGGAGCAGGCGCCATGCGCCGGTTCTGGCACATCACCCTGCCCCTGGTGAGGCCCGCGCTGGTGATCGCGGTGCTGTTCCGCTCCCTGGACGCGTTGCGGATGTTCGACCTGCCCTACCTCCTCATCGGCGCGCAGAAGACCTCGGTGGAGACCCTGTCCATGCTCGCCCAGAACGAGGCCGCCAACGTCCGCTTCGGACCGGCGTCCGCCTACGCCGTGGTGCTCTTCGTCTACGTCCTGCTCGTCGCGCTCGCCTTCGTCCGGCTGCTCGGCGCGGACCTCATCGGCGGCCAGGGCGCGGCGACGGCCCGCCGCAGGAGGCTCCGGGGCGTTCTGGCGCCGCGCCGCACGGAGGTGGCCGTATGAACCGCCCGGCGACATGGCGCGACCGGCTGCTGTACGTGGGGGTCGCCGCGGTGGTGGCCTACTGCATGGCCCCGTTCTACTGGATGGTGGTCTCCAGCCTGCGCCGCAGCTCCGACATCTTCGACACCTCGCTGCTGCCCGGACGCGTGTCGTTCGAGAACTACCGGGCGGTGCTCGACCCTTCCGAGGGGTTCAACCGCGCGCTGCTCAACAGCCTGGTCGTGGCCGGCACCACCACGGTGCTCGCACTGCTGCTGGCCACGTTCACCGCCTATGCGATGGCCCGGCTGGAGTTCCGCTTCAAGCGACTGATCCTGACGCTGATCATCGCCACCTCGATGTTCCCGGTGGTGTCGATCGTGGTCCCGCTGCTGAAGCTGTTCACCGACCTCGGCTGGATCAACACCTACCAGGCGATGATCGTTCCGAGCATGTCGTTCGCCCTGCCGCTGGCGGTGTGGAACCTGACCACGTTCTTCCGGCAGATGCCCGACGAGCTGGAGCACGCCGCCATGGTCGACGGCTGCAGCCGCGGCCAGGCGTTCATCAGGATCATCGTGCCGCTCGCCGCTCCGGGCATCTTCACCACCGCGATCATCACCTTCATCTCGGCCTGGAACGAGTTCCTCATCGCCCTGTCGATGACGAACAAGGCCGACATACAGACGGCACCCGTCGCCATGTCCAAGTTCTCCGGCGCCACCCAGTTCGAGATCCCGTTCGGCAGCCAGATGGCGGCGGGTGTCCTCGTCACCGTCCCGCTGGTGGTGCTGGTGCTGCTCTTCCAGCGCCGTATCGTCGCCGGGCTCACCGCCGGCGCGGCCAAGTAGGCCCCGTTTCCCCGTCCCAGACTCGCGAAGGACGCATCCCGCCGTATGACCCGTACCGCACCCTGGTGGCGCAGCGCCGTCATCTACCAGGTCTACATCCGCAGTTTCGCCGACGCCAACGGTGACGGCGTCGGCGACATCGCCGGCATCCGCTCGCGCCTGCCCTACCTGAAGTCGCTCGGCGTCGACGCCATCTGGATCAACCCGTGGTACAAGTCGCCGATGGCCGACCACGGTTACGACGTGGCCGACTTCCGTACCATCGACCCGGTGTTCGGCACCGTGGCCGAGGCGGAGGAACTCATCGCCGAGGCGCACCTGCACGGGATCCGCGTGATCCCGGACATCGTGCCCAACCACACCTCCGACCAGCACACCTGGTTCCAGGCCGCCCTGGCGGCCGGACCCGGCAGCCCGGAACGCGAGCGGTACGTCTTCCGGCCCGGCCGGGGCGGCGACGGCTGTGAGCCGCCCAACGACTGGGTCTCCTGCTTCGGCGGCCCGGCCTGGACCCGGGTCCCCGACGGCGAGTGGTACCTGCACCTGTTCGCGCCGCAGCAGCCCGACCTCAACTGGCAACACCCGGAAGTGCAGGAGGAGTTCGAGTCCATCCTTCGCTTCTGGTTCGGCCGGGGCGTGGACGGGTTCCGCATCGACGTCGCGCACGGACTCGTCAAGCACCCCGAACTGCCCGACCTGCCGCCCCGCGAGGAGAGTGCGGCGCCCGGCCCCCGGCGGCACGTCGACCACCCCCACTGGGACCGCGACGAGGTGCACGACATTTACCGGGCCTGGCGCAAGGTGGCCGACGAGTTCCCCGGCGACCGGTCCTTCGTCGCCGAGGCCTGGGCCGACACCCCCGAACGGCTCGCCGCGTACGTCCGCGTGGACGGCCTGCACACCGCGTTCAACTTCGACTTCCTGATGTCCGGCTGGAAGGCGAAGGACCTGCGCGGGGTCATCGACGACTCGCTCGCCATGCTCGGCGCGGTGGGCGCGCCGGCCACCTGGGTCCTGTCCAACCACGACGTCATACGCCACCCGAGCCGCTACGGCCGCCAGCAGGACACACCACGTTGCGCGGGTGAGCCGTACCGTCCCGAAGGCCCCCTGGACCTCGGACTGGGCACCCGGCGCGCCCGCGCGGCCGCCCTGCTCATGCTCGCCCTGCCCGGCGGCGCCTACATCTACCAGGGCGAGGAACTCGGCCTGCCGGAGGTCGAGGACCTGCCCGAGGACGCGCTCCAGGACCCCGTCTGGGAGCGGTCGGGACACACCGACCGAGGCCGCGACGGCTGCCGGGTCCCCCTTCCGTGGTCCGGGACGGCCGCGCCGTACGGCTTCAGCCCCGACGACGCCTTTGCCGCGCCCTGGCTGCCGCAACCGGCCGCCTGGGGCGGGCTGAGCGTCGAAACACAGGAGGGCGACGACACGTCGATGCTGGAGCTCTACCGCACCGCCCTGCGGCTGCGCCGCGAGCACCCCGCGCTCGGCGACGGCACTCTCACCTGGCTCGACGCCCCCGAGGACGTCCTGGCCTTCAGCCGCGAGCCCGGTCTCGTCTGCGTGGTCAACCTCTCGGCCGACGCCCACCCGCTGCCCGCCCACACCTCGGTCCTGCTGTCGAGCGGCCCCGTCGAGAACGGCCTGCTGCCACCGGACCAGGCGGCCTGGCTCACGGTGTAGGCATGCGGCACGGGAGTGTTCAACCGCCTTGAGCGGTTCGAGGGGCGGTTGGACACTCCCCGGTCCGGTCGCCGGTGCCGTGGTGACCGGCGTGG
The DNA here is from genome assembly GCF_055605965.1 of Streptomyces sp. NPDC037126. Lineage (NCBI taxonomy): Bacteria > Bacillati > Actinomycetota > Actinomycetes > Kitasatosporales > Streptomycetaceae > Streptomyces > Streptomyces sp. NPDC037126. Next base: position 28,604 of record NZ_JBVJTD010000021.1, read on the forward strand.
GAGAGGCGGGCGCACCCACGCGTGAGGCCGTGTGACGCGGCCGCGGGCACCCATCACGCGGGGCCGCGCGCGTCCGTCCCCGGGCCCGGTCCTCCCGCCGCCGGCTGCGGCGGAGCGCGCTCGACCCGCCGCCGCCCTGTCCGCCAAGTGGGTCCGCCGTGGCCGAGAACGATGCCTCCGGCTCGGCAGGCCGGGCCCGTCGTGAACGGTCACCGGCCGCCTGGACCGGTGACCCGGCGCAGGCCCGACGCGGGCCGCGGAGCGCGGAGGCAGGTCCTCCCCTTCTTTCTTTCGGACGGTTGACGGAAAAATTCGGCCTTCCTACCGTCCGCGGCATGCAAATTCCCGGTGGAGCGCATGCACTGGTCAGGCGTACCCATGAGGAACGCGTGCTGCGTGCGCTGCAGAAGAACGGCGCCCTGAGCCGTGGTGAGATCGCCCGTCTCGTCGGCCTGTCCCGCACCACGCTGTCCGAGATCACGGGCAGCCTCCTGCAACGGGGCGCCATCGTCGTCGTGGACACCGACGCCTCCAGCCGCGAGGGCAGCGGACGGCCGGCCGAGCGGCTGGCGCTCGACCCGGCGTCGGCGCAGTTCCTGGGCGTCGACTTCGGACACCGGCGCGTCCACGTCGTCATCGCCGACGCCTCGCACGAGATCATGCTCTCGGGCTCGGCCCGGTACGAGGACACGACGCCCTGGCAGACCCGGACGGATGTCGCCCTGGCGCTCGTCGACCGGCTGAGCGACGAGGCAGGCGTCCACTACGGAGCCCTCCAGGGCATCGGCATCGGCGTTCCCGGGCCCTACCCGGCACCGGAGGGGGGCGCCTGGCCCCGCGCGACCTCGGGAGCCACCCCCGTACGCCCGGCGCCGGAGGCCGTGGACCTGGCCTTCGCCGAGCGCTTCGGTGCGCCGGTGATCGTCGACAACAACACCCGGCTGGCCGCGCTCGCCGAGGCGATCAGCGGCGCCGAGAGCGTCGCGGATCTGGTCTACGTCCGTCTGTCGGACGGCGTTGGCGGCGGGCTCGTCGTCGGCGGCCAGTTGGTGACGGGCTCCAGCGGGCTGGCCGGCGAGCTCGGGCATGTGTCCGTCGCCTCGGGGAACCGGCCGTGCCGCTGCGGCAAGCACGGCTGTCTCGAGACGGTGGCCTCGGTTCCCGGAATCCTCGCCACCTGCTGGGAGTTCGGTCTGCGCCTGGAGAGTCTCGAGGAGCTGGCGGCGGCCGTGGCGCGGGGGCACCCCGTCGCGGACCGGGTGCTGCGGGAGGCAGCCGCGGCGCTGGGGCGGGTCCTCGGTGCGGCCACGATGACCCTGAACCCGGCGAAGGTGGTCATCGGCGGCGAGATCACCGGTCTGATACCCGTCTTCGTGGAGCAGGCCGCCGCCACTCTCGCAGGCGAGTTCTTCCCGACCGCGTCGGACGGCCCTGTCGTGGAAGCCGCGCGGCTCTCCGACGGCGATGGCGCCCTCGGCGCCCTCGCCGCGATCTTCCACCGCTCCCCTCTTCTGGCGCGGTACCCCGAAACCACGGATGTGAAGGGCCGTTCCGGCACATCCGGCGTCATCACAGAAAGAGCCGCCCATGTCCGTCCTTGACAAACTGGGCCCCGGCAAGCGACGACCCCCCTCCGGCACGGCGCGCGGAGCATCCGCCGGCGCGGGGCGGGACACGAAGTCCGCACCGGACCGCGAGCGGTCGGCGCAGCGCAGGCTGTCCCTGGTCCTCAACGCCGTGTCCGTCGCGCTGGGGATCGCCCTGTGGTGGATCCTGGCCGCCGCCGGCTTCAAGCTGCCGACCCCGCCCGAGGTCGTCTCCCGGGCCGGCACCCTGATCGGCGACGGCACGCTCGGCTCGGACGTCGTGGCCAGCCTGACCCGGGTGTTCATCGGCTTCGTCCTCGGCACCGCGGTCGCCGTCCCCGTCGGATTCCTGATGGGCTGGTACGGCCTGCTGCGCAGCCTGATCGAACCCTGGATCCAGTTCTTCCGGACCATCCCGCCGCTGGCCATCATCCCGCTGGCCGTGGTGGTCATGGGGATCGACGAGACCCCGAAGATCTTCGTCATCTTCCTCGCCGCGTTCCTGGCGTGCGTGATCTCGACCTTCCAGGGCGTGGTCAACGTCGATCGCACACTCATCAACGCGGCCCGGGTACTGGGCGCCGGGGACCTGACGATCTTCGCCCGCGTGGTGGTGCCCGCCTCCACCCCCTTCATCCTCGTCGGAATGAGGGTCGGTCTCGGCTCGGCCTGGGCCACCCTGGTCGCCGCGGAACTCATCGCCGCCCAGCAGGGCCTCGGCTACCGCATGCAGAGTGCCGAGCTCTACTACGACCTTCCCACCATCTTCGTGGGCCTCATATCGATCGGAATCCTCGGTCTGCTCATGGACCGGGTGCTTCTTCTCGCAGAACGCAAGCTCACCGGATGGCAGGAGCGCCGATGACCACCGAGCCGGCCAAGATATCCGTCCAGGGCGTCACCAAGACCTTCGATCTCGGCCGTGAGACCTTCACGGCGCTGGACGACGTCTCCCTCGACATCGCGGACCACGAGTTCGTCACCGTCGTCGGCCCCTCGGGCTGCGGCAAGAGCACGCTCATGAACATCCTCGCCGGGCTGGAGACGCCCACTTCGGGCCGTGCCCTGGTGGACGGGGCACCGGTGTCCGGGCCCGGCCCCGAGCGGGGAGTGATCTTCCAGCAGTACGCCCTCTTCCCATGGCTGACGGTCCGTCAGAACGTCGAGTTCGGCCTGCGCACCACAGGTGTACCGAAAGCCGAACGGCGTGCGCGGGCCGAGCACTTCATCGACCTGGTGGGACTCGGGCGCTTCGCCGACGCGCTCCCCAAGACACTCTCCGGAGGTATGCGCCAGCGCTGTGCCATCGCCCGCGCCTACGCGGTCAACCCCTCCATCCTGCTGATGGACGAACCCTTCGGCGCCCTCGACGCGCTGACCCGCGTCAAGCTCCAGGAACAGCTCCTCGACACCTGGAGCCAGGACAAGCGCACCGTGCTGTTCATCACCCACGACGTCGACGAGGCCGTCTTCCTGGCCAACCGGGTCATCGTCATGGCGGCACGCCCCGGGCGCGTCTACGACGTCATCGAGGTCGACCCCTCGATCGAGCGCGACGAGCGGTTCCGCCTCAGCCCCGAGTTCGCCGCGCTGCGCAACCGCGTGTGGCACTCCGTCTACCACCAGGAGAGCCGCACCGCGGCCGCCTCCGCCAACGAGACCGCGGACTCTGCCGCCCCGGTCTCGACCCCCGTCACCGAGATCTCGGCGACCTGACCCTCATGAACCGGAAGGAAATCGTCACCATGGCATCCTCCCTCACCCGCAGACACTTCTCCGCCGCCCTCGCCGGACTCCTCGGGACCGCGCTGCTGACCGCGTGCGGCGGCGGCTCGTCCTCCGGCGCGTCGACCGAGAAGGTGCGCTTCGGCTACATCGCCGACTTCAACGGAACCAGCCTGATCGCCATCGCCGACGCCAAGGGCCTCTGGAAGAAGCACGGCCTGTCCGCGGAGAGCAAGGTCTTCACCAACGGCCCGCTGCAGATCCAGGCACTCGGCACGGGCAACCTCGACTTCGGCTACATCGGCCCGGGCGCCATGTGGCTGCCCGCCTCCGGCAAGGCCAAGATCGTCGTGATCAACACCCTGGGCAACGCCGACCGGGTCATCGCCCAGCCGGGCATCACCTCGATGCACCAGCTCAAGGGGAAGACCGTGGCCGTCCCCCAGGGCACCTCGGGCGACATGATCCTCAGTCTCGCCCTGAAGAAGGCCGGCATGACCAAGAAGGACGTGAAGATCGTCCCCATGGACCCGTCGACCCTCGTCTCCGCCTTCGCCTCCAAGAAGGTCGACGCGGCGGGCTTCTGGTACCCCGCCGTCGCCACCATCAAGAAGCAGGTCCCCGGCCTGGTCGAGCTCGCCAAGGACAGCGACTTCCAGGACGACGTCTCCTTCCCCACCGCGTTCGTGGCCGACAACAAGCTGGTGGCCGACCACCCGGACAAGGCCAAGAAGGTCATCGCGGTCCTGCGTGACGCCATCGCCTACCGTTCCGCACACACCGCGGAGACCATCGAACTGACCGCCCACAAGCTCAACGTCCCCGTCGCCCAGGTCCGGGCCGACGCGTCCAACAACAAGCTGCTCGACGTCGACGAACTCGACAAGCTCACCAAGGACGGCAGCATCGACAAGTGGCTGACGGGCCTGAACGAGTACTTCGTCGAAGCGGGCGAGCTGAAGCAGCCCACCGACCCCAAGACCTACTACACCGGCGACCTCTTCACGGGGGCGGGCAAGTGACCCCACCCGGCGACGACAACGCCAAGAACGACAGGGGGAAGAACATCCTCTTCCTCATGACCGACCAGCACCGGGCGGACACCCTCGGCGCGTACGGCAACGGTCTGGCGCACACCCCCGCGCTGGACCGGCTCGCCGCCACGGGCACCCGCTTCGACCGCTGGTACACACCCACCGCGATCTGTACGCCGGCCCGGGCCAGTCTGCTGACCGGCCAGGCGCCGTTCCGCCACCAGGTGCTCGCCAACCACGAGCGCAACGTCGGCTACGTCGAGGACCTGGCCGAGGGACAGTTCACCTTCTCCCAGGCCCTGCGGGAGAACGGCTACAACTGCGGCCTCATCGGCAAGTGGCACGCCGGCCACCGGCGTGCGGCGGCCGACTACGGCTTCGACGGTCCCGACCTGCCCGGCTGGCACAACCCGGTGGACCACCCCGACTACCTGGCCTACCTCGACGAACGTGGTCTTCCGCCCTACGAGATCAGTGACCGCATCCGCGGCACGCTGCCCAACGGCGGGCCGGGCAACCTGCTCGCCGCACGGCTCCACCAGCCGGTCGAAGCCACCTTCGAGCACTACCTGGCCACCCGTGCCATCGAGCAGCTCGAACGCTACGCCGCGGACCGTCGCGAGCGGGAGAAACCCTTCTTCCTCGCACTGCACTTCTTCGGGCCGCACCTGCCGTACGTCCTGCCGGACGAGTACTTCGACCTGGTCGATCCGGCACAGGTGGAGCTTCCGCGGTCCATCGCGGAGACCTTCCAGGCGAAGCCACCGGTGCAGCGCAACTACAGCGCCCACTGGACCTTCGACACCATGCCGATCGAGACGACGCGCAAACTCATCGCCGTCTACTGGGGGTACGTGGCCCTGATCGACAGGGAGATCGGCCGGGTCATGGACGCCATGGAACGGCTCGGGCTGACGGACGACACCGCCGTGTTCTTCACCTGCGACCACGGCGAGTTCACCGGCTCGCACCGCCTGCACGACAAGGGTCCGGCGATGTACGAGGACATCTACCGCACCCCCGGGCTGCTGCGGGTACCGGGTGCTCCGGAGGGCGTCGTGCGCTCCGAGTTCGTCAGCCTGCTCGACTGCACCGCGACCATCCTGGAGCTGGCCGGCATCGATCCCGGGCCCGCGGTCGACTCGCGCAGCCTGCTGCCGCTCGTGCACGGGGAGACGGTGGACTGGGAGGAGGACATCGTCTGCGAGTTCCACGGCCACCATTTCCCCTACCCGCAGCGCATGCTGCGCGAGGACCGGTACAAGCTGGTGGTCAACCCGGACTCGGTCAACGAGCTGTACGACCTGCGATCCGACCCCGACGAGCTGCTCAACGTCTACGCCCATCCGGAACAGGCGGAGGTCCGCTCACGGATGATGCGCCGTCTGTACGAGGTGCTGCGGGAGCGCGGCGACAACTTCTACCACTGGATGACGTCGATGTACGACGTGGGCGAGGTGGGGTACGACCCGACGCTGAGCGGCCTGGACGAGTCCACCTACCACCGGCAGCGGGCATGAGGCGAGACGCACCCCGCTCCTGCTGCGCCCCGGCGGCGCAGGTGCCCGTCGGCATCGGCCCCCCTCCGGTCCGCGGCCACCAGGTCCGCGCGCGCTCCACCCGAAGGCAGGTGCACCTGCCCGGCGGTGAGTTCGCCATGGGCGACGGTTTCGGCGAGGGTTATCCGGCCGACGGCGAGACACCCGTGCACGCCGTACGTCTCGACCCGTTCCACATCGACGAAACCGCCGTCACCAACGCCCAGTTCGCCACCTTCGTCAAGGCGACCGGGCATGTGACGGACGCCGAGCGCTTCGGATCGTCGGCGGTCTTCCATCTCGTGGTGGACGCCCCGCCCGCCGACGTCCTCGGCAGCGCCGCCGGAACCCCGTGGTGGATCAATGTGCGGGGTGCCGACTGGCGCCGTCCCGAGGGTGCCCGGTCCGACGTCACCGGCCGGCAGAGCCACCCCGTCGTCCACGTGTCCTGGAACGACGCCGTCGCCTACGCGCGGTGGGCCGGCAAGCGCCTGCCCACCGAGGCCGAGTGGGAGTACGCCGCGCGGGGCGGTCTCGCGGGCCGCCGTTACGCCTGGGGGGACGACCTCACCCCGGACGGGCGGTGGCGCTGCAACATCTGGCAGGGCAGCTTCCCGCACACCAACACGGCCGAGGACGGCTACCTGACCACCGCCCCCGTGAAGACGTACCGCCCCAACGGCTTCGGGCTGTGGAACACCGCGGGCAACGTGTGGGAATGGTGCTCCGACTGGTTCTCCCCCTCCTACTACGCCCACTCCCCCCGGGAGAACCCGCACGGTCCGCAGAACGGAACCACACGGGTCATGCGTGGCGGCTCCTACCTGTGCCACGACTCCTACTGCAACCGCTACCGAGTGGCGGCCCGCTCCAGCAACACACCGGACTCCTCCTCGGGAAACCTGGGCTTCCGCTGCGCCAACGACGCTTCCACGAGAGACCGTCCCTGACCCGCCGCGGGCCCCCGGGTGGTGGCGGGCTAGCCGACGCGCAGGCTGTCGATGTTGATGCTGCCGGAGTCGTTCGGGCCGACGGACAGTTGGACCGTGTCGCTGCCGGCCGGGAGGCTGACGTTGGCGGCGACCGTCGTCCAGGTGTCCCAGCTGCTGGTCGTCGGCAGCGAGAGCTGCTGGGTCGAGCCCCCGCCACCAGACTGACCGTCCGGGTCACCGCCTTGTACGGCGGGTTCTGCCCACCGGTCGAGTTGGCGTACCGGACCGTCACCGGGTAGGTGCCGGCCGTCGGTACCGACACCACGGCGGTGATGGTGGCCCCGGTGTAGAGGTTGCCGACGAACCCCTTGCCGGTGAAGCCGGCGTGGTCCGAGGCCGTGGAGGCGCCTCCGCCGAGAACCGCGCTCTCGGCCTCGACGGTGGTCCCGAGCGCCACGGTTCCCGCCGTGACCGTAATACCGGCCGTGGACACGCTGGAGTCGACGGCGTTGCCGGCGCCCGACCAGGTGGTCCTGGCGGTGAGCGTGACACGGCCGGCCGGCTGGCTGGACGGTGCCGTGACCGTCCAGGTGTCGGTGGCGGTGGTCCCCTTCGGGACGCTCGTCGCGACCGACTTCGGCGTGGCCTTCCAGCCACTCGGCAGCGACAGCTGTGAGTTCACCTTCGCGGCATCCGCCCCGCCGAGGGACTTCAGGCTCAGGGTGACGGTGGCGGAGGACCCCGGCGTGATGGTGCCGGGTGCGCTGAGCGCGGTGGCGACGTCGGCGGGCGGACGCGTCGGGCACGCTCAGCTCGGCGACGGCGGCCGGCGCACCGCCGGAGAACGTGAGGCGCACGGCGCCGGCGGACACCGGGGACCAGGTGGCGTCGAGGTTCCCGGTCGACGGGACGGAACCACCGGCGACCTGCTGCCAGCCGCCGGACGACGTCTGCGCCTGGACGGTGTAGGAGGCCGGCCGGGTCGCTCCCCAGACCACGTCGGCGTGTCCGGTCGACGCCGTCCGGGCCAGCTGGACCGTGTACGACGAACTGGTGCCGGTGGCCGTCCAGTTGGTGGCGGTGTTGCCGTCCACGGCCGCGGCCGGCGGGTTGACGGCCCCGGACGTGGTGGCGGTCGCGGTCTGGCAGCGGACCAGGTTGTCGCTCGGGGTCAGATCGGGCCGGGCGGTCCTCAGGGTGACCGTCTGGCCGTTGGTGAGTGTCTGGGTGCCGGCCGGCGAGGCGAGGGTGAGGGAACCGCCTGACGCGAGGGTGACGCTGGTCGTCGCGGGCCCGATGTCCACGTTGACCGTACGGCCCCGGTACTGCAGACCGTGGATGCCGACCCCGTCCGCCAGCTGCGGCGGGAGGGTCGGGGCGAGCGTGAGTGCGTTCGCGTTCCACCGCAGGCCGCCGAACCCGTAGGCGAAGGTCTGCAGGAACCCGCCGGCGCCGGTGGCGAAGTCGAACGCGGGGTTGGACTGGCCGCGGACGGCTTCAGGTACTGGGTCTCGTTGAACTGGTTGTACGCACCGCGCAGGAAGGGCAGGTAGGAGTTATGGAACAGGGTGTAGTCCAGACAGCCCGGTTGCGCCACCTGTGCCGCTATCACCGACTCGACCGACGCGGTCATCGCCGGGCCGCCCGGGTCGGTGACCGGCATGTAGCGGTCGAGGTCGGCGGCCGCGACGGCGTTGTCGGTGACGTAGCCGAACGGGTAGGTCATCAGCACGGTGTCCGCCTGCTTGACCTTCTGATCGGTGTATCCGGGGTATTCGGCGTGGGTGCCGTCGTCGGAGGCGGCGATGTACATGTGCGCGGCGACGTCCGACCAGGCCGCGTCCGGGTTGACGCCGAGCGCCTTGGCCGCGGCGACGGCGTCCCGCAGCGCGACGACCGCCCCGGCGTTCGTCGCGGACTCGTCGTCGACGTTCGAGGTGTACTCGTCGGGGCCGGTCACTCCCTTGATGTGGTACGTGCCGTCCGACTGCTTGGTGACGCGGCTGGCCCAGAACGCCGCGATGTCCTTGAGGACGGGGTAGCCGTAGCTGCGCAGCCAGTCCGTGTCGCCCGTGGCCTCGTAGTACTCCCACTGGGCGAGAGCGATGTCCGACTGGAGGTGGTCCTCGTAGTGGCTGCACCTGGCCAGCCCCCCGCAGGTTCCGCTCGGCCCGTTGTCCCAGGCCCACGAACCGCCCTGGTAACCGGCGGCCGCCGCGTTCTACTCGGCCGCCTTGATGGTGTTGTAGCGGAACATCACGAGGGACCTGGCCAGTTCCGGGTGGAGGGCCAGCAGGGACGGGAACATCCAGGTGTCGGCGTCCCAGAAGATCTCTCCGGCGTAGTTGTCGCTCGACAGGCCGGCCGGCGGGATGCTGAAGTCCACCCCGGCGCGCAGGCTGGCGTACAGCAGGTAGGAGGAGCTGGTGACGGCGTCCTGCGCCGAGGCCTGGTCGCCCACCGTGATCTGCGGCTTCCACAGTGCGGCCCAGTCCGTGTCGTTGGCGGACACCAGGGAGTGCCAGCCCGTCGCGACAGCCTGATCGACCGTGTCGTGTGCGACGGTCAGCGGGGTGCCGGCGTCGTTGGACGTCGAGATTCCGACGTACTTGGTGAACGTGTACGTCGATCCGGCCTGCACCGGCACGGTCCACTGCTCGCCCACGGTGCCCGGGGCGGCGTCGGGTTGCACCGCGGTGCGCTGGGACACCGTGACTCCCGGGCCGGCGACCAGCCGGGCGGCTTCCGCGACGTCGGTGTTGCGTCCCGGCGTGGTCAGCTGGACGGTGGAGGCGTCGGTCGAGGTGTCCACGGCGCGTGCGGTCGGCGTGATCCGCTGGGCGCCGCTTCCGTTGAGCAGCGAGGTGACCGAGAGGCTCCCGGTCCACGACGGCTTGATGGTCGCCTGCACCTGGCCGAGGTGCATCCGGTTGCGGTTGGCCAGCACGGTGTAGGTCACGTCGGCGGACTGCCCCGTCGCCGGAGTCCAGACGAACGAGGTGGTGACCGTGCCCGTGCTCATGTCCAGCGACTGCTGGTACCGGCTGATCTGGCCGGCCGCGACGCCGGGGTCGAGCACCTGCCCGGCCGCGCCGAAGGAGAGGTCCGACCACGTCGGCAGCGTGGAGATGTAGTCGGAGTTCTTGGCCTTCTCGTAGACACCGGCGACCAGTGCGGTGGTGGAACGGTCGTTGTTGAGTGGCCAGTTGCCTCCACCGAGGTGACCCTGGTAGCCTGCGCCGATCGCGGGCAGACGCTGCGCGAGGTAGCCGTTGCCGACGAACGACTGCTGGGTGTAGTCGGAGGGCGCGTAGCTGTCGTTCACCACGACCGCCGTGCTCGCCGGCGTGGCCTGGGCCCTCGGGAGCAGCATCGCGCCGGCCATCAGCAGCGAGGCCACCGCCGCCGTCGTCAGTCTCCTGGCCTTCGCGTTCCTGTCGCGCCGCAGTCCGCCGCTCACCGAGCCCCGCCTTCAAAACGTCCCGACACGGAAAGGGCGGACAGCCGACAGAACGAGACCGGACAGGTGCGCCTGCGCCAAGGATGCGCTCGGCTGCCGTCGGCGGACCATGGGCGAAGAGGCACCCGGACGGGCAGCCTCCTCGCGGTGGGCCGTGCGTTTCCCACAAGGCGTCAGGAGGATCCTCCACACGTGGCGGCGCCCCCGGCCCGGTGCCCTGACCCGGTGGGTGCCATGACCGGGCGCAGCCCCCGAGAAGTCCGGTGCAGGCGAGCCAGTGGACGTCGCCGCGCAGGGTGCCGAGAACGCCGTCGCATCCGTGCCTCATTCCGTTCGCGACATGGTGCGGCTCGGTCGGGCACGTGGCGGGGTGCCGGTGCACATGCGCATCGGGTCCGCGGCGCCGTCCCAGCCGGGCAGGATCAGCGTGTGCCTGCCCAGTCTCGGATCGTTCAGGAGCTCGTCCCTCCGTAGGCTCCCGGCGTTCTGCAACGTGAGGTTGTACGTCACGTGGCTGCTGTCGAGGGGAGGCCACGGCGCCTGGAGCCGTTCCCAGAGGTCGAGCCCGCGCGGGCCGTGGTCCGCAGGCCGATGGGCGTCGGAGTAGAAACGGATCCTGGTCCCCCAGGGGATCGCGACGGTTCTCATCTCCGGCGGGGCGAACGCCGGGTCGATGTCCATTTCTCCGTGCCCCAACAGGGCATACCCCATCCCGATCACCTCCGAGTTCGCTGCGACTCTAGGAGGCGGCCGTTCCGCACGGTCACCGGTCGCCGGGCAGGCGTCCGGGCAACCCCGCTGCCTGTTGGGACGGGAGCGGGTACGGGTCCCGCACGACTTGGTACACATGGGCCACGAGCGTCCACGGCGTCCGGTGGACGCGGTCAGTGCTCACGCCCCTTGAGCAATTCCGGCCATCGGATTCCGCCGCTGCCCGCGCCCCGGAACCGTGATCCGGCGGTTTTCCAGCCAGTGGGAGTAGTCCCCGCAGGGCATTTACCACATCGTGAACCGTGAGGGACCTCCCCCGGTTCACGTCGAGAGCCCGGGTGGACAGCCACCAACCGCCCGGTAAACATGAGTTCGAAATACAGGGGGCACAGGACAGTTCGGTCCGCCCCGGCGGCACCCGGTCCCCGAACCGTGCCGCGGCTCGTTCCCGCACTTCACCCATGAAGGAAGACCGCCATGAGCTTCGGCGATCCGCACAACCACCCCACCCAGCCGGGGTCCCCTCCCGGCTACGACTACGGCTATCCGCAGGCTCCTTCGGCCCCCGGTCAGCCGGGCGGCCACCCGAGCTACCCCGGCCACCGGGCCGCCCCCGCGACGCCGCGGTCGATGCCCGGGCTGATGGTCACCGCGCGGGTCTTCCTCTACATGGTGTCGGCCGCCCAGATACTCATCGGTGCCATGCTCGGCGTGGGCGCGGCGGCGCTCAACGGCGCCTCCGACGCCGGCGAGAACGAGTTCGGCACCAATCCGCTGTCGGACCTCGGCCACGGCAGTGCCGTCATCGCCCTCCTCATCGCCCTGTTCTTCCTCGGGCTCGCCGCCCTGTCGATCGTCCTGGGCGTGAAGCTCGGCCGCGGCGGCCAGGGCGTCCGCATCACCACCATGGTCTACGGCGCTCTGGGAGTGCTGGCCGGCTTCGCGTTCCTGATCGGGGCAGGGGGATCCACCGGCGGACTGCTGTGGTCCTTTCTCTGGATCGTCATCGGCGGCGTGATGACGGCGGCGATGGCCGTGCCGTCCGGCGTGGCCTGGTTCAACCGTCCGCGCCCCTGAGACCGCGAGCCGCCGCAGACCGCCTCGCCCTGCCCGGTGCAGACAGCCGGCCACACCGTTCGTCCACCGGCGCGCACCGTGCTCCGGCGAACGACACGGGACGGCCGTACCGAAACCCGCAACGCCGCACCGCCGCAACGCGCGATAGTGCCAGCCCGTGGACCGGGCGGGAGGTCCCATGTCAGTCGTACCGCCCGGCGCCGGGAACACATCCCGGCACCGTCGCCCCGCTCCCGGACACGGCGACGCCCCTTCGCACACACCCCGTTCGACGCGAAGTCCCGTCCGCGCCGCACACCCGGGCGCCTCGTAAGACACCCGGCCCTCCGGTTGCGTCCTGCCGACCGTGCGGTGCTGTGGCTGTACCTGCTGACCCGGGCAGGCATCTGGATCACCGCGTACTGCACCCGGTGGCTGTTTCCCCCCGACGGCGCGACAAAGTCGCCGGACAAGGTCCTCGCCCCCTTCCAGCAGTGGGACTGGGGCTTCTACCTGCGCATCGCCCGGGACGGCTGCTTCCCCGGCCGAGCAGGTCCCTGGCAGACCGGCTGGGACAACCGCGAGGCCTTCTTCCCCGGATTCCCGCTCCTGCTCCGAGCGGTCCACGCCGTCGTCCCCTCCTGGACCCTTTCCGGGCTGCTGATCTCCTTCGTCGCGGGCGCCGTCGCCGTCCTCGCCCTGTCCCGGATCGCCGAGCTGCACCTGGCCGAGTGGGGCGCCGGCCGACGCACCGTCCAGTTCTTCCTTCTCTCCCCCGGCGCGATCTTCCTGGCCGCCGCGCTCGCCGTCGACTTCGTGCTGAGCGCCCGCGGTGCCGGCCGTCCTCTACGGCTGATTCCTCCACGCGCACACCGGCGACTGGGCGGCCTGGCAACACGCCCAGGCACGCGGCTGGTACCGCATCCCGCACACTCCCTGGGAGACCTGGGGCAACACCTGGCACCAGGCCTTCGGACACATCGAGACCACGAACTCCGCCTTCATGTCGCAGGCCGAACTCCTCGCCATGCTGGTGGGGTTGTGCGTGCTCGGTCTGATGATCCGGCAGCGCCGCTGGGCCGAGGCCACATACATGGCGCTCACGCTGTGGGCCCTGGGCACGTCCTACTGGTACATGTCCGTCCCCCGCTCCACTCTCCTGTGGTGGCCCCTGTGGACGGCGCTCGCCGCCTGGAGCCTGCGCAGGGCGTGGATCAAGACCGCGTACCTGTCCGTGGTCGCGCCCGTGTCGACCGTCTTCGCCCTCACCTTCCTGTCGGGACGCTGGGCCGGCTGACGGCCCGCACGTCGCCCGGGGAGCCGGCCGCGCGAGTGGTGCCGCCGCACCGCCCCGCGACAGCGGGCAGGTGCCCCGGGGTCAGGCGGGGACACGGTACGACGGCCCCGCACCCGGGTCTCCCGACAGCAGGACCGGAGCACTCAGCGCAGTGCGCTCTTCCCCTGCCATGCGGCCCACGACAGATTCCAGTCGCCGAAGCCGTTGCCCGGCGCCACCACGCCCTTGGTGTCCTTGCCCTCGATCTCGAACGGGTCACCCGGCAGGACGTGCTGGTAGAGCCAGGACGCGTCGGCGTTGCTCATTCCGATGCAGCCGTGACTGCGGTTGGCCTTGCCCAGGTAGGCGGCGTTCCACGGTGCGGCATGCGCGTACATCCCCGACCAGGTCAGCCGCATCGAGTAGTGGACCTTCTGGTCGTAGGTGTGGCCGAGGCCCACGGTCTCCGAGTTCATCCTGACCGTGCCCTCCTTCGCCACCACCACCGCGGTGCCGTGCCAGGAGCGCGTGTCCTTGCCGGGTGTGCCGCCGGACACCGGGATGGTCCGCACCGTCCTGCCGTCGCGCACGACCGTGAGCCGGTCGCTGTCCAGGTCGGTCTTCATGACCTGGCTCCTGCCGATGGTGAAGCTCGTCGTGTAGTCCCGTACGAACCAGCCGCCGTCGGTGCCCGAGTCGGTGCCGTTCAGTTCGGCGTCCAGGGTCACCTTCGTGCCGGGCTCCCAGTACGTACGGGGCCGCCAGTCCACGCGGTCCCTCCCCGACCAGTCCCGCAGCCAGCCCCAGGACCCCTCGGTGCCGTTCGACGTGGTGATCCTGAGCTGCTTCTCGACCTCGGCCTTGTTCGTCACGGGACGGTCGAAGACGAGCGAAACGGGCTGGGCCACGCCGACCGTGCCGCCGGTGCCCGGCCGCCAGTCGACCTTGTTGACCAGGGCCGCCCGCGCCGTGGCGAAGGAGGCGCGGGCGGTGCCGGTGGTGCCGTCCCCGGCCCGGGTCGCCGCCCGGACCCGGTAGTCCGTGCCGGGTGCCGCCTTGCGGTCCGAGCTCCACCGCGTGCCGTCGGCCGAGAGCCGGCCCGTCAGACGGACACCGCCGGTCCCGGTCACCGTGACGGAGGTGAGACGTCCGCCCCTCGCGGTGACCTGTACCGGCTCGCCCGCGGAGGCGTGCTCCCCCTTGGGTGTGACCGAGATCTTCACCGTGTGCCCGCCCTTTCCCCCGTCGGCCGCCGACTTGGGTGCGGTGCCCGACGAGCAGCCGGCCAGCGTGACCGACAGCACCACGGCGGCGGCCGGCACCCCGACCCGGGCACGGACACGTATGCGCTTCATCTGGACTCTCCATGACTGCGAAAGGGACCGGAGCCGAGCGGCTGTCAGGACTGTAGGACCGGAAAACCGCAGGTGACCGGCTTCACCGACACCGTGACCACGACCGCGTCGGAACGGTCATCGTCCGGTCACACGGCCCGCGCGGGACGGTCACGGGCCGCTGTGAGCATCTGCTGCGTTCCGTGACAGCACATAGAGACCGCACAGAAACAGCGAGGTGCCGCCGTGTCAGCGCTGCTCGTCTCGTCCAGCCGTGACCGCGGGCACCAGGCCGTCCGTCTGGAGTCCGTCACCCCCGACGTCTACCGTGCCTTCCTCGCGTCCCGCGCCGGAGCGGCTCTCGGTGCCAGCTTCCTGCAGTGCCCGTCCTGGGCGGCGGTCAAGGACGGCTGGCACACCCTGCTGCTGGGCTGGGGGCGGAACCCCGGCGCCGGCGAGCTCGACGGCGTCGCGCTGGTACTGCTGAGGCAGTTCCCCGGCACCCGCAAGTACTTCGCCTACCTGCCCGAAGGCCCCGTAGCCGACTGGACGGCCCCGCTGGACGGCTGGCTGGACCCGCTGCTGGACCACCTGCGCGCCGAGGGCGCCTTCGCCGTGCGCATCGGCCCCTCGCTGACGTACCGGCACTGGGACGCTGCCAGGCTCAAGTCGGCGACCGGGCCGGGCAGACGGCTCTGCGACACCCTGGCCAGTGAGGTCGATCCGCTGGGCACCGCGGTCGCGGAGCAGCTGCGCGACCGCGGCTGGCAGCGTTGCGGCGACGGCACGGCCGACCTGCCGGCGGACGCCCAGCCCCGTCATGTCTTCCGCGTCCCACTCGCCGGACGCGGCACCGACGACCTGTGGGCCGGTCTCAACCAGGAGTGGCGGCGCAATGTGCGGCGGGCGCGCCGGGAGGGCGTCGAGGTGTCGGTCGGCCGCATCAACGATCTGCCGCACTTCTACCGGCTCCTGAGGATCACGGAGGAGCGCGACGGATTCCGGCTCGGCCGGTCGCTCGCGTACTACCAGCGTCAGCACGCCGCGTTGAACGCCGAGGAGCCGGGCCGGATGAAGCTCTACCTGGCCCGCCTGGACGGGGAGATCCTGGCCGCCCACACGATGATCACGGTGGGCCGCCGGATCTGGTACCAGACCGGAGCCTCCGCCGACCACCGCCGCGAGGTCCGGCCCTCCAACGCGCTGCAGTGGCAGATGCTGGTCGACGCCCACGCGCACGGCGCGGACGTCTACGACATGCGAGGGGTGGGCACCACCCTCGACCCGGACGAGCGCGGGTTCGGACTGATGCGCTGGAAACTCGGCACCGGCGGCCAGGTCGTGGAGACGCTCGGGGAGTGGGAGCGCCCCCTGCCCGGCATGACCAACCAGACCCTCTACCGCGCGTTCCAGACCTACATGGCCCGCCGATGACGGCGGCCGGGCAGAGCATCGGCGGGGACTCCCCCACCCCCGGCGAGCCGGGCACGGCCGGCCCACGTTCCGCCGTGGACGCGGTACCCGGGCCGGGCCGGCGGCGGCGCCGGACGCGGCGCGCACGATCCTCCACGCTGCGCAGCGGTGCCGTGATGGCCGCCGGTTCGCTGGTCTCCCGGGCCACCGGCTTCGCCCGGGCCGCCGTGGTCGCGGCCGCGATCGGCACCATCGGCCCGACGGCCGACGCCTACGCCGTGGGCAACGCCCTGCCGACGATGATCTACACGATGCTGCTCGGCGGCGCGCTGAACGCGGTGTTCGTGCCCGAACTGGTCAAGGCCGCCAAGACCCACGAGGACGGCGGTGCCGCCTACACCGACCGGCTGCTCACCGCCTGTGTCGCCGGCCTGGTGGCCATCACCGCGGCGGCGGTCTGGGCCGCGCCCGCGATCATCGGCGCCTACACGGACTACTCCGGTGCCCAGGCGGCCATGACGGTCGCGTTCGCCCGCTACTGCCTGCCACAGATCTTCTTCCTCGGACTGTTCACCCTGCTGGGGCAAGTGCTCAACGCCCGTGACCGGTTCGGCGCGATGATGTGGACGCCCGTCCTCAACAACGTGGTCGTCATCACCGTCTTCGGTCTCTATCTCACGGTCACCGCGCACCGCTCCGGACCGCTCACCGGGGCCGAGACCGCACTGCTCGGCTGGGGCACGACCGCCGGCATCGCCGTACAGGCGCTCGCCCTCGTCCCCGCGCTGCGCGCGGCCCGCTTCCGCTGGCGGCCCCGCTTCGACTGGTACGGCAGCGGCCTGGGCCACCCGCTGCGTTCCGCGGGCTGGCTGGTCCTGCTGGTACTGGTCAACCAGGCCGCCTACTGGGTCACCACCCGGCTGGCCACCGCCGCCGGAACGGCCGGCGGCCCCGGCTACAGCGCGTACACCAACGCCTACCTGGTGTGGTCCGTGCCCCAAGGGATCATCACCGTCTCCCTCGTCACCGCGCTGCTGCCGCGGATGAGCGCGGCAGCCGCCGACACGGACACCGCGGCCGTCCGGCGCCACGTCTCCTACGCGCTGCGTGTCAGCGCCGCCGGCATCGTTCCGGCCGCCTGCCTGCTGTTCGCCGTCGCCCAGCCGCTGATGTCCCTCTTCTTCGCCTACGGCAGGACCAGTACCTCGGACGCGGCGGCGATGGCCGGTGTCCTGATGGCCTTCGCACCCGGTCTGGTCGCCCTGTCCGGTCAGTACGTCCTGTGGCGTACCTTCTACGCCCTCTCCGACACCCGCACCCCCTTCCTGCTCAACCTCGTGATCGCGGGCCTCAACGCCGCGCTGTCCCTGGTCGCCTACGGGCTGCTGCCGCCGCGCTGGGCCGTGACGGGGATGGCCGCGGCCTACTCCGTGGCGCTGTGGACGGGCTGGCTGGTGACCGGCCGGGTGCTGGGCCGCCGCCTCGCCCTCGCACGGCCGCTGAGGTCCTCCACCGTCGCCGCCCAGGCCCGGCTGCTCCTGGCCGCGGTGCCCGCCGCCGTACTCGGCCACCTGGCCGCACAGGGCGCGGAGCCGGCCGGGGCACTCGCGGCGGTCGCGGCCGGGACCAGCGCGATAGTGCTTTCCTTCACATTGCTCGCCCGCCCGCTGCGGCTGGACGAACTGCTTACACTCCTCACCGGTGCCCGTCGGCGAGTGACCAGGCGCTGACCACCCGAGGAGAAACAGATGCCTCGAATCCTGCTCATAGAAGACGACCCGTCCATCCGAGAAGGGGTCGAACTCGGCCTGCGCAGGCGCGGCCACACCGTGCGGTCCGCCACGACGGGCGAGGTCGGCCTGGCCGCCCTGAACGACTTCCATCCCGACCTGCTGCTGCTCGACCTGATGCTGCCCGGGATGAACGGCGTCCAGGTCTGCAGGCGCGTGCGCGAGCAGAGTCAGCTGCCCGTCATCATGCTCACCGCGCGCGGCGACGACTTCGACGTGGTCGTGGGTCTGGAGGCGGGCGCCGACGACTACATCGTCAAGCCGGCCCGCACCGACGTGATCGACGCCCGGATCCGCGCGGTGCTGCGCCGCATCGAAGCCCCCGGTCCGGGCCGCCCGGTGGTCGAGGTGCACGGCGACCTGGCGATCGACCGGGTCGGCCTGACCGTCAGCAGGGAGGGGCGGCCGGTCGCGCTCGCGCCTTCCGAGCTGAGACTCCTGCTGCACCTCTCCTCCGCGCCGGAGCAGGTGTTCAGCCGGCAGCAGCTGCTGGAGCACGTCTGGGAGCACAGCTACCACGCCGACGCTCGGCTGGTCGACGCGTGTGTCCGGCGGCTTCGCAACAAGATCGGGGACAGCGCGGGCTCCCCCCGGTACATACAGACGCTGCGCGGTTTCGGCTACCGGTTCGGGCCCCTGTGAGCACGCGGGACGCGCGCCGCCGACGCGGGCCGACCGTGCTGTTCGGACTGCGCGTCCGGCTGGTGTCCGCGTTCCTGCTGATCGCCGCCGTGAGCGCCTGCACGACCGCCGCCCTCACCTACCGTGAGGCCCGCAACTCGCTGCTGCAGACGACGCAGGACACCGCGGTCTCCTCGTTCCGCCAGCAGGTGCAGCGGACAGGTCTCACGATGCCCGTGCAGGCCGACCCCCTCCGGTCCGCCCTGCGGAACATCGCCGGCAGCAGCAATCCGCACCCCTGGGTGGTCTTCGCCGAGTACGGCTCCCTCCGCGTCTCCTCCGGTGACCGGCCCGTGTCCGCCGTGGTCAGCACCGAGCTGCGCCGCGCAACCGCGACCGGTACCCAGGGCAGCTTCCAGCGGGTGATCAAGGACGGCAAGCCCTATCTGGCCATCGGGATGCCCGCCGTCCTCGCGACCGGCTCCGGCGGGACGCTGCCCAGCCGGGTCGTCTTCTACGCCGTGATGGAACTGACCGCCGAACAGACCAGCTCCCGCGCGCTGTTGACCGCGGCCCGGGACGGTGCCGTGCCCGGCCTCGCCCTCGCCCTCATCCCCGCGCTGCTGACGGCGCGCAGTGTGCTGCGCCCGGTCCGTGACCTGCGGCAGGCGGCGCACAGCATGGGCAGCGGACGGCTCGGCACCCGTATCCCCGTCCGCGGCGGTGACGAACTCGCCCAGCTGGCCCGCACCTTCAACGACTCGGCGAGCCGGCTGGAGCGAACCGTGCACGAACTGCGCGAGGCCGAGGCGCGCGCCCGCCGCTTCGCCTCCGACGTCTCGCACGAACTGCGCACCCCGCTCGCCGGCATGCTCGCCGTCACCGACGTCCTCGACGAGGACGCCGACCTCCTGGACCCGGACACCGCGCGGGCGGTACGGCTGGTCAGTGCCGAGACCGGCAGACTCGCCGTGCTGGTCGAGGACCTGATGGAGATGTCCCGCTTCGACGCCCGTGCGGCCGAGCTGAACTCCGACGAGGTCGACCCGGCCGAGACCATCGTGAAGACCCTGCAGAATCGCCACTGGACCGACGGCCGTGTACGCACCGAACTGGCCGCCGGTCTGCGGGCCCGCCTCGACCCGCGCCGTTTCGACGTCGTGATCGCCAACCTGGTCGGCAACGCGCTGCGCCACGGAGGTGCGCCCGTCACCGTCCGGCTCCGGGTGGACACGGCGCCTGGCCGGGGTCCCTCGCTGGTCACCGAGGTCCTGGACAGCGGCCCCGGAATCAGCGCCGAGGTGCTGCCGCATGTCTTCGACCGCTTCTACAAGGCCGATGCCGCACGGACCCGCTCGGCGGGCAGCGGACTCGGTCTCGCCATCACCCTGGAGAACGTGCGGCTGCACGGAGGGACGATCCGGGCGGCGAACCGGCCTGGCGGCGGTGCGGTGTTCACCGTGGAGATACCGCTGCACAGGCAGGAGGCCGAGGCATGAGAAGCGTGCGGAGCGGACGGGCGGTGGAGGCGTGGGTGCCGGGCGGACGGGCGGTGAGGGGGCCGGTGCCGGGGGACCCGGGCGGACGGGTGCCGGGGCGTGCGGCGGTGGCCGGGGTCCGGCGCTGCGCGCGGATCCTGCCGGTGGCCCTGCTGCTCGCGGGGTGCGGCATACAGCAGACGGACGTCGTCAGCGCGGGCGCCCCCGCCACCCTCAACGCCGTCCCGGGACCGGGTGGCGGAACCGTGCTCTTCTTCCGTGCCCCGGACGGCCGGCTCGCTCCCGTTCCCCAGCCCGGCGGCGGCATGATGGGGCAACGCTCCGTGGATGCGGCGGCGGAAGTGGCGCTCCAGCTCCTGCTCCGGGGACCGGGGCCGGACGAGACCGCGGCGGGACTCGGCACGGCACTGCCCCGCGCCGCCGGTGGCAGCACCGTGCACGTCAGCCTCTCCGGGAATGCGGAGACGGTGATCAGCCTGCCCATCCCGGTGCGCGGACTGAACAGGACCGCGCGCAACCAGCTGATCTGCACGACCGCGTACGCCGTCGACGGCCGGGAACGGACGCCGGTGGTGATCATGGGGCGTGACGGCCGCACTTCCGCCGACACCTGTGACCTCGGTGTCCAGGGCGGAACCCGTCCGCCGCAGGAGGGGCCGAGTACCGAGCCTCCCGTACAGGCGCACTGAGGGCTCCCCCGGATGTCCCGCCGGGAGCGGGCCGGGGAGCGGTCAGGCCACCGGCGGCCCGGTGATGGGCCGGCCGTCCCTGTCGTAGGGCCAGACATTGACCGTGCAGCCGTGCAGCCCCTTGATCTGCTGCATCATCACCGGTGCCGGCTTTCCCGGACCGGGGCATGTCTCATGGTCGTGCCCGAGGAAATGCCCCACCTCGTGGTTGATGATCAGGGCCCGGTACGCCGGGATGTCGTGTGCGTAGTACTGGCTGCCCTCGTCCCAGCGCTTGAGGTTGACCATGACGTCCTGGCCCACGTCGCAGTTCAGCTCACCTCCTGTGTCCAGCCCGGACTCCCCGCAGATGTGGTCCACCGTCCCCGGCGTGGCGAGCCGGATGCGGAAGTCGGAGACCGCGCCGGACACCCGGCGGAAGCCGGTCCTCCCGTCGGCCGTCCACCCCCGGGGGTCCCTGAGCACCCGGTTGACCACGACCGCGAACTCGGCCGGCGAGATTCCGATGCCGTCCTCCACCTGGACCCGGTAGGTGAGGACCCGTTCCGTCCCGCCGAAAGCGGCCCCGCCGCCCGGGGCGGCCTCGAAGGTCCCCGGCCCCGACGAGGGGATCACCGGTTTCTTCTTCTCTTCCCGCCCTTGCCCGCCGTTCTTCCGGGCCTTCGTGTCGTCACCGGCCGTGGACCTGTCGGGTGCGGGATCGCGCGCGTCGGCTCGTGAGGCACGCACTGTGGACGACTTCCTGACCGCGGCGCCGCCGTCGCCGGACTCCTCCATGTGCAGCAACCAGGGGAACGCTCCGGCGAGCAGCAGCACGAGGCCGAGTCCCACCCAGAAGCCCCGGCGCCTGCCCTTTTGGCGACGGGCGCGGCGTCCCTTCCCGCGGCGATGGGCCGCGGGAGGCCGCGAGGGGACCGATCGGTGCGCAGTCATGAACGCGCAGCCTGCCCGCGCCGTGTGACCGGACCCGGATCGCCTTCCGACCGTTCTGTAACAGCGGAGGCGGCGTGCCGCCGGCCCGGCCGTCGTCCCGGCGTCACGTCCGGGCCGGCGTGGGCGCTTCCCGCAAGGACTAGTATTCGGCCATGGAACGGCGTCTGCAGACGCGGCTGTGGCACACCGAAGCCGTGACGGGTGCATAGGGCACCGATGGCCGGCGTCGACGACACCATGTTCGTGGGACGTGTCTGTGAACTGGACCGCATGGACCGCTGTCTGCGCGAGGCCCGGTCCGGCACGGCTTCGAGCGTGCTGATCCGGGGCGCACCGGGCATCGGGAAGACCACGCTCGTACGTCACTGGGTGGCGGGGCTGGCTCCCGGGGAGCAGCAGGTGCTCCGCGCCGCCTGCGACCCGTCCGAGCAGGACGCCGCGTTCGGTGTGATCGGGCAGCTGGTGTCCCGCGTGGCGCGCACCGCCCTGAACCGGTTCGCCCTGCTCACAGGGGTGATTCCCGCGACGGCGGAGCCGTTCCAGGTGGGTGCGGAGCTGCTGGGGCTGCTGGGGCTGCTGGGCGAACTGCAGAACCGGGGACCGGTGCTGCTGATCGTCGACGACATGCAGTGGGCCGATCGTCCCTCCGCCCAGGTGCTGGGGTTCGTGCTGCGCCGCCTGGAGGCCGACGCGGTCCTCACCGTGCTGCTCGCCCGCAGCGTCCCGGAGGCCGGCCGGGCCGGGGAGCCGGACCTCTCCCGCCTGGTCGCCAGTACGCCGCGCAGCTGTGAGCTGACTCTGAACGGGCTGGAGTCCACCGAGGTGCGGGAGCTGGCCACGCAGGCCTACGGCCGTCCCGTCGGCGCCGGGACGGCCGAAAGGCTGCGGAAGCACACCGAAGGCCACGCCCTGTACCTGCAGACGCTGCTCGCGGAGTTCCCGATGGAGCGAGTGGCCCGTCAGGGCGACTCGCTGCCGGTGCCGACCTCGCTGGCCCAGGCGCTGCGCGGGCAGTTGGAGGCCCTGCCCGCCCCGGCGCGCAGGGTGGTCGAGGGCATGGCCGTGCTCGGCGGCCGGGTGCCGCTCGCCACCGCCGCCCGCGTGGCCGACGTGGCGGAACCCGACGCGGCGCTCGAATCCCTGCTGGCCCAAGGCCTTGTGCGCTGGTGGCCCAGCCGGCCGTCCCCCGTGGTCGAGATCAGCCATCGGTTGCAGCGTGAGGCGATCCTGGACGCCACCTCGCCCGGTCGCCTGCGGACACTGCACGCGACCGCCGCGACCCTCGTCCCCCGCTCCGCCTCCTGGGCACACAGGGTCGCGGCCACGCCCGGCGGCGACGCCGGTCTCGCCCGCGAGCTGGAGCAGGCCGCCGCCGAGCACCACGCGGCCGGTGAAGCGGTGAAGTGCGCGACCCTGCTGCTGTGGGCCGCGGAGGTGGAGCCCACGGGGGCGGAGCGGGAACGCCTGCTGCTCACCGCGGCGGCACGTCTGCTGTGGGCCCAGCAGTACACACGGGTGGAGACGCTCCTGACGAAGGTGCGGGCGGCCGCGCCCTGCCCGTTGCGGAGCCTGGTACTGGGCGGGTACGGCACGCCCCGCGGCTCGCTCGGCGCCGCGGACATGCTCACCGAAGCCCTGGAGGGCGGGCGGGCGACCGATCCCGGAGCGGGGTTCGTGCGGGCCATGGCCGGCACCTGGCTCGGGATCGAGTACGTCCTGGACGGGCATGCGGGCAAGGCGGTTCCCCTGCTCCGGGACGTGCTGGCGGACGGCTTCCTGGAGCCGCAGCTGGCGCCGTGGACGGCCGGCGCCCTGGGGCTGGCCCGGAGCTATTCCGACGGTGCGCGCGAGGCCCTGGGCGAGTACGACACCTTGGTGCAGAAGGGCCGGCCGCGCTCCGCCGCGGAGCAGGCCCTGCAGCGCGCGTACCGCGGAATGCTGCAGATGTGGGCCGGAGACCTCGCCGACGCCCAGCACGAACTCACCGTGGCACTGGAGGCGGCCCGCACCAACGGCTACGCCGTCACCTCGGAGTTCACCTACGCCAATCTCGCGGCCTCACAGTATTTCCTCGGTCACTGGGACGAGGCCGCGATCAGTGCCGGGCTCGCCCTCGCCATCTGCGAGGCCGAGGAGAAGCCGTGGGCGTTCCCGTACGCGTACTGCATCGCCTCGTGGGTGCCGGCAGGGCGCGGGCAGTGGCAGCGGGCCCACGAACTCGTCCAGTCCTCGTATCAGTGGTCAAGAGCCGTGCGGCCGGCGCACGGGCTTCCGACAGCCGCCATCGGGCAGGCCGTGCTGGCCCAGGCCCGGGGCGACTACTCCGGAGTGCTCGCCGCGCTGCAGACCGTCCTGACGGCCGAGCCGGACACGGGGCCGTTGTCCAGTCGGACATGGTGGCAGCCGCTGTACGCGGAAGCGCTGATCGCCACGGGTGACCTGCCCGGTGCCGCCGTGGCGCTGGACCGTCTGTCGGAACTGAGCGGCTCCGCTCCCTCGATGCGCACCGCCGTGGCCTGGCTGTCCGGCCGACTGTCGGATGCCCGCGGGAATCCCGGGCGGGCCCGCGCCATCTTCGAGGAGGGACTGGCCCGTCCCGCCGCCGCCGACGATCCGCCCCTGCACCGGGCGATGCTGGCGCACAGCCACGGCCGGTTGCTGGCCCGGACGGGAGAACGCGTCGGGGCGGCGAAGTACTTCGCCCAGGCCCGGGGCGGCCTGGAGGCGCTCGGTGCCCAGGCCTTCCTGCGGCGCTACCGCGACGAACTGGCGGTCCCGGCCACCGCCGGCCGCCCCACCGGTGGTGGCGCGCTGTACGAGGCCGAACTCACCGACCGCGAGCGGGACATATCCCAGCTCGTCAGCCAGGGACTCACCAACCGGGAGATCGCCGCGAGGCTGTTCATCAGCAGCAAGACGGTCGAGTACCACCTCGGCCACATCTACCAGAAGTTCTGCCTCACGGGGCGGCGCGAGCTGCGCGACCTGATACAGCAGGGGCGTTCACCCCGCGTCTGAACAGCCCGGCTCGGCGCCGGTACACGGTGGCTTCCGCCGGGGCGCTTTGGGTGCGGTCACGACCCAGCGCTCGGCCCGCGTGAGCACTTCCGGGAGCGTACCGGCCGGCGACGGCACGGCACATGGGCACGACCGGGCTGACGAAAAACGGAGGAACGGGCACGAAGGGCGTGCACGGCGGGCCGTGAGCGCCGTCTGGGCAGATCATCCGCCCGCGGGCCGACGACGACCGCGGGGCTCGCAGCGGTGCGGGGAGCCTAGATTGTGCTTGATCGGCACTGGGACCGGTCCCGCTCCGGCGCCCCGGCCGCCGCCATCCCTCGGTCGGGGCGCCGGCGGCTGACGCCACAGCAACGATTGCCTCGCGTCGTCGGTATCCCGGGCCGGGCCCGTTGGTACCGCTCACCGACACGGAGGTATCTCTCTCCCGACGGAGAACACCGCCCCATGATCGACGTCCCCCCACCCCGGGCACGCCCGCACGCACCGGCGAACGCCTTCATGCCCGTCCCCGGCTGCTGGATCTGCACGGCGCTGCACACCACCGCGGACGCGGCCTGGCGCGGCGAGGACGGCCTGTCCCTGCGCACCTGGCTGACCGTCACGGCCAGCGGCATGAGCCACCGGATGACGGCCCACGGCCTGCCTCCGGCGGACAGCGGAGCGCGGGGCTGACCGGTGGGCCGGTGGCCAGGCACGCGTGCCGGGCCCGGCGTTGCCGGGCGGGCGGCAGCCGCGGACTGCCGCCCGTCATGGCTCAGTTCTGGGGGGCCAGCTTGCCGACGGCGTGGACCTCCATGATGTCGCCGGTGTTGAAGAAGCTCCACGGGACGGTGAAGTAGCCGCCGTCGCCCCAGCTGGTGCCCCAGCTGTTCTCGATCTTCACGCCCTGGCCGCTGTAACCGACGATGGTCACCTCGTGGCCTCCGATGACCGGGTCGCTGGAGGAGTCTCCGGGCAGGTAGCTGTAGTCCGAGGCGGTCTGGGAGTTCAGGTGCCTGAAGCTCTCGTGGACCTGGAAGCCGATCACCACGGGCTCGCCCTGGGATACGGCGTTCTCGATGGCGGATCTGGCGGAGTCGCCGCTGGTGGGCAGCTCGTCGAAGCCCGACAGCTTGTACTGGGCCGCGTTGGCGCGCTCGTTGTCGTCGGGCTGGGTCGTGTAGTCCTCGGTGCCCTGCCAGTAGTCGTCCTGGGTGTCGATACCCTGCTGCTGCTCCATGGGGAGCGCGACGCTCGCGGTGGTGCCCTGGTCGTCGCCCCGGGCGATCTGCGAGTAGATGTACATGGGGGCCATCGGGGGCCCGCTGATGCCCTGCTCGTTCATGACGATGCCGTACGCCGAGTACCCGGTGGCCCACGCGACGCAGGCGCCGACGGTGCCCTGGTCGCCCGGGGAAAGGGCATACTGGCTCAAGTCCGCGCTCTCCGGGGCGGCTTCGGACCGCTTGAACACCGGCTGCGCGCCTTCGTGCAACACCCGCTTGAGGGCGTGCCTGCCGCGCAGTGCGTTCAGGTCGAGGCCGAGTCCGTGCTGGGCGTGGTGGGCGTGTGTGGCGGTTCGGCCGGTGGCGGCGGACGCGGTGGTCGCGGCCACGGCGGGGGTAAGACAGGACAGTGCGACTGCCGCGGCAAGGCCGACGGCTATGTGCGAGCGCATGGTTCGGGCTCCTTGGCACGAGTGGGGGGACAGACCCGAGTGCAGGTGGGGGGACGCGGGACATGTGTTCCGAAGCGACTCCGCCCTGCCGGGCCCGCCTTCGGTCGCCGAGGAACTTACCGGTGGTTACATGCACCTGTCATGACGTGCGCATGACAATGCCCGAAGGGGCAGCGGCGGCCCGCTCCCCGGCGCTCACGCGATCGGACCCGGACTTCCCCTGCCGGCAACGGCACTTGGGCATCAGACCGGGGTGACCCGGTCGATGAGGTGCCGCACGCGTTCGTCGAGCAACTGCGCGGCCCGGGGGGTGCACGTGGCGAGCGCCATCATGCTCGCCACGACCACGTCGCACAGCTCCGTGTGGACGTCGTCCCAGGTGTGGGAGACGCCCTTGCGCGGGTTGGCCCCCGTCGCGCCGTGCATCGCCTCGGCGACCTCGCCGACCTCCTCACTGATCTTGAGGACGCGCCACAGGCGTATGTCTCCTGCCAGTTCGGGGTCGGCGTGCGTGTCCAGCCAGTGCCGCAGGTGTTCCACACGGGCCCAGAGCGTGTCCTCCACCGGGAGCCTCCTTCTGTCGTGGGTCGGGTCTTGGCCGTTGGTCACGGCGCCGGGCAGGCGCCGGGCGCCAGAGCCGGGACATGTTCCTGGAACTCGCGCGTCCACTGGAGGATGTCCCGCATGATGTGGTGGTTCTGGTTCGGGCGCAGCGCTCCGTACTGGAAGAACATCACGCCCTCGCTCGGCCAGCCGAGCACGGTGAGCCGCCGGTCCACCCCGCCGTCACGACGCACCGGGTGGAACTCCTCGGTGAGGTCGAGACCGCCGGGGGCGAAGTCGGGTTCGCCGGCACCGGGGTTGCGCCAGGTGCGGACGAGGCCGCGCCTGAGCAGGTTCGGGTAGAGCGGGAGGACGTCGTTCGCGGCGTCGAAGGGGTGGACGCGGGAGTCGACCAGGACGTCGACGGGCAGCGTGGCACCGGTGACCGCGCCGCGCACCACGAAGCGCCCGGTGCACTCGTCCGGCGTCACGTCCGCCTCCGGTCCGGCCGACACGTCGACGAGACCGTGCCGGACCAGCGCGCGGACCTTCTCCATGACACCGAGCGCCGATCCGTTGACCAGCCGGTTGAGATGGCGCATGAAGACATCGAGGAAGTCCCGGTGCGAGGCCGCGTGAAGCCCGCCGAAGTCGACGGCGTGCGCGAGCACGGACCGCAGGTCGCGCCAGACGCTGTCGGCCGCCGCCTTGGCCGGGTTGTCCAGGTTGCCCTGGACGGCCCAGCGGTGGTCGAGGTCGAGGAAGTCGAGCATCGCCGCCCGGTACTCCTCGGGACCGGTGAAGGAGTCACGGGCGATGGGGCGGATGAGGCGGTCCCAGGAGAAGCGATGGCCGCGGACGTGCTTCGGGTGGCGCCACGGCGACTCGCAGGCCGCGACGGCGTCCGCGACCCGCGTGGGCGGTCCGCCGAGCCGCGCGGCGATGCCGTCGGCCTGCCCGGCGCCGAAGACCACCTCCAGGAAGCGGCGCAGCGCAGCCTCGGTGCCCGGTTCGCGCGCCTCGGCCTCGGTCAGTGCCAGCTCACCGGCGAGCACCGCGTCGACCGTCCGCGCCGTGCGCTCGAAGAGGGCGTCGAGCGGGGCGAGCAGGCGCCGCACGGAGGCGTCGGACCCCCCTGTGCCACCGCCGTCGGCGAGGAAGGCGTCGCAGACGGGCCGGAGCGCCGCTTCGAGACGGCGGCCGAACGCGTCGCCGAGCAGGCTGGTGCAGTACACGTGCGCCATCTCCAGAACCACGACGGGCAGGACGTGGTCGCGGAAGTCGAGCTGGCGCTGCTCGCGGCCGCAGACCGTCACCGGCCCACGGCCCGCGCCGCTGCGCAGCCGGCGCACCGCGTCCTCGGTGAGGAAGACGCCCCGGCGTTCGAGCTTCCCGGTGTCGCGCTCCTTGGCGTTGAAGGGCCGGGTGAACGTGAACAGTCCGGAACCGCTGAACATGACGATGGAGTCGGGTTCCCGGCCGGACGCCCGGTAGGCGAGGGTGCCGTCCGGCCGCCTGGTGAAGACGCCGTCCCTGCCCTCGGTCAGGTGCAGGATGATGTCGATGCCGGTGAGTCCCATGCCGGCGCAGCCGACGACGGTGCCGGGGCCCGCCTGACCCGGCTCGAACGCGGCCTCCAGCGGGTAGGCGAAGGGCACGAAGGCGGCCGGATTCTGCTCGGCGAACCGGGACCATCGGGACTGCTTCGGGTACCGGTGCGGGGCGTTGGAGGAGTGCCCGGTCAGCAGCAGGACGTGGTCGGCGTCGAGGAGAGGCTCAGCGTCGGGGCCGAGCACGCGGAGGGCGCCGTCGGCCAGTTCCTCCAGGTCGCTCACCTCACTGTGGTGCAACTGCACGCGTACGCCGTCCACTTCCCCCAGCAGCCCGACGTAGCGGCGGAACCGGTCGCCGAGTGCGAGACCGTGGACGTACCGCTTCGGCGAGTCCTCGGCGGTCAGGTCGAAGGCGGGGTCGCCGGTCTCCGCGTATCTGGCGCGGCACCACTGGTGCAGGGTGGGCCGGTCGGCCGGGGACAGCAGGGGGCCGGCGCCGACGACGCTCTCGTCGGCCGCGAACGCCACCTGTCCGGCGATCCGGTTGAGGACGCTGGTGACCGGCTGCTCGGGGCTGTGGACCCGGCCCGCGCCGAACTGCCCCGTGCGGTCGAAGATGTGGATGTCCAGCGGCACCGGCCCGGTGGCGGCCTTGGCCGTCGCGGCGAGCCGGTCGAGGACGTAGGTGCAACTGGGACCGGCTCCGATGACGGCGAGTCGGACGGGACGCATAGGGGGTTCTCCTCGGTCGCGGCGGGGGCCTCTTGGTGGGGCCTCGGGCGGGTGTCGGCCGACGTCGTCGTGGGACGCGGCCGGGGGCGGGCTCGGCGGTGGGGCCCTCGGCGTGGTCGCGCCGGTGTCCGCGGGCATGTCCGCGGACATGCCAGAGCCGTGGGGAGGACGTGCGGAATCGGTGCGTGATCCTTTGGGCACCCGGTTCCGCGCACGGCCGTCACCGCGCCGGCGGCCCCGCTGACGGGTGGCGAGTGCGGTGAGCCGGTGGTGCGGATGTCGCCGATGGCGCCCGGCCCGCGACGGGGACGGCGCCGGCGGCCGTCACGGCTGGACAGGGGTTCTCGGCCGGACGCGGAGTCGGGCCCGCGCCGGGCCGTTCGCCGCTCTTCCGGTGCATGTGGCCCGGAGCGGCGGGGTGTTCACCGCGCTTCCGGCACGGGTGGCCCGGAGAGCGCGACGACCCGCCCGACGACGTCGTCCAGGGGCTCCCCGGCGTCGACGGTCAGCCATCCGAACCGCTCGGCCCACCCGTCGAGCACCGCCAGTATGCGGCTCTGATGGCTCAGGAAGGTGTCCCGCGCGCACCGGGGGTCCATCCCGCACTCGTACGGGATGACGTCGCCCGCCTTGCGCTCCCAGGCCTGCTCGGGTTCGAGCCGCAGATAGATGACCCGTTCGCAGCCGGGGAGCCCTAAGACGACGCTTTCGACCCAGGTGCTGTCCAGACCGTAGGCGATCTCGCCCGCGGCGTGCTTCATCCAGTACCCGTCGAGCAGGGTGACCGGATCCGGTCCCGCGGTTGCGGAAGCACGCCCCAGCAGGGCCTGCGCCATGGTCCACATCAGGAAGAGGAACCGGGCCGTGTTCGGCATCTCGGCGGCGCAGCGCCGGGCGTCGCGCACATCGGATCCCAGGAACCGGGTCGCGGGGTAGGCGGGGTTGCCGACGATGTCCCATCGGTCGACCCGTTCGGCGCGTGTTCCGGCGGCGGTGAGACGGTCCGCGACGAGCCGGGACACGGTCGACTTGCCCGCCCCGTCGGAGCCCACGAGTGACACGATCACGCGGCACCGCCGCCGCTTCGCTCCCCTTCCGGGAGCAGGAGGGAAGGGGCGGGCCCGGCGGCGGGTGGGCCCGCGCAGGGCAGGTCCGGTGCCCGGCCCGCGGGCGCGGCGCGGCGGAGTAAGACGTGAGGGGGCATGTGTCAGACAATCGTTCTCAGGGGCGTACCGCCCTGGCCGGAGCGCGGCAGGCCCTCGGCAGCCCGGGCGGCGGCTGTGTCCGCGGGCTGGTCGGCGGACGGAAGCGCTCCCAGGTCGCCGTCGAAACTACGGCATTCCCGCACCCCCGACAGTCGTGAACATCCCTCAAAAGACTTGCGAAGCAATGGTGTTGGGCGGCGTGGATCACCTGGTCCACGCGTGGCCGAAACCCGTTCCCGCAGGTCGGCGCCGTGTACGGCCGGCGAGGGCCCCGCGCGCCGGGCTGCGACGGCACACAGACCCCGATCGACCTGATTGATCGTCAGTCATGAGCATTGGCACCGGGGTTGGGCCCGGTGGGCGGACAGCCCCGCGCCGCCGGCCGCGGACACGGTCAGTTCAGCTTTGCCAGCTGGGCGCCGACCAGCCCCTCGTTCAGGTCAGCCCTGGCCTTTCCGGCGAGGGAGATGGAGATCGTGTCCACCGTGAGCAGTTCCTGGCCCTTTCGCACGGCTACGACGGTGATGGCCTCGGCCCCGCCCTCCAGCCGCACGTTCCAGGCCGCCGCGTCGCTGCCCCACTTGGTGGGCATGCGCGTGACGGAGGTGACCCGGTACGTCCGCGGGCCGCCGCCGAGCCCCGTCGACCCGTCGGACGTCGCCAGGGCGCCGGACCCCCTGACGCTGAATCCTCCGGCGCACGCCCTCGCCGACCGGGCCAGGGAGTCCAGTTCCCCACGTGCGCCGTCCTGCGCGTAGGAGCTGAGCGAGACGATGGTCGGGCGCAGCTTGCCCAAGTCGCCCATCGCTTCCTTGAGCCCCTCGTCGAGGTCCTTCACCTGCTTCTTCTTCGCGGGCGCTCCCGCCATGCCGACCGCCATGGCCGCCGCGGCGGCGCCGGGGACGGGCACTGCCGTCATCGCGCGCGCCAGGGGCAGACACGCGGACGGGCTGGCGGTCACCAGCTTGCCGGCGTTCCCTTTCAGGGCCTCCCTGAACTTCGCGGCGGCCACCGGCTTGATCGTGAATCCCTTCACGTCGCCCGGCTTCACGAGTATGGCCGACAGCTCGGCGGCGGTGGCCGGCTCCTCGTAAGTGTGCTGCGGCGTGGGCAGACTCGACGGATCCGAAAGTGCCGGACGGACCCCGCCCTTGTCACCGCCTCCGCAAGCGGAGACAAGGAGAGCGAGTGCCGTCGCGGATACCGCGATAGCCGCCGGGTGAGCGCGCCTGTTCACGTGATGCCTTTCCGTCGTCATGATCCTGCGGCAGCCACCCGATTCGGTGGCGTGCGTCGCGACGGCACCGTAGTGGCTCGCACCGACAGCCGGACCCCGGCGAAAACCGCACCGAACGAAACGCGGACGCCCTTTTATATGTGTCTGCCCATTTTCCCTTCGGTGCCGCGCGGAACGACACACCATCGGCTGCCCTTTCCCGGACCGAAATGCTCACGCGGGATGAGTACTTTCCTCGGGGGCGCCGTCATCCCTCCCCGGCGCTTCCTTCTTCGACGAGTGCGAGGTACTCCGCGGCCAGCCGGTGGCAGTCGCCGGGCCAGCGGGCGGAGACGTAGTTGCCGTCCCGCACGGTGAATCCGCGTCGTGGGCGTGCGGCGGTGTCCCGGATCGGCAGCACGGGCCCCGTCGAGAAGTGGCGCGGGTCCGCGAGCGCGGCGGTCACCTCCTGCTGGACGGTGGTCGGGTAGGTCCGGTAGTAGCTGCCGAGTCTGCGGCGGGTGAGGTTCCAGGCCGTCAGTTCCAGCATCGAGGTCAGCGCCGTGGTCCGGCGCCCGTACAGCACGGAGCGCCCCGTCGCCGGGTCCTTCGCGCGGGCAGCCAGGAGAACACCGTGGCAGACGGCGCCCACCGGGAGGCGCCGGGCGAACGCCTCCGCGACCAGGCCCTGGGCCGTCTCGTCCTCCAGCATGGTGCGCATGCCGGGCGCGTGCCCCCCGGGTACGAAGAGACCCGTCATGGCCAGTCTGTCGACCTGTTCGTAGGAGGCCGGCGACCGGAACCAGGGGTCTTCCGTGAGCCGCCGGTAGGCGGACAGCTCCGCGCCACGGGTCATCAGCCACGGGGACAGCCAGGAGAAACCGGTCTCGGTGAGCCGCCGGTCGGCCAGGGCGATAAGCCCTTCCGCGGTCGCGAACCGCACCTGGTGCCCCGCCGAGGTGAGCGCCTCCCAGGGTATCGCCGCTTCGGTGGGGTCGTAGTCACGCGCGGGCAGCAGGAAAAGGATCACTGGAATCTCCTCGACGACGGTGTCCTCACGCAGGGCGCGCGGCGTCACTGTGCGCAGGCGGCCCGGACACGGAGTGTACGGAGGGACTATCGCCGAGTTCGCCTGCGAGAGGCAGGGGGCCTCCAGCCGGTCCGGGTCCCCGAGAGGCCACGTGGCCGCGCGTCCGGCCGCCCCTGCACCAACGGGCGTCGGGTTGGTCCGAGCGGGTTCCCGCGCACGCCCATACGTCTGGGCGTGAAGGCCTACGGTGAGGAAGCACGCTCATGGACCGGCTCACTGAAGGACATCAGTGCCCTTTGCGGCATTCGGCATTCCCTTTCGGCCCGGCTCCGAATCACGGAGCTGTCTGAAGTGCGCAAGGATTGCCGGTTGCCGGGAAGTACGGTCTGAACCCGTTCTGCCCGGCGTCGAAGGAAAAGAGAGACCGGTCATGTCTGGTTTCGACGAGTGGTTGGCCCAGTTCGCCGACGATGAGGGTGCGCTTGGGGATTTGGCGCGCTTCAGCGTGTTGGATTCGCACGCCCCTCTCCTGGAAGTCAAAGATCGATTTCGCTACATCTGGTGGCTGGGGCAGCATCCTGACACCGTGATCGGTCCGGGAGGCCGAATACATCACCCCCATCTCGATACGTTCCACGCGGCCTGGATGCGGTACCAGGCCGAGGTGGTGCACGGTCGCGCTCCGACCCGTCCGGCCGAGTCCGGCACGCCGGCCGAAGAGGCGTACGAGGTGCTGGCGGCCGTGATGGAGAGCGGCTCCCAGGACGAACTCGTCGCACTGCTCGGGCAGGTGGAGCTGGACGTGGACCAGCGCAAACGGCTCCTCGCCCGGGCGACGGCCGTGCGCAGTGCCCTGAAGGACGAGCTGCCCGCTCCGGGCAAGCGCTGCGGCGCCCGGTACGCGAGAGTGACGGCGGCCGGGCTGGTCTGCCTTCGTGACGCCGACGCGGCGGTGGAGTGGCTGAGCGACGCGGTGTTCGCCGTCGACGGGCCGGCCGGGCCCGAGGAGCTGGCGGAGCTGCTGGCCGACGCGGTGGCGGCCTGCTGGACGCCGGAGCAGGTCGGGGAGTTCCTGGCCGCCGCCGCCCGGGCCGGCAGGGGTGCGGTGCTCTATCCGCTCGTGCTGACGCTGTCCCGCAGGACCGGGACCGCCGTCGCGCCCACGTCCCAACTGGCCGAAGGCTGCGTGTCGTTCTACGTGGGGGCCGGACACACGGCACGTGCTCCGCACGGGCTGGCGGTCGTGGCCGATCCGCGCGAGGACCCACTGCTGCCGCGGGTGCTGCCGCTGATGAACCTCGCGGCGTACGGCGTCTACGCGTTCCTGGGCGACTCGGAGGTCGGCGAGCACTTCCTGCGCATGACGACGGGCGCGGGCCTCCTCGACCGCGGCTTCCTGCTGCGCGAGCTGACCGGCTGCCTTCAGCGGGCGCCCGAGGAGGGCCACTGGGTCAAGGCGAGTTGCCACACCGCGATGTTCGAGCTTCTCGATCCCACGGAGCAGGAGTTCGCGGCCTGTCACGACAGCTATGCCAGGCTCGTGAGTCTGGTGCCGTCCACACACATGAGTGCCGAGCGGGCACGGCGTGCGGTGGCCGCGGTGCTGGACGGGGGGCGGCTCAGCGCCGATGTCGTCGACGGATGGGTGGACGCGGTGCTGCAGACCGACACCCGGTTCGTCGACTGCTCCGCCAACTGTGTGGCGGCGATATCCGAGATCGCCGGATCGGACCTGCTCAGCGACGCCCGTGTCGCGGACCTCGTCGGCTTCGTCACGAGTCCCCGGAAGGTGCGGCCGCTGAGCACGCTGCGGGCGCTGCTCGCCCACGCCGAACACGGCCGTCTCACCGCGGAACAGATCACCGCCTGCGCGCGCGAAGCGCTCACCTGGCCCGAGGCACCCGTCGCCCTGGCGCTGCTCGATCTCCTGCGCCGGGTCCTCGAACACGAACCGGAGCGGGCCGGAGCGGTGCTGCCCCTACTCGCCGACGCCTTCTGGCACCCCGCGCCCCAGGTACAGGAAACGGCACTCACCCTCGCCGAGGACCACCGGGCACACCTCACCGACGGCACCCGAGCCGAACTCGCCGCCGCGGCCCGGCACCTGGATTCCGACCTTGGAGAACGCGCCCGTGCCGCCTTCGGGACCGCACCCGACAGCCCCCACAGGCCGCCCGGCGAAGGCGGCCGCACCCACCACACCGCCGCACCCGACAGCAGCCTCGTCGAACCGGTGCTCCAAGCCCTCCCCACCGAACTCAGAGAGCGGTACCGCTCGCTGCTGCGCCCCGGAGTCTCCCTGGAGACAGGAGACCGGGACGGGGCCGGCCCCGTCGTGGGCCGGATCGGCGGCCTGCCGGAACTGCCCAGGGACACACCGTGGCCGGTATGGGAGGGCCACGGCCCGTGACCGAGCTGGACCTGCCACTGCCCCAGGACGGCACCCTCCTCTTCTTCAGGTACGCCGAGTGGGACTACGCGTTCACGCCGGACAATGATCTCGTGTACGCCGGATACCTCCGGCAGCGCGAGGATCACGGGGAGGAGCCGGGAGCCGGAGCGACGGTGCTGTACGTGCCGGCCGCGGCGGCCACCCGTCCCCGGCCGGCACCCGAGGGACTGATGGTCTTCGACCAGGAGTCGTTGCGCATGTTCCCGACCGCCCTCACCGTTCCTGATCAGGATCATGTCTGCCTGCAGGACGCGGGCATCGACACCGGCTCCGAGGCGCCGAAGACGTTCGGTGACGCCCTGCAGAACCACTCGGAGCACTGGTACGAGCGCTACAAGGGGCACTGGCCGAGTGTCGGCGGATACGCGAGATCCGTACAGGGAGGGGTGGAGTGGGAGATCTGCCGTGCGTTCCTCGGCCCGGATGCCACCGAGGAGGAACGCCGGGCGGAGCGCCGCCGTTGGGTGCAGCTGGCCTCCTTCGACGAATTCGAGCAGGACGTGGACGGCGTCATGTACTGGATGATCCGCCGGGAGGACCTCGCCGCGGGGCGCTTCGAGGCGGTCGTGACCGTCTTCCAGAGGTAGCCCCGAGGGGGCGCCGAAGCCGCCGTCTCCCCCGCCGTCTCCGTCACCCGGACCTGAACGCTCCGCGATCGTAGGGGCGGCGATGCGCTACGCCGCGTAGAGCCCCGCCGCCCGTGCCCGCAGCTTCATGAGTGCCACCAGAGCGTCGAGCTGCGGGGGCGAAACGCCGTGCAGCCTGCCCATCTCCAGCGGCACGGTGAACATCGAGTCGAGTTCGAGCGGTTTGCGGCGGACGAGGTCCTGCACGATGCTCGGCCGGTGCGGCGAGCCGCCGCGGAAGTTCCTCCGCACGTCCAGCGACACGTCGTAGCCCTGCGCCCTGGCGATGGCGGCCGACTCCTTCGCCAGCACGTCGAGCTTCTCGAACAGCTCGGGGCGCTCGACGACCTCCCCCACCGAGCACTCCCCCAGGAAGCACAGGGGGTTGTACGCCATGTTGCCGAGGAGCTTCTCCAGACAGCCGCCCGTATGGTGGGCGTGACGGTGCAGGTGGCCCCGCCGGCGACCAGGGCGCCGGCGAGCCGGTCTCGACCCGCAACCTTCGCCGCGCCGACGCCGCCTGAGGGCACGTCACGGTCACCGAGCACCCGGTGGCATCGTCCCGGCCACCGGTGCGGACCTCTGCGGCGTCGGCCGGGGCGGACCGGCCGGGCACGAGCGCGGTCCCTCCACGGTCTCTCCGCGCCCGGCGTGGCGACGTCCGGGACGGGCATGCCGGCCGCACCCGTGGACACCGGCGGACGGATCCACGGTGCGGCGGCACCGTCCCCGGCGTCGCGTGCCGCGGTGCCCGTCGGCGGCGACCTAGGCTGGGACCGTGAGCGATACGCGGCTGAGCAGCCGGCGCGGGGTGGACGCCTACCTGGCCGAGGGACTGGGTCGCGCCCTCATTCCCGGCAGCCGGGGGCCGTCGGTCTTCGTCGTCACGGGTGAGGCGGGCGCGGGCAAGAGCCGCGCGCTGCGGGAGGCACTGTCGGCGACACCGGCCGTGTCCCGGCGCACCGCGGTCTCCGAGATCCCGCACCGGGCCCCGTACGCGCTGGCCGCCGCCCTGCTCGGCGTAGAGCTGGGCCGTCCGGTGCCCGCGGACACCGAGGACCGCCTCCTGGCCCGCCTCGACGACCTGTGCGCGCACGCTCCGCTGGTCCTGGCCGTCGACGACCTCCAGGACGCCGACGCCGCCTCGCTCGTCGTGCTGAACCAGATGGCGTCCGCCGCCCGGGACCTGCCCCTCGCCCTCCTCGTGGCACGTACTCCCGCCCCGGAACGGGAACATCTCACGCGGCTGCTGCGCGGCCCCGCCGCCCGCGAGGTCGTCCTGCCGCCGCTCGACGACATGGACCTGGACGTGCTGGTCCGCGAACACACGCAGCGGTGGCCCACCCGCCGGCTGCGCTCCGCGCTCGCGCCGCACCGGGACAACGCCCTGCGCGTGCTCACCCTCCTCGACCGCCTGGAACGGGCCGGCGCGCTCACCTCCGCCGGCGACGCCCTCGACCTGCTGCCCGGCGAGGCGGCGCAGGAGGCCGCTCGGGGCGGGCTCGGCGACGCGGCCGGCGACGCCGTGGCGGCGTTGCGGGGGCCCGCCCGCGAGGTCGCGCGGATCCTGGCCGTCCTCGGGCGGCCCGCCCCCGTGGAGGAGATCGCCGCGATCGGGGCGATGCGGGAGGTCTCCGTCGTCGAGCCCGTGCAGATCCTGCTCGACCGCGGCGTCGCGGCCTTCGACCCTCGAAGCCGGCTCGTCTTCACCCATGACGGATACCGCGAGGCGGTCGAACGCGGCACGCCGGAACCGCTGTTGCGCCTGCTGCACGCCGCCGCCGCACGACACGAGGAACCGACGGACCGCGTCCGGCACATGATCGCCTCGGGAGCCTCGCCGGAGGAGGTGCTCTCGGCCGTCCGGGACGCCGAGGAGGACCTCGCGCACGCCCCGGCCGTCGAGGCGGACCTCCTCGCCGGCTCCTCGGTGACGGCCGGCCCGTCCGCCGCCTCGGTGGCACTGGCGATCAGACGCGCCCGGGCACTGGCGCGGTCCGGCCAGCTGACCCGGGCGGCGACCGTCGCGCGGACGGGGCTCATCCACGCCACCGAGCCCGCGCAGATCGTCGAGCTGCGCCGGGCGCTGATCTTCGCGCTGACCCTGCGAGGAGACGCCGTGGAGGCCCTCGCCCTGGTGGACGCGGCCCTCGCCGCACCGGTCGGGGACCACGTACACGATGTGCTCGAACAGCATCGCCGCCAGCTGACGCAGCTCGGCGGCCTGGAGCCGCTGTCCCTGCGGCCGCCCGTCGCCGATCCGCTGACGCTGACCCTGACCGGACTGGTGACCGAGGCCGTACGGCTGTCCCTCACCGGCTCCCCCCATCTGGCGGTGGAGCTGTCCTGGGAGGCGTCGCGCCGGCACATGTCCCGGGGCGTGGACCCGCACGAGGGGGCGTCCAGCGACGTCTGGCCGCCGCTCGTGGAGCTGTACGCCAACGGCCCCCGGGCGGCCGAGGAAGCCCTGCGCGACGTACAGCGGCTGAGCGACGAACGCGCGGCCCACTGGCAGAGCGCCCCCCACCAGATGATGCGTGCCTCGATCGACCTGCACGCGGGGAGGCTCGACGACGCGGCGGCCGCCTTCGACATCGGACTGGAACTCGCCGACGCCTCGGAGTTCGGCTGGACGTCGCAGGCCGTGGCCGCACGGGCGATGATCGACGTCCTGCGCGGCGAGCCGGACGCGGCCGAAGCCAGACTGAGCGAATGGAAGGGCACGCCCCGGCCCCTGCAGTTCGGCATCCCGGCACCCGACCGGGTCGAGGTGGCCCTGCTGGAGGTCCGGCGGCGCCACTCCGAAGCGGCCGGCGCGGCCCGTACCGTGTGGCAGGCCGCCGCGAGCCGGCACCTGTACACATGGCTCGCCCTGACGGCACCGGAGCTGAGCCGCGTGGCGCTGCGCGGACGCGACGACACCCTGCGGGCGATGATCGCCCGCGATCTGGCACGCCTGCCACGCCCCCTTCCCTCCGCGCTCGCACCGTCGGTGAAGCTGGCTCAGGCTCTCACCGATGCCGACGCGCACGCGGACGACACGGTGGCCCGCGCCCTCGCGGCCGCCGAGGAGGCGAACCGGCTCGGGATGGTGCCGGTGGAACTGTGCTGCTGGGAGGAGGCGGCCGTGGCGGCCGCCGCGGCGGGTGCCAGGGACCGGGCGCGGGAGTACGCCCGGCACGCTCTGCTGTGCGCGGAGCAGGCCGGTGCGGTGGGCGCGGCGCAGCGCGTCTCCCAGCGCCTGCGCAGCATCGACATCCGGCTGAACACGGCACCGCGCCGCCGCCGGGCGGTCACCGGCTGGGAGGCGCTGACGCCGACCGAGTCACAGGTCGCCGAGCTGGTGGCCGCCGGTCTGTCCGGCCCCGACATCGCCCGCAACATGAACATCTCGCCCCGCACGGTGCAGAGCCACGTCTCCCGCGCCCTGGCCAAGCTCGGCCTGAACAGCCGTATCGAACTGGCCGCCGCGGCCCGCGCGCGGGAGGTCTGACCCGCGCCCCCGGCGGCGGTCTCGTCCGGCCGGCCGGACCTCAGGACCGGGGACGCGCGGCGGACGCCCGCTCCGCGATCGCCTGTGTCTGCTTGACGGCCAGGAGGACGAGGAGGAGGGGGAATATCCAGTTGAGCAGAAGAGTGTTCGTGCCGATGGCACCGGCGAGGGTGTGGCAGAGCGCCATGCCGAGGATCGCGGCGGACCAGAGCAGGGAGATGCGCCGGTTCAGGGCCCGGAAGGCGGGGCTCTTCCAGTACTGACGGGGGACCGAGGCCCTGGCGTACTGCTCCGTGAAGGGCACGGTGAAGGCGGAGGCGAACATGATGGCGGCGAGGACGAAGGCGGAGCCGGCGCGCCCGTAGTCCACCAGCAGCTGCCGGGTGTGGTCCGAGCCGAGCAGACCCGTCACGGCCAGCGCGCCGAACGTCACGACACCGGCCGTGTCGATGAAGTTGAGGCCGCCGCCGAGGATGGCTCCGCGAACGGTCAGGCCCAGACAGAAGAGGCAGGAGGCGAGGGCGGCGAGGCCGACGGTCCCCGTGCCCAGTTGCTGGGTGATGAACGAGAACAGGATCCAAGGGACCAGGCCCAGCAGGAGTTTGGTTGGTTTCATCGCCGTCTCTCCGAGGTGGTTTGCTGTCGCCCACCATGCTGTGACGGCCGAACGCCCGGGACATCCGTCGAATGACAGAGGATTTCCGTGCCGGTGGCCCCGCGCGGGCCGGGAGCGGACCGTGCCGGTGACCCGGTGCGGCGGCGTCGCACGCTCGACTGCCGGCGCCGGGCGGTCACCTGCCGGCGGGCGGTCGGGGCGTGCCTTCGGCGGTCCCGGCAGCCGCACCGACACCTCCAGTCCGCCGGGCCGGAGCGGTACCGCGGTCAGCGTGCCGTCGTGGGCGCGGACGATGGCGTGCACGATGGCGAGCCCGAGTCCGTAGCCCGCAGGTCGGTCCGCGGAGCATCGCGCGCGTGTGTCGAGACGGTGGAAGGGCTCGAAGGCGCGGTCCACCGCGTCCTGGTCCAGTACCGGACCGGAGTTGCGCACCGTGAGCTCG
This sequence comes from Streptomyces sp. NPDC037126, assembly GCF_055605965.1. Classification (NCBI taxonomy): domain Bacteria; kingdom Bacillati; phylum Actinomycetota; class Actinomycetes; order Kitasatosporales; family Streptomycetaceae; genus Streptomyces; species Streptomyces sp. NPDC037126. The sequence continues at coordinate 68,787 of NZ_JBVJTD010000021.1, forward strand.
ACCCAGCCGTCTGCCGACCGGGCCACGATGGCGGACAGAGTGCCGCCGCGGTGGTTGTGCTTGACGGCGTTGTCGACGAGGTTGGCGACGAGTTGCCGCAGCAGCGTCGCGTCGCCCGTCACCCGGGCCTCGCCCGTCGGACCGGTGATCCCGACACCGGCCTCACGTGCCGCCGTGCGGGTCTGGGCGCACAGTTCCCTCGTCACCCCGGCGAGGTCGACCGGTTCCCGGGTGATCGCTCCGTGATCGGCCCGGGCCAGGGCCAGCAGGGCGGCGGTGATGTCGGTGGAACGCTCATTGAGGATGAGCAGTTGGGCACCTGCCTGGCGCAGGTCGTCCGGTTCGGGCGAGGCGAGTGCCACCTGGAGGATGGTCCGCATGGTCGCCAGCGGGGTGCGCAGTTCGTGCGAGGCGTTCGCCGCGAACCGCCGCTGCGCCTGGAACGCGCGGTCGAGGCGCACCAGCATCGCGTCGAAGGTGTCGGCCAGCTCCTTGATCTCGTCCTTCGGTCCGGCGAGGTCGATGCGCTCGTGCAGGGTGGAGTCGGCGATGCCCCGCGCGGTGGCGGTGATCTGCTGGAGCGGCGCCAGCATCCGCCCCGCCACGAACCAGCCCACGACCAGCGAGATCAGCAGCAGGACAGCGCCGACCGCGGCGCTGAACAGCAGCAGCGCCTTGAGGAAGTCGGCCTTCGAGGAGACGTCGAACGACACCAGGCCGGGTCGTGTGCGGCACGTCGGTCTGCTCTGGTCGCCCGCGCCTCCCGAACCGCCTTCGGGGGCGGCGGAGACGGCATCACCGCGGGGGGTGGCGGAGCCCGCGTCCGCGCCGGGGCCGGCGGTGTGCGCGGACTGCTCCGGGACGGCGGGGCGGCCGGACGTCTCCGGGGTGGGGCGGCGGGACGTCTCCGGGGTGGGGCGGCCGGACGTTCCCGGCGCCGCGCCCTGGCTGGGGGAAGCCGCGCAGGACATGGTCGGGTGATCCAGCTGCGCCGAATAGCTGGGGCCGTACATCATGACCACGTACAGCAGCCCGGCCATGGTCACGGTGCAGGCCGCGACCAGCGCTCCGTAGGTGAGCGCGAGCCGGGCGCGGATGGTCAGCTGTCCGCGGGGGGCGCCGGAACTCACGCCGGGCCGCCGAGGTAGTAGCCGGCCCCGGTCATGGTCTGGAGCAGGGCCGGCTCGCCCAGCTTGCGGCGCAGGGTGGAGATGGTCACCCGGACGGCCTGGGTGAAGGGGTCGGCATGCTGGTCCCAGGCCTTCTCCAGCAGGGTCTCGGCACTGACGACACCGCCCTGCGCGCTCATCAGGATGTGGAGCACGGCGAACTCCTTCCTGGTAAGGCGCAGATACCGGCCGTCTCGATAGGCCTCGCGCCTGAAGGGGTCCAGCCGGATGCCGGACCACTCCAGCACCGGCGGGGGTGGCGCACCCGATCTGCGGTGCAAGGCGTGCAGCCGGGCCACGAGTTCGGGGAAGTCGAACGGCTTGACGAGATAGTCGTCCGCACCCAGGCGCAGCCCGCCGACCCGGTCGTCGAGGGTGGCCGCCGCCGTGAGCATGAGGACCCGGGTCGTGCTGTACCGCTCGGTGATGCGGCGGCACACCTCGTCCCCGTGCACCCGGGGCAGGTCACGGTCCAGTACCACCACGTCGTAGTCGTGGCACGTGAGCCGCTCCAGCGCGGCCGCCCCGTCGGCGACGTGGTCGACGGCCATGGCCTCCCGGCGCAGTCCGGTGGCCAGGGCCTGCGCCATGAACGGCTCGTCCTCGACGATCAGCACACGCACGTGACTTCTCCTTCCTGTGCTGTTTCCGGATGCGCCACGCGTGCCGGACGGCGGCGGGGGGGCCGACGACGCATGCCGTCCCTCGCGGACGGGCGGGAAGTCGACGGCGGCTCCCCCTCGGCAGGGCGAGGAGGCCGGGGAACGGCACCGGGGAGCCGGCCGCACAGGTCCCCGCAGTGACCGCCACAGGCGCGGAGCGGGCCGGCGATCGTGGCGAAGGGGTACGGCGGCGGGCCTGCACCGGGTGCGAGCATAACCCGCCTCGACGGCCTGACCGAGTGCCGTGCGACACGCTCCCCACGGCCGCTCCACGACATGGAGTCCTGGGGATTTCCCCGGTTGACGGCGTCGGTGCCGCGTGCCCCCGCTGGGCGCTCCCCCGCGATCCGCTCCGTGCCAAAAGCTCGGCTCCTGATCGGGCGCACGGTACGCGGACGCCTCCCGGTGGCCGGGCCACGGGCGGGAGGCCGTGACCGGCCGCCGGGAGCTTCGGGGGACGCCTCACCCGGTAGCCGGTCACGGCAGAGATCCCATCAGAGGACGGGTTGGGTGGGGCTTTGGAGTTTTCCTTACACGGACACAAGGTCCGGACCGGGTCGGCGCGGCCCGCGGCGCCCGGCCTTGGGGCGGGTGCACCCGCCCCGCGGGGTGCGTCCGGGTCAGTGTGCGGCGGTCAGCATGATCTGCGCGGAGCCGTCGGGCATGCCCGCGATGCCCACCTGGTCGCCGGCCCGGCCGATCGAGCGGAACGGCGCGAAGCCCGAGCTGTCGCGCACCGTGTGGTAGACGTAGCCGTCCAGTCCGACGGCGAGCAACTGGCTGGTGCCGTCGGGCATGCCGGTGAGGGCGACGGCCGAGGCGCCCATCGGCCCGGCCGAGACGCCGTTCGGCGCGGACCAGTCGTCCCATGACCCGTCGGCGCGGTGGGTGATGGTCCAGACGGCGGAGTCCTTGCCGATCGCGGCGATCCGGCTGTCGCCGTCGGGCATGGCGGCGATCGCCAGGGCGTGCCCCTGGAAGTCCGGCGCGCCACTCGTGCCCTTGACGAGGGTCCACGGCTTCCAGGAGCCGTCGGCGGCCCGCGTGCCCAGGCGCATCCTGCCGTCACCGCCGAAGAGCAGCACCTGGGTCGAGCCGTCGGGCATGCCCGCCAGCGCCACCCTGCCCGCCCTGACCCGGCTGCCGCCGTCGGTCACGGAGGTCCAGCCCTGCCACGAGCCGTCGGCGTACCGGATGTTGTGGTACACGTAGCCGTCCTTGCCCACCTCGATGAGCTGCGCGTCGCCGTTGGGCATGCCCGTGATGGCGACGTCGGTGGTCGCGAGCCCGGCCTGGACCACGTTCCAGCCCTGCCACGAGCCGTCGGCGTACCGGATGTTGTGCCAGACGTTGCCGCCCGCGCCGATGCCCGCCACCTGGGCGCTGCCGTCGGGCATCGCCGCGACGGAGACGCGCGGGCCCAGGAAGCGGAACGATCCCGGGGCTCCCTCCAGCGCGCTGGGCGCGGTCCATGAGCCGTCGCTTTGGCGACTGGTGCTGTAGAACGTCTGGGGCGTGAGGGGGACGTTCGGCAGGTTCTTGGAGATGATCTCCCGCTGCAGCTCACCGGCCCCGACGCCGTCGGAGTTCTGGTTGACGTCGTCGGTCATGGCGATGTTCATGTTGTCGGTGACGTTGGCGGTGTTCCAGTCACCGCGCAGCTTGTCCAGCAGCTGCTTGTTCAGCTTGTGTTCCAGGCTGAGCAGGATGTTGTCCGCGACACTGGCCGGAAGCAGCCCCAGCTCCTTCAGCACCCAGGCCGCCGCCGCGCTCGGGATGGAGTCCGTCGGGTCCACGATGCCCTGGAGGACGAAGAACTTGCCGGCGGCGGCACCCGGGGGCTTGGCGAACACCTCGCCGGCCCGCTTGATCACCGCGTCGCGGTTGTCCTGGGCCTGGTGGATGTGGAACTGCGCCAGGATGATGTCCCAGATCTTGTGGGAGACCTCGACATAGCTCCCGCGGTAGGACTGCGCGGAGGGCCCCCACACCCACGGGAGGGATGTGCTGTTGGTGTCGTCGATCAGGACGATGTGCTTGCCCGCGGCCATGAACTGGTCGTAGGTGGAGGTCGGGCTCAGCGAACCGTCGGCGATCTCGGGGTTGGCCAGGAACCTGCTGCCGTCGAGGACGGCGCCCAGCCCGAGGATGGCGGCGGCGGTGTCCGCCTTGGCCGTGGCCGGGGGTGCGGCGGTCTGGACCCGGACGATCACGATCTCTTTCGTGTGCTGGTGGACCCAGGCGCCCAGCTCGTCGGCCTCGCCCCTGGCGGTGAGGTGGTTCTGGCTGTCGTACGAGTCGAAGAACTGCCGGCCCATGGGGCCGCCGTGGTACAGGTACCACTTGCCCTTCTCCTCGCACAGGCGCAGGTCGAGATAGCGGGATCCGGCGTCGAGCTGCTGGACGAGGGAACCGCTCTGGCCCCTCGACATGCTCGCGGCGATGGACCGGTTCTTCTTGGCCGTGGAGGCGGTGTCACCCCAGTCGCAGATGCCGCTGTCCTTGGTGATGCCCGCGGTGCCCGCGTCGTGACTGCCGGGCATGACGATCCGGTTCAGCGGGCGGTCGCCGATGGTCCCCTTCATCTGCTCCATCCAGGAGCCGAGGTCGAAGGACTCCTCGGCCGCCGTGGCCTTCCCGGCCGGCGCGACATGTCCCGTGTCCGGCCCGGGGGCGGCGCTCGCGGCGGGTGTTCCCACGGCTGACATGACGGCGACCACCACGGTCGCGATTCCTGAGCGCCACCCGAAGCGTGCAGCTCTGCTGCGCGTTGTCTCGCTCACCCGGTTCTCCTGACGTGATGCGGTGGCCCTGGTCACCAAGAGGGGCGGAGCGCGTCATGTTCCGGAAGGCCTCCGCATGCGGCGACCGAGTGTGCAGTCGGCCGTGAACACCCGTCAACAGAAGGCCAGTTGGGACACACATCACGTTTGGAACCGGATCGGGGACGCCATGTGTGCCGGTTGTCGGGAGTACGCCGCCGAACACGGGTGGCACCGATTCCTGCGTCATTCGACGGATGCCCGCCCGTGCGGGGCCGAACAGCATGGTGCTGCCCTTTCGGTCCCCCTAGGCGAGTAAGCGTGAGTATCTGCCAACTGCTGGTCGGACTGGCCCCCTGGGCCCTGTTCCTGACGATCAACGAGCATCTCGACGCGAGTGCCGTCGGCTGTGCCGCGTTGGCCGCGTTCCTCTGCGCGCTGACTCTGGCCGTCGGCGGTGCCCTCGGCGGCGGCGTGAAGCTCGTCGACGTCACCGGTGCGGTGACGTTCGGTGGGCTGACGGCGGCCGGTCTGAGCGGCGGTACGGAGGTCCGGCGGCTGCTCGCCGAGTACGGCAACTGCGGCGCGGCCCTCGCCCTGGCGACCGTCATGTTCGTCTCCGTGTTCACCGTGCCGTTCACCGAGCAGTACGCCCGGGCCGGAGTCCACCACCGCTACTGGGACAGCCCCACCTTCCGGGCGGCAAACCGCGACATGTCCCTGCTGTGGATGGCGGTCGTCGTCACGGCGACCGTGTGCCACCTGCTCGTCGCGCTGCTCGGCACGGGGCGCCTGCTGCTCGGCTGGGGCCTGCCCATCGCGCTGGTACTGGGCGGACTCAAGGGCACCCACGTGATCGTCGACAAGGCCGGCATAGGCCGGCGGATGGGAGTGCGGCCGTGAACACGGTCACTCGTCGGAAGGGCCGGCGCAGGCCGGCGGAGGGGAACGCGACCGTGAACACCGTCGCCGAGCCGGACCTCGCCACGGATCGGCCGTCTCGTGGGGCCTGGGCCGTCCTGATCGCCATGACCGGCGGCCTCGCCATGATCATGCTCGATCAGACCGTGGTCACGGTGGCTCTGCCGACCATGGCCCGCACCTTGCCGCTGTCGGCCGCCGGGCAGCAATGGGTCGTCAACGCCTATGTCCTGGCGATGGCGGCGACCGTCGCCATGGGCGGCAGGCTGGGCACCAAGTTCGGACCGGTCACGACGTTCCGGGCCGGCATCTGGATCTTCTTCCTGGCCTCGGCCCTGTGCGGCCTCGCCCCGTCGGGCTCGGCGGGGCAGGGCTGGCTGATCGCCGCCCGCGTCGCGCAGGGCTGCGGTGCCGCGCTGATGATGCCGGTGAGCGCGAGCATCGTGATGGCGGCCTTTCCCCCTGCCGTACGCGGCCGCGCGATGGGCGTGTACGCCGGCGTGAGCCAGCTCTTCCTCGCCCTCGGGCCCCTGCTGGGCGGCTCTCTCACCGAGTGGGTCTCCTGGCGTGCGGTGTTCTGGATCAACGTCCCGGTGGGAGTGGCCACGCTGCTGCTGATACGACGGGCCCGGCCCGCCAACCCCAGGCAGCCCGCCCTGTCCGTGTCCGTCCCGCACGCCCTCCTGCTCATGTCCGCCGTCGGCACCACGGTCTACGCGCTCCAGCAGTCGTCCTCCTGGTCGTGGGGGTCGGCCCGCACGCTGTCCGTGCTGGCCGCGGGCCTGGCGCTGTCCGCCGTGTTCGTCGTCACCCAACTGCGTTCCACGGACCCCCTGGTGAAGCTCGGTCTGCTGCGCCACCACGGCTTCAACGGCAATGTGGTCGTCCTCCTCGCCACGCAGTTCAGCATGCTCGGCCTGGTCATGTACTCGTCGCTGTACTCGCAGAACCTCCTGGGGTACGGGCCGGTGCGCGCGGGCTGCGCCTCGCTGTCCTTCATCGTCCCGCTCATGGTCGCGGCTCAGGTGGCCGGACGCTGGTACGACCGCTCCGGTCCGCGCCCCCCGCTGCTGACCGGTCTGCTGCTGGCGACCGCAGGCACCGTGATGTGGGCCCTGACACTGCCAGGCATCGACTACTGGGCCAACGTCCCCGGTTCGGCCGTGCTCGGCTTCGGACTCGGGCTGGTCATCTCGCCGGTGAACACCGACGCCCTCAGCCGCGTCCCCGCGGCGGACCGCCCGCAGGCCTCGGGCATCGTCCAGACGGTCCGGCAGTTCGGCGGGACGCTCGGTGTCGCCGTCATCGGCACGGTGGTCCTCTCCGGCATCCACCCCGTGCCTCCCGCCGACCGGCTTCACAACGCGGCCGAGGCCATGCAGGGCGGGTACTTCACGGCCGCCGTGGTGTTCGGCGCCGGCCTGCTGGCGGCCGTGTTCCTGCTCGCCAGACAGAAGGTGGCCACGGCCGACTGACAGCCCGCGCATCCCACGTTCCGCCGTGCCGCTCCACGGGCGGCACGGCCCGGCCTGCGCGCCGGAGGAACCGCCAGGGCCCGGCACGGCTTCGGGCGGCACCCGGGCGAGGGCACGCCAAAGGGCAGGCGCCCCGCGCACTCATCGCTGCCCGGAAGGCCGGCTCACCGGGTGCTGGGCGCGGGCAGAATCGGACGAGGCCCCGCCGTCCGGCCCGCCCCGACACACCCTACGGAGTCAAGCCGTGCCGACCCCCCAGTCCTGGTTCCCGCCCGGCCCCGTACCCCCCGGGACGCCACCGACCGAGTTGTCGTCCTGTCTCAGGCACGGCAGTGTGTGGTTCCGCTACCTACGGGCCTATCTCGCGGGCCACCCGCACACCGCGGCTCTGGCCGGACACCTGGACTGGCTCGCGGAGCACCTCGGCGAATACGAGGCAGCCGGGTCGAGCCTGGCGCATCCGCTGCGCGGCGCCGGCCGCGACAACCGGGCCGTTCGGGACCAGTACCACCAGGTCATGCGGCAAGTCGAACCCCATCTGCGCGAGTTCGTCCGGGAGTACCGCCGGCTGGCCGGCGTTCCGGCCGGCGGCAGGGCACCGGTCGGCTTCCGGGCGGCGCGCACGGCCGACGGCGTACCGCCCACGCAGGTCGCCCGGACGATCCACGACACCGCCCAGCAGCTGACCTTCTGGGCCGCGGAGCTGACCGACACCCGCATCCGCTTCAGCCAGGTGTTCGCCCATGGAGGCCCCGGTCCGGCGCCGGAACGCCACGCCGCGTTCCTCGCCGCCTGCACCGACTGCCGCTCCGCCGTCGTCGCCTGGCGGTCCCGTGACGACGAGCAGACCCGGCACCAGGTGGACGAGGCCTTCGCCGCCATGTGCCGGGCCGATGAGGACTTCGCCCGGCACGCCGCGAAGTGGCTGGCCCAGGCCCACAAGGAACTGCGCTCACGCGCGCGGGAGCTGGAGCGCAAGAGCCTGGACCTGCTCCACGCCGATCTGCAGCGCATCCGGGTCGCAGGCGAAGCCGTCAGCACGGCGCTGAGCGCGGCGTCCGCGGTACTCGTGCTGACGCCGGCCGCCGCCCTCGCGGCGGTGACCTCGGGGCTCTCGGCACTCCTGACGGCCGTCGACATGATCGCGGTCGAGACCACTGTGCGCCGCGCCGTCCACACCGACCGGCAGATCCTCGACCGCACCGGCGCGCACACCGCGCCCGAGCGGACCGACGAGGGCTTCACCGAACAGCGCTACCGCGTCGCGAACAACGAGCACGGGGGCCGCACCGACGCCGACAGCGAGACGCTGGCCACGCCGAACACGGCTCTCGGGGTGGTGGCGGCCGGAGCCGCCAAGGCCGACCTGTTCGCCCACGGCATGCTGCACCCGGGAGCATTCCACACGGCCCTGGAATCGGCCGGGACCGCGGGCGCGGCCCTCAGCCACGTCACCGGTCCGTTCGGAGCGGTGCTCAGCGCGGCGAACACGGCCATGCACGCCCGGGACCTGGCACATCCACCGCGTATCGTCCCCGACACGAACGGCGACGAGCAGAAGCACACCGCCGGGCGGGTCCTGGCGCAGAAGGCGGCGCTGCGCGACGGCGGCCGGGTCGCCGGCCCCCTGCCGTCAGCTGCCGAACAGGTCTGGCGCAACGCCCTGAGCACCGGTCAGGCGCACGCCTGGCTGCCCGTCGCCCCGGACGTGTGGCTGCAGAACCCCCTCCATCTGCCTTTCGAGAGCGTGGAGTTCCTCGGGGAGGCCAACGGCCGCTTCACCTACGCGGGCACTCTCGGCTACAGCGTCCACGACACGCTGCACGAGTTGGCGACCGCATGGACCCTCACGCCCGAAGGGGTCCTGCGCGTGGAGGAGGCGACCTGGAGGGCACTGGCCGCCGCGGGCGGCCCACACCACGAGGGGGCGGACCCGCTCACCGCCCACGAGAAGGCCTACACGGACTTCGCGGCCACGGCCCAGGACGACGACTTCCTCCGCACCGGTCACCAGGCCGGCTGGCTCGGGGACCGCGGGCTCGACGAGCACTTCGCCTGGCCGACCGACACGGCCCGGCAGGCGATCGGGGAACGGCTGCACCGCATCCACCTCGCCAACGACACCCCGGACGCCCCCTGCTTCCTCCACTTCGTCCAGCACGCCGACCTCATGACCCTGCACCTCAGCGGCCGGACCCATCACTGGCTCACCGACGACGGGCGCCCGGACGACACCTACCCGCACTGGACACCCGAGGCACACACCGCGCTGCGGGAACGCCTCGAACTCGGCTACTGACCGCGGCGGCGGCCCGGCACCGGCCGGGCCGCCCCGCTCAGTCGTTCGGACCGGCCGACGCGAGGGCCGCCACGTCCGCCGAGCCGAGTGCCCTGTCGTAGACCCGTACGTCGTCGATGCCGCCGTGCCAGAGGTCGGAAGGCGCGCCGTCCCACAGCCCCCGGCCCACGCTGAAGCGGCCCGTGGCCGACCACAGGTGCGCGTGCCTGCCGGTGCCCTGGAGCATTCCGTTCACGTAGAGCCGGAGGTCGCCGGTGCTCGCGTCGAACACCGCGGTCAGGTGCTGCCACTGGTTCAGCGCCGGCGGGGAGTCGGACAGCACCTGGGACTCGAAGTCGTCGGTCGAGTCGGAGTGCCCCATGGCCAGACGCCAGCGGTCGGCGTCGGAAGAGTACTGGAGGAAGAAGCCGCTGACCTGGTCGCCGTCCTGCGCCGCCACCGTCTGGAAGCCGAACTTCGACGTCAGGCGCACCCACGCGGACACGGTGAAGCTCCGCGTCGTGTCGACCACGGCTCCGCCGGTCTGCAGATATCCGCTTCCGTCGCACATGAGGGAACCGTCGCGGTCCGGGCCGAGGTTCGCGCCGCCGATGAAGGAAGCCGGATGTGAGCCCATGTCGTGCGGCCGGTCCGCGGCGAAGTCCCAGCGCAGCGCGGCACCCTCGACGGCGAGGGAGGCCGGCGGCGGGGGCGGGGACTTCACCGAGGGCCCGCTCGGCGCGTGGGGCCCGTTCTTCCCCGCCTTCTCGCTGGCGCCCGCCTTCGCCTCCGTCTCCGTGTACTTCTGGCCGGTCCGCGCCTTGCGGTACGGCGCCTGCGGGGACGGGGCAGGGGACGTGTCGGCGTCGTGCGTCAGCAGACTGACGTCGTCCTGGGCCGTGGCCCGGGTGTGCGTGTGCTCTCCCGTCGCCTCGAACTGGGGTGTCGCCACGCAGGCGATGACGGCGGTGACGGCGGTGCAGACCCCGAGCGGGATGAGGACGACCCGCTGGTTGCGCACGCTGCGCAGATAACGGGAGACGGACGCGATCCTACGGCGGCGGCCCCTGGGGGCGCCCGGTGCCGGGGGCGGCCCGGCGGCGGTCGGGGGGACCCAGTAGGGGCCGGTTCTCCCCTCGAAGTAGTGGCGACCGCCCCAGGGCAGCAGCGCCTCGGCCAGTGCCGCACCCCGGTCGGGGCCGTTCAGCCGGGTCAGGTCGTCGAGCGCCTGGGTGCAGTCGGCACACCACGCCAGATGCTCGTCGAGCCCGCTGCTGGTACGAGCGGCCACGGCACGCCGAGGGTCGGTCTCCGAGGCCGAGATGAGGATGCGGGTGAAGGGCCGGCACGCGGGCTCCGCGTACTCGTCGCGGACCTCCATGAGAGCGCTGCGGAACCGGTCCTCCACGGTGGGCACCCAGGTCCGGACGACGGTGACGTCCGCGCCCAGGTGCTGGGCGACCGTCTCGGGGCCCTCGCGCTCGACGACGAGGTGCCACAGGGCGACCTGGAAGCGTACGGGCATCCGGTGGAAGGCCGTCACCACCGCGGGCCGCGGGTCCTCCGGACCGGGGAGCGCCGCCGGGTACGACAGCCATGCCACCAGTGCGCCGTCGAGCCTGTGCCGCCGCTCGTCCTGGAGCCACTCGGCGGCCGTCCGCAGCATGCTGTCGAGCACGTGCGGACGCCAGGCGGTGTCCGAGCCGCTGACCGGCAGTGCGAGCAGTGCGGACTCGATCGCCGCGGTGGCGAGGAACACCGCGAACTGCGATGTGGCCGTGCACTGCTCCGCGTAGGCGAAGATGGCGTTCAGGTGGCGCCGGGTGAGTTCCTCCGCGGCGGCTTCGGCTCCACCGCCGGACCCCGCCGCCAGCCGGGCCAGGGAGAGGTCGTCGGTTCCCCGCTCGTCTCCGGTCGGGTCGGGCTGCCTCACCGTATGCTCCTCGGTGGACCGCGTACGCTCCACAGACCGAGGCATGGGGGTCTCCTCACCGGATGTCTCTGAAGGATTGCCGTGCCGCCTCCGGGCAGCCGGTCTGACGATCATTCTCGCACCGGGCCCGGCCCCCTCCCCTGTCCCGATCGTGCAGGAGCCGCGCCCCTGCGGGAGGATTCGTCCGCGCTGAACGGCCCGGGCACCCCTGCCGCCACGGGCCGTCCGCCCGGCCGGTCCGGCTGGGCCCGCTCGTCCGCCGACAGCGGGGAGCCGTCCGCATCGTCGTGACCACGGCCGACGCCACCAGCGAAAAGGCCGTCTCCTCGCGCTTCCGGCGGCGCGGTTGCGCCGCCGTACGGGGCACTTCGCCGGCCACCCGATCCGGCCGGGCCGCCGCCTCGCCGCTCACGTGGTCCCGCACGGCGGACTCCCGGCCCGACCGTGCACGGGCGGGCAATGGACATGCCCCTAGAGGCAGACGGCCCCCGCCGGGACGCGGCCGGGACCACTCCTCACAGCAGCACGACGGAGCGCAGCACGTCGCCGCGTTGCATCCGGACGAAGGCCTCCTCCACGTCCTCCAGCGCGATGGTCTCGGTGACGAAGGCGTCCAGCTCCAGCCGGCCCTGCAGATGGAGGTCGACCAGCATGGGGAAGTCGCGCGAGGGCAGGCAGTCCCCGTACCACGAGGACTTCAGCGCGCCGCCCCGGCCGAACACGTCGAGCAGCGGCAGGTCGAGGCGCTTCTCCGGCATGGGGACGCCCACCAGCACGACGGTGCCCGCGAGGTCGCGCGCGTAGAAGGCCTGTTCGTAGGTCTCCGGCCGGCCGACGGCGTCGATGACGACGTCGGCCCCGTGTCCGCCCGTCAGTTCGCGGATCGCCCAGACCGGGTCGGTCGTGCCCGGGTTGACGGTGTGGGTGGCGCCGAGGCCGCGGGCGGTGCGCAGCTTGCGGTCGTCGAGGTCGACCGCGATGATGCGCGACGCACCGGCCAGGGCCGCCCCGGCGACCGCCGCCGTACCGACGCCGCCGCAGCCGATCACGGCGACCGAGTCGCCCCGGCCGACGCCGCCGGTGTTGACCGCGGCGCCGATGCCGGCCATCACCCCGCAACCGAGCAGCCCGGCCACGGCCGGAGAGACGGACGGGTCGACCTTCGTGCACTGTCCGGCGGCCACCAGGGTCTTCTCGGCGAAGGCTCCGATGCCGAGGGCCGCGGACAGTTCGGTGCCGTCGTCGAGGGTCATCCGCTGCCCGGCGTTGTGGGTGTCGAAGCAGTACCAGGGCCGGCCCCGCTTGCATGCCCGGCAACGGCCGCACACCGCACGCCAGTTGAGCACGACGAAGTCGCCCGGTGCGACGTCCTCGACGCCCTCCCCCACCGACTCCACGACGCCGGCCGCCTCATGTCCGAGCAGGAAGGGGAAGTCGTCGCCGATGCCACCCTCCCGGTAGTGCAGGTCGGTGTGGCAGACCCCGCAGGCCTGGACGCGCACCACCGCCTCGCCCGGCCCGGGGTCGGGAATCACGATCGTGCGCAGCTCCACGGGTTCGCCCTCGGCGAGCGCCACCACGCCTCGTACCTCTTGTGCCATGTCCTCGGTCTCTCCGGTCTGGTCCGTCGGTCGCGCGCCGCCCGCCGGTGACGGCGCGCCGGGGGATGCTGTGTCCGGCCGCGGGCCCGGCGCACCGGGCTCGCGGCCCGTGTCATCAGGGCAGGTGACGGGAGATGAGCAGGCGCATGATGTCCGACGTGCCTTCCTCGATCTCCTCGAGCTTGGCGTCGCGCATCCACTGCTCCACCGGGTACTCGCGCGAGTAGCCCCAGCCGCCGAGCGTCTGCACGGCCGCCCAGGTGCAGAACATGGCGGTCTCGGAGGCGGTGAGTTTCGCCATCGCGGCCAGACCGGCCACGTCCCGCGAGCCGGCGTCCACCGCGCGGGCCGCGCGCAGCACCAGCAGCCGGGCCGACTCGATCCGGGTGGCCATGTCGGCCAGGCGGAAGGCGACGGCCTGGTGCTCGATGATGGGCCGGTCGAACTGGATGCGGACGCACGCGTAGTCGCGCGCGTACTCGTAGGCGGCGCGGGCCGAGCCGACGGCGGCCGCGCCGAGGACGATGCGGGAGATGTCGAAGGTGCGCATCAGGCCGTGGAAGCCCTGCCCCTCCTCGCCGAGCCGGGCGTCCTCGGGGACGAACACGTCGGAGAGGAACACCTCCCGGCACACGATGGCCCGCTGCCCCATCTTGCGCATCGGCTCGCCGACGCTCAGTCCGTCGCTCTCGGCGTCCACCAGGAAGGCGGTGACCCCCCTGGAGCGCAGGTCCGGGTCGGTCTTGGCGAAGACGACGTAGGAGCGGGCCGCACCGGCGTTGGAGATCCAGGCCTTCTGCCCGTTGAGCACATATCCGCCCTCGACCCGCCGGGCCGTGGTCCTGATCGACGCCGCGTCGGAACCCGCCGAGGGCTCGGTGGTGGCCAGCGCCGTCATCGGCGCGTCAGCTCCGGCCAGCGGGCCGAGCCAGCGCTTCTGCTGGGCGGGGGTACCGAGTTCCAGCACCGGATCGGCGAAGAAGCCGTTCGAGCAGAGCAGGTTGCCGATGCCTGGATCGCCGAAGCACAGCTCCTCCTGTACGAGGCACTGCGTGAAGACGTCCGTGAAGCCACCGCCGCCGAGTTCCTCGGGCAGCATGAAGTCGGTGATGCCCACCTGCGCGGCCTTGCGCCAGATGTCGACGGGGGTGACGACGTCGGCCTCGTCGACGGCACGGGCCCGGGGCCTGATCTCCCTGCGGGCGAAGTCGCGGCAGAGTTCGACGATCGCCCGCTGTTCGTCGGTGAGCGGCCAGGGGTCGATGAGCGCGGTCAAGGTCTTCCTCCTGTCGTTCGGGTTCCGCCGCCGGGGGCGGGGCGGTAACCCCTGGTGGGGTTCAGCAGGCCGCCTTCTCCGGCCAGTGGACGAGGGTGGGGCGGTCCGCCGTCAGGGCGGTGCCCAGCGCCTCGGCCAGTTGTCCGGGGTCGTGGGCGCGCACGCCGCGGCACCCCAGTGCGCGGGCGAGGGCGACGAAGTCGGTGCCGGGCAGGTCGACCGCGTGGACGGGGTCCCGCCGGTCGGCCATCTCGTTGCGGATCTCGCCGTAGCCGCCGTTGTCCGACACCACCACGGGCAGCGGCAGGCGCAGCTGGGCCGCGGCGGCGAGTTCCTGGATCGTGAACATGACGCCGCCGTCGCCGTGCAGGGCGATCACCGGTACCTCGGGGCGGGCCAGTTTGGCGCCGATGGCGGCCGGCAGCCCGTAGCCGAGCGTGCCGAGGCCGGTCGGGTACAGGAACGTCCGGGGGCGCTGGGCGGGCAGGTTGGACAGCGCGCCGTGGTACGCGGCCATGGCCGAGTCCGCCGCCAGGATGCCGGTGTCGCCGAGGGCCCGGGCGAGCGCGTCCGTCAGCTCCAGATGGCAGGCTCCCTCGGCACGGGCCTGCGCGGTGCGCTCCGCCCGCGCCGTGGCGGCGCGGTGCGCCCCGCCGGAGGAGGGCTGTCCCGTCGGCAGCGCCTCGCGGATCGCGCGCAGGGACGACCCGGAATCGGCGACCAGCGGCAGGTCCGGGCGTGCGTTGGTGACGACGGTCTGCGCGTCCACGTCGATGCGCAGCAGGGTTCCGGTGAACTCGAGCGGCCCGTTCCACAGGTCCGCCGGGGCGAGTTCGGTGCCGACCGCGAGCACGACGTCGCTGCCGGCCACCAGGTCGTGCACGGCGCGATGGTGCAGTCCGGCTCCGACGGCCAGCGGATGACGGTCCGGGACGGCTCCCTTGCCGTTCGCGGTGGTCACCACGGGGGCGCCCAACCGCTCGGCCAGCTCGCGCAGTTCGCGGTGGGCGACGGCGGCGCCGCCGCCCGCGATGATCAGGGGGCGTTCGGCCGCGGCGAGGTGCCGGGCCGCCTGCCCGGCCGCCTCGGCGGGCAGGGCGGCGGGTGTCACCGGCACCGGGTGCACGAGCGGGGCCGGCGCGCTCTCGTCCAGGAGGTCCAGGGGGATCTCCAGGTGGACGGGGCGCGGGCGTCCGGTCCGCATCGAGGCGTAGGCCTGGGCCACGGCGAGCGGGATCTCCGCGACGCTGGTGACGCGATGGCTGTAGGCGAGGACGGCGTCGAGCGCGGCCCGCTGGTCCTTCACCTCGTGCAGCAGGCCGTTCCCGCGGCCCGGATGGCGCAGGGGCATGCCCGGCGAGACGAGCAGGACGGGGACGGAGTCGGAGTAGGACTGCGCGGCGGCGGTGGCGGCGTTGAGCACGGCCGGCCCGGTCGTGGTGAGGCACACTCCGGGCTGCCCCGTGGCGCGGGCCCAGCCGTCGGCGGCGAACGCGGCGCCCTGTTCGTGCCGGGGCGAGACGTGCCGGATGCCGCTGCGGGCGAGGGCGGCGTAGACGGGCAGGTTGTGGGTGCCGGGGATCCCGAAGACGGTGTCCACGCCGTGCGCGTCCAACGCGGCGACCAAAGCCTCGCCACCGGTCATCACACCGGTCACCGCACTGGTCGTCGCGCCGGTCGCCGTACCCGTCGCCGCACCGGTCGTCGCGCCCGTCACGGTGCGTCCTGGGGGTTGGTGTAGACGGCCTTGCCGAGCCACTGGCCGCCGTCCACCACGAGCACCTCACCGGTGACGTACGCGGCCCGGTCGCTGATCAGGAAGGCGGCGGTCTCGGCCACTTCCTCGGGGGTGGTGAAGCGGCCGGCCGGAACGCTGCCGAGGACCCGGGCCCGTGCGGCGGCGTCCGGCCACAGCGCGGCGGCGGCGCCCTCGGTCTCGGTGGGGCCGGGCGCGATGCAGTTGAGCCGGACGCCGCGGTCCGCCCACTCCACGGCGAGGGTACGGGTCATCGCGAGGACGCCCCCCTTCGCGGCGGCGCTGTGGACCGTACCGGGGTGACCGTGCCAGGCGTATCCGGCGATGACGTTGAGGACGGCGCCGCCGCCCTGAGGCAGCATGTGGCGGGCCGCGGCCCTGGTGCAGTGGAACGTGCCGTTGAGGACGATGTCGACGACGGCCTTCCAGCCCCGCGGCGACAGTCGTTCCGCGGGCACCACGAAGTTCCCGGCGGCGTTGTTGACCAGGACGTCCAGCCGTCCGTGGCGCTCGGCGACCTGGTCGACCGCGGCGTCCACCGCGTCGGAGTCGCGGACGTCGCAGGCCACGGAGTCGGCGCTGCCGCCGGCGGCCTCGATCGACTCGACCGTGCCCCGCAGCGCCTCCGGGCGCCGTCCCAGCACGGTGACATGGCCGCCGCCGGCCGCCCAGCGCCGGGCGATGGCCTGGCCGATGCCCGAACCGCCGCCGGTGACCAGCGCGGTCCGTCCGCTGAACTCGTCGGGCTGTACTGGGTGGGTCATGCCCCGTCCCTTCCGTTGATCGTGCCGATGTCCCCACCGGTGGTCGTGCCGATGTCCCCGCCGGTGGTCGTACCGCCATCCCCACCGGTGGTCGTACCGGTGCCCCCGCCCACGGTCGTACCGATGTCCGCACCAGTGGTCGTGCCGATGTCCCCACCGGTCGTCATGCCGCTCACCGCATACGCGGTCGTACCGGTGCCCCCGCCCACGGTCGTACCGATGTCCGCATCGGACTCGCTCGTGAGCAGCAGGGCGTCGACGGCGATCGCGCCGTCGGCGGCGACGCGCACCGGGTTGATCTCGATCTCCGCTCCGTCCGCGGTGAGGCGGGCGACGAGGCGGGAGACCGCGACGACGGTCTCGGCGAGGGCCTCCACGTCGGCGGCGGGCCGTCCCCGCCAGCCGGCCAGCAGCGGCGCCGAGCGCAGACCGGCGATCATCGCCCGGGCCGTGGCGAGGTCGACCGGCGCGCACTCGGTGACCGAGTCGCGGTGCAGCTCGGCCTCGGTGCCGCCGGCCCCGACGGTGACCATGGGCCCGAGGAACCGGTCCCGCCGCCCACCGACGATCACCTCGACCACGCCCGGCCGTACGTCCTGTTCCTCGAGGACGTACGCCCCCTCGCCCAGCCGGCCGTACATCTCGGTGAAGGCCGCGAGCGCGTCCGCGCCGTCGCGCAGGCCGATCCGCACCCCGTCGGCCTCCGTCTTG
Source organism: Streptomyces sp. NPDC037126 (assembly GCF_055605965.1). Taxonomy (NCBI): domain Bacteria; kingdom Bacillati; phylum Actinomycetota; class Actinomycetes; order Kitasatosporales; family Streptomycetaceae; genus Streptomyces; species Streptomyces sp. NPDC037126. The sequence goes on from NZ_JBVJTD010000021.1 coordinate 86,095, forward strand.
TGGGCGAGCCACCCGGCCTTGAGCACATAGGGCGGCCGCAGTTCGGCCGCGGCCGCGGTGACCTCCGCGCCCTCGCGGACCCGGCGCGCCGCCGGGAAGGCGACGCCCGCCTCGGCCAGCAGCGCCCGGGCCGTCCAGTACCCCGGCGAGCCGGGGCCGTTGTCGCCGCCGGCCGGCACCGGCGCCGGCGGCCGGCCCGGGTGCGCGTGCAGCGCGACGGCCCCGGCGAGCGCGTCCACGGCGGCCTCGACGGTGGCGAAGACGGCGACCCCGGCCGCACGCAGCAGACGGGCGGTCTCCCCGTCCGCGCCCATCGTGTGCACGACGAGCGGTCGCCCGTGGTCGCGGGCTGCCTCGGCGAGCCCGGCCGCCACCTGCCGTTCCAGTCCGGCGAGCGCGGGACTGTCGAGTTCGTACCGGCCGAAGTAGCCGGTGAGCAGGACGCTGTCCACCTCGCCCGAGCGCAGCAGCGCGGTCACCGTGTCCCGGTAGCTGGCGAGGTCGCGCTCACCCGCGCCGGCCAGGTCCACGGGATTGCCGGTCGCCGCGGCCGGGGGCAGTGCGGCGGCGACGTCCGCGGAGGCCCGCTCGCTCAGTTCCGGGACGGTCAGACCGCGCCGGCTCGCGCAGTCGGCGGCGATCGCGCCCTGCCCACCGCTGTCGCTGACGATGCCGGTCCTGCGACCGGCCGGCAGGGAACCCGCCAGCAGACAGGTGACCACGTCGACCAGCGCGGCGGGCGTGGGCACCCGCACCGCGCCTGCTGCCCGGCAGGCGGCGTCCACGAGTTCGGTCGGCGAGGTCAGCGCACTGGTGTGGGACCGCGCGGCCCGGGCTCCGGCCTCGCTGCCGCCCGTGGTGAGCAGGACGACGTGCTTGCCCGCGGCGCGCAGCGCGCGAACGGCCGCGAAGACGCGGCGGCCGTCCTGGAAGCTTTCGAGGTACAGCCCCACGGCGCGGGTCAGCGGGTGGTCGACGAGGTCCTCGAGGAGTTCGGCCGCGCCGACGTCTGCCTGGGCGCCGACGGAGACGAACCGGGACAGACCCAGGCCGGCCCGCTGGGCGAGGAGGGCGATCTCGCTGCCGATCTGGCCGCTCTGGGAGATCACCGCCAGTTCGCCGGGCGGGAAGTCGCCCCAGGCGATCTGCAGTGAGGACGCGGCGTCGAACACGCCCAGGCTGCTGGGGCCGATCATCCGCGCGCCCGCGGCCCGGACCCTGGCGGCCAGCGCCCGCTCGTCGGGGACCCCGGCCGTGATGCCGATCAGTCCCCGCACACCGAGCCGGAGGGCCTCGTCGACCACGGAGGGCACCTCGGACGCCGGGACGCAGAAGGCGACCAGGTCGGGTACCTCGGGCAGTTCGCAGAGGCGGGTGTGGGAGGGGGTACCGAGGATCTCCCCGCCGTGCCGGGTGACCAGGTGGACCGTGCGCCGGGAACGTCCCGTCAGCGCGCCGCGGGCCAGCCAGTACCCCCACTTCGCCGTGTTGGCGGAGGCTCCGACGACCGCCACGGACGCGGGGGTCCTGAAGACCTCCAGTCCGCGGTCGTGCCTCGCGCCGGGGTTCGGGTTCGCGGACATCGTGGCGGCTCCTCTCGGGTCACACGGGGGCTGGGTCCGGGCGGATCACGCACGGGTGGGGCGAATCGGGTCGCGCGGGGTCGGACGTCCGGCTCCGGCCGCCGGCCGCGAGACGTCTCCAGGGCCGTCGTCCCCACCCGGAGAGCGGCGGGGGAAGCCGTCCCGAGCGAGGCCTTACTGACCGACGAGACAGTCAGTTAATCGCTAGCGTGTGGTCTGCGAGGAGCGTTTGTCAATCGTCGTCACCGGGTTTTCCTGACCGAGGAATCAGTTGCTGACGCGCTCATTGCGGTGGCGGCCGGGTACGGCGACCGTGCCCGCACCGGCGCCCCGATCACCCCGCAGAACACGCTCGTTGGCTGTTCAGTGCCGCTGCCGTCGGCGTGGTCCTGCTCCGTTCGACACGGCCCGGGGGCCCTTCGGCCGGTGCCGGACGGGCCCCCGCGCGGCGGCTGCGCCACCGGCCCGGGACGAAGGCCGAGGTGTTGACAGGCGGGAATCCCCTACTGCATGGTCGATCAGTATTCGCTCCTCGGCGGAGCGTCCCATCACGTCCGCCTCGTCGTCTGCCCGGCAGGCCGGGTCCAGCGCAGCGAGCGGCTCCCCCGCACCTTGTCCCCGTCAGCGTCCCCTGCCGCGCGTGCGCCCCAGATGCCATGACGCGGCGAACCGCTTCGAGAGGCCACGCCATGACTGTGCACACCGGGACGGACACCTTCGACGTGATCGTCGTCGGCCTGGGAGGACTCGGTTCCGCGGCCGCCTGGCATCTCGCGGAGTCCGGCCACCGGGTGCTCGGACTGGACCAGTTCCCACTGGGCCACGACCGCGGGGCCTCGCACGACACCTCGCGCATCCTGCGCCACAGCTACCACCGTCCCGACTACGTCCGTCTGACGCGTGAGGCCTACGACGACTGGGCCCACGCCGAGAAGGCCGCCGGGGAGCGGTTCGTGACCCGGACCGGCGGGCTCGACCTGTGCCCCGCCGGTTCCTCGCTGCCGCTGTCGGACTACTGGCAGAGCCTGGACGCCGAGGGCATCGGCTACGAACTGCTGGACACGGACCAGGTGCGCGAGCGCTGGCCGCAGATCTCGGTGCCCGACGGCACCACGGCGATGTTCCAGGACCGCACCTCCATCGTCCCCGCCGCGCGCTCCACCGCCGCCTTCCAGCGCCTCGCGGTGGCGGCCGGGGCCCGGCTCGGCGGGGACGAGCCGGTGACCGCCGTCCGGCAGGACGCGAACGGCGTACAGGTCACCACGCCACGCGGCCGCTACAGCGCCGGGCACGTGGTGCTGTGCACGGACTCCTGGGCCAACGTCCTGCTGCGGCCGCTGGGCTGGGAGATCCCGCTGACGGTGCTGGAGGAGCAGGTCACCTACTTCGAACCGGACGATCCCTCGCGGTTCGCGCCCGAGGCCTTCCCCGTGTGGATCTGGCTGGACGACCCCAGCTTCTACGGCTTCCCCACCTACGGGGAGCCCACGGTGAAGGCCGGCCAGGACTGCGGCGGTCCGCAGGTCACCCCCGACACGCGGTCCGGACGTACGGACCCGGGGATGCTCGACGTGCTCTCCCGTTTCATGCGCGAGAGGTTCCCGGCCAGCGGCAGGCCCGTGCGCTCCAGACGATGCCTCTACACCCTCACCCCCGACCGGGACTTCGTCCTCGGTCCCGTACCCGGATCGGAGCGGGTGCTGGTCGGCCTAGGAGCCGCGCACGCCTTCAAGTTCGCGCCGACCTTCGGACGGCTGCTCAGCGACCTCGTACAGGATCCCGCCCTGGCGGCCGGGGAACCGTACGCCGGGTTCCGGCTGGACCGGCCCGCACTCACCGACCCGTCGCACCCCGTCAACTGGATGACCTGAGCGGAACGCCCCGCCGCCGTTCCCCCGTCAGTTCCCTTCCGCCACACCGTCAGTGACGTGTGCCCGACCATTCGCAGGGAAGCCATGCCAGCCACCGCCCCGAGCACCATCCGCACCCATGGCGCCACGGCGCCGCACCTCCAGGTGATCTGGACCGACCCCGTCACCGGACGCCAGGGTTTCGTAGTCGTCGACCGGCTGGTCCGCGGGGTCGCCAGCGGCGGCCTGCGGATGCGCGAGGGATGCACCCTGGAGGAGGTCGGCGGCCTGGCCGCGGGCATGACCCGCAAGGAGGCACTGCACTACTCCCGCGGCAACCGGTACGTCCCGCTCGGCGGCGCGAAGGGCGGCATCGACATCAGCCCCACCGACCCCCGGGCGCGTGAGGTGCTGGTGCGCTTCCTGGCGGCCGTCCAGCCGCTGCTGCGGCACCAGTGGACCACGGGTGAGGACCTCGGGCTCCGCCAGGACACACTGGACGAGGCCGTCGCCGAGCTGGGGATGGACAGTTCGGTCGAGGCCATCTATCCGCTGCTGGACGATGCCGTCGAGGCCCGCGCACGGCTGGCCGACGCCTTCGCCGTACAGGTGGACGGCGTCGCCCTGCCCGAACTCGTCGGGGGTCTCGGTGTCGCCGAATCGGCGCTGACCGCGCTGGAGCGCACCGGCGTGGCACCGGGGTCCGCGCGCGCCGTCGTCCAGGGATTCGGTTCCATGGGCGGGGCCACCGCCCGGTACCTGGCCCGGGCGGGGGTGAGCGTGGTGGGCCTGGCCGACGCGCGGGGCACCGTGGTCAACCCCGACGGCCTGGACGTCGAGCGCCTGCTGCTGACCCGGGACCCGCTCGGCGGCATCGACCGCACGCAGCTCGGCCCCGGCGACACGGAGGCCGACGGCGATGCCTGGCTCGGCCTCGACTGCGAGATCCTGGTGCCCGCGGCGGTGTCCTACTGCATCGACACCGGCAACCAGGCCCGGATCAGGGCCCGTGTCGTCGCCGAGGCCGCCAACATGCCCACGCTTCCCGACGCCGAGGCCGCCCTGCACGCGCGCGGCGTCGTGGTGCTGCCGGACTTCGTGGCCAACTCGGCCACCAACGCCTGGTGGTGGTGGACCCTGTTCGGCGACATCGGAGCGGATGCGGCAGAGGCTCACGGCAAGGTCCGGGCGTCCATGCGCCGGCTCACCGAGGAGATGCTCGACGAGGCGGCCTCCCTCGGCGTCACCCCGAGGGAGGCGGCGCAACGGGCGGTGGATGTGAGACTCGGAGAGATCGAGGCGCGTTTCGGGCGCGACGGCGGCACGCTTGCGGCAAGCGCGTTCCCGGCGGCGGACGGAGGCGGACATGACGCGGCGCACTGATCTCGTGGTCGTCGGGGGAGGCCTGATGGGCGCCGCCACGGCGTGGTCGGCCGCCCGCCGCGGTCTGTCGGTGCTCCTGCTGGAGCAGTGCGAGGCCGGTCACCACCACGGCAGCTCCCACGGCAGCGCGCGCATCGTGCGCCGCGGCTACGAGGACGCCCTGTACACCCGGCTGACCGGGCGGGCCTTCGAGCTGTGGCGGGAGCTGGAGCTCCAGGCCGGCGTGCCGTTGCTGCGCATGCTCGGCAGCGTCGACTTCGGCACCCCGCAGTACGCCGCGTCGGTGGCCGCCCAGCTCGCGGCCGCGGGCGTGCGGCACGAAGTGCTCAGCGCCGGCGACGCCGAGTCGCGCTGGCCGGGCATGCGCTTTTCGGGACCGGTCGTCCACCACGCCCAGGGCGGCACGGTGGACGCGGCGGCGGCGGTGACGGCGTTCCTCGACGTAGCCCGGCGGGAGGGAGCGGCCGTCCGGCACGGCGTCGGGGTCCGCTCGCTGTCCGTGGCGGACGACGGCGCGCGCGTGGAACTCACCGACGGTGCAAGCGTCCTGGCGCGCCACGTGGTGGTCGCCGCGGGCGCGTGGGCCGCCGGACTGCTCGACGGGCTCGTGGCGATGCCGCCGCTGAACGTGACCCAGCAGGACACCTTCCACTTCCCCCGGCTGGACACCGGCGCACCCGCCTGGCCCAGCGTCCTGCACGAGCACGGCCCGGGCATCTACCACCTGGCGGGCGGGCGCGACGGCGGCCCCGGCGACGACCGCAAGATCGGCGAGCACTACGGCGGTGCCCGCACCACCGCCGCCGCACGGGACCACGTGATCACCGACGAGTCCCGCGCCCGCGTGGTCGAGTACGTCAAGGAGTGGCTGCCGGGCCTGGACCCCGAGCCCCGCTCGGAGACGACCTGCCTGTTCACCTTCACGCCGAGCGAGGACTTCCTGCTCGACCGCGTCGGTCCGCTCGTGGTGTGCTCGCCCTGCTCGGGACACGGGGCCAAGTTCGCGCCGCTGATCGGTGAACTCACGGCGGACCTCGTGACCGGCGGCCACGACGTGCCCGAGCAGTTCCGGCTGGCCGCCCACCGCTAGGTCGGCGACCCGGCCGTGGCACTCGCGCCGAGAGCCGGCCGGTGCAGTTTGCTGACAGGCGAGTCAGGAAGGGAGGTACAGTATGGCCGTGGCACGCAAACAGGTCGTTCTCAGGCGCGAGGAGATCCTCGACGCGACGGTGGAGCAGATAAAGCAGCGCGGCATCGCGACGACACGGGTCGCCGACGTGGCGGCGGCGCTCCAGGTGAGCAGCGGGCTGGTGCACTACCACTTCGCCACCAAGGAGCAGCTCGTCGAGGAGGCCTTCGCGCACGCGGCCCGGCGCGAGATGGAGGCCCTGCGCGCCACGGTCGGCCGGCCGACGTCCGCGATCACCCGGATGAAGGCCGTGCTGAGGCTGTACTCCCCGACCGGGCAGGCCCCCTCCTGGCGACTGTGGATCGACGGCTGGTCCGCGGGCATGCGGGACAGGGGGCTTCAGGATGTGATGATGCGGATGGACAACGAGTGGAAGTCCGGCATCACCACACTGGTCGAAGAGGGAGTACGGCGCGGCGAGTTCACGTGCGCCGACCCGCGGTCGGCCGCCTGGCACATCACCCTCTTCCTGGACGGCCTCGCGGTGCAGCTGGCCGCCCGGCGCGGCGCCCTGGACAAGGCGGAGGCGCTGCGCTGGGTGCGTGAACACGTGGCCGCCCAGCTCGGTGTGGATCCGCAGGCCCTGGCCTCGCGCCGGACCCGGCAGGACGACCCGGCCGAGACCGCCTGACCGCCCGGGCGCGCGCCTCCGGCTCCACCTCCATGTATTCCATTGACTGACGAGACAGTCAGTAAATAGGCTGCGGGCCCGCATTCCGGAGCCTTCCGGATCCGGCGTCGATCATGGTTGAAAGGGGGCCGCCGTGACCGCCATCGCCTCCGCTGCCGAGACCCGCGCCCGCCGGTCCGGGACACGGCGTCTGGCCGTCGTCGCGCTGGTCTGCGCGACGGCCGTCTGGGGCTGGAGCTATCTCGCGACGGTCTGGCTGCTGCCGGAGATGGACACGGCCAGCCTGGTCGCCGTCCGCTTCGTCCTCGCCGGCCTCCTCATGGTGGCGATCCGGCCGCGGGCGCTACTGGGACTCGGACGTCGGCACGTGGGCGCCGGGCTCGGCCTGGCCTGCTTCCTGGGCTCGGGAACCCTGCTGCAGGTGCAGGGGCAGCACCACCTCCCGGCCTCCCAGTCCGGCTTCCTGACCTCGCTGTTCGTCGTGCTGACGCCCCTGGTGGCGCGGGTGCTGTTCAAGGCCCGGGTGAGCCGGGGCGTGTGGGCCGCCGTGCTCGCGGCGACGGCGGGACTGGCCGTGATCTCCTTCAACGGCGTCTCGTTCGGCATCGGCGCCTGGCTGACACTGACCGCGGCAGTGTGCTACTCGGTCCAACTGGCCCTGCTGAGCGAGTTCGCGTCGGCCGACAAGGTCTACGGGCTGGCCACGCTCCAGATCCTCGGTTCGGGCGTCATCGCCGCCGCCTGGGCGCTGCCCGGCGGCATCGACCTGCCCGACACCGGGCCGGGCTGGGGCTGGCTCGCCTACTCGACCCTCCTGGCCACGCTGGGGATGTACATGGTGCAGACCTGGGCGCAGTCCCGGGTGCCGGCCGCCACCGCCGCCGTGGTCATGGCGTGCGAACCGCTCTTCGTGTCGCTCTTCAGCCTGCTGGTGGGCGTCCCGCCGACGGCCCGTACCGTCGTCGGCGGACTGCTGATCGTGCTGGCCATGTACCTCGTCATCGCGTCCGAGCGCCGCGGCGACCCGCCCCTCGCGGACCCCCTGGCGGTGCCCGAGCCGCACCCGGACCTCCGGGAGACGCCCGGCACCCGGGTCGCACCCGGCGCCGAGGAGGGGGCGGGGACCTGAAGGTTGTCCCGCAGCCGTCGACGTCTCCGACGCCCATGAACTGCTCCTTGGCTACCTGGAGTGGTACCGCAAGGCTCTGATACGAAAGCTTGCCGGGCCGTCTGACGACCAGCTGCGCACGCCTGTCGAGCCGCTGGGCTGGTCGCCGCTCGGCCTGGTCCAACATCTCGGCTGGGTCGAGCGCCGATGGCTGCGATGGGGGTTTGCCGCCGAGGACGTCGTCCCGTATCCGCCCGGCGGAGATGCCGAGGAGTGGACGGTTGCCGACGACACCTCCGCCGCGGAGGTCATAGCCACCTACCAAGCGGAGGCGGCAGCCGCGAAGCCCCTTGTTGCGAGCCCTGAGCGACACAGCACGCCTCGGAGGCCGCTTCAGGACGCTCGACCAAGCGCCCTCACTCGGGCGAATCCTCTTCCATCTGTTGCAGGAACACGCGCGCCACTCGGGCACCTCGACGTCGCGCGCGAGCTCATTGACGGCAAGACCGGCGAGTGAGACGCCAGGAACCACCGATGCGCTGCGGGACACCCTTGAGAGCTCGTCGCGCGATCATGATCTGGTCTTCTTGAAGCGTTCCGCGACGAGGCTCCGGCCATCAGACCTGTCGACGCCGATGATTCCCGGCCACGCTCGACCTCGTCGACGGCATCCCGCCCGGCGCCGGACGACCCGGCCGGCCCCGAAGGCGGCCTGAGTTCCGCTACCTCGTCGAGCAGACCTTCGCCCTGCTCCACCAGTCCAAACGCCTCGCGGTCCGCTGGGAACGACGTCTCGAACTCCATGTCGCCTTCATCTCATTGGCTTGCAGTCTCATTTGCTGAAGACGCCTTAGGAAGGCCGGATCATGATCGCGTTACGAGCTCATCACCGACGGACACGGCACCCCGCTCGCCGTCCTGTCGACCGGCGGCTACCGCAACGACGTCGCCCAGCTCCTGCCTTGCTCGATGCGATCCCGCCGGTCCGCGGCCGGGTCGGACGACCGCGGCGCAAACCCGACTCGCTCTTCGACGACCGTGGCTATGACCACGACATCTACCGAGACCAGGTCCGCGCTCGCGGCATCGTGCCGGCCATTGCCCGCCGCGGAACACGGCACGGCACCGGACTAGTACTCCAGCTGTAGATCGGGATCTTGCTTGTTGCGCTGGTCGCTTCGGCTGACCTGTGCGCAAGGGTTCCTGGCAGAGTGGCCACCGGGATGCATCCGCACGGCATCGCCGCGGTTTCAGCAATCTGAGCAGTACGGACCAGCGGGCGCCTTCGGAAAGTCGTCGCGTCCGTCCAGCCAGCCGCAGAGCCGTTCGGCCAGAGTGAGGTCCTCGGGGAACAGAGCGTATCCGTGTTCAGGGCATCGGGTGTTGGGATCCCAACCCCACATGCGGCCTTCGGGGATGCTGTAATCGACGAGGGACCAGATCGCACAACCCCATGTCAGGAGAGGAACAACAGACGGTGGGTAGTTGGGGCGTCCGCGCCAACCCAAGTACTCCTCCAGCAGCCGACCACTGTCGCTGAAGCTGTAGTAAGTATCGAGGGACAAAGCCTCACCCCGGCGGCCGAACCCACCGTCGGCGACTTCGAGATAGATCCGCTTGAGGAGCGGCGGCATCGAATGCCCCACCGCGGCCTCAAGCTCGGCCACAGCCTCGGGCGGCGCAGGCGCCGGCAGCTCGCCGGCCACATCCTGCTCTCGGATCCTGCGGATGATCTCGTCGTCGGTCATGCCGACATTCGTAGCAGCTGCCACCGACAGCCTGCCCGGGCTATCCGGGGCAACTGACTGCGGCTACCGTTGATCATCGAAGGTTGTGTGCACTGACGATGAGACGGTGGCCGCAGGCCACAGCATAGATCCCACCCGTTGGAAGGAAGCCTTCGACGGTCTAATGGGGCGCTTGGCGGGCCGGTTCGCGCGGGTCGAACCACGCCGACGGGCGGCACGGCTGGTACTCGGGCTCCTGTCAGACCTGCCGCGCAAGAACTGCTGGACGATCGCGGAGTGGGCCGGAGAGGCCAACCCCAATGGCATGCAGCACATGCTGTGCCGTGCCTCCTGGGACGCGGACGCCGTCCGGGACGACATTCGCGACTACGTCGTGGAAAACCTCCACGACGACGAGGCGGTCCTGGTGGTCGACGAGACCGGCGACCTGAAGAAAGGGACCTCTACGGTCGGGGTCCAGCGTCAGTACACCGGCACCGCGGGGCGGATCGAAAACGCGCAGGTCGCTGTCTACCTCGTGTACGCGGGCCGCCGCGGGCACGCGGCAGTGGACCGAGAGTTGTACGTCCCGCGTTCGTGGACGTGCGACCCGGGCCGCTGCCGGGTCGCGGGCCTGGGCGAGGACACCGTTTTCGCGACCAAGCCGGAACTGGCAGCCCGCATGATCGGCCGGTTTCTCGACACCGAGCACCGCGTGAGCTGGGTCGCGGGTGACGAGGTCTACGGCGGCAACCCGAAGCTGCGGTCCGCATTGCAAGAGCGCGGGGTCGGGTACGTGCTTGCCGTCGCTTGCTCGGCTGCCGTCACCACCGCTGCAGGAAATTTCCGCGCGGACGCCCTGGCCGCGAAGGTGCCGAAGCGGGCATGGCAGAAGCTATCGGCAGGGGCCGGCGCCAAAGGCCACCGCTTCTACGACTGGGCCATCTTCGGCCTCGCCGAACCCCAGCCTGGCAGCCACCAGCTGCTTATCCGCCGTAATCGCACCACCGGCGAACTCGCCTACTACCGCTGCTGGTCGCCCGCCCCGGTGCCCCTGGCCACGCTGGTCCGTGTCGCCGGGTCCAGATGGCGGGTGGAGGAGACCTTTCAAACCGGAAAGGGCCTGGCCGGACTGGACGAACACCAGGTCCGCCGCTTCACCTCCTGGGTCCGCTGGGTCACCCTGGCCATGCTCGCCCACGCCTTCCTCGCCGTCGTCCGCGCCGACGAACACGCCCGCCATACCGCCCCGGACGGGCTGATCCCGCTCACCTGCAACGAGATCCAGCGACTGTTCACGACGCTGGTCGTCCCGCCCGTGCATGATGCGACGCACCGGCTTCGCTGGTCCGACTGGCGACGCCGCCACCAGGCCCGAGCCCAAGCCAGCCACTACCGCAGACAAGCCGCGAATCAGACATGAAGATCACGTTCTACAGCTGGAGTACTAGGCACCTATCGCTGGGTGATCGAGAGAAGCTTCGCGTGGCTGCACGGCTTCCGACGTCTGCGGATCCGCTGGGAACGCAGAGCCGACATCCACGAAGCGTTCCTCCAACTTGCCTACTGCCTGAACGCACACCGACAACTCAGCTCATTGTGTTAGCCGTTGTTAGGCGGTGACAGGCGTTGCTCGCGTCCAGAGTTCCTCTGCGTGTTCGGTGAAGCGGTCGAACATCCCCGCCTCGTCGCGTCGACGCAGATGGAGAAGCGGCGAATCGTGGCCCACGAGTCGTGCTAGGTGAGGTGTTACAAGAGCCTGAGTGTCGAACCGAAAGACTGAAAGGCTTACGTGATTCGCTGCGTCTTCCGGAGCGCTGAACCTCACTTCCATGCCTTCGGCACCGTCCAGTTTTCGCAGATTCTCTAGTGTGATGCTAATACGGGTGGAGACGGACAGGGCGACGTCCTCGATGACCTCACGCTGGCGTGTGATGTCGCTTTCAGGGTCGCCTACAAGGAAGCGAACCCGACAGCCGCTTTCCAGCTTGTTGCGGAGTGTGGCAACAAAGTTCGGCTGCTCGATGAATACGAAGTAGTTCGTGTATCCAGCGAAGAACAAGTCTTCTTTCGTGCTGGCCACCAGGTCACCCCACACCGTGGACGGACAGGCTGATCGGTAGGGATAAGTCCGCACGATTTCCAGGTCTCCACCGGTTTTTACGCGGTCCTTTACTACCTGCGGCCAGAGCATTTCCTCATCTACTTTCAGCGCTTCGGCGGCGTCTGCCCTGTTTCTGGCATGCGGGATCAAGCTCTCGTCTGCGACCCAACGTTCAATCGTCTTGCTCGCCACTCCGACGCGGACTGCGAGCTGTCGCGGGGACATGCCGACGTCGTCCATAGCTGATCTTAAGGCGCGATTCAAGTCCCCTCCTACGGACGTTTGGGCGTTTTCAACGCTACCGCCCAACCGACCCAACTGTCCCTCGGTGTCCGGCGATACGGCCGTCACGGGACAGGACGATGGTCGGCACGACAGACCCCCGCGACCGCGGGAACGGCCCGGGGGCGTGGACGACGCTTCAGAGGAGCGACGACATGACAGACCTTATCCGCCTCGTACTCGAATGGGTGAGGACGGTCCTGCTCGGACCGCCTGCCGCAGGCAGGCTCAGCCGACTCGTCACACCGGCGCTGTCGCAGGTGGTGCACCCGCAGTCGCCGACCCCGTACGCGTGTGGGGGGAGGCTGGTCGATGCGCCCAGGCTGCGCGCCCAGGGTGTCACGGGGCCTCGTCCGGCACGTGTCCTGCCCGGCCCTCACTGGGCGCTGCCGCCCGCCGACTGGGCGAGCCTGCGCGGGGGCGTGAGCCTCTACGGGAACCGTCAGGAGACGCCGCCTGGACGTGCCTGCACGTGTCCCCGGTACGGCCTCAACAGGGGCGCCCAGCAACGCGGGCAGGGGCGCGAGCGGTGACCGAGGCAGACGCCGTGGAGCGGACCTTCCGCGAGTGGTGTGAGCACGCCCGCGACTGCGAGGAATGCAAGAGACTCAGCGAGGCTACCGGCGGCTGCGAGAAAGGCCACGAGTTGTGGGGCGCCTATCGCCTCACACGCATCGGAGCGGACTCGGGCGGGGGTGCCTGATCCCATGGCAATGACCATTGCGGTCTACCGGATCAATCCGGGCACCGGCGCCCGTACCTGCGTCCGGGCAAAGAGTGCGGTGAAACCCGTCAAGGTCCCGACGCTGGGCCAGGCTTACCCGCCGTGTGTCTGCCCCTGTTGCTCCGGCAGGACAGCCGACGATTCACACCAGGAGGCGCAGTGACCCGTTCAATCATCCGGGCCGCGGAATGGACCCTGGGTGCGGAAATCGCCGAGGGTGCCCCGGCGGGCATCTACTCCGCCGAGTGCATCGCCTGCGGCGCGCAAGCGCAGCCAACAGACAACGAGCGCGGGCCTGTTGAGGTCTGGACGCTGAAACACACGGGCCTCAACCCGACCCATCGGCAGTACAAAGCGACCGTAGAGAGCTTCTGGAGGGTGAGCCCGGCACAGGGCAACCCGTACCGGAACCTCGACGCCCAGGGCGCCCCACAACACGCATAGCGCCCCCTCACAGGACCGCACCCGTAGGTGGCGACACCCTCTGGGGCGTGGTGCGGAGTCGCAAGGGCATCCGGCCCACCTGGGTCGCCCCGAAGCCGATTCGCGCGGCCCGGCCGGACGGCGCGCCGCCACTCCGGCCTGATTCCTTCCGGAGTGTGTCCGGCTACGGCACGAGGTCGGCGCGGATGCGGCGAAATGCCGACGCCGGGTCCGCGGCGCGTGTGACCGACCGGCCGACGACGACGTGTGAGGCCCCGGCCGTGATGGCGGCACGTGGTGTGTCGGGCCGGACGTGCTCGGCCGGGGACTCGCCGGGCAAGGTGACGCCCGGAGTGACGATCAGGGCATCGGGACCAAGGGCGTTTCGCAATGTGGTGACGTCCTGCGGCGAGGCGATCACCCCGTGACAACCGGCCTGCTGCGCCAGACCGGCCAGCCGCAGCACCTGCCCGTCCATCGCATCGTCGATGCCGATGTCGGCAAGATCCGCGTCGGTCATGCTGGTGACCACGGTCAAGGCGAGAATGCGCAGTCCGGGGAAGTCTCGGGCGGCCTCGACCGCGGCGGACAGGATGCCCCTGCCGCCCATGGCATGCACGGTCACCATGGACACGCCCCGTGCTCCCGCGGCGCGCACCGCACCGGCGACAGAGTTCGGGATCTCGAAGAGTTTCAGGTCCAGGAAGACCTCCTTGCCCTGCACCACGAGGTGCTCGACGATGCCCGGGCCGACAGCCGTCAGCAGCTCCAGGCCGACCTTGTAGAAACGGCACTCGTCGCCCAGCCGCTCGACGACGGTTTCGGCGGCTGCGCGGTTGTCGCAATCCAGGGCGACGATGATCTGGCTGGTCGGATCCACCGCGTCATTGTCACGTCGCCCCGCCGCGGGCTGTCACCGGGGGCACCGTCCTGAGCCGGTGATCCTTTTCCAACGTGGGCCCGCGCGACAGCCAACAGGGCACCGTCACCCAGACCATCGGCCTCCGTCGGAAGACCTTCACGCGAGGGCGACCGCGGCGGCTGCAACGACCCGTACGCGCCGTACCGGGACGGAACCCAGCCGTGATCCGGCCGCCGTCGGGCTACCGCCCAACCGGCTGACCTGGCCTGAGCGAGGGCCTGGACGATCCACCGGCCGGGGCCGGAGCTCAGCCGGGGCCGGGCGTCCGGTAGCTTGCGCGCCCTGCGCCCCCCCGGGCTCAACGACGCCCGCTCAGCCCGTCCTTGACGATCCGGCCGCCCTTCATGACGAAGCGGACGTCCGTGAAGGCCTTCAGGTCCACCTCGGTGCCGGGCACGGCGATCAGGTCGGCGAACTTGCCCGGTGCGACCGACCCCACCCGGTCCTCCCAGCCCATGCACTCGGCGCCGGTGAGCGTGGCCGCCCGCAGCACCTGGGCGGGTGTCATGCCGTACGCCTCCATCGCGGCCAGCTGCCGGGTCTGCATCCCGTGCGGGAAGCCTCCGGCGTCCGATCCGAAGCCGATCCGGACCCCGGCCCGGACGGCCTTGGTGAAGGCGGCGCGCTGAGCCTCGGTGGCCGCGTCGTTCTTCGCCCGGGTCTCGGCGTCGAAGTCCGCCGTGTACGCGTGCTCCTGGAGCCAGTCGCTCCACCACACGTCGGCGGACAGGTAGGTGCCGTGCTCCAGCATCAGTTCGATGCCCTCGTCGTCGAGGTAGGAGGCGTGCTCGACGGAGCGGACCCCGGCCCGGACCGCGCGTTTGACGCCTTCCGCCCCATGGGCGTGAACGGCGACGTGGGCGCCGTAGAGGGCCGCCTCCTCCACCGCCGCCCGGATCTGGGCCTCGGTCAGCTCGGGCGCTCCGGGCACGGTGCCGGCGGCCATGACGGCACCGGTGCCGATCAGCTTGATCAGGTCGGCGCCGCCGTGCAGGATCTCCCGGACGCGCTCGCGCACGTCGTCGACATCGCGCACCGAACCGAAGCGGAACTCCCGCGGCAGCTCGATGTCGTGGGCGAGGCCGGTGATCATGCCGCCGCCGGTGGACACGGTGACGTACGGGCCCGCCACGGCCATCCGGGGACCGGGCACGACGCCCGCGTCGATGGCGTCCCGCAGCGCCACGTCGACGAAGGCCCGGAAGGTGCCCACGTCCCGGACCGTGGTGAAGCCGGCCATCAGGGTGTCGTGCGCGTGCGGGATCGACTCGAAGGCCTGCCGCGCCGCGCTCTGCTTGAGCTCGTGCACCGGATCCCCGCAGGCGGCGATGCCGACCAGGTGGGTGTGCAGGTCGATCAGCCCGGGGCAGAGCGTGGCATCGCCCAGGTCGACGACGTGCACGCCGTCGGGGACCGGGGCCGAGGCCGGCTGCACGGCCCGGATGCGTTCCCCGTCCACGAGGACCGTCCGGTCCGGCAGGAACTCCCCCGTCTCGACGTCGATCAGTCGCGCGCAGCGCAACGCGTAAGCCACACTTCCTCCTTCGAAGGCGACCCGCGGGTGCCGGCACCCGCGGTCCTTGACGGACGGGACAGTCCTACTGGCACGGGTGTCCGGCCGCACGCGCGGGGCGTGCGGCCGGCGCGGATCACCCCTCCTCGAGCACCGCCATCGCCGCGTTGTGCCCGGGAATGCCGCTGACTCCGCCGCCGCGGACCGCTCCCGCGCCGCACAGCAGGACGCCCGGGTGGGAGGTCTCCACCCCCCAGCGTCCCGTGCCCCGCTCCTCGTCGGCGAACGGGAAGGACAGCGCCCGGTGGAAGATGTTCCCCCCGGGAAGCCGCAGGTCCTGCTCCAGGTCGAGGGGGGTCTTGGCCTCGATGCACGGCCGGCCCTCCCCGTCCACCGCCAGGCACTCGGAGATCGGCTCGTCGAGCACCGCGTCCAGCTGGGCCAGGGCGCCCGCCAGGAGCGCCTCGCGCGCACCGTCGTTGTCCTCGGCGAACAGGCGGGCCGGTGCGTGCAGACCGAACATCGTCAGGGTCTGGTAGCCGCGTTCGACCAGATCGGGCCCGAGGATCGTCGGGTCGGTGAGCGAGTGGCAGTAGATCTCCGAGGGCGGCGCCGAGGGCAGGGCCCCGCCGGCCGCCTCCTTGTAGGCGGTGGCCAGCTGCTCGTAGCCCTCGGCGATGTGGAAGGTGCCGGAGAACGCCTGGCGGGGGTCGACGGAGGTGTCGCGCAGCCGGGGCAGCCGGCGCAGCAGCATGTTGACCTTGATCTGGGCGCCCTCGGCCCGCTCGGCGGGCTGCTCGCCCAGCAGGTCGGCCAGCGCTTCGGGCGAGGCGTTGACCAGGACCTTGCGGGCGGCCACCGTGCCCTCCCGGTCGCCGCTGCGGTAGCCCACGACGGAGTGCGGCTCGCCGGGTTCGATGCGCAGCGCCTCATGACCCGTGACGATCTCGACTCCGGCCGAACGGGCCGCCGCCGCCAGCGCGTCGGTGAAGGCACCCATGCCGCCGACCGGCACGTCCCAGTCGCCGGTCCCGCCGCCGATCACGTGGTAGAGGAAGCAGATGTTCTGGGCGAGGGAGGTGTCGTGCGCGTCGCTGAACGTGCCGATCAGTGCGTCGGTCAGTACGACGCCCCGGACCAGGTCGTCGCGGAAGCGCTCCTCGATGGCCACGCCGATCGGCTGCTCGAAGAGCGTCCGCCAGGCGGTCTCGTCCCCCACCCGCGCCCGCAGCTGCGCCCGCGTGGGCAGTGGCTCGGTGAGCGTGGGGAACACGTTGCGGCCCACCTCCGCGGTCATGGCGTAGAAGTCCTGCCATGCCCGGTACTCGCGGTCGGATCCGGTCAGTTCGCGGAAGGACTCCCGGGTGCGCTCCTCGCCGCCGCCGACGAAGAGGCCGGTGGCCCTGCCGTCCCGCACGGTGGGCGTGTAGGAGGAGACGGAACGCTTGCGCACCGCGAAGCTCAGCCCCAGATCGTCGACGATCTTGGACGGCAGCAGGGAGACGAGGTAGGAGTACCGGGACAGGCGCGCGTCCACTCCGGCGAAGGCCCTGGTGGAGACCGCGGCTCCGCCGGTGCTGCCGAGACGTTCGAGGACGAGCACGGAGCGTCCGGCGCGAGCGAGATAGGCGGCGGCGACCAGTCCGTTGTGGCCACCACCGACGATGACGACGTCGTACGACTCTTTGGCGAATGCGGCGCGAGTAGACATGACTCCAGGGAACACGTAGCTGTCACCAAGTTCAATAGCTGCTGAATCCGAAGCCGAATATTTCTTTCCGGGCTGTCTCCTAAGACAGTGGCCACATCACGGGACGAGGAACGCAAGAGATGGTGAAGATGCAGTTCAGACGTGCTCTTGCCGCTCTCACGGCGAGCTGACCGTCCATCACGGCAAGGCGTATCCACTTGGCTTACTGCCTGATGCGAAAGTCAGTAGTGGACCTTCGGGCATGCCTCCGGCGCCGGCACTTCCGGTGACGGCGTCGGAGGAGGGGCGTTGGGCGGCCGGTCAGCCGGGAGCGCCGATGCGGCGCTCGCGCGGCGAGGACGCGGGAACGGCCGCGAGCAGGTTGCGCGTGTACTCCTGCCGCGGTTCGCTGGTGACCTCCGCGGCGCTGCCGCGTTCGACGATCGTGCCGCGCATCAGCACGTCGACCTCGTCGCTGATCCGGCGCACGACGTCCAGGTCGTGCGTGATGAAGAGATACGCCAGCCCACGGCGCTGCTGCAGGTCCAGCAGCAGGTTCAGGATCTGCGCCTGCACCGACACGTCGAGGGCGGAGGTCGGCTCGTCGCAGATGACGAGTTCGGGGTCGGTGGCCAGCGCGCGTGCGATGCACACGCGCTGGCGCTGGCCGCCGGAGAACCGGTGCGGGTAGGCATCCGGGTCGACGCCCTCCATGCCGACGGCGGCGAGGAGTTCCCGCACCCGCCCGGGTCCGTCGTCCCGGTAGAGCCCGTGCGCGCGCAGGGGCTCGGCGACCACCTCGCCGATGGTCAGCCGGGGATCGATGGACTCGTAGGGATCCTGGAACACCATGCCGACGCTCCGCCGGAACGCCTTGCGCGCCCGGCGACCGCGCACCGGCTCGCCGCGGAAGCGCACCGTGCCCGCGTCCGCGCGTTCGAGGCCGACCAGGATCCGCGCCAGGGTCGACTTGCCCGACCCCGACTCGCCCACGATGCTGACCGTGCGGCCCGGTCGGATGCACAGGTCCACCGCGTCCAGCGCGGTGTGGCGGCCGTAGCGCTTGGTGATGCCGGCCGCCTCGAGCAGGGGCTGTACGAGGGGCGCCGGCGACGGGTTGTGGCTCAACTGGTCACCTCCAGACGGTGGCAGGCGGCGATGTGGTCGTCGGACAGCAGGCGCGGTTCGGGCAGCTCGGCGGCGCACCGCGCGTCGGCCTTCGGGCACCGGGGATGGAAGGGGCAGCCCTCGGGCGTGCGTCCGACGGGCGGGCTGCCGTTGATGGTCGTGAACGGCTCCTTGGGGGCCGCCTCGCGGCCGCTGTGGAAGCAGGTGAGCAGGGCCTGGCTGTAGGGGTGCCGCGAACCCTCGAAGAGGCTGTACACATCGGTGTGCTCGGCCAGGCGTCCACCGTAGAGGACGGCGACGTGGTCGGCGATCTCGGCGACCACCGACAGGTCGTGGGTGATCCAGATGACGGTGAGCCCGTACTGCTGCTGGAGCCGGCTGACGAGCTGGAGGATCTCGGCCTGCACCGTGACGTCCAGGGCCGTGGTCGGTTCGTCCGCGATGAGCAGCTCGGGATGGAAGGCCAGCGCCATCGCGATGATCGCTCGCTGGCGCATACCGCCGGAAAGCTGGTGCGGATACAGGCGGGCGACCCGCTCCGGATCGGCGATTCCCACGTCGGCGAGCGCCTCGCGGGCCAGGCGGTCCGCCTCCGCCCGGCCGGCGCCGCCCCTGACCCGGTGCACCTCGGCGATCTGCCGGCCCACCCGGACGACGGGGTTGAGGGCGGCGGAGGCGTCCTGCGCGAGATAGGCGGCCGTGCGTCCCCGGGCCTCGCGCAGTTCCCTGCCGCCCAGCGCGGTCAGCTCGGTGTCGCCCACGTGGACCGTGCCGGCGGTGATCCGCGCGCCCGCGGGCAGGATCCGTCCGGCGGCCAGGGCGAGCGTGGACTTGCCGGACCCGGACTCTCCGACCAGGGCCGTGGTCGTGCCGGCCGGCACGGTGAACGTGACGTCGCGCAGCACCTCGTGCTCTCCGTAGGCGACGCTCAGCCCCTCGATCCTGACATCGCTGCCCAGGCGCCGAAGGGGCGTGGCTTGCGGTATTGCGGTCACAGCGCCTCCGATGCGGCACGCGGGTCGATGACGGTCCTGACGAGGTCCACCAGCAGGTTGGCCACCACCACGAGGGTCGCGGCGACGATCACGGTTCCGGTGAGCAGCGGCCGGTCCAGTGCGGCGAAGGCCTCGGTCTGCATCTGGCCGATGCCCGGCCACCCGAAGATCTTCTCGACGAACACGACACCGGAGAGGAAGACGGCCACGTCCATGCCGAGCAGGGTCACCACCGGAGAGGCCGTGTTGCGCAGGACGTGGCGCACGATGATGCGGCGGCGCGACAGTCCCTTGGCGACGGCGGTGCGGACGTAGGCGGAGGAGAGGGCTTCGCGGGTGCTGTCGCGCATCACGTTCGCGTAGTAGGGGGCGCCCAGGACCCCGAGGGTCAGCGCGGGCAGCACGATCTGGGCCGCGCCCGTCCCACCGTCGATCGGGAAGATCGGCAGTTTGTAGCCGAGCGCGAGCAGCAGCAGGAAGCCGAGCGAGAAGACCGGCATCGACAGCAGGCCGACGTTGACCGTGGCCAGCAGCAGGCTGCGCCGGGGGCGGAGCCCCTCCCACAGGCCCCACAGTCCGCCGATGACCAGCTCGACCACGAGGGCGGCTGCGGCGAGGGCGGCGGTGGCGGGCAGGCGCTGCAGGATCAGGGAGAGCACCGGCTGGTCGTGGGAGTAGGAGGTGCCGAGGTCCCCGGTCGCCACCGACGACAGGTAGTGGCCGAGCTGGGACCACAGCGAGTCGTTCAGGTGCAGCCGGTCCCGGATCTGCGCCAGGACCTCCGGGCTGGCCTTCGGTCCGGCGATGCTGCGCGCCGGGTCGCCCGGGATCACGTACTGCAGGACGAAGGTCAGCAGCACCACCGCGGCGATGGTGAGAATGCCCAGCAGGATACGGATGCCTATGCGTCGAGCCATGAGCGTCGCTCCGAGAGGGGGTTGCGGCGGTTGAGTCCCTCGGCGATCAGGACGAAGGCCAGGACGGTGGTGACGACCAGTACGAGGGGGACGAAGAGGGTGTGCGGGGCGTAGGTCATGCTGTCCGAGCCGTCGGCCAGCATGTTGCCGAGTTCCGGGGTGGGCGGCTGGATCCCGGCTCCCAGGTAGGACAGTCCGGCGCCGACCACGACGACGGCCGCGCCGTTGAGGGCCGCCACGTTGAGCAGGATGGTCGACAGATGGGGGAGGACGTGACGGCGCAGCGCGGTGTGCCGGCTCACTCCGTGGGCGAGCGCGGCCTCCACATAGGTGCGCCGGCGCAGCCGCACGGTCTCGCCGTGCACCAGGCGTGCCGTCCAGGCCCAGTACAGGGCGGTGACGACGACGATGATGCCGGTGGTGCCGCGGCCGACGATGCTCGCGATCGCCAGTCCGGACAGCACGGTGGGGACGGACAGGAACACGTCGACCAGGCGCATCAGACACTGCCCGGTCCAGCCCTGGTAGAAGCCCGCGACCAGTCCCACCACGGCGCCGAGGCCCACCGAGGTGACGTTGGCGACCAGCGCGATCTCCAGCGTCGCGCGCAGCCCGTACAGCGTCCGGGCGAGCATGTCGCGGCCGAGGGCGTCGGTGCCCAGCGGGTGCCCGTCGGCGCCGATCCCGGCGGGCAGGCCGTAGGCGGACAGGCTGTTGGTGTGCAGCGTGTACGGCGATCCGGCGAGCGGGGCGAGCAAAGCCAGCAGCGCCAGGAGGCCGAGCAGGCACACCCCGGTGAGCCACAGCCGCCGGCCCTGCCGCCGGGCCGGCCGGGCGGTCCGGGAGCCCGGACCGGTGCTCTCGCCGGGCGGCTGCGTGGTGAGGGGGGTGCTGGCAGCGACGGGAACAGTGCTCATGACTTCACCCACAGCCGGTCGTAGTAGCTTCCGGTCTCCCCGCGCATCCGGTAGTTGCGGACCCGTGGGGTGTGCGCCGCGAGGAAGTTCATGTTGCCGATGAAGATCCCGGGTGCGCCTTGTACGAGCTTCTCCTCCGCCTGTGCCATGAGCGCGTTGGACCGCTCGTTCGTACTCGCCGCGCGTGCCCTGGCGACCAGCCGGTCCACCTCCTTGTCGGCGTATCCGGTGTAGTTCTGGGAGGCGTCGGTGGTGAAGCAGGTGGTGGCCAGTTCGATCGGGCTGTCCAGCACGATGTACAGGTGACTGCCGTACAGGTCGCCCTCGCCCTTGGAGGTGGCCAGGTCGAACGCGGACTGGCTCATGGCGTTCAGTTCGATGTCGACGCCGATCTTCTGCAGTTGCTGCTGGAGGACCTGTCCCAGCACCGGCCAGGGGTCCTGGGTGCCGTGCAGGAACTCCAGTCGCAGCCGCCGCACTCC
Organism: Streptomyces sp. NPDC037126; assembly: GCF_055605965.1. Classification (NCBI taxonomy): domain Bacteria; kingdom Bacillati; phylum Actinomycetota; class Actinomycetes; order Kitasatosporales; family Streptomycetaceae; genus Streptomyces; species Streptomyces sp. NPDC037126. The sequence goes on from NZ_JBVJTD010000021.1 coordinate 107,663, forward strand.
GGCCTGGTCCAGGAGGGCGCGGGCGCGCTCCGGGTCGTGGGTGTAGGGCCGGGCCGTGCGCCGGTAGCCGGCCAGCTTCTCGGGGAACGGGCAGCCCCAGGGGTCGGAGAGACCGAACGTCATGCGCATCAACTGGTCGCGGTCGACGGCCCAGTTCAGCGCCTGCCTGACCCGTACGTCGCGCAGTTCCCGGCGCTTGAGGTTCAGGGAGACCCACTGGGTGCCCAGCACCGGTATCTCCTGCACGTAGTCGGCGCGGGTGGCGGGGTCCGCGGTGAACTTGGCCGCCTGCCCGGCGACCAGGCCCTCGCCCAGGACGTCGATCTTCCCGCTGAGGAGCTGCAGTGTCTGCAGGGGGTAGTCGACGCCCCAGCGGTACTCCAGGGTGTCGATGAGCGGGGTGCCGCGCCAGAAGTACTGGTCGAAGGCCTCGAACACGGCGCGCTGGCGCCTGCTGTCGTAGTGCCGGATGCGGAAGGGCCCGTTGCCGACCGGCGTCCGGCCGAAGCCGGAGCCCAGCCGGCGGATCTCCTCGCCCGGCAGGGCGGCGGTGTACGGCTGGCACAGCAGGGCCGGGAACAGCGCGTCGGGTTCGCTGAGCCGGACGCGCAGGGTGTGGGAGTCGGGGGCGCTGAGCCCGCGTATCCGCTTCGTCTTCTTCTTGTTGACGTCCTCGGCCCCCTCGATCCCGAAGAGGTAGCTCGCCGCCCAGGATTCGAGCGCCGGGTCCATGAGCCGGGTCCAGGTGTACACGTAGTCCTCGGCCGTCACCGGACGGCCGTTGTGGAACCGGACGTCGCGGCGCAGCGGGATGGTGTAGGTCCTGCGGTCGGCCGAGACCCTGGGCAGTGCCGCCGCGGCGTGCGGGGCGGGCCCGCCGAACTGCTGCGCGTACTGGTAGAGCGGCGCGTACAGGACCGTGGAGATGGCTTCCCAGCTGTGCAGGTCCCAGCCGATGGCCGGGTCGTAGGACTGGGCCTCCTCCGACCAGGCGGTGACGATGCTGCCGCCGCGCCGCGCGCCGGCCGGGTCACCGGGGCCGGGGCCGAACGCCGACACGTCGGCGGCGGGTCCGGGGCGCGAGGGTGCGGTGCCCGAGGTGCAGCCGCTCAGCCAGAGCGCTGCCGCGCCCGCGGCACCCGCGCTCAGCACGTGCCGTCGGGTCGGTGGATGAGGTGGTCCGGCCATGGTTTTCCTCTCATGGGGCTGCCAGATCGCGGGCCGCGGCCCGTTCACCGGGCGCCGCGCTCCTGCCGCGTCACCACTGGATGGTCTTCGTCTCCAGGTATTCGTGGAGTCCGTGCACGCCGAGTTCGCGTCCGATACCCGACTGCTTGCAGCCACCGGTGGGGGCGAGCACGCTGAACTCGCCGCGGTTCACGGTGACCAGTCCCGTTCTGATGCGCCTGGCGAACCGCTCCGCGCGCGTCGTGTCGGCGCACCAGACGGCTCCCGCCAGGCCGTAGATCGAGTCGTTGGCGATGCGCACGGCCTCCTCCTCGTCGCGGTAGCGGATGAGGCACACCACCGGGCCGAAGATCTCCTCCCGCGCCACGGTCATGTCGTTGGTGACGTCCGCGAAGACCGTGGGCATGATCCAGTGCCCGTCCTCGAGGCCGCCGGGCAGCGCGTCGGCGGCGGCCCGGCCCCCGCACACGAGCCTCGCCCCCTCGGCGACCGCCCCGTCGATGTGGGACAGCACTCCGGCGAACTGGCGGGCCGTGGCGATCGGCCCCAGGTGGTCCCCGGGCAGCGCCGGATCGCCGAGCCGCCAGCCTGCGGCCTCCCGGGCGGCGAGGGCGACGGTTTCCTCGTAGACGGCGTCGGGCACCAGGACGCGTGTGCAGGCGGTGCACGTCTGGCCCGAGTTGTAGAAGACGTCGGCGAGGGCCACGCGCACCGCTTCCGCCAGGTCGGTGACCGTCCGGCCGTCCGGCTCGTCGGCGAGGATCACCCGCGCCGACTTGCCCCCGAGTTCCAGTCCGACGCGCTTCACCGTCGCGGCGGCGGTCGCCGCGACCACCCGGCCGGCCTCGGTGGATCCCGTGAAGGAGACCGCGTCCACACCGGGATGGGCGGCAAGGCCCGCGCCGACGGTGGTGCCGGGGCCGGTGATCACGTTGAACACTCCGCCGGGCACGCCCTGTGCGGCGGCCGTTTCGGCGAAGACCTCGGCGAGGAGGAAGGCGTTGAGCGGAGCGTCTCCGCTCGGTTTGAGCACCACCGCGCACCCGGCGGCCAGGGCCGCGGCCACCTTGGCGGCGATGAGGTACAGGGGATAGTTCCAGGGGGTGATCGCGGCGACGACACCCACGGGCTCACTGACGATCTGCGACGTCCCGACGCGTTCCTCCCACTCATGGCCGGCGAGCAGGTCGGCGTAGGAGGCGAACACCTGGGCGGCGAGCCTGGTCTGCGTGCCGAGGGCGTTGTCCAGGGGCGCGCCCATCTCCGCACTGATCACCTCGGCGAAGTCGGCCTCCCGTGCCGTGACGGCGGCGGCCAGCGCGGCCAGAAACGCACGGCGCTCCCCCGGCCCGGTCCCGGACCACACCGCGAAGGCGGCACGGGCAGCCGCCACGGCGGCGTCGACGTCCGCGGCCGTCGCGGTGGGCACGCTGCCCACCGCCGGGCGTCCGGTGGGGTCGGCCACGAGGGTGACCGGGGACGAGATGCCCCCGGCCGGATCCCGCCACTCCCCGTCGATCCAGAACTGCCGACGGCTCGTGGCGAAGCGGCATCCGTTGGCGGAGGGGGCCGGATGACCCATGGTCGAACTCCTTCAAGAGGCGACTGGGGGCGCAGCGATGACAGCGCAGAACGCGGACGAACCCTCGCGTCTGGCTGGTTCCGAACGGTAGGTCGCTACTGATCCGTCAGTCAATAGACCAGGCTCCAACTGATTCGCCGATCAGGATGTGCGGGGGGCGACCGGCGGTGCGCGGGCGCAGGAGCACGGTGCGCCGGGGGGCGGGAGGGCGCGACGAGCCGGGGCGGAAACACGGTGCACAGCACCTCAGGCCGCCTCTCGGCTCGACGGGACCCGTCGCGGGACGGCCCATGGGCGCCTCGCCGCTCCGCGCGCGCCCGTGGCCGCGCGCGCGACCGGCCGCGGCCGGTCGCCCGCACACGCTGGGGGTCGCGTAAGCCGTGCGGGCACCGGCCGGAGCCGGCCGACTCCCGCACCGTACGACGACACCGCGGGCCTGGGGACTGGGGAAAAACCCTGGGACACCCCTAGGGCGTGTGGACACCACGGCGCTCCGGACGAGCCGGAGCGGGGAAACCGGCTCGAGCGGGAGGGACAGACGGCGGCCCTCCAGGGCAACAGGCCCGCGAGGAGCGACCTCGTGCTCCCGGCCGGGGCGGGCCGGCGCTGTCCGGCGCGCTCCCGGGTTCGCTCGGGCAGCCTTCCGGGCAGCGTACCGCCCGAAGGCTTCCCTCACCGAGCCCCGGCCGCGCCTCTCCACACCCACCGCACCAGGCGTGTCGCCGCCGAACGGGCCCCGCGGCCACCGGGCCCGGCGACGTCGCGCCATGACACGATCCCCCTCACCCGTGTCTCCCCGCCCGGGCCCTCGCCCCCTCCCCCCCCTGCCCACTGCCCCCTGCCCCCTGCCCCCGCAGAGTCCGAAAGGTGCGTTCAGAGAATTGGCCACACTGCAGACCCCGGAAGTGTCAGGCAACTGCGCGACGCTCGCGGCGTTGCCCGCCCCGCGGACCCTTTCGCCGCGCTCGGCGCCCGTCCTGCGGTGGGGAGTGCTCGGCCCCGGCGGCATCGCCGACGCGTTCGTGCGCGCTCTGCGGGCCGAGACGGCCCAGAAGATCGTGGCGGTCGGCTCCCGCAGCGTGGAGCGGGCCGAGGCCTTCGCCCGCAGGTTCGCGATCCCCGCCGCGTACGGCAGCTACGCCGAACTCGTCGCGGACGAGCAGGTGGACGTGGTGTCCATCGCCACCCCGCACTCCGAGCACGTCGCCCACGCCCTGCAGGCGATCGAGGCGGGCAGGCACGTCCTCGTGGAGAAGGCGTTCACCCGCAACGCGCGGGAGGCGGAACAGATCGTCGCGGCGGCGGGGGAACACCGGCGCTTCGCCATGGAGGCGATGTGGTCGCGCTGCCTGCCCCACATGGACGTGGTGCGTCAGTGCCTGGAGCGCCGGATGCTCGGCGACATCCACACCGTCATGGCGGACCACGGCCAGTGCATGACACCGGACCCGGAGAGCCGGCTCTACTCCCCCCGGCTGGCCGGAGGAGCCCTGCTGGACCTCGGAATCTATCCGCTCTCCTTCGCGTCCATGGTGATGGGCCCGTTCGTCACCGCCCTCGCCACCGGGTCGCAGACCTTCACCGCGGTGGACGCCGAGGCGTCGGTCGTCGTCTCCAACGCACGTGGCGTGCAGGGTCTGTTGCACACCACGATGCGCGCCCGCACCCCCACCACGGCGTCCGTGTCCGGATCCGCGGGCAGACTGGAGATAGAAGGCGACTTCTACGCGCCCGCCGCCGTTCGCCTCATCGACACGGCGAACCGGCTGATGGGCAGTTACGAGCCGACGGCGCGCGAGCACGGGTACGCCTTCGAGGCCGCGGAGGTCGCACGCTGCATCGCCGGGGGACGTCTGGAATCCGGCCTGATGCCGCTTCAGGAGACGCTGGACCTGATGACGACGCTCGACGAGCTGCGGGCGCAGCTGGGCGTCCGTTACCCCGGCGAGTGAGGCACCCGTCGACTCCGCTCGCGAAGCCGGCGCTCCACCGTGCGCCCCCATCCATCCCCTGAGAGGACACGGCAACAGCATGTCCCTGAAACTCCTTCTCATCGGCGGCACCGGCGTCATCAGCGCGGGCTGCACGCATCTGGCGGCGGCCTCGGGTCTCGATGTGCACCTGGTCAACCGGGGCCGCAGCGCACTGCGGCCGCTGCCGGAGGGCGTCCGCGTGATCAACGCCGACGTCCGGGACACCGACAGCATGCACGCCGCCCTCCAGCACGAGAAGTTCGACGTCGTGGTGGACTTCCTGTCGTTCACCGCGGACCATGTGCGGGCCGCCGTCGACCTGTTCCACGGACGCACCCGCCAGTACGTCTTCATCAGTTCGGCCGCCGTGTACCAGCGGCCCTCACGCCTGCCGCTCGTCGAGTCCGCACCGCTGGGCAACGCCCATTCCGCCTACGGGCGCCGCAAGATCGAGTGCGAGCGCGTACTGGCACACGCCCACCGCGAGCGGGCCTTCCCCGTCACGGTGGTGCGGCCCTCGCACACCTACGACGCCACGGCGATCCCGTTCGACGGCGGCTGGACCGTGCTCGACCGCATGCGCCGCGGACAGGAGGTGCTGGTGCACGGCGACGGCACGTCGCTGTGGACGCTGACACACACGGAGGACTTCGCCCACGCCTTCCTGGGGCTCCTCGGCGACATGCGGACCATCGGCGAGACGTACCACATCACCGGGGACGAGGCCCTCACCTGGAACGAGATCTACCAGACCATGGCCGAAGCGGCCGGGGCGGGCGAGGCGCGGCTGGTTCATGTGCCGTCGGCCGCCATCGCGGCCGCCGATCCGGCGTGGGGTGAGGAACTCCTGGGCGACAAGGCCCATTCCATGGTGTTCGACAACACCAAGGTCCGCCGGATCTCGTCCGCCTGCACGGCCCGCGTCCCCTTCTCCTACGGTGCCAGGGAGATCGTCCGGTGGTACGACTCCCATCCGGAACAGCGCCGCACGGACGAACGCCTCGGCAGGCTGATGGACGAGCTGATCGCCCGGCACCGTCCCGGTGCGCCGTCATCCGGCAGCCGGTGAGCGCACCCCTCCACGCCGTGTCGCACCCCTTCGTACCGCCCGCGCCCGTCGCCCTTTGAGGCACGCGATCCCGCCTCTTTCGCCCCATACGGGCGTCGGCGGACCCACTAGCATGAGGCACCACATTTCCCTGGAGGCCCGGCCACCGCACGACATGACGGTACGAGTTATGCGGTCGATCCCCACCACTCCATGAAGAGGACCGGGAGACCGCTAGATGACCGTGGTGCAGCGAACCATGACGGCTGTCGCCGGAACGTCCGCCGTACTCGTCTGTGGCGTGCTGTGGGCGGCACGCGACGGTGCCGGCCTAGGCTCTCTCGCCCTGTTCGCACTCGGCTGGGCGGCACTGGCCGCCACGGCCTGGGCGGCCGCCGGGAGCGCGGCACGCACCACAGCACGGGCACACCGCCTGGCGGAGGAACTGGCCGACGCCCGCGAGCTACGCGACTGCACCGAGGTGGAACTGGCCAGGCTCCAGGGCAATCTGCGCACCCTGGCCGAGCGGACCCTGCCGGACGCCGTCCAGGAGTTGCGCGCGGGCACCGCGGCAACCTCCGTACTCGCCGCGATCGCCTGGCCGCAGGACGCCCAGGTGCGGGCGGTGGCCAAGACGGCGGTGCAGGAACTCGCCGACACGGAGCGCCGTTTCACGGCCGCGCAGGCCGCCACCGTCACGGCTCTGAGCCGCGTGCAGGCCAGGACCGTCAGAATGCTCGCGGACCTGCGCGACATGCAGAACCGGCACGGCGAGGAGGTGCTCGGCGACCTGCTCGGCCTGGACCACAGCGCTTCGCAGATAGGCCTGCTCACCGACCGGCTGGCGACCCTCATGGGCGGTCGCTCCAGCCGCACCTGGAACCGCCCGATCACTCTCGAGAGCATCCTGCGCGGAGCCGCCGGCCGCATCGCGGCCTACCGGCGGGTGCGGCTGCGCGTCTCGTCGACGGCTCTGGTGTCCGGGCACGCGGCGGAGGGCCTCATGCACCTCCTGGCCGAACTCATGGACAACGCGACGAACTTCAGCCCGCCGACCGAGCAGGTCCACGTCCTGGCGCGGGAGGAGGCCGCCGGTCTCGTCATCACCATCGAGGACAACGGCCTGCGCATGGCCGGCGCGGCCCTGCGCTACGCGACCGACGCCGTCACGCGCGAGGTCGACGACCTGGCGTCGTTGCGCGGGACCCGGCTCGGGCTGGCCGTGGTGGGACGCCTGTGCGCCAGGTACCGGATCGCGGTGAGCTTCCAGGTGGCCGCCGGCGGGGGCACGACGGCCCTCGTGCGTGTGCCCCGGCAGCTCCTCACGCGGCAGCCGGGCGGCGAGGGGGAGGGACGGTCGCACGACGACCGGCGCCCCTCCCCGCAACGAACGGCCACGGGGCAGGCCCCGGACACCGCCGGGTCTACGGCGAAAGCGTCCCGGACCACCCTCAACGGCCTGCCCGTGCGCGCACGCGGTGGCGCCCTGCGATCCGCCGCCTCACAGCAGCAACGAGCGGACGCCCCCACCCCGACGAGCGAGTCGCGGCCCGCGGCCCGGCCCCCGCGCAGGAGCGCCGGCGCGCTGTTCGGGGGCTTCCACGACAGTGTGCAGTCCGGACCGCACGGCGCGCGGGGAGCGCACGGGGCCACGGACCCTCCGTGCGATCAGCGGCCCGCTCCCTGACCGCGTCCGCCCCGCGGCGGACGGCATCTTCACAGGCATTGTGACCGGTACAGCACACGAGATTGGAGCAGTGGGACGACGGTCGTACCGTCCGCTCCGCGAACCACCATGCACACCACGGACAACAGCCTCAACTGGCTTCTGCAGACCCTCATCGACCGGACCCCCGGGGCCCGGCACGCCCTGGTGCTCTCCGGGGACGGACTCAAGCTGTGCTGGTCGGACCAGCTCACGATCGACCAGGCCGACCAACTGGCGGCGGTGTGCTGCGGTGTGCAGGCCCTCGCCCACGGCGCCTCAATGGAGTTCGGTGACGGAACCGGCGGCGTGCGGCACTCCATGATGGCCTTCCACGGCGGACTGGTGTTCATCGTCGTGGCCGGGGCGGGAGCCCACCTGGCGCTGGTGACCGGCGACGACGCCGACCCCGGGGTCGTGGGCACCCAGATGACCGAGCTGGTGGAGCAGATCGGTGAGCACCTGCGTGCGCAGCCACGCGCCGGCACGCCGGGAAGAACGAGCTGATGAACCGTGCGCCCGTGGACACAGGTGTTCCGGACCGGCTGTACACACTCACGGGCGGCCGCAGCCGCGCGAGCGGCTTCTTCGACCTCGTAAGCCTCATCACCAGCAGGAGCGCTCCGACACCGGGCATGCAGTCCGAGCACGCGCGCATCCTCGTGCTGTGCCGGCGCCCCACGGCCATGGCGGAGGTCGCCGGCACACTGCGGCTGCCCGTCACCGTCGTGCGCATCCTCCTCGGCGACCTGCTCGCCCAGGACCTGATCCGGTCGCACCACCCGCTCCGGCGGCGCCCTGCGGGCTCGCAGCCCAATGTCGAACAGCTTCAGAAGGTGCTCCATGCGCTGCAAAGACTCTGACGCGGCCAAAAATGCGCGGAAGGAGGGGACATGACGGAACACGGCTTCCCGTCCGACACTCCCGGGGGTACCCGGTGCCCGGCCGGTCACAGTCCCGTGCGGCTGACGGACCTGGCCGGCGGACAGCAGCAAGAACGGCTCTACGACGGCCTGCGCGAACGGTACGGACCCGTCGTCCCCGTACTACTGGACAGCGACGTACCCGCCTGGCTGGTCCTCGGCTACGCGGAGCTGTGCCACGTGACCTCACGCACCGAACTGTTCGTGCGGGATCCGGGACGCTGGAACCAGTGGCACCGCATCCCGCCCGACTGGCCGCTGCTGCCGTTCGTCGCCTATCAGGGCGACTCCTCACGCAGGGCCATGGTGGTCACCGAGGCACTGGAGCAGGTCGACGGGTTCGAGCTGGAACGGGTGTGCCGTGAGGTGGCCACCGAACTCATCACCGGCTTCGCCCCCCGGGGCCGTGCGGAGCTGATGAGCGACTACGCGCACACGCTCCCACTGCTCGTGCTGATGCGGATGTGCGGCATACGCCTGCGTGACGGCGAGGCCGAGGAGCTGCTGGAGGACCTGCGCATCGGCCTGGACTGGGAAGCCGAGGGCAACTCCGCCGCCGCCTTCGGACGCCTCGACCAGCGTATCCGCGACGTCGTCGGGCACAAACGGTCGCGGCCCGCCCCGGACGCCATCTCGCGCATGCTGGGACATCCGGCCCGGCTCTCCGACGACGAGGTGAGCGCCGGCGTGTTCACCGTCCTCGGGGCCGCTCAGCAGTCGACGGCACTCTGGATCGGCAACACCCTGCACCTGCTGCTGACCGACGACCGGTTCGCGGTCAATGTGCTGGGCGGCCGGGTGAGCGTGGACGAAGCGCTGAACGAGGTGCTCTGGGTCAACTCCCCCACGCAGAACCTGATCGGGCGCTGGGCGGCCCGGGACACCGTCCTGTCCGGACTGAACGTCCGCGCCGGGGACTGTCTGGTCCTCGGGATCGCGGCCGCCAACTCCGATCCGAGGGTGCTGGCCGAGGCCCCTGCCGCGGAGTCGAACCGCGCGCACCTGGCCTTCGGGAACGGCACGAGCCGGTGTCCCTACGCCGCCACCGTCATCGCCGACGTCATCGCCCGCACCGCGATCGAGACGCTGCTGGACCGGCTGCCCGACGTCATCCTGGCCGCGGATCCGGGCGAGTTGCGCTGGCGGCCCTCGGTCTGGGTGCGCGGACTCACGGCGCTTCCGGTGCGGTTCACCCCGGCCGGGCCGGCACCGGCGCGCCACTGAGCCGTGCCGGGTGTCGCCGGCCGGGGCCGCGAGACGGCGACGGCCGGGGCCCCGGACGTGTGCTCGTCCGGGGCCCCGGCCCGCACCCGGAGACGGGTGCTTGTGGGTCAGCTGCCGCAGGTCCTGCGGACGTAGCCGCCGTCGCCCGGCTTCGAGACCTCTTCGTCACGCTGGACGATGGCGATCTTCTTCGAGTAGCCCGCGCAGGCCTTCTTGAGGCCCTTCTTGCTGTACTCGATGTCCACGACGTGGTTGCCGAAGGCCTTCGTGTAGTCGCCGCACTCCGAGTAGGTGCCGCACTCCTCGGTGACCGCGAAGTCGAGGCCGAGGGACTTGGCCTTCGGGGCCAGCTCCGCGGTGTTCTTCTGCGCGATCGCGAGGTGCTTCGCGTGCGCGTGCTGCACGAGAAGGGACATGTACGCCTCCGCGTCGGCCGCGGTCAGCCCGCGGAACCGGGTGTAGGAGTCGTAGTTGTCGGGCTCGACGGCGTTGAAGCCCTTCTTGGCGCACTTGTCGATCGTCGCGTCCGTCTTGGCGGCGAGCGCCTTGCGCTTGGCCGAGGTGGAGATGTCCAGGGCGTACTCGCCCTCCCAGTCCGGGTCCTCGGCGAGCCGGCCGCCCTCCTTCAGCAGCAGGCCGGTCCACTCCTTGCTCTTGCCCGGCTGGCTCTGGAAGGCGTTGATGTAGCAGATGTTGTAGAGCCCCTTGGCAGGGCTCTGCGAGTTGTCGCGGCTGACCACGCCCACCCCGGCGGGAGGCGTGTACGCGTCGCCGATCTGGTAGTCGAATCCCACGCCCGTGGGGGGCAGCTTGACGGCCGGCTGCGAGGCGTTGGCGGCGGTGAAGCCCCAGACGGACGCCCCCAGTGCGGTGGCGGCGAGGACGGGGACTCCGACCCGCACCAGAGAGGAGCGGCGCTTTCTTCTGGAGGGCATGCAAACTCCTTCACGCACCGTCCGGGCACAGTTCGTCGACCGGTCCGGCGGTGCTGGAAGAGGGGGACGGGAAGAACAGGAAAGCAGGGGAAAGGAAAACGGCACGAAGTCAGGGAAACCGTGTGTCGCGTGCCGTGTCCTTCGGGTGCCGTCGCCGACGCCGCGGAAGGGTTCCGGCCCGACCCTGCCATTGGCCGACGACACTATCGGACGGACAAAGCACCGGGTGACACACCGGATCACCCCGCCCGATCGGGCAAGACCGCCCGGGTTTCCCGGCGGCGCCGTCCTCCGGCGTCGGCGGGCGGGCTGGTCGGCGGAACCCGTGGCCCGGTCGAAGTCACCTACGGAATACGGAAAGGGAAACCGGCCACGAATTCAACGCGGTCGCGGGCAACGGCCTCCGACACGCCTGAAGTGATTGCCTGTTGGGGCAGTTTCGGCGCCGGCACGGCTTGTCTGATATCCGGCGGATTCCTTAGGCTCAAAGCCCGGTGCCGCGATGTGCCGAATCCGGAACAGTACTGCCCGACGCCCACCGTGATCATCCGTTCCTGGTCCCCTCTCGGGACACGAACCACTCGTAACCGCACACAGAGGAAAGCCAGATGGACGGGATAAGTAACGGGACGATCAGCATGGTGGCCGCCTTCCTGGTGGCCCTGCTGGGGTCGGCACTGGGTCTGCGGTCCGTGGTGCGTTCGGTCCGCTACCAGCAGGGGTGGAAGCCGGGCTGGCTCGCCATCGGCGCGACCTCGATGGGCTGCGGCATCTGGATGATGCACTTCATCGCCGTGGTCGACTTCAGCGTGCCGGGAGCGTCGGTCACCTTCGACACCACGCGTACGGTCCTCAGCCTGGTGGCCACCGTCCTCGTCGTCGGTCTCGGCATGAGCCTGGTCGCCTACCGCGGACCCCGCCCCGCCGTGCTGTGCCTGTCGGGTACCGTCACCGGACTCGGTGTGGCGGTCACGCACTACCTGGGCCTGGCCGCGATGCAGGTTCACGGCACCGTCCACTACCGGACCCCCGTCGTGCTCCTGTCGCTGCTGATCGGCGTCGTCGCGGCGACCGCCGCCCTGTGGTCGGCCGTCTCGATCCGCGGGTTCTTCTCGTCGCTCGTCGCCAGCCTCATCATGGCCGTGGCCATATCGGGAATGTACTACGCCGCGACGGCCGCGGTCAGCATCCATGTGAGCCAGGGCACGGCGGTGGAGCCCGGCAGGAGCGCGATCGCCCTGCTGCCGCTCCTGATCGGCCCCGGCTTCTTCATGCTGCTGGCCACCGGCATCGTCGCGTTCGACCCCCTGTTCGTCCTCGGCGCGGGCGACTGGGACGACAGGCCGACCGCCAAGGCCGCCTCGCCGTCGGAGAACCAGATCTCCGACGTCTACCTCACGTATCCGGACTCACGGCGCTGACCGGCTCCGGCGCGGCAGGGCCGGACACACCGGGGCCGGGCGCCGGATCAGGTCGGGACCGCCAGGCGTGCGCCGCGCACGCCCTGACGCGGGGGCCGTGTCCTGCCGGTGTCCAGTACCACGATCACCGCCTTGCCGGGCCGTTCCGGGCAGGTCCGCAGGCCCACATACCCGTCCCGCTCCGTGGCCAGGCAGTGGATGATGTGCAGGCCCCGGCCGTGTTCGTCGGTGGCGGGCACCCCCCTCAGCGGGGGCCTGTGCGGGTGGTCGTCGTACACCTCCACCTTCAGCCGCCCGGCCCACAGCCGCACGGAGACCTCCACGTGCGAGACGGCCTCCGCGCCGTGCACCACGCTGTTGGTGACCAGCTCGGTGACGATCAGGGCGGCGGTGTGCACCACCGGGTCGTCGGCCGTGAAGCCCCAGTCGGCCAGCGTCGCGCGGGTCAGGTTCCGGGCCCGCGGCGCCGAGTCCGGGCCGACGGGTATGACGAAGTGGATCGCGTGGTGGGAGAGAGACATGGCCAGATCCTCCAGCGGCTCGCCTGCGCGGCCGCGCCGGGTGGCCGGTCCCGGCACGGCTGCCACTGCTGCCTTGCGGCGCGGTGGGTGTTCGCCCGCCCGGGTACCGGCTCGGACGAACCCCCTCGGCAAGGTCTCGCACGTGGCGAAAACGGTGTCCGCCATCCAATGAACGGCATGCGCTCCGCCGGCGGGCCAGGAATTTCCCCTAGGACCCCGCGGGGGCGAGCAACTGCACGAGGTCACGGACCTGCCTGCGGTTCTCCACGTCCCCTTTGACGCAGATGTTCCGCAGGTGGTACTCGACGGTCTTCGTCGTGACGTACAGCTCCCGCGCGATCTCCTTGTTGGTCCACCCCTGGCCGACGAGTTTGGCGACGTCCTGCTCCCGGTCGGTCATGGCCGCCCAGAACCGCTCCGCCCGGGAGGTCCCGACCGCGCTGTCGGTCCGCTCCAGCAGTTCGACGCACCGCGCCTCCAGCGGGTCGGCGCCCATCTCCCGCAGCACTCCGGCCACCTGGGTCAGCTGCCGCGCAGCCTCCACGCCCTGACCGGACTCGATCAGGAACCGGCCGTAGTCGCAGCGGAGCAAGGCCCGGTGCAGCACGGGTTCCCCGCCGTCGGAGCTGACGGCGAGGCCGTCGCGCAGGTGACGCAGCGCGGCACGCAGGTCGTGCCGGGCCGCGCTGGCGTTGCCCCGCACCCAGGCGGCGCAGACCGCCGCGGCCGCCCCGTGGAACGCCAGCCCTTCCAGCACGGCCGCCACCTCGTCCGCGGCGTCGGCGTCCCCGCGCCTGGCGTGCGCGACGCCCAGCATCGGAAGGAACCACAGCCGGTAGACACGGGCCCGTGCCTGGTGAGTGGGCTCGTTGATCATGCGGTCCAGCGGGTCGATCACGGCCCGCCAGTCCTCGCGTGCGAACGCCACGGCCGCGGAGGCCTGGGCCAGGTGAAAGCTCGGGCCCCCGAAGTCGGTCCCCTCCGCGAGGGAACGCGCCTCGGCCAGCTCCTCCTCGGCCGTCTCCCATCTGCCCTGGAAGCCGGCGAGCCAGGCACTGAAGCAGTGCAGCATGGCGAAGTCGGTCTCCCGGCCCAGAGTCTGGGCCTCGTCGAAGGCCAGCGACAGCAGCCGCCGGGACTCGGCCCATCTCCCGAGCAGGATGTTGCAGGCGGCGGCGTGGATCACCGCGCCGAAGCTGCCGTGCTGGGCGAGATGATCGGGGGCCCTGCGCCGGGAGACCACGGTGAGGTCGCCCAGCGCGGCGTGCAGCTGTCCGGTCAGGCCCCGCAGAATGCCCCGGAACGCCAGCGAGCTGAGGTCGTACAGGGCGACGTCCGCCGGATTCTCGCGCAGATGCGACAGATGGAGCAGCGCCTCGGCCGGTCCGCTCAGCAGGGCACTGGCGTAGGTGAGGACGGACTGCGCCTGGCCGGTGACGGAGGGGTCCGAGCTGTGCGCGACGGCGAACTGGGCGGCCTGCACCGCCTGCCGGCCCAGGCCGAGCGAGATCTGCACGGTGGACAGCTCCATCGCGGCCCGGCTCGCGTCGTCCTCGTCGCCGTCATAGCCCCGCCAGGCCTTGAGCAGGTGCTCGGCGGCTCCCGCGTCGCGGCCGCGGGCGATCTCCAGCAGGCCGAGCGCCTCGGCGCGTTCCGGCCCGGCCGCGGTGGCCCGCACGCGCGGAGCCTGGGCGAGGGCCGGCTGGAAATGCCCGCTGATCACCAGCAGCCGCACGGCCCGCAGCAGCGCGGCACTGCGGGCCGCCGCGTCCGGATCGACCTCCGAGACACCCAGGAGGTACTGGGCGGCCCGGGGCAGCTCGCCCTGGCCCAGTTCGGCCTGCACCGCCGCGCGCAGTTGCCTGGCCAGCGCCACGTCGTAGGTCTCGGTGGCCGCGACCTGGTGCCGCCAGCGTTCGGGCGGATCGAGAACGGCGGCGGCGGCGCGGTGGAGCCTCTTGCGCCGCGCCAGCGGGATGCCGGCGTAGAGGGCGTCCCGCTGGCCCTGGTGGGTGAGCGAGATCCGGTCGTCACCCGCGCCCGCGGACACCCAGGTGGCGGCTCCCTCCGTGATCAGGGGCTCGATGTCCTCCAGTAGCGTCGACGAGCCGGTCATGCGCTGGAGCACGGGCAGGGCGGCGGGTGCCCCGAGGACGGTCAGCGCCTCCAGCACCCGGATGCTGTCCGCCGGGAACGTCCTGACCCAGTCCTGCACGACCTGGGTCAGGGAGGGCGGCACCGACATGTGCGCGGGGCTCTCGGGCAGCAGGCCGTCCGGCCCCGCGGGCCGTATCAGAGCGCGCAGATACAGCGGGTTCCCCGCGCTCCACCGGTGCACCACCGCCAGCCGGGGGGGCGACACCGGGAAGACGCCCAGGGCGGCGAGGAAGTCGCGGGTCTCCGCCCCGGAGAACCCGGTCACGTCGATCTGCGTGGTGCCGGGCCGGTCCCGGTGGAACCCCATCTCCCTGCGGGTGTCGTGGGCGTGCTCGGTGTTCACCACGGCCAGCATCCGGTCGCCGGCCGTGCGCAGCAGCATGAACCCGAGTGCCTGGAGCGAGGCGGCGTCGACGTGGTGGGCGTCGTCGACCATGAGGACGAGGGGACGCCCGCCCTTGAAGTCGTCCACCGCGGTGATCAGCGCACCGCCGGCGCTCAGCACGGTGCAGTCCGGGGCGATCTGGTCGTGCGCGCCCCGCTGGTCGCCCTGCAGGGACTGCAGCAATCGGTTGACCGCCGCGAACTCCATCAGGCGCTCACGGGGCGTTCCCGCGACGCGCACCTGCCGGAAACCGGTCAGCCCGGCCGCGAACGCTTCGGCGATGGCGGTCTTGCCGATGCCGACGGGCCCGCTGAGAAAGACGACCTGCCGCTCCCCTCGCGCGGCCTGCTGGGCCAGGTCCGACAGATGCTGCAGCTGCTCGGTCCGCCCGATCAGGGCCGGTGCTGTGGTCATGGCCGGTGCCTCTCCGCCGCGTGGGGCGGCGATGAGCCTGGCGCATCCGCCGCGCTCCAGCACTAACAGGGTCCGTCCCGGTCCGCCACGACGCACGCGGGCCGGACGCCGGGGCGAACGCGGGGGCGGTTGCGGACGAAGGAAGCGGGCGCGGTCACGGCCGCAGGCGGCGGGCCGGAACGGTCACGGGCGGGCGGACCGGGCGGGGGCGGCGGCGGGCGGGCGCGTCGTCCACCGGGACGAGGCGGGCACCGAGCGCGTACGCGTTGAGGGTGGTGGGAGCGGGTGCCTCATGGTCCTCGCCGACGCCGACAGGCCCGGGGCGGCCGCCCCGGGCCTGTCGGCGTCGGCGACGGGTTCCAGGCGCCGGAGCAGCGATCCCGCCTCGCTGGGGTGCACGTCCGCTCCGATGCCGGTCAGCGCGCATGCGGAGGGCAGGACGGCGGACGCCCGCGGCCGGCTGCACGGGCCCGAGCTGCGCGCCACCACCGCGTCCCGGCGTACACCGCACAGCTCCTCGGCCGCCCCGCCACGGGTTCCCGGCCGTCCGGCTCCCGCTCCCTGCCCGATCAGGCGGACGGGGGCGGGTCGCCGGGTGTCCCGCCGTCCGTCACGGTCACCGGCGGTGTCGAGGACGACGGCGTGGGGGACGGGGACACCGACGGACCGGACGTGACGGACGGAGAGGGCGACGGGGACGGCGACGGCGGGACGGACGGAGAGGGCAGGGTGGACGGAGAAGGCGAGGGCACGATGTCCTGGTCGCCGGCGAAGGCCTGCATCCACTTCAGCACGGCGTCGGCGTAGGCCTGCGAGTGGTTGTAGCTGAGCACCGCCGCCGTGAGGTCGTCGGCGCGGGACAGGTCACGGTCGTCCGCGCACAGGTACCGCGCAGCGGAGAGCGCCGCGTCGAAGATGTTCTGCGGGTCGGCGACATGGTCGCCGTTCCCGTCGGCGCCCCAGACCCGCCATGTCCCGGGGACGAACTGAAGGGGCCCCACGGCGCGGTCGAAGTGGGTGTTCCCGTCCAGCCGGCCGCCGTCGGTGTCGTGGATCGCCAGGTACGGGCCTCCGTCCAGCAGCGGACCGTAGATGTGCGGAGTCGCCGTACCCGCGGCGTCGACCGCGCCGTTGTGCGCCTGGCCCGACTCCACCTGCCCTATGGCGGCGAGCAGTTGCCAGTGCAGATGGCACCCCGGCTGCCGGCCGCGTTGTGCCGACTCCGCGACGAGGTAGGCCTGGTACAGCGTAGCCGGCAGGCTGAGGGTCGTCCCCGGCACCGGCATCGGAGGCGGCAGGAGCGGCGCGGAGACGCCCGGTGACGGTGTGTCCGGCACCGAACCCGACGGTGCGGCCGGCGGGGTGTTCTGCGACATGCCGTTGTCCAGGGGCCGGGGAAAGGCCTGGCTGCCGACCGGCGGTACGTCCGAGACCCCGGAGTCGGCACGCTGCGTACCCACCACAGCGGCGGTCGCCGCGCACGCCACGGCGAGAATCGTGAGTGCCTGGGTGGCCCGCTGGAGCGATCCCGCCATGTGTTCTTCTCCAGGTCCTGACAGTGTGAATCCCCGGCGCCCGGTCCGGTTTCGTCTCAGGTGAGAAGAGCACGCGCGCGGTCCGCCGGACGGCTGCCGGCCGGCATGCTGCGCCTTCGCCCCCGCACCCCGCCCGTTCGGGCACGCGGCGTCCCGCGCCGATGCCTGGAACGATCCCGCTCGACGTCCCCTTTCGCCCCAAAGGGAAACCGTCGGTCCCCAAGCGCCGCCTGATCGACGCTTTTCGTGAGGGTGCCGTCCACCTACGGTGCTCGCACCGCGGGCGGCCCCGATGGCACGGTCCGCTCACAGGTGAGGGGGTATCAGGGATGATCAACGCCGATGATTTGCGCGTGAACCTGCAGGTGACCTGGGAGCAGGAGGCTCGCGGAGAGACCTGGCAGAAGCTGACCGAGACGCTGCAGAATTCAGATCTCGCTGCATGGGCCGACTGGCTCAGGGAATTCAGCGAGAGGCGCCCGGACGTTCTGGAGGCGCTGTCGGGAGAACCCTGGGAGCTCTACCGCGAGAAGGCCACGGACGCGTTCGTCCAATGGATGGGGGAACAGGGGCAGTGCGAGGTCCAGCCCGCGGACCAGTACACCCAGGCGGCCTACGCTCAGGACCAGTACGGCCCCCAGTGGGGCCAGGGCGTCGAACAGGACATGTCCGCCATCGCTCACACGGGGTACTTCGAGGCGCCCTCGGCGCAGACGCAGGCGGCCGATCCGTATCCCGCGGGTATGGCGGCCGCCGACGGCCCAGTGGACCAGGAGCTCGCGCGGGAGGCCCTGCAGATCTTCGCCAGCCCGTCCGACGATCCCTCGGTCCTGACGGACGAGCACATGGCGGTGCTCCAACAGCTGCCGATCGAAGTCGAACGGGACGCCCCTGGACGGCCGAACCTGAGCGGACTGTGATCCACCACTGAGCCGAGACAACCGACGTTCAAGGAGTCATCCGTGACGAACCCTATGGCCGGCATGCCTGCGGTTGCGCTGGTCAACAATGTGTACACGATGATCAAGGATCTCAACGCCAAAGGCGTCATACAGAAACAGAGAGACGAAACAGTCTCGACCATCCCCGATCATCTGGTTCAGCATATTGATTACAGCAGACACCAAGAGTTCACGGTCCGTAGCCTCTTCTACACCCATACACGCTTCAAAGGCATCCAGGAGCACCTGGGGATCGATCCGAGTATCGGCGTGGAGCTGGCATATCAGATACGATTCACTACGGTTTCACTGGACTCGCAAAGCCTGCATGAAGGCCGTCAGGACAGGAACAAGAACATCCGGGATGGCGAACCAATCAGTCTGGACGGCCTACGGAAAGCTCGACTGGATCGCGAGAGAGCCGACAACTCGCTGCAGCAACTGACGGCGGAACAGGCCGCACTGAAGCAACAGCACCCCGTCAAGAATCAACGCAGCGCGCAGGTCTCGCAGCGCCTGTCGGAGTTGCATGATCAGATCATCTACTATCAAGGGCAGAGAAAACGGGCCCAAAGCGTCATCAGTGAGGCGAAGATCTACGCCAGAACACCCGACCCCGGAGCGCAGATCTCAGCCTTGTCGAAGTTGAAGTTCATCTCGAACTTCAGCTTCGAATTCATCGGTGATCCGAAGTTCTCCACGGGACTCAAGGGAACCGGCAACGTGAGCATCGGCGCGATGAAATCCCTCCAGCAGGACGCCAAGGTATGGGTCAATTTTACGTGGAGTGAGGAGCAGTTCCTGGGCACGGGCTACGACTCGAGAGGAACCGTCGAGATATCGCTCGACCCGACAGGCCAGCCCGTCGCCAACGGAACCGGAAAGTTTTATGACCGTTTCATAGAAAACAGGTTCTGACGGACTGCCCGGTGCGCGTGCTGGAGCAGCACGCGCATTCTCTCAGGAGACCAGCGAGAAGAACTCCACTTCGGACAGCGCCACGTCCCCGTTGTCCTCCGCCGGGTAGTCCTCACTGATCGTCATTTTCACGGACTTGATGAGGACGGCGTGGTCGAGGTCGAACTTCTGCGGCTTCACCGTGTCCTTCAACGTGATGTTCATCTGCGATCCGTTGCTGAAGTTCAGGATGACCAGCCGCGGGCGGCCGTGCGAGGTGAAGCCGTCGACCGCGCCGGACGTGAGGATCATCTGGTTCAGGGTGACCAGCCGGCCGAAGTCGAAGGTGAGCGTGCGGGCCTTCTGCCGGACGTCCGCCCCCTCCTCGTACTTGGCGGCCCAGTAGGTGTTCGTGAACTGGTCCGCCGCCTGCTCGGCACCATGCCCCACGACGGACGTGCTGGCCGTGACCCTGGCCGGGCGCACCGGGTCGTACTGCGACTCGATCACGCCGGTGACCCTGTGCCGGACGTACTGCGTCTCGTGGTCCACATAGCCGCGGAACGGCGGGTAGGACAGGTAGGCCACGGTCGAGAGGGTGACGACGCCGCCGCCGGCCAGCTGGACCCTGCGGTACCAACGGCGCCAGCGATCCCCCGGCCGCTCGACATGCCCTTCCGGGGAGCCCTGACCGTGAAGGTCGGCGTTCAGGGCGATCTGCCTCGGGCCACGGCGCCGCCGCAACCGGTGCCACCAGCGGCGCCGTACGACCTCGGCCTCCTCCAGACTCGCGCCGCATCGCGAGCAGAACCGGCGGCGGGGGCTGTTGCCCTGCCCGCAGTCACCGCAGATCAGGTCTCCGGGCCGGAGTGCGTTCTGGCGCCGGGTGTGCCAGTCGGACCGGATCGGCCTGGACCGGCGCGGCTGCGGGGGCACGGCCGGGATGGTGTCGTCCGGGTCGGCGAGACCGTCGACGAGGGTGCGCGGTGGCACCGGAGCCACGAGGAACGAGGTGATTCTCTGCGTGTCGTCGCCGACGGTCAGCCGCGGCTCGGTGTCCGCGGTGGGCGAATGCAGGGGCACGCTTCCGGGCCGGCTCCCCCGCCCCTCGTCCTGTCTGCCCGCCAGTCCCGTCGAAAGGCTGAGGGTGTCGTCGTCCAACCACGCGGAGCGCGTGTCCGCCGCCCGGAGCCCCGCCCCGGCCGGGGGCGGCCCCGGTGCGGGGGGTGCGGGCCTCGGGCCGGTGTCCCGGCCCCCCGGGGACGATGCCTCGTCCGGCAGCGTGCCCCGACGACCGAACCCAGCCGCGCCCAACCCACCATCGGCCCTCGGAGGCACTCCCCCAGGCCGCCCAGGCGCGGACGGCAACCCACCCAACCCCCCAGGCGGGGACGGCAACCCACCCAAACCCCCGGGCGCGGACGGCAGACCACCCGCACGCCCAGGCGCAGACGGCAACCCACCCAAACCCCCAGGCGCGGACGACAGACCAACCGAACCCCCAGACACCGACGGCAGACCACCCGCACGACCGGGCACAGGCGGCCACCCACCCAAACCCCCGGGCGCAGACGGCAGACCACCCAAACCCCCAAGCACCGACGGCAGCCCGCCCGGACGACCGGGCACAGGCGGCAACCCACCCAAACCCCCAGGCCCAGACGGCAGACCACCCAAACCCCCAGGCACCGACGGCAGACCACCCGCACCCCCAGGCGCGGACGGCAGACCACCCGCACCCCCAGGCGCAGACGGCAACCCACCCAAACCCCCAGGCGGGGACGGCAGACCACCCGAACTCCCAAGCACCGACGGCAGACCACCCGCACCCCCAGGCGCAGACGGCAACCCACCCAAACCCCCAGGCGCGGACGACAGACCAACCGAACCCCCAGACACCGACGGCAGACCACCCGCACGACCGGG
>NZ_JBVJTD010000021.1:128534-158906 GCF_055605965.1 Streptomyces sp. NPDC037126
GGGCACAGGCGGCCACCCACCCAAACCCCCGGGCGCAGACGGCAACCCACCCGGACGACCGGGCGCTCCGCCCATGCCGCCTCTGAGATGGGCGTTGACGTCGACCGGACGGCCCCGGGACGGCGGGGTCGTCAGGCGGGCGATGAACATGGTGATCCGGTAGAACCACGTGCGCCTCGGCTCGGGCTCGACCGGCGGCGGTGGCGGCGCGACGGGCTGCGGCCTGATCCGTTCGCCGGACCACTCCAGGAAGACGCCGCAGGACCCGCAGAAGTCGTCGTCGTCCCGGTTGTGCTCCGAGCACCGACGGCAGACGATCACGCGCTCACCACCTCCACACGGAACGGGACGTGTGCGGGAAGGCATGTGGCGGCCAGTGCCCCGACCTCCTCGGCGTCCATGACGGAGCCGGCGGCCACGTCACCGGCGTGCGTGACGCGGATCGTGACGAGACCGGCGCCGGTCCCCAAAAACACGCCGTCCGGGACGACGGAGGTGTACACGCCCCCGCTGTCGAAGACCTCGACCCGGCCGCCCGTCATGTGCGTGAGCCACGCGCGCAACGCGTCGGCGCAGCCCCTGCGCGTGTGCAGCCGGACGGCCTCCGCGGCCATGGCCCGCCGCCGTTCGACGGGCCACGGCCCGTCCGGCGCGCCCATCCGTTCGGCCAGCCAGCCGACGAAGTCGGCCGGCGCGATCCACGGGTCGAGGTAGGCGTCGAGGCAGTCCAGGGTGCTGATGACGGGCGCGAGCACCTCGTCCCAGGCCGAGGTGAGGAGTTCGGTGCCCGGGTCCTCCTGGAAGACGGCCGGCAGTTGCTGGGCGAGGGTGTACGGGCTGCCGATCCCCGGTGCCGCGCCCCTCACGACCGCGACTCCACGAGCACCTGGTGGTCGTAGGAGATCACCAGGCTGTTGGGCGGCAGGTCGATGCGTGACGCCTCCTGGCCGCGTTCACCGGTCACCGGGTTGGCGGCGAAGATCCGTACGTCGCTGATGACGTCGACGCCCGGGACCCGCTGGACCAGCGCGAACACCTCGCCGACCAGCACCGCGCGGCCGTACGGCCAGCCCTGGCCGTCGGGTCCGCCGCCCGGCAGCGGGTCCAGGTACCGGTACAGCGCGTCCTCGACGGCGGCCCTGACCTCCTCGGGCTCGCCGTGCCGGACGGCGGTCACCCGGGCCACCGCCGTCACACCCCGGTACAGAGGTGGTTCGATCATCACCGAGGTGCCGACGAGCCGGGCCGCGTCCAGCCGGTGCGCCACTCGTTGCAGGGTCTCCTCGGCCGGGAGCAGATGGTCCAGGCGCAGTCCGCGGCCGCCCGCCGCGGACGGTACGACGAGGACCCGCACGCCGCAGGGGACGTCGGCGGCCGGCAGGCAGCGGGCGCGGGCCAGTTCGGGGGCGGCGGCCATGGTGAGCGACTCGAAGTCCTCCGCCGTCACGGCGCGCAGGCTGCTGCGCAGCATGAGCGGTCCGCGTGCCACGGCCTCCGCGAGCGTCTCGCCGTCCGCGCCGCCCCGGGCGGGCCTGCGGTTCTCCACGGCGGCCACGAAGGGGATGGACGAGGTGAGCGAACGCAGCGCCCCCGCGGGGACGTTGCCGATGCCGCCGCCGCCCAGAGCCAGGTCGCGGATGCGCACCAGCGCGCCGGCCCGGGGGGTGGCACCGTAGCGGCGCACCGTGCCGTCGGGCTGGCGGACGGCGGGACCGAAGAGGACCTCACCGGCCACCGGGTCCAGGGCGTAGTGCCGGTCGTCGGGGCCGCTGGAGGCGAAGTCGTCGACGCGTTTCCACGGTATCCAGTCCTGCGCGCGCGCCGAGTCCGCCGTCTCCAGGACCGGTTCGCCGTACGACAGCAGGACGGGCCGGTAGGGCAGCGGGAGCCGCTGGCCGGGTACGCCCTCGGCCTCGCCGAGCATCTCGGGCTCGAGGATCTCGGCGTGCGTGCCGGGCACGGTCGCGCCGACGGTCTCGACGCCGAGGCCGTGCACCACCGGGCTGGACGCGTATGCCGGGGCGGTGCCGTCCGAGGGCAGGATGCGCACCCGGAACCAGGCCGCGGCGATGCCGGACCGGACCGAGGTGGCGTGCCCGGCCGGCACGTGCACGACGACGTGCCCGGACCGGTTGAGACCGCCGGTGGTGTCGTCGGACACGTCGCACGTGGTCCATCCGTCACCGGTCCAGGCCTCCCAGGCCAGCGGCGGGCTCTGGGGCACGACACCGACACCGTCGACCCGGCCGTCGAACTCGACGCGCACCGCGCAGCGCGGTGCCGGCTGCCGCAGTCCCAGCAGGAGTTCGTCCTGCGCCTGCGGGATACGGCTGAACGCCCCGAAGGGTGCGGAGAGTCCGTGACCGGGCTGGTACTCGTGCGCGCGGTCGGCGCCGTCCCCGGCGGCGCGGGTCAGGACGGCCCCGAGTTCGGTGGGTACCATGCTGACGTCGTCGTCCGTGCGGAACGTGATGACGGTGTCATCGTCGGTGCGCATCGTGGCGACGGTCGTGCCCTCGTAGACGGTCAGCGGCGCCCCGGTGACGGGTGTGGTGGACCAGAACGTCAGCTCCGTGCGGGCCGCGACGGGCGGCAGCATCCGCAGGCCGATCAGGTCGAGGAACTTGGCGTAGAGCCGGTCCGGCACATCGTTGAGCCGGGTGATCATCCGGTCCATCATGTAGGCGAACGCCTCGACCAGCGTGATGCCGGGGTCGGTCGGGCTGTCGTCGCTCCATTCCGGACAGCGCTGCCGTATCAGGCGTTTCGCCTCTTCGACCAGGTCCTCGAAACGCCGGTCGTCGAGTTCGGGGGTGGGCAGCACGGTCACGCTCCAGGATCTGGCTGGTCTTCTGTCTCCTGCGGGACAGTGGAGAAGGGAACGACCATCCGGCGGCCGTCCTCCCTGCCTTCGGCCGCGTAGAGGACGGTTATGTGCACCAGGGTGGGCTCGTCGGGATCGGGTTCGGCGCGGACCTCCCGGATCACCGCTCCCGGTTCCCACCGCGAGAGCGAGGAGTGCACCTCCTGGCATATCCGGTCGAGGGTGTCCGGGTCCGTGCCGGCGAACACGAAGTCACGCAGGCGGGAGCCGAAGTGGGGGCGCATGCGGCGTTCCCCGGGGTAGGTCGTCAGGACCAGCCGCATGGACTGTTCCAGAAGGGCGTGGCCCTCCACGGTCCGCATCGTTCCGCCGCCGTTCACACCGATGGGGAAGCGCCATCCCCTGCGCGAGGGGTTCCCGGTCGTCGGATCCGTCTCGCCCGGCATCAGTTCAGCTCGATTCTGGAACCCTTGACGGCGATGGTGCCGCTGCTCTCGATCCGCACGGACTCCCGGGCGGTCAGCCGCAGCGCACTCCCGCCGTCGACCGTGACCCGGCCCCCCTGCCCGGCACGGATGTCGATGTTCCCGGCGTCGCCGCACTCGATCACCACGGTGCCGGTGCCGGACCGGCTCAGCGGCGGGTGCGGACGGCAGCTCACGGTGACCGTGCCCGCGACCTGGTCGACGGCGAGGCCGAGGGAGCCGTCGGCCGTGCCGAGAACGATCTCGGACGCCGTGGGCGGCCGGCCGTCCGCGGGCATCCTGTCGTGGAAGGCCAGCATGTTGCCGGTGGGCGAGACGAGACCACGGCGTACGACGTCGGCGCTGGCCCCGGTGGCCTCCACCGCCGGACCGCCGAGCCGGTAACTGCTGGCGTTGCCGAGCACCCCGCCCACCACGTACGGGCGCCGGGTGTCGCCCAGTTCGAACCCTACGAGGACCTGGTCCCCGACCTCGGGCAGCATCAGGGCACCGGCCCGCCTGCCGCCCGCCGGCTGGACCACGGGCGCCCAGTCGGTCTCCAGGTCCGGGGACAGCAGGGGCAGGGCCAGCTTGACCCGTCCCTTGCCGACGGGGTCGTTGACGTCCGTGACGATGCCGCACAGCAGGCCGGCGATCCGGGGCGCCGCCGCCTCGGTGCCCCGCGAGGACAGCCCGGCGAACGTGCGGCCCCGGGCCGTGCCCAGCTGGAGTCTGGTGATGTACGCGCCGTCGGAGACGTCGTACACGTGCTGGGCGGCGGCCACGGTCCACAGGCCGGAGAAGGGTTCGGGTGTGGAGGTCACCCGGACCGTCGCGCCGGCCCGCAGCGCCGGGTCACCCCACGCCGTCGCCTGTGCCTCGGCGAAGCTGTCCGTGACCTGGCGCAGCGTGCCGCGCAGCGCCTCCTGCGAGGCCGCTCCCAGGGCCGCGCCCTGGGCGGGAGCGGTGTCCCCGAGGACACGCGCCCGCTGCGCCGGCGCCGGCCCGAAGGCCGCCGAGGCGGGCGGCTGGGACTGCGGCCGGGTGCCGGGGACGACCGCGTCCGCGGTGGTGGCGGCGCTCGCCCCGGTGAGCCGGACGGACTCGTCGGTCACGGGGCCGACGACGGACACGGTCTCGGCGCGCAGCGGGTCCCAGATCCGCACCTCCGCGCTCTCGGCCATGTTGGCGGCCGTCACCCGCGGCCGGAAGGTGCGCAGGTTCCGCTGGAGCTGGAGCGTGGCGGCCTCGGTGGTGGTGGAGGAGGCGGGCCGGAAGTAGAAGGCGTCCTCCTCGAAGCCGAACTCGAAGCCGATCTCCCGGCACCGCCAGGACAGGAAGTCCCAGTCGGTCTGGTTCATCTGGGCCAGGTGCGCGTGCCTGGTCCGTGTCGGTTCGATCCGGCCGGGACGCAGTCCCGCCGCCTGCACGATGCGCCGGGCGATCTCGGCGTCGGTCAGGTTGACGAAGGTGCGGGTGCGGGAACGGCGTTGCAGACGGTGACCCGCGTCGTAGGCGCGCACCACGGTGATCAGGGACAGGTCGTAGTAGTCGCCTTCCAGCGCGGTGACCTCGCCGCTGCCCAGATGGGCGCCGGCGCGGCCCCCGGCGCCGAGGGTGCGGACCTCGACGGTGGTGCCGAAGGTGATGCCGGTGCGGGTGAGGAAGTCGCCGGAGTCGTCGAGAAAGGCGAGTTCGATCATGGTCGGTGCGTGCAGACGGTGGTCCACCACCGCGCGCAGCAGCCGGGTGTGGTCGTCGTCGGACAACGGACGGGCCGAACCGTTGACACTGATCGAGAACAGGGCGTCGGGTTTCCGGGAACCAGTGGTGTTCACCGCCGGCCTCCCGTCCGGAGCGACGGTGGGGCGATCCCGGCCAGGCCGTTGCCCGTGCGTCGCGGCGGTGGTGCGTACCCGCGCAGGCCGTCGCCCATGACGCGGCCCTGTCCCGGGCCACCGGAGAGGGCGGGAGCACCGCCCGGGCCGAGGGCCGCGGCCTGAGCGGCGCCGCTGCGCACGAACTCGTCCAGATCGTGCCTGACCAGGTGCAGCGTGAGGTTGCGGACCTCGGCCCGGATGGGCGTGCCCGACGCGCTGAAGCGGGTGTAGGCGCAGTCGAAGCGCATGAGTTCGGCCTGTTCCTCGAATCCCGCCTGCCCGCCCCATTCGAACTGCAGGGGTGCCCGCTTCATCGTCTGGGGCGTGGACTTCGTGCCCTGCGTCAGTGCCGAGGACGTGCCCTCCTTCGGCTTGACCTCGCAGTTCGGCTGGACCCACTCCTTCAGCCGGTCGACCCTGTCGCGGCAGGACGGGCCGACGAAGACGAGCTGGGAGAGCTGCAACCGGGTGGAACCGATGGACAGGCTGAGGTTCAGTCCGGCACCGGTCGAGGCGGCCGACTTGTCGGCGCTGGTGTACTCGGTGCGCACGTCGGCGTCGTGTGCGACGCCGATCTCGGCCGGGTTGTAGTCGAAGACCACGCATTCCTTGGTGAGCAGGTTCCGCAGGAGCGCCTTGGACCTGGGCGCGGTGAGCGGCTGCGGGCCGGGCCGAAGGGTCACCGGTGCCCCAGGAATCCGCAGTGGGCGAGGGTGAGCCGCTCAAGTGCCACGGAGTGGGAGTCGGCGCTCAGCTCCGGACCGGACCACTCCTTCGGGTACGCCTTGTGGAGCACCCACATCGCGGCCTCCTCCCCCTGGTGGTCGTAGAGCTGGATGGTGACGCTCTGCCCCTGGTAGTGCCTGCCCATCGCCTCGGCGTCCAGGGAACTGCACGTCCAGTCGGCGGCGACCTGGACCAGCCAGTTCTGCAGGGTCTCGGAGTCCTTCTTGGACACCGCCCGCTCCAGCGTGACCGTGCTGTAGCTGATGCGTTCCGGCAGCAGTTCCGCGGAGGCGTAGTTGCCGCCCTCCGTCACTTCCCGGGCACCGAACTGCACGCTCAGACCACGGCAGCTCGACCACTCACCGAGGTTCAGGCCCCCCACCATCACCTTGAAGCGCATGGCGAGCCCGAGGGCGGGATACCGTCCCGGATGACGGGGCGAACGCCGGTTCACGAAGGAACCGAGCATCGTGGGCAGTTGACTCGGATCCGTGCCCAGCGGGTTGAATATCATCGTTGTCCCTCGGTCGGTCAGATGTGCGGTGAGGAAGGCACACCGGCCTGGCCGAAGGCGGCACCCAGAGAGCGTCCGTCGTCCAGGAACCCGGTGTGCGCGAGTTCGAGCGTCTCGATGGCGACCTGTCCGCCCGCGGCGTTGAACTCGCCGATTCCCCAGCCCGCCGGGAAGAACTCGCGCAGTTCCCAGGTGACCGTGTGCTGGCCGAGCCAGTTGATCAGCGCGATGGCTCCGGTCAACGGCTCGGTGCGCTTCGCCGTGGCGCTCAGCCACTGCTGGACCTTCTGGGAGTCCGCGCATGCACCCCGGGCCAGCTTGATCCGCTGGTACTTGGGAATGCCCGGGTAGATCATCCGGTCGTTCCAGGCCTCTCCGTAGCGGTACTCGCACGTCTCCCAGTTGACGCTGAGCCCGGAGGCGCTGGCCCAGTACCCGAGGTCGTATTCGCCGTGGTCGATGGCGACCACGAAGCGGTGGTTGACGCTCACCGTGCCGAAGAACGCGTCCAGGCCATGGGTGAACCGGTTGAACTTACTGCTCTGCATCTTTCTTCCTTCCGTCCCTCGCGGGCGCGACGCCGTCCGGACAGCCCTGTCAGACCGGGAACGTCAGCAGGCCGTGGCGTTCGCGTTCGACGACCATCTCCCGCCGCAGGTGTGCGGAGACGCGCTCGTACAGCAGGTCGGCCAACGCGTCGAGCTGCATGGGATGGTCGAGCTGCACGAAGCGTCTGCGGCGCAGCCCGTGGACCAGTTCGGCGAGTTCTCTCAGTCGCGACTCGACCGAGCCGTCCGGCGAGCCGTCGGCGGTCTGCCGGGCGGCCCGGTGCAGGCCCGTGTCCCTGTCGTGGGTGACCACCGCTTCCGGCGGCACCGGTGCGAAACCGTGGGCCGCCGAGGACGCCATGTCCTGCGAAGGCAGGGTCGGGGCCTCGGCACTCGCTGGCGCCGCGAGCGGTGCCCGCTGCACGAGGTCGCCCTGTGCCTGCCCCGAGGACGACGGGGAAGCCTGCGGCATCACCGGTCGCTGCAGATGGCGCAGCTCCACCGGATGCCCCCGCACCCACCGTTCTACCGCGACGGCCTCCGACTCCAGTGCGGTGTCCTCCCCCGCGGCGGACGTCATGGCCGGCGTGCGTCGCCTTGTCTGCTGGACCGCGTGGACCAGTTCGTGAGCGAGCAGCGCCTGCGCCTCCGGACCGTCGACGGGTCCGGCGCTCGCGGGCAGGAAGACGGTGCCGTTCTCCGTGAACGCACGCGCGCCCAGCCGCTTCGACCGGTTCCCG
Organism: Streptomyces sp. NPDC037126; assembly: GCF_055605965.1. Taxonomy (NCBI): domain Bacteria; kingdom Bacillati; phylum Actinomycetota; class Actinomycetes; order Kitasatosporales; family Streptomycetaceae; genus Streptomyces; species Streptomyces sp. NPDC037126. The sequence goes on from NZ_JBVJTD010000021.1 coordinate 136,231, forward strand.
GCCTCGGCGTCCCGGCGTACGGCCACTCCGGAGACCGGCATGCCGAGATCACGCGCGAAGCGATGGGCCAGATGCGGGGCCAGGGCCGAGACGGTCGTCGCCTTCCCGGCGCCGGAACGGCGGTCCGCAGCCGACGAGTCCCGTGACACCCCGCCCCGAGCGGCTACCGCCCGGCCCGATGCTCCCTTCCGGGCGACGGCCTGATCCGCCCCCCGCCCCGGGGCGCCGGCGGACGGATCCGACGCCGGCACCTCACCAACGACGGCCGACCGGTCCGACGGTCCGTCCTGGGCAGCAGCCGACCGATCCGTCGGCACACCACCGACGGCAGCCGACCGGACCGGCCGCACGTTTTCGGCAGCGGCCGGCCGGACCGGCACTCCGCCCCGCGCGGCGGCAGCCTGATCCGGCGGGCCGGATGGTGACGGGTCGCCGGCCGGGGCGTCACGGAAGGGGGCGGCCGACCGGTGGCGCGGCACGGCACCGGGCTCACCCCGACGGGACGGTCCGGCGGAGTGCGGGGACGCGGGCGCCTCGCCGGCACCGGACCGTCCTGCGGACCGGGCACCGGGCGACTCCCCCGTACGCCGCGACGGCTCCGGACCGGCGGCGGCCGGCCGCGTCCGCGGGGACCTCGGCAACGACGCGGGGGCGGGTCGAGCGGGCTCGGCGGTGTGTCCGGGCGGTGGAGCGGCCTGCGGGGGCGGTTCGTCGCGACGCGACACCCCACCCCGCACCCGCGCACCACGCGCCGGAACACCCGGCCCCTCGGACACACCAGGCGTCCCCGGCTCAGCCGACACGGCACCGGCACCCGGCGCCGCATCCGCCCGCGAAACGGTCCCCTCCTCCGAGGAGCCGACGGGTCGGGACCCGGTCGGTTCACGGGGGCCGTCCGACCGTTCCGTCGCGAACGGGAGGGCCGGCGGGGCGGGTTCGTCGCCGCGCCCCGAGGGAACGGGCGCGTCACCGACCTCGGCCGGGGCGCCCGGCTCGGCGGCATCGCCCATGGCGGCCGGCTCGGCGTCGGTACGGGCGGTACGACGAGCGGGCGTCACACCGTGCCGCAGAGCCCCGGAACCACCCGGGCCCTCCGGCCCAGCCCCCGCCTCGGAACCACCCCCAGCCACGGGAAGACCGGGCACCACCCCGACCTCACGCTCCGCGTCCGGGACACCCGGCACACGAGACACCCCACCCCGCACCCGCGCACCACGAGGCAGAGGACCGGAACCCTCGGACACACCAGGCGTGCCCGGCTCAGCCGACACGGCACCGGCACCCGGCACCGCATCCGCCCGCACGGCGTTCACGCCCTCCGGATCCGCCACGGTTTCCGAAACCGACCCGGACTCAGCGCCCACCCAACTCCCCGAAACCGACCCGGACTCAGCGCCCGACCGACTGCCCGAAGGGGACGGGCTCTCCGCAGCCGGCAGGTGCACCGGTGCGTCCGGCACGACGGGCGTGGCGGAGTCCGGGGACCGCCCCGTCGTACCGGTCTCCTCGGCCGGGGACGCCGGGGAGACCCGTGTGGGCCGGAGGGACGCCCGAGGTGGCGCGCCGAGGGCGGCACCCGGGGCGTCGCCGTCTCCCACCGGCGGCTCCGGGACCCGCCGGAGGGCGGGCACCACGGTCGCCCTGTCGCCGTCATCCGATCCCGCGCGCATCCCCGCATCTGCCCCCGCCCCCGCGTCGGCGTCGGTCGCCGTGGTCCCCTCCGGGCCGCCCCGCCGGACCCGGTGGTCCGGCCCGTCGTCGTCGACGGGCCGGTCTGCCGACGGCGGCGGAACCTGGGGGGCTTCGGAGATCCGGCGGCGCGTGCCGTCCGTACCGCGGTGCACCGTGCGGCGGAACGCCGGCAGGGGCTGGTTGCGCGGCACCTGCCGCCCGCGGGGGTGACCCGGGCCCGTACCGATGCCGAACGGCGTGCCCGGTTCGGCCGGCGTCATGCCGCCGGGGCGCTGGAGCCCCGCCGGACGGGGCGCGGTACCCGGTCGCGGCGTCTCCGGCGCGGCCGGGAACGCGGCGCCGGGATCACTCGCCTGCGCGGCGTCCGCGGTCCGGGCCTGCACGTAGTGGGGGAGGTCGCCTCCCGTGTCGTTGCGCAGCCACTCCGGGCGGAACGCGTCCAGTTGCCGATCGAACTCCGAGCGCTGGGGCGGCGGAGTCACCGGCCGGGGCTGCCCGACCGAGCCCTCGGCGACCCGCGTCAGGTCGGCCCTCGCGGGGCGCTCGGCGGGTGCCGCGGGCAGTACGGGCAGCCGGCGGGGCGCCGTGCTCGCCGGGTACGCCGCGCTCGGCCCGTGAGTCGCACGGGCCTCGTGCGTCGGGCGATGTTCCGAGGAGTCCGTCGCGCTGTCGTCCGCGGACGCGACCTCGGGTGCGCTCGGGGTGTCCTCGTCCACCGCGGTGGGAAACGGCCTGGCGGTGACCAGTCCGTCGGAGCGCCCCCGCACCAGCGGTTGTCCCGGCTGCGTCCGCCGGCGGTGGAGCAGGGGCCTGGTGCCCGCGACGGCGGTCCCGCCGTCGCCCGTCACGGGCCGGTGGCGGGTGACGGTGGCCGTGAGGACCGGCAGCCGCCGCCACGCCGGCAGGTCCTCCGGCGGCTCGGGCTGGTGCACCGGGGGCTCCACCAGCTCCACCGACGGCCCGGCCGGGGGCTCCACCCGCGGCCGGGCCGGCGGCTCGACCGGGTGGGCGGCCCCCCGTCGGCGGCCGCGCAGCCAGGACCGCGGGAATACCCAGGAGAGGTTCACGGGCGGCGTCCCTTCAACTGCTGTGCGGCTGCGCCGGCGTCGGCATTCATTCGGCAGCCGAGAGGTGGTCGTTGATCCGGCCGATCTCCTCGATCACACGCCTGCGAACGGCGTGCTCCAGGTCGAGGATCGAGTCGACGGACCAGTGCAGGTAATAGGCGACGTACACGGCCTCCTCCCAGAGCAGGTCGGCCGGGTACGTCAGGATTCCCCCGCTGCCTCCCCCGCCACGTCCACCAGGAACTCGTGGGAGCAGGCCGGGCAGGCGATCTGGGCCTCGGTGTGGCCCTGCTGGTTGATCCGGCGGTAGAGGTCCTGGAGGAAGGCCAGGTCCGAGGCGAAGAGGTTCTCGATCGTCTCGGGCCCGACCTGGGTGACCCCGCCGATCCGGGTCACGGTGCGCGCCAGCAGCTGCACCGTCAGATAGGCGGGGTTCTGCTGGACCTTCGGATCCGTCTGCGGCGCGATCTCGTCACGCGCCGTCGCCAGCCGGATGAGACCTTCGCGGTGCACCCTGCCCTCGGGATCCACGTAGCCCCGGGGCAGGGTGAAGGGATACTCCGTGCGCAGGGTGGCGCCGGACATGTCCGCAGCGCCCATTAAAGGAGACCACCGCCCTTGAGGTCGATGTTGGAGCAGGTGAAGGTGACGGTCTCCAGGACGATCTCGGACGTGCCCGCGCGAAGGTTCCCCACCTCGACCTTGCTGGGCCAGGCGTCCTGCATCCAGTAGACCGCCCTGGGATTGCCGCCCGCGTCCTGGAGTTCCAGGGTCCCCGACATCTGCGCGGTGCGCGCCCCGCTGCGCACCATCTGGTGCCAGGCCCAGATGGACGCGGTGCCGTCGACGCCGCGCCGCAGGACGACGGTCGGCGGCTTGGTCTTGCCGAACTGCTTGGTGTGTATGAGACCGCCACCCTTGTGGCCTGACACCATGTACTCCGCGGGTTCGACCTCGGAGGAGATGCCGGCCAGTTCGGAGAAGTAGGAGGGTGCGAGGCCGTCGAACGTCACGACGAAACGTGCGGCCGAGATGACCGTGCCAACAGAGCCTGCCGTTGCTGTCGGTAGTGCCATGAGCTGAGCTCCTTACTCCTGGACGGAGGCTCCCTGCGCGTACTGCGAGAGCCTGAACACGACGAACTCCGCCGGTTTGACGGGGGCGATGCCGATGTCGATCGTGAGAACGCCCGCGTCCCGGCTGTCCGGGGGGTTGTTCTCCTCGTCGACGTGGACGAAGAAGGCTTCCTCGGGTGTCCGCCCGAACAGCGCACCGGACCGCCACACCCGGGTCAGGAACATCGTGACGGTGCGCCGCACGCCGTCCCACAGGTAGCGGTCGTTCGGCTCGAAGACCACCCAGTTCGTGCCTTCGAGGATCGACTGTTCCACGAAGTTGAACAGCCGCCGGACGTTGACGTACCGCCATTCCGCGTCGCTGGCGAGGGTGCGCGCTCCCCAGACGCGTACGCCCTGACCGGGGAAGGTGCGCAAGCAGTTGACACCGATCGGGTTGAGGACACCCTGCTCGTTCCTGGTGGCGTTGAGGGCGGTGCTCATGACGCCGCGCAGCACCTCGTTGGCGGGCGCCTTGTGCACACCGCGCGTCTCGTCGCTGCGTGCCCAGACACCGGCCACGTGCCCGCTGGGGGGCATGAGCGAGGGCCGCTTGGTCCGCGGGTCGACGACGTTGATCCACGGCCAGTACAGCGCGCCGTAGGAGGAGTCGAAGGCGGAGAAGTCCCGTCGCCACTGGGCTGCCTGCTGGGCCGTGAGGCCGGGCAGCGGGTCCAGTACGGCCATGCGGTCACCCATGAGTTCGCAGTGCTGGAGCATGGCCAGCTGGACCGCCTTGACCCCGTCCGCGTCGATGGCCCCGGCCTCGTAGGCGCTCATGAGGTCGGGGACGGCGAGCATGGTGATCTCGTCCACCGCCTCCAGGCCGGACAGACCGGTGCGCTCGGCCGCGTCGCCGATGTAGGCGGGGGCGTTCGCGGCCGGGGACCCGGGCCTCGGCGCGGCGGGCGCGAGGGTCACGCGGGTGCCCGTCGCAGGCCGCAGGGCGGCGCCCTTGACCTCGGCCACCGTGATGAGGGCGGACTTCTTGACCGCTGTCAGCACATGGGCGGCGCCCCGCTTGAGGGTGACGTTGTCGAAGGTCTCGGCGACCTGGCCGTCCTTGCGGACCACCAGCCGGAACCCGTCTTCGAGCGACTTGTCGGTGGCGTCCTCGACCTCGACGACGACACCGCCCTGGTCGCCGGTGCCGGCCGCGGCGGGGGCCAGGCCCACGTTCAGGGCCGGCCGGCCGCCGTCGGGGCCGGGGAGTTCCCCGACCGGCGCCGCGGTGGGCAGGGCCGCGGGGGCTCCCTGCGGGTTGCCCAGGCTGACGATGTAGGCGCTGCCTCCGCCGTTCAGGAAGTAGCCGTAGACCGACTGGGGCAGGTAGGCGCCGGCGACGAAGTCCCCGAAGAGGGCGGTGAACTGGGACCAGTTGGTCACCAGGGTGGGCTCGTGGGTCGGGCCCTTCTCGGTCAGGCCGACGAAGGCGGCGGTGGACGTGCCGACACCCTGGATGGGCTTGATGCCGGCCGAGACCTCCTCCACGTACACGCCTGGTGTCACATAACTTCGCACGCGGTGCTCGCTTTCTGCGGGGTGGGCTCCATCCCACCGCTCTGGCGGTGCGGGCCGACAGCAACACCTGGCCCCCCTTCCGGGAGGTGATGCCTGCCCGAAGGGGAAGGCCGCGGCGCGGCGCTCGGGGCGGGGCGAGGACGCACCGGCCGGCGGCCGGTCTGCCGGACCCTCAGATCAGGCCCTCGCGAATGGCGTAGGCCACGGCGTGCGACCGGTTGCGCAGGTGGAACCGGTGCGTGATGTCGTGCAGGACGTTCTTCACCGTGCGCTCGGAGTAGGCGAGGCGCTTGGCGATCTCGCGGGTGTCCAGACCCGCCGCGACCAGCTTCAGTACCCCCTCCTCCCGCTCGGTCAGTCCCGTCACCCGCAGCCCGCGCGGCGTCAGGACCTGTTCCTGGACCTGGGAGACCCTCTTCAGCAGACGTCCCAGCAGATCCGGCGGGACGACACCGGCGCCGCGGTGGACGGAGGTGACCACCTGCACGAGCCGGTCCGCGGTGGCCTCGCGCCGCCGCACCACTCCGCTCACCCCCGATTCGACGGCGGCCAGCAGGGCGGAGTCGTCCATCTCCGAGACCACCGCGACCACTTGCCGCACCCCCTTGCTGCGTACCGCGCGCAGCAGACCCGCCGCCTCCTCGTCCATGGTGTCGGCGACGATGACGCCGACGGTCTGCGGTGTGATCTGGTGATCGGTGGCGATCCAGACCTCGGGGCGGCAGCTCAGTGCCGCGCAGATGCCTGCGGCGGAGATGGGATCCACCGCTTTCACGTAAAGGAAAATCCGGTCCGAAACCACGTGTCCGGGCACCCCTTCGGTACTTCTGCCGACCGCCCGTTCCCTGCGGGGCAGACCGCATGTTTGCCCGATCAGCCTGTCGCATCCGTAATGCTCAGGCCATGGCTCAAGGCGTGCATCTCCTGTACTGAACCGGTGGTCAGTTGAATTGACCGTTCGTCAGTATCTCACCCGACGAAGACGTTACGGGACGCCATCACCACAGAGGTACGCCGTCGGACGGGATCGTTGCACGTGGTGGCGGAGTCCCCGCTCCGGGCGGCCGGCCTGCCCCCGACGAACACCGTCGCGCTGCCGGTCTCGACGGTCCCCAGGTCGTCGGGTGGCACCCGGAACGTGCCCACGGGCGGTATGTGCACGGGTGTGTTGACCGCGACGCTGCCCACGGTGGCGACGGGACGGCCTCCGGTGAGGACACTCGGACAGCAACCGCGGGCGATCGGCCCGGAGAACGGCAGCTCGTAGGGCGTCGGCACCGGACCGCCCGGGGCGGGGACGAGCACGATGTGGATGTCCACTCCCCGGATGGTGTCTCCGAGCGCGGCAAGGGGTGCACTCATGCGGTCTTTTCGTCCCTTCGGGGGCGTGTGTGTCAGGAGTGATCGGGCACCTGGCTGCCGGCCAGGGTCGCCGCGGGCGTGCAGGTGGTGCCTGCCGACTGTCCGGGCAGGACGCCCGGTTTGACGCACTCGACGGCCAGGACGACGCTCTGGCCGGGCCCGAAGGAGAACGAGGAGTCGAGGTTCTGCGGTTCCTCGCCCAGTTTGGCGAGGTTGAACTCGACAAGGGTGAAACCGTCGCGCTGGACGCGCAGGATCCCCAGGTCGTTCGCCGTGTTCTCCAGGAAGATCCTGGAGATGTCGAGCCGCTTGCCCGCCGGCACCTTGTACCGGGTCGAGGTGTCGAACTTTCCGGTGACGGGCACGTTCGCCGACAGCCGGATGTCCTTGGCGTCCTGGGAGCCGGACGGGCCGTGTGATCCCCCGGTGTCACCGTTCTCCGGGTTCTCCGGCGGCAGCGAGTAGGTGTCCGGAGGGGGACTCTCGCCAGGTGACTCGTGCGCTTTCGGGGAATGACTCGGCGACGGGCTCTGGCTCGGTGACGGCTGGGGCTCGGGATAGGACCCCGGCGTGGCCTGCGAGACGGCGGTCGGTCGCAGCACGAGGAACCAGAGGGCCACCAGGGCCGTGACCGCGGCGAACGCCGCCATCACGAACTGCCCGACGCCCGGCCCGATCATCGGAGCCTGCTCCCAGGTCAGGTCGACGCCGCGCCGCTCCCCCTCGCCCGCGGCCGCCAGGCACTGGATCGAGTGGCGGACGTCCGTTCCACCCCACTTCCTCGCGCGGGGCCTGACCCGCAGCGGCACGATCACCGCGCGCCCCGGCGGCACGTCCACCTCGTCGTGCCGGAACCGGTAGCGCAGGGCGGACTCGGTGTCGTCGGCGAACATCTGCACCGGCAGCGGGGCGTTGCCCTGGTTCCCCACCACGACGTTGTACCGGCCGGACATCCGCCCCCGGCGGGACGTGGGCGCGCAGCGCACGGAGTAGTCGACATAGGGGGCCACCGTCACCGTGGCCTCGTCGACCACCGAGCCCTCGACGTCCTCCTGCGACATCACCCGCAGGGCATAGGTCTGCGTGCCGGCCAGGACGTCGAAGTTCCGCGGCGGGCTGAAGACGACGGTGGCCTCGACCATCTCGTACGGAAAGGCGCTGACCTGTGGCGGCTCCACCGTGACCCAGCGCGCCGCGCCCCCGACGACGTCCAGGTCGAACCTGTCCACGACGGGACCGTTGTTGAGGATCTGGACGGTACGGCGGGTGACCTCTCCGGGCTGGGCGACGGTGTCGTACTCCTGCAGCAATACCGTGGCTCCCACACCCCAGAGCCTTTCGCGCCCGAGTCACCCCGCGACAGTCCTCTTGGGGTTGCCGTGCAGGCGCCGAAGCTGCCCGATGGGGCCGATCGGGGACATCGGGGCACCGCATCGGCGCCCCGCGCGAGACCGGAGTCCACGGCGGCGTCGTCCACCCGGGGAGGAGGGTGTCGACGGCCCGGGCACCGGGGTGTCGACGACCGGGGACGAGGAAGAAGTCGGGAACGGCGAGCGAACGCAGAAAACCCCTGCCGGCCTCCGAGGCGAAGTGGGGACCGGCAGGGGGCTGCTGTGCGAGAGCGGAGGGCGGCACGTGGGCAGGGGGGATCGTCACTCGTGACGCTGCCATGTGGCACCGGCATACCGGGGAAGTCGGCCGGCGGTTTTCCGCACCCGGCCCGCACAGGCTTGGCGTGGTCAGGATGCCGGTGCCTCCGGCCCGGCGTATCAGTGATTTTCCCTAGTCCTTGACTGGGAATCCGCAGCGGCCCGTGTGGCTTAGGCTGGCTGCCCGGGCGATCGACTCCCCCTGTGCGCCGCCGGTTCCGCTCCGCCGCGAGGTCCCGCGCCCCGGCGGCGGGCGAGGCCCTCGTCCGCGCACGGTCACCGGACGCGGTCCGACCGGCCGGTCATCAGCGGCGACGGCAGGGCACCGGCCCGGGCGCGGACCGCCACGCCAGGTCATGGGTGAAAGGGCACTACGGCACCGGACGTATGAGAGCACCACGGATCAGACCCGAGCAGGAGAGTCACGGCCTCATGGAGGCATTCGTCGGCCGGGCGAACGAACTGCGCCGGCTGCGCACGGCAGCCGAGAGCGCCCGATCGGGTGTGGCCTCGGTGGTCCTCGTCCAGGGCGTGGCCGGCATCGGGAAGAGCACCTTGGTGCGCCGTCTGCTCGACGGGCTGAGCGAGTTCACCGTCCTGTCCACCGCGGCGGAGCCCTACGCCGCGGAAGCCCCCTTCAACTGCCTCAGCCGGCTGCTGCACCCGGCGACCGTCCCGGCGCAGTCCCGCCGCCCTGCGGGTGAGGGGCAGCGTGCGGTGGGTGTGCGGCCGCCCCTGGACGACGGTGGACCGCACTCGCTGCGGCGGCTCGTGGACTGCGCCGCCCCCGGTCCCGTCGCCGTGTTCCTGGACGACGCCCAGTGGGCGGACAGCGCGACCCTGCGCGCGCTCGCGGAAGCCGTGCGCGCGGGGGGACGTCTGTGCGTGCTGCTGGCGGCCCGTACGTCGCGCGCCTGGGACGAGGAGACACGCCGCGTGCTGCATCTGACGCACGCGCTCAGCACGATCAGTCTGGGCGAGCTGAGCGAGGCGGAGGCGGCGAAACTCGTCGGCGTCTCCCTCGGTGACAAGGCAGGTGAGAAGGCCGACCCCGCCGTGACGCGGGATCTGCTGCTGCGGGCGGGGCGCCATCCGATGTATCTCGGCAGGCTCGCCGCCCAGCAGCGGGGCGCGGCCGGCCCGGTCGACGCAGGCCGGCCCACGGGCCTGCCCGCCACGGTCGTACAACGGCAACTGCGCGGCACTGCCCGGGCCTCCGCCGAGGCGCTGGAGGCGCTGGCCGTGCTCGGCGGCTCGGCGCCGGTGTCCACGCTCGGCAGGGTGCTCGGCGAACCGGACTGCGATCTCGCACTGGAGCCGCTGGTGCGCGAGGAGTTCGTCACCCTGGTCTCCTCCCATGTGCCCACGGTGACGGTCACGCACCCCGCCTTCCGCGACGCCCTGTACCAGAGCCTGCCCGTGGCCCGCCGGCGCGCTCTGCACCTGGCCGCCGTCTCCGCCGTGGACTGGAGACAGCGCCCGGCGCACCGGCTGGCGGCGGCGGAACGGGTGGACGCCCGGCTCGTGGCCGACGTCCTCGACGTGGCCGAGCAGGAGGTCGGCGACGGACAGCTGCTGACGGCGGCCCGGTTGCTGGCGTCCGCGGCACCCCTGTCCGATGACGACCGTCTCGCCGACGGTCTGCTCTACGGTGCGGTCCGGTTGCTGTTCTGGGCCGGTGCCGACGCCGAACTCCGCCGCTACGCCCACACGGTGGCCACCCGGCGGCCCTCGCCCTGGCGGGACGAGGCCCTCGGGCTCACCGAGTTCGCCGCGGGGCGTCTCACCTCGGCACGCAGACTCCTGGACCAGGCGCGGCGGGCGCTGCGGACCGGCTGCCCCCGGCAGTGCGCGGTGGTGCTCGTGGAACTCGCCGCGGTCCAGGCGATCCTGGGGCAGGGCGAGGCGACCCGGCACCTTGCCGAACAGGCCCGGGAGTGCCTGCACCCGGACACCACGGACGCCGCACCGCTCGCGGACGGCCCTGCCGACGCGTCGTACGAGTCGGTGTTCGTGCTCCTCCCGCCGGACGCGGACCGGGTGGCGTGCGCGCTCGCCGCCTACGGCGCAGCGCTGCGGGACGGCCCGCGCAGCGGCCTCGCGCTGCTGGCGGCGCTCCCCGAGGACGCGGACGAGATCGGCGAGGAGGACGTGCCGGCGCTCACCGTCCGTGGCGTCCTGCGGCTCGCGGACGGACGCGTCTCAGCCGCGACGACCGACCTCACGATGGCTCTCGTGCGCAGCCGGCCGGGTGGCGCCCGGTTCTTGGGGGGCAGCGTCTCGGTGCACCTGTCCACCTGCCTCCTGCTGAGCGGCGACTGGGACCGGGCGGCCGCTCAGATGGACGCGGCCCTGGAGGACGTGCAGAGCCGTCGCATCGACACGGCCGCGCTGTGGTCCCTGCGTTCCGTCCTCCACGCCTTCCAGGGCGACGCGGCGGGCGCCGCGGGTTGTCTGAACGAGGCCAGGGAACTCGCCGGACACATGGACTTCGCCGGCCCGCAGTACCACACGGCCGTCGCCCGGGCGATGGGCGCGCGGGCACGCGGGGACCACCGCGAGGTCGTGGCCGCGCTCCAGATGCTGGCCGAACAGTCCGACCACTCGGAGCGGGTGCGGGTGGTCACCACCACGTGGCTCCCTTTCCTGGCGGAGTCGCTCATCGTGTGCGGCCTCAGCGAACACGCACGCATCGCCATGAAGGGCCTCAGGGCGCTGTCGGACGGGTCGAACCCCTTGCTGGTCGTCACCGAGACGTGGCTGCACGGGCGCCTCGCGGAGGCGGCGGGCGACGACGAAGGCGCCGTGCGCCGGTACGAGGAGGCGATCGACGCCCTCCGCCCGGGCCGGGACGTCCCGGTGATGCGCGGTCTCCTGGAGACCTCGTGCGGCCGGGCCACGGCCGCCCTGGGACGGACGGAGGAAGCGATCCGGCACTTCGCCTCGGCGGAGGTCGTCTACTCACAGCTGGGTGCACGCGCTTTCCTGACGGAGTACCGGGCCCAGTGCAGGGCCTCGCTTCCCACGATCGAGCGGATGGAGGGCCGGGATCCGCTCACCGCACGCGAACGCCAGGTGACGCACCTGGTCGCGCTGGGCCACTCCAACCAGGAGATCGCCGACGAGCTGACACTCAGTGTGAAGACGATCGAGTACCACCTGCGGAACATCTTCGGGAAGCTCGGGGTGCACAATCGCAGGGAGCTGCGCCGCCGGGTCCGGACTACCGGCCTCTGACCCCCGCCCGGCCTCCCACGCCGTCGGCCGGCCCACACGGACCACCCCGACCGGCGGCCCCGGCTCCCCGGGCGGCCTCCCCCACGGCGACGGGCCGCCCCGGACACGGCCCGCTCAGCCCCGGTCGGGCCCTCTGCCCGTTCGGGGCGCGAGGGTGCGCAAGGCGGCCTGGAGGGCGCGTCTCATCCGGCCGCTCATCCGGCCGCTCAGGGGGCGGGCGGCGTGCCGGGCATGCCCGGTCCTGGGGACGCCGGATCGCCGGGCGGGCCCCTTCCGGGCGTGCTGGGGGGCTTTGCGTCCGTGCCGTGGCACGGCGGCTGCGGCCGGCGGGGGCGCGCCGACGGCGGCCGACTGCCGGGCGGCGGCCTTGTTGCGCAGGTACTCGTCGCCCGGCCACCAGCCGAGGATCCGCGCGGGCAGCTGGCCGACGAGCCAGTCGTCCAGGTGGACCAGGTCGGTGTACACCTCGTCGCAGTTCTGGCACAGGGAGAGCCCTCGGACGTCCGGGGACGCCTGCGCGCCGTGGACGATGGCGCCGATGCCGCCGACGGCGCTCAGACAGTCGGCGCAGTCCCGGCGCGCGAGGTGGATCCTCATCCGGATCTGGCGGAAGTTGCGGCGCGCCAGGGCCAGGCGTGCCCCGAGGGTGTCCACGGCGACACCGGTGATCTCGGCGATCTCGGACGCGCTGTCGCGCTCCACCAGGCAGTGCCACAGCAGGCTCTGGTCGACGGGGCCCAGCCGGTCGAAGGCGTCGCACAGCTGCCGGTCGTCCCGCATCGACCACATGGCCCCCGAATAGACCCACAGATGGAACCTGCTCGGGTGAGCCGGGCCGCTCACACCGGCCTGGACGGCACGCGTCCGCACCAGTTCCAGCAACTGCAGGCGCACGAATCCGTCGTAGCGCCGGCTGCCGATCCGGTCCGGTGCGTCCATCCGCCGGCGCAACTCCTGGTAGGCGAACAGCACCAGGTCCTGTATCCCGCCGGAGGCGGGTGCGCACGTCGACGCGTACGCCTCGACGGCGACGACGTGGCGGAGCCAGAGGTGCTGGAAGGAAGAGGCCTCCCCTGTGCGCGCGGCCTTGATCAGGTCGAGGTCGCTGCTCACGCGGCGGTGGCGGAATGCTATCGGGGGCACTGTGATTCCGGCCTGCGGACAAGTACGACGGAGGTTACGAGGCGGTTGCGCGAAGGGCGCCGGGAAAGGGAAAGAAATCGACGACCGTCATATTTTCACGCCACCGCAATGCGCACAACGACGGCCCGTGCCCGATCGCTTTCCGGAGTTCGACCGCGGAGGCCCCTTTCGGCCTCCTCCGGCACAGCGAACGTCCGCCCCCGGAAAGGGACTTCACCCACCCCGACCGGCGGCAAACGGTTACGGGACGACGCACCCGGACAATCGGATGCGTGGGCCAACGACGTCTCCGCCCATTGACCCGCCCGGCGCGGAAGAATGTGCGCCATGCGCTTTCGGGCATAATTCCCTGCACTACCCGCCGGTCGCCGCACCGCCCACCCGCACCGCCCGCACACGGGACCCGGAGCCCTCCCACCCGGGCGGAACACCGGTTTCGCGCTCGTCAAGGGAAACCGGTTCGCAGGCGGGACGGCGTCGATTCCCGCCGGTGCCGGCACCCGGCCGACCCTGCAAAGGCGTACGGCGCGTGCGGGATTCCACCGGTTCCACGCCACGACTTCTCCCCCACAACCGCCAGTTCGTCAACAATTCAACGACGCGTCGAGGTCGTTGCGCCGATCTCCTCGCGGAAGGGTGCGGCACGGCGGCACGGCCGGTGACAATTCCCAGCCGGTGCCGCAGACTGTCCGCGCGGTCTTTGCGATCCCTGCCTCCCGCCGTGCGAATAGGCCCCGCATCGGTGACAGGGCGAATCACCACCCGAGTCGCTTTCCCGGGCGGCCGCCGGGCCTTGCGAACAGACTCACCGGCATGGGCGGCGCCGCCTCCCGGCCCCGGCGAAGCCGCTTCAGGAGGCCGCCGGCGGTCTCGTACGGGGTTCCCGCACCCGTCGGGCCGGGTGCCCGGGAGGGCCGCCGAACGGGCACTCACGGGCGGTGCCCATAGGGGTGCCCGTTCACTTCTGGAGCGGACCCGGACGAGCGAATGAGACTGGTATGCGCTGCCCGCTCCCCGTAACCGGTCCGGTACGGGCGGCATTGATCGCGCTCTCACCAAGTCGGCGACAGCCGATGCGACAGGAGGCTTCGTGCACGGCGACGAGTTCGACAAGATCACAGCTCAGATCCGGCAGACGACCAAACGCCTGGCGGACGAGTGGATCAGGCTGGCCGACGCACGACTGCCGAGCGATCACATACCGCACGCGAGGAGACGCCTGCGAAGCGTCGGATCGCGGGTCGAGCATCTCACCGCGCAGGTCGTCTCGGTGAGCGGGACGGGGCAGACGAGGACCTGCGCGTCGGGCCGGGTGGACCGCCTCGCCTCGGAGCTGATCGAAAACCGTCTGTCCCTGCTGGACCTGCAGCGCGCCTACTCGGTGCTGCAGGAGGCATCGGAACTGGAGCGGCGCCTGAGCGATCTCGGCGTGCCGACGGGCGAGCCGGCGACGGGCACCTCTCCCACCGCCCTGCAGGACCAGTTGGCGCAGGTGTGGCCGCTGGCCGTCGGCCTCCAGGCGCAGTTGGAGGAGCTGTGCGTCAGGGCGTCCCGTGCCTGTGTGCCCGCGCGCTTCTTCACCTGGGCCGAGAGCGCCAAGCGGCGGCTGGAGGAGCACACGGCGCGCATCGCCCGGCTCAGGGACGGGATGCTCGTGGACTCCTGACGGCCCGCCCGTCCTCCTTGTCCGCCGCACGGCAGGTCCACGAGGGCTCGCGGTCCACCAGCGGGGCCGACGTGTCGAAGTCACGCCCCTGCCTCCTGCGATAGGTCTGCGGTGACACCCCCATGACCAGCTTGAACTGACGGCTGAACAGGAACGGGTCGGGATACCCCAGTGTGTGGGCGACCTGTGTGATGGACGCGTCGCCGGTGTCCAGAGCCCAGGCTCCGTGCCGTACGCGACGGCGCATCAGCCACTCCCTGGGCGGCATGCCGAAGGTACGGCGGAAGACGCGTGTGAAGTAGTCGGGGGTGAGGCCGACCGCGTCGGCGAGGTCCGCGGCCCGGAGGCGCTCATGAATGCGCCGGTCGGCCAGTTCCGTGATGAGTTGCCGCGCCGCCCCGCTCAGTCGCCCCGGGACGTCCTGGTGGTCGGCCGCCCGCAGCACCGAGGTGAACAGCACCGTCAGCAGTCCTCGGACCCGCTCGTCGCGCAGGCTCGCGTACGGGCCGCCCAGCAGCTCGTGCGACAGCTGCGACAGCACTCCCTTCGCCTCCCATACGCCGTCGGCGAGTAGAAACGATCCAGCGAAGGGGTCCACCACGGGGTCGTGCGTCAGTCGCAGGCGGTGCACCAGGGACGTGCCCCGCTCCGGGGCCCGCAGCCGGGCGGGCGTGCCGGGGTGCACCCAGAGGACCCCGCCGGCACCGATCACCACATGCTCCCGTCCGACCGTGCCCTGGCACCGTCCGGAAGCGACGAAGCAGACGACGTGCTGGGTGTTGTGCGGCCAGTGCTCGGACCAGCGGTCCGTGTCCTCCCCGGTCACCCGGACCACGTCCGGCTCGGCGGCGATTCTGTCCACGCACAACGAAGACAGCCACCGCTCCACCACGCCCCCGCCCGGCCCGGAGGGGCTCAGAGAACGTCCGGGCTCGTTCGTCGGGGTCTGCGCGGTGTCGAGCGGTGTCGCTGCTGGGTCGTGCATGCTCGGCGTTCTCCTTTCCTCGGCCCGCTGAGCGACGGCTCCGCGATCCGGACACGGCGCCGGGACTCGCCGCTTCGTGTCCTGCCGTCGCTGTGAACCGGTTCAACCAAGGTTATCCATACGGGACTTGGACGCAGATGTCTCGCGCCCGCCCCGTACCGTAAGACTAATTACGCGGTCTCACCCAACGGCGAGGTCCCGGAGCGGTGGGAGTGGTCCGCGCCCACAAGTCCTGAAGGCTAGACACTCTCTCCCCCGCCGAGAACGACACGCCGCCCCCGCGCCGGGTCGATCAGCGCCCGAGTGCCCGAAAGGGTCGAACCGGTAGCCCGCCCCCCAGACGGTCTGGATGTGCCGTGGACGCGCCGGGTCGTCCTCGATCTTGCTCCGCAGTCGCCGGACATGGACCGTCACCGTGGAGGGATCGCCGTGATCCCAGCCCCAGACAGCACGCATCAGTTCCTCCCTGCTGTGAGTGCGACAAGGATGGCGCATGAAATGCGTCAGAAGGCCGAACTCGCGAACGGTGAGAGGGAAGGCTGTACCACCCTTGACAACGCTGTGGCTGAACTCCTCCAGGACCAGCTGCGGGCAGCAGGCCCTTTGCGGGCGCCCCGCCGGGCCGCTCCGGCGGAGCACGGCCTGGACGCGCAACTCCAGTTCGCGTGGACTGCACGGCTCTGTCACGTAGTCGTCGGCACCGGCCTCCAGGCCGGCGATGCGGTCCTGCTCGCCGTCCCGCGCCGTCAGCATGATGACCGGCCACGTACCGAGCGCCCGCAGCCGCCGGCAGAGGTTCAGGCCGCCCGTGCCGGGCAGGTCGGGGTCGAGAAGCACCAGGTCGCACGGGTCCGCCAGGACCCGGGCCAGGGCGGCGGAGCCGTCGCCGACGTGCTCCACGTCATGACCCGCCCCCTCAAGGCGGCGCATGACGACCCGCGCGGCCTCGCCATCGGCGGCGACAACGATCCGACGCCCCGCTTCCGGCGGCCTCCGGCCCGCCGCCGTGTACCGATTTTCTTGTCGCATGGAACTAACGATGCACTCCGATTCCGAGAAAGAGTTCCTACATGAGCGCAACTTGAGGAAATCGTGTGCGCATACGATGCGCCACGTTCCGGCATATTGGCCTTCGGAATGCCCAGATCTGGCGTACCAGAAAAGCCGCCTTTTTTCGGACGCTGCCGCTCGCGGACCGGCAGCCGTGCCGCAAGGGCGATCCGGCCGCAGTGAACCCCGTTCGGGCAGCGGAGCATGCCCGGGTGCCGTCCCCACCCTGCCCACCGGGGCACGGATACTCCGGCAGGATCACCCGGGACGGAGCGGATCCCGGTACCACGAGCGGCAGCGAGGGGAGAACGACGTGATCCACGAGGTGGACGATGCCCTCCACAAGCTGCTCGTCCGGGGCGCGTTGGCCGACTCGGAGGTCGAGGTCTCCTTCGAGATGCCGACCAGCGCCTGGGCCGCCCGCCGCAAGGGGCCCGTGGTCAACGCCTACTTGTACGACGTGCGGGAGGACGTGAGCCGACGGCAGCACGGCTATGTGCCCGTGGTGGAGGAGGGGCGGGTCGTCAAACGCCGGCCGCAGCCCCACTGGTTCCAGCTGTCGTACCTGATGAGTGTCTGGGCCGGGCAGCCTCGGGAGGAACACCGGCTGCTGGCCTCCCTCTTGTCCCTGTTCACCTCGCACGAGCTACTGCTCCCCGGCGAACTGCCGGGCTCCCTCGGGGCCTTGGACCTCGCCGTTCCGCTGTCGACCTCCGCCGCGCCGGTGGCGTCCCGCTCCCTCGCGGAGATCTGGTCCGCACTCGGCAGTGAACTCAGGCCGTCCCTCGACGTCGTGGTCACCGCGCCGCTTCCGGGCCGCGCCCACGAGGCCGGCCCGGCCGTCACCGAGGCCCCGGCCGTCAACGTGCTTCGCCGGGACCCGTCCGGTCCCCCAGGGGTGGGCCGGCGTCCTCGGTCATCCGCTGTCCCCGGCTTCACCGCGGCCGCCCAACTGCGCGCCTCCGATGAGCAATAGGCGTCCGTGAACACCGGGCCATCCCCCACGGCGGCGGCCGGCGGCTAGGATCCGGTCAGGGGCGGGCCCCTTCACGCCCGCCCGCGGCAAGGCGCGCATCGGCGGGGCGAGCGCGGCGGAAGCAGTCCCTACCCCCCGCACCGGTCGGCACGCGGTGGCCTGTCGATCAGACGGCGAAGCGCCGCACGGACTTGGCATTCGGCGGGAGGGCCACCACGATCATGTTCAGGCCGAGCCGGCGAAGCGACGTGATCATGTCCGTGTTCGCGTGAGAGTCGGTGACCACGGTGTGCACCGCGTCCGGATCGGCGACCTTCGCCGAGTAGGCACGGCCCAGCTTCGAGCTGTCGGCCACGACGATCCGCTGCTTCGCCTGCTCCAGCATGATGCGGGTGACCTTCGCCCCGCTGCTGCTGTGCTGGGTGAATCCCGCGACGGGGCTGATCCCGTCCGCCCCGACCACCGCGAAGTCGAAGCGGTACGTGCGAAGCGACCGCTCCGCGGAGTTGCCGACGAGGTCGTTGGACAACGGCCTTGCCGTTCCGCCCGTGACGACTACGTCGACCAGCTGGCGTGACGCGAGGGTCGTCGCCGTGTCGAGGCCGTTCGTCACGACCGTGAGATCGGTCCGGCCCGCCAGGAGGCCGGCGACGAAGCCGACCGTGCTGCCGCCGCTCAGCGCCACGGTGAGGGGGCGGGAAGGTATCAGAGAGCAGGTCAGGGCTCCGATGCGGCGCTTCGCCTCGGTGTTCTGGGACCGGCGCAGACTCACCGGCAGTTCCGCGCTGCGGCGTGCCGCCGCCACGCGCCCGTACGACCTCCGGATGAGCCCCTTCTCCTCCATCACCGCCAGGTCCCGGCGGACCGTGGGTCCCGAGACACCGAGGAGGGCGGGCAGGAACCGGACCTGAAGCTCTCCTCGCTGGGCGAGCAGCGTGAGGATCACCGAGATACGCGCGTCGCGTGCGCCGTCACTCACCGGCTGCTCCAGCACGTCCTCGGGGTGCTGCGGGGCCTGCCGGGCCACCGGCACGGGCCGTACGCGCTCGCCGGGTGTTCGTCTCTGCCAGAGCGCCGAGATTCACACCTCGCTGAAATTGCCACATTCAATGTCCCGTCTGAGTGCTGACGTGTCGTCGGCGGGGAGCCACACTCCGAGACCGTGATGCGGTCCCGGAGCGCAGCCGTTCGAACGGCCACCGGCGCACTTCACTGCCCAGACTCACGCGAGCGGGCGCTCGGCGGACCGGGGAAAAACCCTGGGGTCGCACCAAGGGGTGCGTGAGGGAGCGGGCGCTGACCTCGGTGCGGGCCGTGGAGGCCCGGGCCGGGGGCGCTGTTCGACGCCGCGCGGGAGCGCCCCCTCTCCCGCCCCGAGGTGGGGTATGCAAGCGCTTGGTCACCGGCACGCAGGCCGGCCCCGGCAGACATGCCGGACCGGGCACCGCCCGCGTCGCGGCCGGTGCCCGGCGGCTCCTGGTCGCGGAGCGTGCGGGCGTGGCGGTCAGCCACGCGAGACGGCGCCGACCTCCTGTGCCCAGTACGACGCCACCGTGTCCCAGGGATTTCCCCAGCTCTCACCATTGGCGGGCGTGTTGTTGTCGTCGGTCACGTAGACGTAGCCCGCGTTGCGCTGCTTCGACAGGGAGATCGCATTGGCCATCTGGGACTTGCGGGTCTCGTAGACCAGATGCCAGATCTTCGAGGGATCGGCGGACTTCTCCCAGGACTGGGGCTTGAACGTCCGGTACTGGGCGTAGCTGCCCTCGAAGGTCACCACGGTGTCCGCCGCGTCGGCGTAGCACTTGTCGGTCCCCGTGCCCGGGTTGATGACGACCTGTGCACCGCTGTTCTTGGCCTTCACATAAGCCCTGATCTTCTTGTAGAGATCGACGTACTGTGTGCTGCCCGTGCCGGGGCCGCACCTGTTCAGGGCGTCGTCGAAGAAGATGCCGCCGAGCCCCGAGCTGCCGTACGACGAGTACCAGATGTCGATGTTCTTCTCGATCGTCCTGAGCCATGCGCTCCTGGAGGAACTGCCGGCGCCCGGCGCCATCCAGCCGGTGGTGCCGAAATAGCCGGTGTCCACATATCCGATGACCTTGGAACCCTGGCTGTGCGCCTTCTTGATGGCACTGGCATAGGTGGCGTCCCTGCCCGTCCCCGGTCCGCTGTTCGGGTTGGCCACGAGCAGGTCCGCCTTGCGACCGGAGCCTCCGAAGGCCTGCCAGCTTCCGGAGGCGGGATATATGTAGGCCGGCACCGCGACCTTCTGGCTCGGCTTCGTCGCGCCGTGTGCGACGGCCAGGAACGCGGGCACCACGGCCACCGTCGCGCAGCCGGCGACAGCGGCGATGCCCAGCCGCTTCCTGCTCTTCCTCTTCCTGCTGCCCATGAATCGATTCCTCTCATGTCGGGATGCGACCGATCCCCGGGTCGGGGGGAGCGGAGGGGTACGGGTCGTGGAGCCGGGGCCCTAGCCAGCCGCTGTCCCTTGACCGAGCGGGCCGAACCTCCCGAAAGCCCATGCCAACGGGCAAGGTCTCTTCCCCTTCGGATCACCGCCTTGTGGGAGGACCGACTTCACTGAAGGACGACCCTGCCAAGCCCTGACAGCACGTTACGTCTGAAGACGGGGTGGGTGACCTGGTTCGTCGGGGTGATGCTGCCCCGCCGCTCCACACACCACGAATCGATGTCATTGCGCGTACACGTCGGCCGCGCACCGCGACAAAAGGCCCCGTGCTCCTGCTCGGACAGTCTCCGATCGCGCCCTTTTGACGGCTCCGATCCGGCCTTGCGGGACCCGACCGGAAGGGCCACGCTCCCCCACCGAACTCCGTTCACCCATCGCGCGTGTCAATGTGCCGCGTGACCCGGAATGCACCCGTCCGGGCATGACCGACAGGGCAGCCGTTCGTACCGAACCTGCCTCGAAGGCCTGGCCGGGGCGATCACCGGTCGTGCCACCATGAGTGCGCCACCCCGGCACCGCGATTCTTCCGGGCTCTCCGGAGGTGAGCGGATCAACGTCTGTCCGCTCAGGAGCACAGCCTTGACCGGTATAGATCATCTGGATGTGCGCCTGCTCCGGGCATTCCTCGAAGTGGCGCGGGAGCTGAACTTCACCCGAGCGGCCGCCAGGTTGTTCCTGTCGCAGCAAGCGGTCTCGTCTCGGATACGCGCGCTGGAAGGCGATCTCAAGGTGCAGCTGTTCGCGCGCACCACGCGGCGTGTCGAGCTCACTCCGGCCGGCGTCGTGTTCCGGGACCGAATCGGTCCCGCGCTGACCGCGCTCGACCACGCGTGGACGGCCGCCCGGGAGGCCGAAGCCGCAGGGCACGGTGTGATCCGCATCGGACACATTCCGAGCGCCGCCTGCCGACTGCTCCCCGATGCCGCGGCCCTGTGGGACCGTCAGGGCCTGAAGCTTCAGTGGCGCAACATCGAGCACACCGAGAGGTCCCTGCGGGCCGCGCTGCTGGACGGTGCGGTGCACCTCGGCGTCGGCCTGGCGGCGAAGGGCTCCGGCCAAGACCTGGGCAGACGGCAGCTCGGCCATGAGCCGCTCTGCGCAGTCGTCGGGAAACAACATCCCCTTGCGCATGCCGGTCAGGTCAAGGTCTCCGACCTGGGCGGCTGGGACTGGCTCTGCTGGCCGCGCTCGGAGTTCCCGGCGCAGTGGCGGGCCACCCAGGAGATGGCCCGCTCGCTCGACCCCAGGCCCGCTCTCCACGAGGTCTGGCTGAGCCTGGCGTACCCACAACTGCTCCAGCGCGATGCCATCATGCTCCAGCCGGCTTCGTACGCCGACCACCTTCCCCGCGGCCTGGTCTGGCTACCGGTGGACTCTCCGGCCAGCTTGGAGTACGCGGTCCTGTGGCACCCGGCCGAACTGACTCCCTTGCTGAAGCGCGCCATCGACGTGCTCGGCGAGAGCGCCGACCGTCTGCCCGACTCCTCCTGAGGCCCGGCGCGCCCCGAGGAAGCACACCTCTCGCCGCTGCCGCGGGCGCACCTGTACGCAGGGGGCTGCGCAATGCTCTTCGGAGCTGCGCAATTGCCCTCTGACCTGGGCTTTTTCACACTCACCCCGGCTTGGCCACCGGGCCGGCGGTCAGGTCACGACGCTACGCCCGGGGGTCTGCCCGAAGCTCGGCGAGCACGGCCCAGCGTCGTTCGAAGTCCGCAGCCTGTCCCTCGATCTGGGACGGGCTGATGGGTCTGTTGTACTGCCCCGTGATACCGCGTCCCACGCAGTCCTGCGCAACCGCCTCACCGGAGGGGACCTCGGTGCGCAACCGGTGTTCCGCCCATACGTTGTAGGTGCGGAACTGCAGCGGGTACCTGCGCAGCGTGGACGGGCTCACCGGCCTGCGGCCCCTTCCGAACAACCCCTTTGCCGCGAGGAACGCCGACATCTCCTCGGCCGTGGGTTCGGCGCCGCGCTGAGTCTGATACTCCATCCACGCGAGGTAGTAGCGGTCGACAACGGTCAAAGACATGCCCTGCGTCGTTGCCTCGGCCAGAGACGCCTCATCCTCGGCGCCCTCGGTGTCTCGCTCCTCCCCCTGCACCACCTCCGGGCTGTCATCGGCCGTGTCGGACCACAGCTGACCGTCGGCGTCGTGCTCGCCGGAACGGCCTCTCCGACGGAACGCGGCGACGTACTCCAGCAGATCGTCAGCGGCGACCGGCCGACCGGGTGCGACCGTGATGCCATCACGCTCGTACACGAACGCGGCGAGAGCAGCCGCATCCGGATAGCCGCCGTTCTCCTCGGCGTAGGTACGCCAGGCACTGAAGAAGTAGTCGTCCCAAGCGGAATACTCTTCGGGGCCGGAGGCGGACACATCGTCGGTCTCGTCTTCCTGGGTCACATCGGGTTGAGTGACTCGCTCCGCGAAAGCACGCCCGTTGCCGTCCGCGTCAGCTGCAGTAGGACCGGCCTCGACCGACACCGCCGCCATGTATACGGCGTCCCTCTCCCCCGCGCTTGCGACACCCTGCCGGTCCAGCGAGCGGTCGACCCGTTCGGCGGCGACTTCCAAGGCAGGCGCCTGCCACTGCTGTACCAGTACCGGTTCCACCGTCGGCAGCAACACCGTTTCGAGTCCGGCCGCCGCGAGGCCCGCCGGAGCCGTCTCCGCCAGCGGCACGCCGTAACGCGCGAGGCGCAGCGGCATCAGCGACTCCACCGGGGCCTTCCTGCG
>NZ_JBVJTD010000022.1:0-37749 GCF_055605965.1 Streptomyces sp. NPDC037126
CTCGATCTGATCTACGACCGCCGTGCCGAGGGTTACGACCCGCTGCAGAAGCTCATGCAGCTGTTCGAGGGTGCCACCGCGAAGTCCCTGAAGGCTGGCAAGGCCGAGGAACTGGCCGCGCTGCCGCTCGAGGAGCGGCTGAAGCGGCGGATCATCGACGGCGAGCGCAACGGCCTGGAGGCCGACCTGGCCGAGGCGCTCAAGGACCGTCCGGCGCTCGACATCGTCAACGACACCCTGCTGGACGGCATGAAGGTGGTCGGTGAGCTGTTCGGCTCCGGCCAGATGCAGCTGCCGTTCGTGTTGCAGTCCGCGGAGGTCATGAAGGCGGCGGTCGCCTACCTCGAACCGCACATGGAGAAGTCGGACGCGGACGGCAAGGGCACGATCGTGCTGGCCACGGTGCGCGGCGACGTGCACGACATCGGGAAGAACCTGGTCGACATCATCCTGTCCAACAACGGCTACAACGTCGTCAACCTGGGCATCAAGCAGCCGGTCTCCGCGATCCTGGACGCCGCCGAGGAACACCGGGCCGACGTGATCGGCATGTCCGGACTCCTGGTGAAGTCCACCGTGATCATGAAAGAGAACCTGGAGGAGCTGAACCAGCGCGGCCTCGCCGCCCGGTTCCCCGTCATCCTCGGCGGCGCCGCCCTGACCCGGGCGTACGTCGAGCAGGACCTCCACGAGATCTACGAGGGCGAGGTCCGCTACGCCCGCGACGCGTTCGAGGGGCTGCGCCTGATGGACGCCCTGATCGGCGTCAAGCGGGGCGTGCCCGGCGCGAAGCTCCCCGAGCTGAAGCAGCGCCGGGTCCGGGCCACGGCCCCCGCGGAGCCGGCCGAGCGCCCCGAGGAGGGTCACGTCCGCTCCGACGTCGCCGTCGACAACCCGGTCCCCGCCCCGCCGTTCTGGGGCACCCGGGTGATCAAGGGCATCCAGCTCAG
This sequence comes from Streptomyces sp. NPDC037126, assembly GCF_055605965.1. Classification (NCBI taxonomy): domain Bacteria; kingdom Bacillati; phylum Actinomycetota; class Actinomycetes; order Kitasatosporales; family Streptomycetaceae; genus Streptomyces; species Streptomyces sp. NPDC037126. The sequence goes on from NZ_JBVJTD010000022.1 coordinate 951, forward strand.
GGAGTACGCCTCCTGGCTGGACGAGGGCGCGCTGTTCAAGGGCCAGTGGGGACTGAAGCAGGCCCGCACCGGAGAAGGGCCCTCGTACGAGGAACTGGTCGAGACCGAGGGCCGCCCGCGGCTGCGCGGCCTGCTGGACCGGCTCCAGACCGAGAACCTCCTGGAAGCGGCCGTCGTCTACGGCTACTTCCCGTGCGTGTCCAAGGACGACGACCTGATCATCCTGGACGAGCGGGGCAACGAGCGCACCCGCTTCACCTTCCCGCGCCAGCGCCGCGGCCGCCGCCTGTGCCTGGCCGACTTCTTCCGCCCGGAGGAGTCGGGGGAGACCGACGTCGTCGGCCTCCAGGTCGTGACCGTCGGCTCCCGCATCGGGGAGCAGACGGCCAGGCTCTTCGAGGCCAACGCCTACCGCGACTACCTCGAACTGCACGGCCTGTCCGTCCAGTTGGCGGAGGCCCTCGCCGAGTACTGGCACGCCCGGGTGCGCGGCGAACTCGGCTTCGCCGGCGAGGACCCGGCCGAGATCGAGGACATGTTCTCGCTGAAGTACCGCGGGGCCCGCTTCTCCCTCGGCTACGGCGCCTGCCCGGACCTGGAGGACCGCGCCAAGATCGCAGGCCTGCTGGAACCCGAGCGGATCGGCGTCCACCTGTCCGAGGAGTTCCAGCTCCACCCCGAGCAGTCCACGGACGCGATCGTGATCCACCACCCCGAGGCGAAGTACTTCAACGCCCGCTGAACCCTCCGGCGGCCCGGCGGGATCCGCCCGCCGGGCCGGGGCGTACCGTGCGCGAGTCGCCCCGGTCGCCCACGCGCGGGAGAGCTGTGCCGTCCGTCACCCGGACGCCGGCCGCGGGCACCTCAAAGGCCCTCTGGCCTGCGCCGGGGGTGATTTCAGGGGTACCCCCGGGCGCGCGGGATAAACGAGGCGCTTCGGGCGCCGGAGACGTACACTGGTCGGTCCACTGCAGGCCGGTTCCCCGCACGGGAACCGGCCTGATCGTCCCCCAAGGAGGTGCGCCCGGATGACCAGCACGGTCCCCGCGCTCGGAACCCGTACGGCCGAAGGTTCCGCCCTGCAGGCAGTCCTCCTCGACATGGACGGCACCCTGGTGGACACCGAGGGCTTCTGGTGGGACGTCGAGGTGGAGGTCTTCGCCGCCCTCGGTCACACCCTGGACGAGTCCTGGCGGCACATCGTGGTCGGCGGCCCGATGACCCGCAGCGCCGGCTTCCTCATCGAGGCCACCGGGGCGGACATCACCCTCGCCGAACTCGCCGTGCTGCTCAACGACGGCTTCGAGGAGCGTATCGGCCACGCCCTGCCGCTGATGCCGGGCGCCGCCCGTCTGCTCGGCGAACTCCACGAGCACGGCATCCCCACCGCCCTGGTCTCCGCCTCCCACCGGCGCATCATCGACCGAGTGCTCTCCGTGCTGGGAACGCACCACTTCGCCCTGTCCGTGGCCGGCGACGAGGTCTCGCGCACCAAGCCCTTCCCGGACCCGTACCTGCTCGCCGCCGCCGGACTCGGCGCACATCCGGCCAGATGCGCCGTGGTCGAGGACACCTCCACCGGCGTCGCCGCCGCCGAGGCCGCCGGCTGCCGGGTCGTCGCCGTGCCGTCCGTGGCCCCTATCGGCCCGGCCGAGGGACGCACCGTGGTCACCTCCCTGGAGGAGGTCGACCTGGCATTCCTGCGCGGTCTGATGACGGAAAAGCGCTAGCCGTTCACTCAGCGTGCCAAGCCCATTGGCCGTCCTGGACAGATTTCCGCGCAAGTACACCCCGGCGGAATTCGCGGCAAGCCGACCGGCCGAATTCCACTGACTCCCCGCACAGTTGGGGTGTGTGACGTTCGCCACCCCGGTGGGCCTCGACAACGTTCGCCGAGTGTGCTGGCAGGGCCCGTTCGGCGAGGATCGGCCGCTCCTTGTGTCCCGATTCATGGGATGCTGCACTAATCCTGCCGCTGTCGGGTTTTCGGTGTGTCCACACCTGGTTTCGCTGCGTGATGAGGGGTCAACTCGCGCGGCTGTGAACCCTCCTGCGGACGCGGTCTAATCTCATCGCCGAGAACATCGCCGAGAACTCCCGTGATCCGCCGCACCACCCATGCATGCCGGGTACACGGACCCGAACAGCTCTGGAGAAACTCCCGCATGAACCGCAAGACTTTGGTGCTGCCGGCAGTGGTCGGTCTGCTCACCCCGGTTCTCGCCGCGTGCGGCGGGTCGGACAGCGGGAGCAAGAGCGGCGACGCCATCGTCGTCGGTACCACGGACCGGTTCACCGCCACCAAGGACGCCCCCGCCCCCGTCGACCCGGCCTACGCCTACGACGTCGGCACCTGGAACATCCTGCGCCAGACGGTGCAGACCCTGATGGCCCAGCCCAAGGGCGAGGGGGACCCGGTCCCGGACGCCGCCGAGAGCTGCGGCTTCACCGACAGCGGCAGCGAGCGCTACGCCTGCAAGCTGCGTGACGGCCTGAAGTTCTCGAACGGCGACACGGTGACCGCCTCGGACGTCAAGTACTCCATCGAGCGCGCCCTGCGCATCAAGGCCGACAGTGGTGTGGCCTCGCTGCTCAACACCATCGACACCATCGAGACGCAGGGCGACCGCGAGGTGATCTTCCACCTGAAGACGGCCGACGCCACCTTCCCGTACAAGCTGTCCACTCCGGTCGCGGGCATCATCAACCCGAAGGACTACGCGAAGGACAAGCTCCGCGACGGCTTCGCGGTGGACGGCTCGGGCCCGTACACCTTCCAGGCCGACGTCAAGGACAACGCGGTCGTCAGCGCCACCTTCACCAAGAACCCCAATTACAAGGGCTCGGTGACGGTGAACAACGACAAGGTCGAGCTGCGCTCCTTCCCCGACGCCGACGCCATGGGCGCCGCGATCGACAAGGGCGACATCGACGTGATGACCCGCGCCATGACGCCCGCGCAGATCCAGAAGCTGGACTCCGGCACCGACGAGAACGTCGACCTCGTCGACATGCCGGGCCTGGAGATCCGCTACCTCGCCTTCAACACCAACGCGCCCAGCGTGAAGTCGAAGGCCGTGCGCCAGGCCATGGCCCAGCTCATCAACCGCGGCGAGCTGGTCTCCAAGGTCTACGGCACCCAGGCCGAGCCGCTCTACTCGCTGGTTCCGGCGACCATCACCGGCCACTCCAACTCGTTCTTCAACAAGTACGGCAACCCCAGCGCCGCCAAGGCGAAGGATCTGCTGACGAAGGCCGGGATCACCACCCCGGTGAAGATGACGCTGCACTACACCACCGACCACTACGGCTCGGCCACCAAGCAGGAGTTCCAGATCCTGCAGAAGCAGCTCAACGACAGCGGCCTGTTCGACGCCACCATCCAGGGCCACCCCTGGGAGACCTTCCGCCCCTCCGAGCAGAAGGGCCAGTACGACGTCTACGGCATGGGCTGGTTCCCCGACTTCCCGGACGCGGACAACTTCCTCGCGCCCTTCCTCGACAAGGACAACTTCCTCGGCTCGCCGTACTCCAACCCCGAGATCCAGCGCACGCTGATCCCGGCGTCCCGCCGCGAGGCCGACCGGCTCTCCGCCTCCCGCAGCCTGACGCAGATCCAGGACATCGTCGCCGAGGACGTCCCGGTGCTGCCGCTGTGGCAGGGCAAGCAGTACGTCGCCGCACGCGACGACATCACGGGCGTCTCCTACGCCCTCAACTCCTCCTCGACGCTCCAGCTGTGGGAGCTCGGCCGAGGCGTGAGCGGCTGACCGGTGTGAGCGGCTGACGCCACATGCGCCGAGGGCGCCCCTCCCGACCGGGAGGGGCGCCCTTCGCCGTTGTCACCGAAACCTGCTCACCGGACCGGCCGCGGGGTTCTGCCGGCCCACCGGGCCTCACTGGGCGCCGGGACGCACCAGCCCGCTCTCGTACGCGTACACCGCGGCCTGTACCCGGTCGCGCAGGCCCAGCTTGGTCAGTACATGCCCCACGTGCGTCTTGACGGTGGTCTCGCTGACGAACAGGTCGGCCGCGATCTCGGCGTTGGACAGCCCCCGCGCCACCAGCTTCAGCACCTCCACCTCACGGTCGGTGAGGGTGTGCAGGGTGTCCGGCACGGGCTCCTCACCGGACGGCAGGTGGGTGGCGTACTTGTCCAGCAGGCGGCGCGTGATGCTCGGCGCCAGCATCGCCTCGCCGGCCGCCACCACCCGGATCGCCTGCACCAGCTCGTTGGCCGGCGCGTCCTTGAGCAGGAAGCCGCTGGCACCGGCGCGCAGCGCCTCCACCACGTACTCGTCCAGGTCGAACGTGGTCAGCACCAGCACCTTGGCCGGACCGTCCCGGCCGGGGCCGGTGATCTGCCGGGTCGCCTCCACCCCGTCCATCCGCGGCATACGGATGTCCATCAGCACGACGTCCGGCTGCAGGGCCCGCACCTGATCGAGGGCCTGCAGGCCGTCCCCGGCCTCGCCCACGACCGCGAGGTCCTGCTCGGCCTCCAGGATCATCCGGAAACCGGTACGCAGCAGGGGCTGGTCGTCGACCAGTAGGACGCGGATGGCCACGTGACACTCCTTCGCTAGTCCGGCCCCATTCTGCCCTGCGGCACACCCCCGGACTCCGGCGCCCTCACCGGCAGCGGGTAGGGCGGGGGAGTGCCGCCGAACTCCGGGCAACGGGCCTGGTGGTCGCACCAGCCGCACAGCTTGGTCGGCCGCGGCCGCCACTCCCCGGTCTCGGTCGCCTGCCGGATGGCCTCCCACAGCGCGTGCAGCTTGCGCTCCACCCGGTCCAGATCGGCGCGCACGGGGTCGTAGGTCACCACGTCACCGCTGCCGAGATAGACCAGCTGCAGCCGCCGCGGCACCACGCCCTTCAGCCGCCAGACCACGAGGGCGTAGAACTTCATCTGGAAGAGCGCGCTCTCCGCGTACTCCGGACGCGGTGCCTTGCCCGTCTTGTAGTCGACGATCCGCACCTCGCCGGTCGGCGCCACGTCCACCCGGTCGATGATCCCGCGCAGCCGCAGCCCCGACTCCAGCTCGGCCTCGACGAACAGCTCCCGCTCGACCGGCTCCAGACGCGTCGGATCCTCCAGCGTGAACCAGCGCTCCACCAGCCGCTCGGCCTCACCGAGCCACTGCGCCATGCGCTGCCCGTCCGGATCCTCGGCGAACAGCTCGCTCAGCTCCGGACGGTTCTCCCGCAGCCGGTCCCACTGTCCCGGGATCAGCGACTTGGCCCGCGGTGCGGTCCGCTCCCCGGCGGGCGCGTCGAACAGCCGCTCCAGCACCGCGTGCACCAGCGTGCCCCGGGTCGCCGCCTCGCTCGGCTTCTCCGGCAGCCGGTCGATCACCCGGAACCGGTAGAGCAACGGACACTGCATGAAGTCCCCGGCCCGCGAGGGGGACAGGGAGGTGGGCGCGGCGGCGACGCGCTCGGCGACCGCCTCGGGCGCGGCCGTACCCGCCGGGTCCGGCGCGGGCGCGGGCCGATCCGTGTGCTCGGGGCCGCTCGGCGGGGCTCCCGCCTCCTCGGTGCTGCTGTCCATGTCCACAGACCTTACGGCCCACCACTGACAGTGACCCAGCCGCCGCCCGCGTGGCCCCGCGACCGCGGGGCAAACTCAAGGGGTGCCGGGGCGAAACGTGCCACGAAGGCCGCATACCATCGACCACAGACCCTTCCGTCCGGCAGGTGCGGAAGACGCTTCGAACGAGGGGACACCGTGGACGTGAGCGGCGCGAGCGGGCAGCCGCGGTCCGGCGACGACGAGCCGGCCGAGCACCCCGCAGGTCCTACGGCCCCGGCGACCGGCCCCGCCGACCGCCCCGGCCCGGAGCCCCACCAGGCCCCGGCGCCCGGCCCGGCCGCCCCCCGCGCGCACACCCCGCCGTCCGGCCACGGCCCCGACGGCGACGCCCCGACGCCCCGTCCCCACCCGGCCGCCGCCCCGAACACCGCGAACCCCACGGACGGCGCCGAAGAGCGGGACGGCACGAACCACCAGGACAGCTCCGAGGTCCCCGATCGGCGAGAGAGCACGGACGGCACGGACGGCAGGGACGGCACAGAAGGCCCGGACAGCCCGGCCGGCCCGTACGGATCCGGTACGCCCGGCCCCGACGCCCGGCCCGGCCCCGATGACAGCTCCGGCCCCGACGACAGCTCCGGCCCCGACGACCGCCCCGGCACCGGCCCGGAGCCCCACACCGGCCCTCCCGCCGGGCCGCACGCGGGTCCGCGCGCCGAGCCCCACACCGGCCCCCACCACGACCCCCGCGCCGATTCCCACCCCGACCCCTCCGGGCACCGTTCCCTCGCCCACTCCGGTATCGCCAAGGGGGAGCCGCCGCGGCGGCCGAAGGAGCCCGGCGGCGGCATCCTCATGGGCCGCCCCTTCGGCGTGCCGGTGTACGTGGCGCCCAGCTGGTTCCTCGTCGCCGCCCTGATCACCTGGGTCTTCGGCGGCCAGCTCGACCGCGTGCTGCCCGAGCTGGGCGCCGCCCGCTACCTGGTCTCCCTGTTCTTCGCGGTCGCCTTCTACGCCTCCGTGCTGGTCCACGAGCTGGCCCACACGGTCGCCGCCATCCGCTTCAAGCTGCCCGTCCGCCGCATCCAGCTCCAGTTCTTCGGCGGAGTCTCCGAGATCGAGAAGGAGGCCGAGACCCCCGGCCGGGAGTTCGTCCTCGCCTTCGTCGGTCCCCTGCTCTCGCTCGTCCTCGCCGGGCTGTTCTACCTCGCCATGAAACCCGTCGAGCCCGGCACCGTCCCCGGCGTGCTGCTGGCCGGCCTGATGGTCTCCAACCTCATCGTGGCGATCTTCAACCTGCTGCCGGGCCTCCCCCTGGACGGCGGCCGCATGCTCCGCGCCGTCGTCTGGAAGATCACCGGCAAGCCCATGAGCGGCACGGTCGCCGCCGCCTGGGTGGGCCGCGCCCTCGCCGTCACCGTCCTGATCGGCCTGCCGCTGCTCAACTCCTCCGGCGCCCTCGGCGGCGGCGGTGAGAACACCGGCGGCATGGACACCGTCACCGACGCCCTGCTCGCCGCCATCCTCGCCGCGATCATCTGGACCGGCGCCGGCAACAGCCTGCGCATGGCCCGGCTGCGCGAGCACCTCCCCGAACTGCGCGCCCGCACCCTCACCCGGCGTGCCGTACCCGTCGAGACCGACACCCCGCTCTCGGAGGCCCTGCGCCGCGCCAACGCCGCCGGCGCCCGCGCCCTCGTCGTCGTCGACGCCCACGGCCACCCCATGTCCCTGGTGCGCGAGTCCGCCATCGTCGGCGTACCCGAGCACCGCCGGCCCTGGGTCGCCGTCAGCGGCCTCGCCCAGGACCTCACCGAGGGCATGCGCGTCTCCGCCGAACTGTCCGGGGAGGAGCTGCTGGACGCCCTCCGGGCCACCCCGGCCACCGAGTACCTGGTGGTCGAGGAGACCGGCGAGATCTACGGCGTGCTCTCCGCCGCCGACGTCGAGCGCGCCTTCGTGAAGGCCATGGCCCGCCCCAGCTAGTGGTCGGCGGCCCGTCCCGCTGCCGGTAGTCTGGTCACATGTCCGAACCGACCGGTGCCGCCCGCAGGCGCGGGCCCTTCAAGGTCGGGGACCAGGTTCAGCTGACCGACCCCAAGGGCCGCCACTACACGTTCACGCTCGAAGCCGGGAAGAACTTCCACACCCACAAGGGTTCCTTCCCGCACGACGAACTGATCGGTGCTCCCGAGGGCAGCGTTGTCCGCACCACCGGCAACGTGGCCTACCTCGCGCTGCGCCCCCTGCTCCCCGACTACGTCCTGTCCATGCCCCGCGGGGCAGCCGTCGTCTACCCGAAGGACGCGGGGCAGATCCTCGCCTTCGCCGACATCTTCCCCGGCGCACGCGTCGTGGAGGCCGGCGTCGGCTCCGGTTCGCTCAGCAGCTTCCTGCTGCGGGCCATCGGCGACCAGGGCATGCTGCACTCCTACGAGCGCCGCGAGGACTTCGCCGACATCGCCCGGCAGAACGTGGAGCGCTACTTCGGCGGCCCCCACCCCGCCTGGCAGCTCACGGTCGGCGACCTCCAGGACAACCTGTCCGACGCCGACGTCGACCGCGTCATCCTCGACATGCTGGCCCCCTGGGAGTGCCTGGAGGCCGTCTCCAAGGCGCTCGTGCCCGGCGGCATCCTCTGCTGCTACGTGGCCACCACCACCCAGCTCGCCCGGACCGTGGAGTCCATCCGGGAGATCGGCTGCTTCAACGAGCCGACCTCCTGGGAGACCATGATCCGCAACTGGCACATCGAGGGCCTGGCCGTCCGCCCGGACCACCGCATGATCGGCCACACCGGCTTCCTGCTCACCGCCCGCCGCCTCGCGGACGGCGTCGAGCCGCCCATGCGCCGCCGCCGCCCCGCCAAGGGTGCCTACGGCGAGGACTACGCCGGACCCAACGCCGACGGCGGCACCGCCCGCTGACGGCCCCCGCACCGACACAACGCAACGGCGCCGTGGCAGAGTTCCCCACCGATCCCGGGAACTCGGCCACGGCGTCCGTCCGTTGACAGGGCACCAGGTTCCCCGCCCCCTGCGCGGCGAAGCCGTCCCGGCGTGCCTGCCGCGGGAATCCGGACCCCGCAGTTCCCCCGCACTGTGACGTGTGGCACCATGCAGGCCACCCCCACCGGCACAGCCCTCACAGGAGACACTCCTAGTGCAGCAATCCGCCGTTCCGGAGCTCGCCCACACCCACACCCGGCCCATCCACTGGGTCGCCACAGCCACCGCCGTCGCGGCGGTCGTGGCCCTCTCGTCCTTCGTCCAGCCCGGATCGGCCACGGCCGCCCAGCCGGCCGCCGGCGCGCAGGCGAAGTCCGCGCCCGCGGACGCGGCGCCGCCCGGCACGGCCGGCGTGAAGTTCCCGCTGCGGTGCGGGCCGGTGAAGGCCCTGGTCGCCAAGAAGGCCACCGGCGACCTGGACGGCGACGGCAGGCCGGAAACCGTCGCCGTGGTGCACTGCGACGCACCCATGGGCACCCCGCCCGACGCGGTCTACGTCCTCACCCGCCCCACGGCCGGCGGCCCGGCCCGGGTGGTCGCCACACTCGTCGACCCCAAGGACCGGTTCACCGTCACGGACTTCGCGATACGCGCCGGCACCGTGTCCGCCACCCTGCTCGGCTACTCCTCGGACGACGTGCCGAGTTGCTGCCCCGACGTGAAGACCCCGGCCACGTGGCGGTGGAACGGCAACGCCTTCCTCCGCTCGACGTCGGCCGGGGCCCACAGCGTCTGAAAACCGCGGCTAGTCCGCGTCGGGCCCGTACACCTCGACCCGGTCCAGAACCCGGCGCACGTGGATGCACTCGCCGGGACACTCCTTGGCCGAGTCCACCACGTCCGTGAGCAGCGGCAGCGGCACCGGGACCGTCGCCCCCGGGTCCTGGAGCAGCTCGTCGTCGGCGCCCTTCACATAGGCCAGCCCGTCGATGTCGAGCTCGAACACCTCGGGGGCGTACTGGACGCAGATCCCGTCGCCGGTACACAGGTCCTGGTCGATCCAGACCTCCAGCGCCTCGCCGCCCGGGGCCTCCTGCTGCACGGTCATCTCTCCTGCCGTCGATTCGCCGGACGGACCCGCGGCACACGCGCCAGCCGGGTCCGCACCAGCGGCTGTTGAACACACTCGACCCTACCTCCGCCCGCATTCCGGCCGTGTTCGACCGCTTCGGGGTTTCCTCTCCCGTGGGCCCGGGTACGAGCGGTCGACCAGGGAGAGGGGGCCCCGAACCGGGGACGAACGCTTCCGGCCGGGCCCATGGTGACACCGACCGCCCGAACCGTCGCTCTGCGTGATGATCGTACGAGCGCCCTGTGTGCTGTCCGCATACGGTCCCACCACGTCCGGAGCGGACAACTCCGGCCACTCCTGAAGGGTTTTGACCACGCCATGCATGGAACAAGCTGCTTCCGCATCACGTTGAGTGGGTATTCCCTCCGTGCGAGGGAGAGCGCACCGGGTGACCGACGACACACCTTGACAGTCTTTGTGATCTAGGGGTTTCAATCGACACCCACCCAGGTAGGGTCTGGAAGCGTCCAGCTCCCCTTGGAGGAGGTGAGGACCGTGGCAGCCCACGACGACGACATGAACCGCGGCATCCGCCCGGGACGCGGGTCCGACGACCCGGCCGGGCAGATCGCCTACCTTGAGCAGGAGATCGCCGTCCTGCGACGTAAGCTCGCCGACTCTCCGCGACACACGAGGATTCTCGAGGAGCGGATCGTCGAGCTGCAGACCAACCTGGCCGGCGTGTCCGCCCAGAACGAACGACTGGCCAACACCCTCCGCGAGGCCCGCGACCAGATCGTGGCCCTCAAGGAAGAGGTCGACCGGCTCGCACAGCCGCCGGCCGGCTTCGGTGTCTTCCTGCAGGCGAACGAGGACGGCACCGCCGACATCTTCACCGGCGGCCGCAAGCTCCGCGTGAACGTCAGCCCCAGCGTCGAGCTCGAAGAGCTCCGGCGCGGCCAGGAACTCATGCTCAACGAAGCGCTCAACGTGGTCGAGGCCATGGAGTTCGAGCGCGTGGGCGACATCGTCACCCTCAAGGAGATCCTCGAGGACGGCGAGCGAGCCCTCGTACTGGGGCACACCGACGAGGAGCGGGTGGTGCGGCTCGCCGAGCCGCTGCTGGACGTGACCATCCGCCCCGGCGACGCCCTCCTGCTCGAACCACGCTCCGGCTACGTCTACGAGGTCGTGCCCAAGAGCGAGGTCGAGGAGCTGGTCCTCGAAGAGGTCCCCGACATCGGCTACGAGGCCATCGGCGGCCTCGGCAACCAGATCGAGGCCATCCGGGACGCGGTCGAGCTGCCGTACCTCTACCCGGACCTCTTCAAGGAGCACGAGCTGCGCCCGCCCAAGGGCGTCCTGCTCTACGGCCCCCCCGGCTGCGGAAAGACGCTCATCGCCAAGGCCGTCGCCAACTCGCTCGCCAAGAAGGTCGCCGAGGTCACCGGCCAGGCCTCGGGCAAGAGCTTCTTCCTGAACATCAAGGGCCCCGAGCTGCTCAACAAGTACGTCGGCGAGACCGAGCGGCAGATCCGCCTCGTCTTCCAGCGTGCCCGTGAGAAGGCCAGCGAGGGCACCCCCGTGATCGTCTTCTTCGACGAGATGGAGTCCCTCTTCCGCACCCGTGGCTCCGGTGTCAGCTCGGACGTGGAGAACACCATCGTCCCCCAGCTGCTCGCCGAGATCGACGGCGTGGAGGGTCTGCAGAACGTGGTCGTGATCGGCGCCTCCAACCGCGAGGACATGATCGACCCCGCCATCCTGCGCCCCGGCCGGCTCGACGTGAAGATCAAGATCGAGCGCCCGGACGCCGAGGCGGCGAAGGACATCTTCGGCAAGTACCTCACCGAGCGCCTCCCGCTCCACACGGACGACCTCGGCGAGCACGAGGGCGACAAGGCGACCACGGTCCAGAGCATGATCCAGACCGCGGTCGAGCACATGTACGCCGAATCCGAGGAAAACCGCTTCCTGGAGGTCACCTACGCCAACGGCGACAAGGAAGTCCTCTACTTCAAGGACTTCAATTCCGGCGCCATGATCGAGAACATCGTGGGCCGCGCCAAGAAGATGGCGATCAAGGACTTCCTCGACAAGAACCAGAAGGGTCTCCGCGTCTCCCACCTGCTCCAGGCCTGCGTGGACGAGTTCAAGGAGAACGAGGACCTGCCCAACACCACGAACCCGGACGACTGGGCCCGGATCTCCGGAAAGAAGGGCGAGCGGATCGTGTACATCCGCACCCTCATCACCGGAAAGCAGGGCGCGGACACCGGACGCTCCATCGACACGGTGGCGAACACCGGTCAGTACCTGTAAAAGCAGGGGCGGCTGCGGGTGCCCTCACCGGGTACCCGCAGCCGACTGTTTTTCTGGCCACGACCGGAGCAGGCAATGACGCAAATGATCTCCCCACCAGCGCAAAGGCGTTCTAGGCTCTTTCCTACCGCCGAGTCGCGCAGTGCGGGGACGGGCACCGCACACGCACCGGAGCGCCAGCGGTACGCGAGCGGCGCCCACGACCGAGGGTGCCGCCGGGCAAGGAGGGCCGCATGACCGTACGGCGAGTAATGGGCATCGAGACGGAGTACGGGATCTCCGTCCCCGGTCACCCCAACGCCAATGCCATGCTCACCTCGTCCCAGATCGTCAACGCCTACGCGGCGGCGATGCACCGGGCCCGCCGGGCCCGCTGGGACTTCGAGGAGGAGAACCCGCTGCGGGACGCGCGAGGCTTCGACCTCGCCCGGGAGGCCGCCGACGCCAGCCAGCTCACCGACGAGGACATCGGCCTCGCCAACGTGATCCTCACCAACGGCGCGCGCCTGTACGTCGACCACGCCCACCCCGAATACAGCGCACCCGAGGTGACCAACCCCCGCGACGCCGTCCTCTGGGACAAGGCCGGCGAGCGGATCATGGCCGAGGCCGCCGAGCGGGCCGCACAGCTCCCTGGCGCCCAGCCGATCCACCTCTACAAGAACAACACCGACAACAAGGGCGCCTCCTACGGCACGCACGAGAACTACCTGATGAAGCGGGAGACCCCCTTCTCGGACATCGTGCGCCACCTGACGCCCTTCTTCGTCTCCCGCCAGGTCATCGCCGGCGCGGGCCGCGTCGGCATCGGCCAGGACGGGCACGAGCACGGTTTCCAGCTCAGCCAGCGCGCGGACTACTTCGAGGTCGAGGTCGGCCTCGAGACCACCCTGAAGCGCCCCATCATCAACACCCGCGACGAGCCGCACGCGGACGCCGAGAAGTACCGCCGCCTGCACGTCATCATCGGCGACGCCAACCTCTCGGAGATCTCCACCTACCTCAAGCTGGGCACGACCGCACTGGTCCTGTCCATGATCGAGGACGGCTTCATCGCGGTCGACCTCGCGGTCGACCAGCCCGTCCGCACCCTCCACCAGGTCTCCCACGACCCCTCCCTCAAGCGGCTCGTCACCCTCCGCAGCGGCCGCACACTCACCGCCGTGCAGCTGCAGATGGAGTACTACGAGCTGTCGCGCAAGTACGTCGAGGAGCGCTACGGGGCGGACGCCGACGAGCAGACCAAGGACGTCCTCAGCCGCTGGGAGGACACCCTCACCCGGCTGGAGAACGACCACATGAGCCTCGCCGGCGAACTGGACTGGGTCGCCAAGCGCGAGGTCATGGAGGGCTACCGCCGCCGCGACAGCCTCGACTGGGACGCCGCACGGCTGCACCTCGTCGACCTCCAGTACGCCGACGTGCGGGCCGAGAAGGGCCTGTACAACCGCCTGGTGGCCCGTGGGCGGATGAAGCGCCTCCTGGACGAGTCCGAGGTCGACAGAGCCCGTACGAAGCCGCCGGAGGACACCCGGGCGTACTTCCGCGGCCGCTGCCTCGAGCAGTACGCGGACGACGTCGCCGCGGCCTCCTGGGACTCGGTCATCTTCGACCTCCCGGGCCGGGACTCCCTCCAGCGCGTTCCAACCCTGGAACCGCTTCGCGGAACGCGAAATCACGTCAAGGAGCTCCTGGACCGCTGCCGCACCGCGGAAGACCTGGTCAGGGTTCTGTCGGGCGGGTGACCGCGACCAGCGGGTACTCGTACCGCCCCGGGCGGACAGGGTGGAAATCCCACCGCCCGGGAATCATCGAGTTGGCCCCCGTACGTTGGAGAAACTGCGGGGCCGATGTCGGACCCGGCTTGTAGGGTCTGATCATCACCGATCGGCAGGCGAACTGAGCGGGGTGAGGGTTATGGCAACGAAGGACACCGGCGGCGGTCAGCAGAAGGCCACGCACTCGACGGAACAGGTCGAGGAGCAGACGCAGGACGCGCAGGCCGAGGGCGACCTCAAGGAGCGCCACGAAAAGCTGAGCGACGACGTGGACTCCGTCCTGGACGAAATCGACGACGTACTCGAGGAGAACGCCGAGGATTTCGTTCGAAGCTTTGTGCAAAAAGGCGGCGAGTAAAGGTCGCCTGGGCGCCTTTACCTTCGAATTGAAGATCGCGGGGGGTGAGGGTGGCTGGCGAGCCGGAGACGAAGCACTGTCCGGGGTGTGAGCGGGACCTGCCTCTCGGGGCGTTCGCGAGGGACAGGAACCGGAGTGACGGTCTTCAGCCGCGATGCCGGGAGTGCGTGGCCGCATACAGCGCCGCGTACTACCGGCGCCGCCGGGAGGCCATGGGCGAGTCGGTGCGCGAGGTCGTGGCGGTTCCGGCCGGGCACAAGCTCTGCCGGGCGTGCGGTGAGGTCAAGCCGCACAGTGAATGGCATCGCAACGCCACCGCGTCCGACGGGTTGTCGACGCGCTGCAACGCGTGCCGCGCCGTCCAGGGACGGCAGGGGCATCTGAAGCGGCAGTACGGCATCACCGAAGCCGAGCGCGACACGCTCGTAGCCTCGCAGGGCGGAGTCTGCTGTATATGTCTGGCCGCTGTGCCGGCACATGTGGATCACTGCCATGAGACGGGTAGGGTCCGTGGCGTACTGTGCTTCAGCTGCAATGCCGCACTGGGGCAGTTCAAGGATCAGCCCGAGGTCATCAGGCGGGCTGCTGCATACGTGGAAGGAAACGCGTGGAAGCCAACACTCGTAGCACCGGGCGTCTGCCAGCTGCCTTCCTGACGCCAGGATCCTCCTCCTTCATGGACTTCCTCTCGGAGCACCAGCCCGAGATGCTGCCCGGCAACCGGCAGCTGCCGCCCACCCAGGGAGTGCTCCAGGCACCGCACGGCACGACCATCGTGGCCGTGACGTTCCCCGGGGGCGTGGTGCTCGCGGGTGACCGCCGGGCGACCATGGGCAATGTGATCGCGCAGCGGGACATCGAGAAGGTGTTCCCGGCGGACGAGTACTCGGCGGTCGGCATCGCCGGCACGGCGGGTCTCGCCGTCGAGATGGTCAAGCTCTTCCAGCTGGAGCTGGAGCACTTCGAGAAGGTCGAGGGCGCTCAGCTGTCCCTGGAGGGCAAGGCCAACCGGCTGTCGACGATGATCCGTTCCAACCTCGGCATGGCCATGCAGGGCCTGGCCGTGGTGCCCCTGTTCGCCGGGTACGACGTGGACCGGGAGCGGGGGCGCATCTTCTCCTACGACGTCACGGGCGGCCGTTCCGAGGAGCACAACTTCGCCGCGACGGGCTCCGGCTCGATCTTCGCGCGCGGTGCGATGAAGAAGCTGTTCCGTGACGATCTGACCGAGGAGCAGGCCACGACGCTGGTGGTCCAGGCCCTCTATGACGCGGCAGACGACGACTCGGCGACCGGTGGTCCCGATGTCGCCCGCCGGATCTACCCGATCATCACCGTGATCACCGAGGACGGCTTCCGCCGGCTCACCGAGGAGGAGGCGTCGGAGCTGGCCCGGGCGGTGCTCCAGCGGCGGCTGGAGGAGCCGGACGGCCCCAAGGCCGCCCTGCTCTGAGTGCGGGCCCGGGTCTTTTCGAGGTGATCCAGTGACCATGACAGAAAGGGACGGATAACCGGTGTCGACGCCGTTCTATGTCTCACCCCAGCAGGCCATGGCCGACCGGGCGGAGTACGCCCGGAAGGGCATCGCCCGTGGCCGCAGCCTGGTGGTCATGCAGTACGCCGACGGCATCGTGTTCGTCGGTGAGAACCCGTCCCGTGCGCTGCACAAGTTCAGCGAGATCTACGACCGGATCGGCTTCGCCGCCGCCGGCAAGTACAACGAGTACGAGAACCTCCGCATCGGCGGTGTCCGCTACGCCGATCTGCGTGGTTACACCTACGACCGGGACGACGTCACGGCCCGTGGTCTGGCCAACGTCTACGCGCAGACGCTGGGCACCATCTTCTCCTCGGCGGCCGAGAAGCCGTACGAGGTGGAGCTGGTGGTGGCCGAGGTCGGGGAGACCCCCGACGGCGACCAGATCTACCGGCTGCCGCACGACGGCTCCATCGTGGACGAGCACGGCTCGGTCGCGGTGGGTGGCAACGCCGAGCAGATCAGCGGTTTCCTGGATCAGCGCCACCGCGACGGCATGAGCCTGGCGGAGGCCCTGAAGCTGGCCGTGCAGGCCCTGTCCCGCGACACCAACGGCAGCGAGCGGGAGATTCCCGCGGAGCGCCTGGAGGTGGCGGTGCTGGACCGTACGCGGCCGCAGAAGCGCAAGTTCAAGCGCATCGTCGGCCGTCAGCTGGCCCGTCTGCTGGAGGGCGGCGGTGCGGACGCGTCGAAGGAGCCTGCCGACTCCGACTCCGACGAGGACTGACCTCCTGGTCATGGTGTGCCCCGGCCGACGACACGGCCGGGGCACACGCGTTTCCCGGGTCCGGTGCCCCGGACGGGCGGCGCACGGGGCGCCGGGCCGCGGGAGGGCCGCGGTCAGGTCCGTGGCGGGGCCGTGGAGGCCCGGACGACCAGTTCGACCGGGATGTCCCCGCCCTCCGGCTCGCGGCCGTCCAGGACGGCGAGGAGGGCGTGCATGCCGCGTTCGCCGAACAGTTCCGCGTCCAGTCGTACGGTCGTCAGTTCCGGGTCGATCGCGGTGGCGAGACCGAGGTCGTCGACCCCCGTCACGGACACGTCGTCGGGGACGCGCAGGCCGAGGCGGCGAAGCGCCTTGTAGGCGCCGACGGCGAGCTTGTCGTCGTCGCAGACGAGTGCGGTGGGCCGGGGGCCGGGCGTGGAGAGCGCGGCCTCGCTGGCCGTCAGCGCCCCTTCGATGGAGATGGGCGCGCGGGCCGTGCGCAGGTGGGTGCCGGGCACGGCGGCCAGGCGTGCCGCCAGTTCGCGGGCGCGGACCTCGAAGGTCCAGGAGGGTACATCGGCCGCCAGGTGGAGCATGCGGCGGTGGCCGAGGCCGAGCAGATGGTCGGCGATCTGCCGGACGCCGTCGGCGATGTCGAGGTTGACGGTGGCGGCGCCGAGGCTGCCGTGGGGGTCGCTGTCGAGCATGACCAGGGGGAGTTGGTCGCCGCGGATGGCGGTGAGGGCGTCGGCGGCCATGGAGGAGGCGAGCACGCCGTCGAGGGCGGACTGCGCGGAGGCGAAGGGGTCGCGTGCGGGGCCGATGCCTTCGGGGGAGGGGTAGAGGACGACTCCGAAGCCGTTCTCGGCCGCCACGCGTGCGGCGCCGGTGTAGACGCCGGCGAAGAACTCGGTGGTCAGGGCCGGTACCACGAGCAGGACGGTGCGGGTGCGGCCAAGGCGCAGGTTGCGGGCGGCGAGGTTGGGGCGGTAGCCGAGTTCGCGGGCGGCCTCGCGGACCCGTTCGGCGGTGGTCTCGGAGACGCGGCCGCGCCATTTGTCGCCGAGCACGAGCGAGACGGCGGCCTGGGAGACGCCGGCCGCCTGGGCGACGTCCCGGCTGGTCGGGCGCGTGCTGCTGCGTGCCACGGTGGGCCTGCTCCTTCGCTGTGGGCCGTTCGCCCCGGGGCGAACGGGCCGGTGGGTGGTCGCGGCGGCGGCCGGCCCCGAGGGGCCTGCGCGCGTTCGCTTCCCGGGCACCGGCGTGCCCCTGGGGCCGCTGCCGGTCGTCTGGACGTGTGAACAGCGCTCATGGTACGTATGAGAGGCGGGGTTATACGTAACACTTCGGGCCGCTGGGCGTCCCGGCGGAGCCACGGGAGGGCAGTACATGGCCACGGGATACCTGGAGATACTCCGGGCGCGGCATGCACTGCGGCTGCTCACCGGCACCCTGGTGGGCCGGCTGCCCAACGCGACCGCGGCGATCGCCCTGGTGCTGTTCGTCCGCGCCGGGGGCGGCACCTACAGCCTCGCGGGCGGTCTCGCGGCGGTGTACGGGGTCGCGAACGCCGCCGGCCAGCCGGTGCTCGGCCGGCTGGTGGACCTGTACGGCCAGCCGCGCGTCCAACTGCCCGCGGCCGTGGTGTCGGCGCTGTCCATGACCGTCTTCGCCTTCTGCGGCACGGGCCCGCTGCCGCTGGCCTACACGGCCGTCGCGGCCGCCGGCCTGTTCACTCCGCCCCTGGAGGGCGGCCTGCGTGCCCTGTGGCCGTCGGTGCTGCGCCGTGAGGAGCAGGTGCACACGGCGTACGCCATGGACGCGGTCGCGCAGGAGATCATGTTCACCGTCGGGCCGCTGCTGGTGACCCTGTGCGCCGCCCTGTGGGACGCGCGCGCGGCCCTGCTCGTGCTGAACGTCATCGGCGTGCTGGGGGCGCTCTCGGTGGTCGTCTCGCCGCCCTCGCGCGCGTGGCGCTCGGCCCCGCGCGAGGCCCACTGGCTGGGCGCCCTGCGCTCGCCGGGTCTGCTGGCCCTGCTGGGCGCCTTCCTGTTCATCGGCATGGCGCTGGGTTCCATCACGGTGGCCTCGGTGTCGTACGCCGACGGCCACGGTGGTGACGCGGTGTACGGCTGGCTGATGGCCGGGCTCGGCCTCGGCGCGCTGGTGGGCGGCTCCGTGTACGGGGCGCGCCGGTGGGCCGGCGTGCCCGAGCGGCGACTGCGTGTGCTGGTCGCCCTTCTGGCGGTGTGTTACCTGCCGCTGATGCTGGTGCCCGGTGCGGTGGCCATGGTGCTGCTGTCGGTTCTGTCGGGGGTGTTCCTGGCGCCCTGCATCGCCTGTGCGTTCATCCTCGTGGACCGGCACGCGCCGAGCGGCACCGTCACCGAGGCTTTCTCCTGGCTTGTGACGACGTTCACCGTGGGCGCGTCGGTCGGAACGGGCCTGGCGGGGCCGGTGGTCCAGGCCGGTGGCACCCTGTGGGGCTTCGCGGTGCCGGGCGCGGCGGGAGCCGTCTCTCTGCTGGTGCTGCTGGCCACCGGACGGGTCCTCGCAGCTCCCGTGCGGGACGGGGTCGTTGCGGCTTCATCGGAAAATGATCCAAATCGTGCTGCCGAACCCCGTTTCAGCTCAGGGGATCGGGCGTAATGTTCAGTCATGGACCGCCGCATTTTCGGGCTGGAGAACGAGTACGGCGTCACGTGCACGTTCAGGGGACAGCGCCGCCTGTCGCCTGACGAGGTGGCGCGGTACCTCTTCCGCCGTGTCGTGTCATGGGGCCGCAGCAGCAATGTCTTTCTGCGAAACGGCGCCCGGCTCTATCTCGACGTGGGCTCACATCCGGAATACGCGACACCCGAATGTGACAACGTGACCGAACTGGTCACCCACGACAAGGCCGGCGAGCGCATTCTCGAGGGACTCCTGGTGGACGCGGAACGACGCCTGCACGAGGAGGGAATCGCGGGCGACGTCTACCTCTTCAAGAACAACACCGACTCGGCGGGCAACTCCTACGGGTGCCACGAGAACTATCTGGTGGCGCGGCACGGGGAGTTCTCCCGGCTCGCGGACATTCTCATCCCGTTCCTGGTGACGAGGCAGCTGCTGTGCGGTGCGGGCAAGGTCCTGCAGACGCCGCGCGGTGCCGTCTACTGCGTCAGCCAGCGTGCCGAGCACATCTGGGAGGGCGTCTCCTCGGCGACGACCCGCTCCCGGCCGATCATCAACACGCGCGACGAGCCGCACGCGGACGCGGAGCGCTACCGCCGGCTGCACGTCATCGTCGGCGACTCGAACATGTCCGAGACGACGATGCTGCTGAAGGTCGGTGCCACCGACCTGGTGCTGCGCATGATCGAGGCGGGCACGGTGATGCGCGACCTCACCCTGGAGAACCCGATCCGGGCGATCCGCGAGGTCAGCCACGACATCACCGGGCGGCGCAAGGTGCGCCTGGCCAGCGGCCGCGAGGCCTCCGCCCTGGAGGTGCAGCGCGAGTACTTCGACAAGGCGGTGGACTTCTGCGACCGCCGCGGCATCCGCACCGGCACGGTCGCCCAGGTCCTGGACCTGTGGGGCCGTACGCTGGACGCGATCGAGACCGAGGAGCTCGACCGGATCGCCACCGAGATCGACTGGGTCATGAAGTACAAGCTCATCGAGCGGTACCGGGCCAAGCACAACATGACCATGTCGCATCCGAGGGTCGCGCAGATAGACCTCGCCTACCACGACATCCACCGTCGTCGTGGCCTGTACTACCTGCTGGAGAAGAAGGGTCAGGCGACCCGGATCTGCAACGACTTGAAGATCTTCGAGGGCAAGTCGGTTCCGCCGCAGACGACTCGGGCGCGGCTGCGCGGTGACTTCATCAGGCGGGCACAGGAACAGCGCAGGGACTTCACGGTCGACTGGGTGCATCTGAAGCTCAACGACCAGGCGCAGCGCACCGTGTTGTGCAAGGACCCGTTCCGTTCGGTGGACGACCGGGTCGAGAAGCTGATCGCCGGAATGTAGCCGGTGTCATACGGGTAGGGCGTTTCGGCGGTGCATTGCCGGAACGCCACACGGGCGCCGTACGTTTCACGTACGGCGCCCTTCTCACGCCGTAGAGTTGCGCGCACGCCAACCGCAAGATCGACCGATTACGAGGCTCTTCCGTGCGCCGACGTTCACTCCTTCTCGCCGCCGTACCCGCAGGACTGGTCACGCTCTCCGGCTGCGGCGGTGGCAAGTCCGACTCCTCGAAGGCCAAGGCCTCGCCTTCGCCCTCGGTGTCCAGCGCGCCGCCGCCGAAGATCGTGGACGGGCCGTTGCCGGCGATCACGGCGGGCACGAAGTTCGGCGAGAAGCCGACCGTGGCCAAGGGGCCGGGCGAGCCGTCGAAGGACCTCGCGGTGAAGACGGTGATCGCGGGCAGCGGCCGCACGATCGCGGAGAACGACTTCATCAAGGCGAACTACCTGGGCCAGATCTGGGCCAGCGGCAAGGTCTTCGACAACTCCTACGACCGCAAGAGCCCGCTGGTCATGCAGCTCGCCCAGGGCAGCATCATCGACGGCTGGCGGTATGCGCTGGCGGGGAAGAAGACGGGCAGCCGGGTGCTGATCGCGGTCCCGCCGACCTGGGGCTACGGCTCGGCGGGTCAGCCGCAGGCCGGCATCAAGGGCACCGACACGCTGGTCTTCGTCATCGACCTGGTGGACTCCTACAACTCCAAGAGCTCCTCGCACGGCACGGCGGTCCCGCAGAACGACGCCGCCCTGCCGAAGGTCGCCACCAACACGGACGGCAATGTCCCGAAGGTCACCGTCCCGAAGAGCGACCCGCCGAAGAAGCTGGTGTCGACGTACGTCCTGGAGGGCGACGGCCCCGAGGTCAAGGCGGACCAGGCGGTGCTGTGCCAGTTCCAGGGACTGGTCTGGGACAGCGGCAAGACGTTCCAGCAGACGTACGGTTCGGGGCGGCTCAGCCAGTTCTCGCTGGAGCAGATGCAGCAGGCGGTCAAGGGCCTGGCGCAGGGGCTGACCGGCAAGAAGGTGGGCAGCCGGGTGCTCATCGTCGTACCGCCGGAGCTGGGTTACGGCAACACCCCGCCGAGCGGGGGAGTCATCAAGAAGGGTTCCACCCTGGTCTTCACGGTGGACATCCTCGCCGCGATGTAGCGCGTGATCCCCGTAGCGGGCGGGAGAGCTGCGGAGATGAAAGACTGTCGGCGTTTCGTGTCGTACACAAGCAGGAGCTTTTGACGTGAACATCGAGAAGCCCGAGATCGACTTCCCGGGCGGCGAGCCCCCGAAGGACCTCCAGATCAAGGACATCTGGGAGGGCGACGGGCCGGTCGCGCAGGCGGGTCAGACCGTCACCGTCCACTATGTGGGCGTCGCCTTCAGCACCGGCGAGGAGTTCGACGCCAGCTGGAACCGGGGCACCCCGTTCCGCTTCCCGCTCGGCGGCGGCCGTGTCATCAAGGGCTGGGACCAGGGCGTCGAGGGCATGAAGGTCGGCGGCCGCCGCGAGCTGACGATCCCCGCCCACCTCGCCTACGGCAACCAGAGCCCGACCCCGGCTATCAAGCCCGGTGAGACGCTGATCTTCGTGGTGGACCTGCTCGGGGTCTGAGCCCACGCCCGATTCGGCGGCCGGGTCCGACCGGATCCGATCACCTGGGGCCCATGCCTGTTCGGGCATGGGCCCTCGGCTTTTGTCCCCGCACCGCGGGGCGGTACGGTCATCGCTCGTAAGCACCATAGGGAAGACGAAGGGCGTCGATGGCCATTGCCAAGGCCGAGCGGCTGATGAACCTCGCGCTGTGCCTGCTCGGGACACGCCGGCCGCTGAGCAAGCGCGAGCTGCGCGACTCCATTGAGGCATACGTCGAGGCGGCGAGGCCGGGCAGGGGTGAGGCCGCGAGACCGGGGAGAGGCGAGGCCGGGTCCGACGACTCGTTCAACCGGATGTTCGAGCGGGACAAGGACGACCTGCGCGAGCTGGGCCTGGTCATCGAGACCGTGGAGAACCTCGACGGCGAGGTCGGCTACCTCGCCCGCCGTGACAGCAACCGGCTGCCGCCCATCACCCTGGACGCCGAGGAGGCCGCCGCCCTGGGCCTGGCCGCCAAGGTGTGGCAGCAGGCCCGGCTGGCCGGTGCCGCCAGCGGCGCCCTGCAGAAGCTGCGCGCCGCGGGGCTGCCCGAGGACGTCGACCCGTACGAGGCGCACGGCGCGCTGGAGCCGCGCATCCCGGTGCACGAGGCCGCCTTCGAGCCGCTGATGCTGGCCTGCCGCGACCGACGCCCGGTCCTCTTCGACTACCGCAAGGCCTCGGCCGTGCACCCCGAGCCCCGGCACGTCGAGCCCTGGGCGCTGGAGTGCTGGCGCGGGCACTGGTACCTGGCCGGCTGGGACCGCGACCGGGCCGCCGAGCGCGTCTTCCGGCTCTCCCGGATCACCGGACGGGTCCGCTCCCGCGGTACGGGCTTCACCGTGCCCGTGCCGGACGTCGTCACCGTCCGTGAGACCGTCGCGAGCTGGGCCGGTGAGATCGCCGACCGTTCGGCGCTGATCCGGCTGCGCTCGGGCGCCGGTTACCCCCTTCGGGCGAAGGCCACCGGAGTCCGGGAACTCGGCGACGGCTGGGACGAGTTGGAGATTCCGTACGGGCACGGCCTGGACGCCTGGCTGGTGGAGTTCGGGCCGGACGTGGTGGTCGTGGAGCCGGCCGAGCTGCGCGCGGACGTGGTGGACCGGCTACGCGCCGTGGCCAAGGGCTGAGGGGGAGCAGGACTGTGGCAGGCAAACCGGCCAGGGCCGTGAACGCGATCGACCAGACCCGGCGGATGCTGTCCCTGGTGACCTATCTCCGCGAGCGCCCGGGCGCCCGGATCGCGGACGTGGCCCGCGCCTTCGGCATCACCGAGGACGAGCTGGTCGCCGACCTCGATCTGCTGCCCATGTGCGGCACCAGCTTCCGCGGCGGCGACCTGCTGGACATCGACACCGACGGCGAGCGCATCTGGTGGCACAACCCGGCCGCGCTCGGCGAGGAGGCCGCCGAGCCGCTGCGGCTCGCCGCCGACGAGGCCACCGCCCTGCTGGTGGCGGCCCGCGCGGTCGCCACCCTGCCCGGCCTGCGGGAGGGCGACCGCCAGGCCCTGCTGCGGGCGACCGCCAAGGTGGAGACCGCGGCCGGCGAGGCCGCGGGCGCCAGCTCCCGGCTGTCGGTGACCTTCGAGTCCGAGGGCGGTGTCTTCGCCGACGTCGACCGGGCCATCTCCGAGCGCCGCCGGCTGTGGATCCGCTACTACTCCCCGGCGCGCGACGAGGTCACCGAGCGCGAGATCGACCCCATCCGCCTGGTCAGCGTCGGCCACACCTATGTCGAGGCCTGGTGCCGCCGCTCCGAGGCCCGGCGCACCTTCCGGCTCGACCGGGTCGCCGAGATCAGGATCCTCGACGAGCCGTCCGCGCCGCCCGAGATCGAGCTGCGCGACCTCTCCGAGGGCCTGGTCCAGCCGGCCGCGGAGGATCCCGAGGTCGTGGTCGAGGTCGGGCCGGGCGGCCGCTGGGTCGCCGAGTACTACCCGCACGACAGCGCCGATGAGCTTCCCGACGGCGGCCTGCGTATCACTCTGCGCACCCCCGATCCGGCCTCCCTGCGCCGGCTGGCCCTGCGGCTCGGCCGCGACGGCCGGATCGTCTCCCCGCCCGAGCTGGCCGACAGCGCCCGCCGGGCGGCCCGCGAGGCGCTGGCGGCGTACGACGGCCCTTCCGGCGCGGAGTGCGGGGCGGCCGGCGAGCGGGATCCGGGGCAGGACGAGAGGCAGGAGCGAGCGCTTTGAACGAGTCTGCGGTGTCCGGTGCGGCTCAGATGACGGTGGCGGCCGCCTTCTCGGGGATGAGAAGAGTGGCCCCGGTGATGTTCAAGGCCGGCTGCCCGGACTGCCGCGGCCGTGTCGAGCTGGCCGCGAGCGCGCTGCGACTCGCCATAGGTGCCTCCAGCCGGACGACGTTCTACTCCTTCACCTGCCCCGACTGCGGTGCCGCGGTCCGCAAGCCGGCCGGGGAGCGCATCGTGGAGCTGCTCACCGGCGGCGGGGTCAGGACCCTGCGGCTGCACCCCACGGTGTAGGTGGCTGCGGCCGGGGCCGACGGACGGTCTAGGCTCGACGTCATGTTCTGGCCGATGTTCGCGGTAGCCATGGGTTTCCTGGGTCTCGCCGTCCTGGGGGTGCTCGCCGTCCGGGTGTTCCTGGAGGCGCGGCGCCTGGGGCAGCAGGTGGCGGACTCCGCGCACCGGATCAACAGGGCGGCCGAGGACCTGGAGCGGGCCGCCGTCAGCACGGCCCGCACCGTCGACACGCTGTGATTGTGCCTGGCCATGCGTTTTGGGTCACTTCGCCCTGTCACCTTTTCGGTCCGGCCAGGTACGCTGCTGGTCGCGGCCCGGAGTACGAGGCGCGGTCCGCAGACGGAGCGGGAGTACGCACGGGGATTGTTCTACGTTCACCCCCGGGCGTTACGATCGCTGCCAGCACGATGGTCAGACACTTGTCCGACCGGTCGGACATGCCCCGCCGCCCCGCCTCAGTGAGAAGGTGAAGAGTTATGTTCCGCAACGCACTTGAGCCGTGGCACCTGGTGCTCCTGGTTCTGGTGATCGTCCTCGTGTTCGGCTCCAAGAAGCTCCCGGACATGGCGCGCTCGCTCGGCAAGTCCGCGCGCATCCTGAAGAGCGAGGCCAAGGCGATGAAGGACGACGGCGGCAAGCAGTCGACCACCCCCGCCCAGCCCGCGGAGGAGCAGACCCCCGCTCAGCGCACGATCCAGGCCGCGCCCGGCGACGTGACCAGCTCCCGCCCGGTCAACGAGCCGACCGACACCACCCAGCGCTGACGCGAGGACCGGTGCATCCGGTCCATTGCACGAGATGAGGATGTGGGTTGCCCAAGTCTTCCCGCAAGAAGGAGAGCGATCCCGAGGGGCGGATGCCACTCGCGGATCACTTGCGTGAGCTGCGCAACCGGCTCGCGAAGGGTGTCCTGGCGATCGTCGTCGTCGCCGTGGTCGCGGCCTTCTTCTACAAGGACATCATCAACTTCATCACCCAGCCGGTGCTCGACTCGGTCGGCTGTGGGCAGTCCTTCGGAGAGCTGGCCAAGTCCAAGAACTCCCACTGCGCGCACATCACGGTCAGCGGCCTGCTGGCGCCGTTCACGCTGGCCCTGAAGACCGCGCTGACGGCCGGTGTGGTGCTGGCGTCGCCGGTCTGGCTGTACCAGCTGTGGGCGTTCGTCGCGCCGGGCCTGCACCGGCACGAGAAGAAGTACGCCTACGCGTTCGTCGGTTTCGGCTTCCCGCTCTTCCTGGTCGGCGGCTACCTCGCTTTCCACGTGCTGCCCGTGACGGCGAAGTTCCTGGTCGACCTCACACCGGGCGGCGCGGAGAACCTGCTCCCGCTGGACGACCTCCTCGACCTGGTCACGCGCATGGTCGTCGTGTTCGGCCTCGCCTTCGAGATGCCCCTGCTGCTGGTGATGCTCAACCTCACCGGCATCCTGTCCGGCAAGCGGATGCTCGGCTGGTGGCGCGGCATGATCGTCGGCATCGCCGCCTTCGCGGCCGTGGCCACACCGAGCCCGGACCCGGGGACGATGCTGGCGCTGGCGGCGCCGATCTGGGGACTGTTCTTCATCGCCGTGGCCGTCTCGCTGCTCAACGACCGGCGCCGGGCCCGCCGCGCGGCCGACGGCCCCGGGGACGACGAGGCCTCGGAGCTGGACCTCACGCCGGAGGAGATCGGCGAGGTGGAGTCCGTCAGCGCGAGCCGGACCCCCGAGCTGTCCGGCGGCACCGACCGGGTCAACGGCTACGACGACGTGACCTGATCCTGCGTGGCCGCAGAGCCGCGCCGCGACGCCCCTGGGCCCCGGGACCACTCCCGTGGGACCGGGGGCGTCCGTCTTCGTCGATCAGCACACGTTCCGGATAATGATCGTCCTGTTGTCAGTGGGGCCCGGTAGTCTCGAAAGCACGATGACAGAGGACCTCTCACCGGCCGAGCGGTACGCGGCAGCCCGCAGGCGGGCAGCCGAGCAGGCCACCGCGCTCGCGTCCTTCCGCGAGATGTACGACTTCGGCCTCGACCCCTTCCAGATCGAGGCCTGCCAGGCCCTTGAGGCGGGGAAGGGCGTTCTGGTCGCCGCGCCCACCGGCTCCGGCAAGACGATCGTGGGCGAGTTCGCCGTCCACCTCGCCCTGCTGCAGGGCAAGAAGTGCTTCTACACGACACCCATCAAGGCGCTGTCGAACCAGAAGTACGCCGACCTGTGCCGTCGCTACGGCAGCTCGAAGGTCGGCCTGCTCACCGGCGACAACAGCGTGAACTCCGACGCCCCGGTGGTCGTGATGACCACCGAGGTCCTGCGGAACATGCTGTACGCCGGCTCCCAGACCCTCCTCGGCCTCGGCTACGTGGTCATGGACGAGGTGCACTACCTCTCCGACCGCTTCCGGGGCGCCGTCTGGGAGGAGGTCATCATCCACCTCCCCGAGTCGGTGACCCTGGTCTCGCTCTCCGCGACCGTCTCCAACGCCGAGGAGTTCGGTGACTGGCTGGACACGGTCCGCGGCGACACCGAGGTGATCGTCTCCGAGCACCGGCCCGTGCCGCTGTTCCAGCACGTGCTCGCCGGCCGCCGGATGTACGACCTGTTCGAGGAGGGCGAGGGCCACAAGAAGGCCGTCAACCCCGACCTCGTCCGCCTGGCCCGGACGGAGGCCAGCCGGCCGTCGTACCAGGACCGCCGGCGCGGCCGCGCGATGCGCGAGGCCGACCGGGAGCGCGAGCGCCGACAGCGTTCGCGCGTGTGGACGCCGGGCCGGCCCGAGGTCATCGAGCGCCTGGACGCCGAGGGCCTGCTCCCCGCGATCACCTTCATCTTCAGCCGCGCCGCCTGCGAGGCCGCCGTCCAGCAGTGCCTGTACGCGGGCCTGAGGCTGAACGACGAGGAGGCGCGGGAGCGGGTCCGTGCCCTCGTCGAGGAGCGCACGTCCCACATCGCGACGGAGGACCTGCACGTCCTCGGGTACTACGAGTGGCTGGAGGGCCTGGAGCGGGGCATCGCCGCCCACCACGCGGGCATGCTGCCCACCTTCAAGGAGGTCGTGGAGGAACTGTTCGTGCGCGGCCTGGTCAAGGCCGTGTTCGCGACCGAGACCCTCGCCCTCGGCATCAACATGCCCGCCCGCTCGGTGGTGCTGGAGAAGCTCGTCAAGTGGAACGGCGAGCAGCACGCCGACATCACCCCGGGCGAGTACACCCAGCTGACGGGGCGCGCCGGCCGCCGGGGTATCGACGTCGAGGGACACGCGGTCGTGCTGTGGCAGCGCGGCATGAGCCCCGAGCACCTGGCCGGTCTCGCGGGCACCCGCACCTATCCGCTGCGCTCCAGCTTCAAGCCGTCGTACAACATGGCGGTCAACCTGGTCGAGCAGTTCGGCCGGCACCGCTCCCGCGAGCTGCTGGAGACCTCCTTCGCGCAGTTCCAGGCCGACAAGTCGGTCGTCGGCATCTCCCGGCAGGTGCAGCGCAACGAGGAGGGCCTGGAGGGCTACAAGGCCTCCATGACCTGCCACCTCGGCGACTTCGAGGAGTACGCGCAGCTGCGCCGCGAGCTGAAGGACCGGGAGACGGAGCTGGCCCGGCAGGGCGCCGCCCAGCGGCGGGCCGAGGCCTCCGTCGCCCTGGAGCGGCTGAAGCCGGGCGACGTCATCCACGTGCCGACGGGCAAGTACGCGGGCCTCGCGCTGGTCCTCGACCCCGGTCTGCCGGCCGGCCGCTCCAACGGCCACCGCGGTTTCGACCAGCACGACGGGCCGCGGCCGCTGGTGCTGACCGCCGAGCGCCAGGTGAAGCGGCTGGCGTCGATGGACTTCCCGGTGCCGGTCGAGGCGCTGGACCGGATGCGGATCCCGAAGTCGTTCAACCCCCGTTCGCCGCAGTCCCGCCGGGACCTCGCCTCCGCGCTGCGCACCAAGGCCGGGCACATCCCGCCGGAGCGGGCGCGCAAGAAGCGCTCGCAGGCGGCCGACGACCGGGAGATCGCCCGGCTGCGCACGGCGATCCGGGCGCACTCCTGCCACGGCTGCAACGACCGTGAGGACCACGCCCGTTGGGCCGAGCGCTACCACCGGCTGCTGCGCGACACCTCGCAGCTGGAGCGCCGTATTGAGGGCCGGACGAACACCATCGCGCGGACCTTCGACCGGATCGTCGCCCTGCTCACCGAGCTGGACTACCTGCGCGGCAACGAGGTCACCGAGCACGGCAAGCGGCTCGCGCGGCTGTACGGCGAACTCGACCTGCTGGCCAGCGAGTGCCTGCGCGAGCGCGTCTGGGAGGGCCTCGACCCCGCCGAACTGGCGGCCTGCGTCTCGGCGTTGGTGTACGAGGCCCGGGTCGGCGACGACGCGATGGCGCCGAAGCTGCCCTCCGGGAAGGCGAAGGCCGCGCTGGGTGAGATGGTGCGGATCTGGGGTCGGCTGGACGCCCTGGAGGAGGACTTCCGGATCAACCAGACCGAGGGCGTCGGGCAGCGCGAGCCGGACCTCGGGTTCGCCTGGGCCGCCTACATGTGGGCGTCGGGCAAGGGCCTGGACGAGGTGCTGCGCGAGGCGGAGATGCCCGCGGGTGACTTCGTACGCTGGTGCAAGCAGGTCATCGACGTGCTCGGGCAGATCTCGGCCGCGGCGCCCGCGGCGGACTCGACCGTGGCCAAGGCCGCCCGCAAGGCGGTCGACCAGCTGTTGCGGGGTGTGGTGGCCTACTCGTCCGTGGGCTGACCCGCGTCCCCCTGCGTGAAAGCGTGAAAGGCAGCGCCTCCCGTGAGGCGCTGCCTTTCTTGTGCCCTGACGTCCCGGGCCCGATTTCCCTCATCACGGTGAGTGGTTTTCGCATGCCCGTGCACCGTCACCGACAGTGTTCGAACGGAAGCACGGCGTGTAAATGGGGTCGAGCGTACTCCTGTCGCGGGGGCGATTTCAGGTGCTCGCCGAATATGACACAGCGATGATCCGGTCGGACTAAGCTCGCCCGCGGCGCACCGAGTTGGGGTGAATTCGTGCGCCTGTTCCCAAACGTGCCTTGCATCCCGACTGTTCCATGAACCTTCCCCACCAAAGCTCCCCCGACACCCAGCCGATCCGTCCCAGAAGGCATCCATGGTGAGTGTTCAGAAGCCTCCCGGTCGCCGTGAACGTCCCTATGCGCGTGTGCTGTTGCCGCCGGCCATATTGATGGCCGCCGCCACCGGGGCCGCCGTCGCCCTGGTACCGGCCCCGGCCCGGGTCGCCGTCGGCGCGTGCGGGGCCCTGGCCGTGCTGCTGGTGCTCGCCACCGCGGCCGAGGCCGCCCGCCGCGGCCGCCTCCTGCGCGAGGCGAAGGCCGAACACGGCCGTCACAGCGCGTATCTGGAGCACCGGCTCGCCGCCCAGGACGAGCTGATCGACCGCTTCGCCACCGACGTCCTGCCCAGAGCCCTGCGCCGGCTGCGCGCCGGTGAGGTGCTGCGCGACGTGGTGCGCAACGTCTACGACGCCGACCCCGAACTGCGCGCCCTGCCCGACCCCTACCGCGAACTGCTGCGCGTCGCGCTGCGCGGCGCCGACCACGAGATCTCCATGCGGGACGCCACGGAGCGCTCCTTCGTGAGCATCGCCCGCCGCGTCCAGGCCATCGTTCACCAGCAGGCCAAGGAAATGCGGGAGATGGAGGAGGACCACGGCCGCAACCCGGAGGTCTTCGACGACCTGCTGCGCCTGGACCACGGCACCTCGCTGATCGGCCGGCTCGCCGACACCATCTCCGTCCTCGGCGGCGGCCGCCCCGGCCGCCAGTGGCCCCTGCCGGTCTCCCTCTACAGCACGCTGCGCGGCGCGATGTCCCGGATCCTGGAGTACCGGCGCATCCACCTGGCGTCCATCGTCAACATCAACATCAAGGGCACCGCCGTCGAGCCGGTCATCCACGCCGCCGCCGAACTCCTCGACAACGCCACCCGCTACTCACCGCCCTCGACCAAGGTGCACGTGACCGCCGCCGAGGTGCAGGCCGGCATCGCCATCGAGATCGAGGACGCCGGCGTCAGCCTCAGCGAGGAGTCCCGCGCCCGCATCGAGCAGATGATCGAGGACGCCAAGAACG
Source organism: Streptomyces sp. NPDC037126 (assembly GCF_055605965.1). Lineage (NCBI taxonomy): Bacteria > Bacillati > Actinomycetota > Actinomycetes > Kitasatosporales > Streptomycetaceae > Streptomyces > Streptomyces sp. NPDC037126. The sequence continues at coordinate 31,413 of NZ_JBVJTD010000022.1, forward strand.
GCGACGACGCGCAGAACCTGGGCGAGAACCCGCGCCTCGGCCTCGCCGTCGTCGGCCGGCTCTGCAAGCAGTTCGACATGGACGTCTCGCTGCGCACCTCCGCCTACGGCGGCGTCCGCGCGATCCTCATCGTGCCGCGCGTGATGACCACCACCGAGCCCGGTGTCGGCGCCGCCCACGGCATCGGCGCGACCGGTATCCCCCTGCCCGAACTCGGCGCCGTCGAGGGCCCCAAGCGGCCACCCAAGAAGCGCCGCCCCACCAGTCCGAAGATCCCCGCGGGGATCTCCATGGAGGACGACGTCCCCGAGGTCACCGAGTGGACGGCGGGCGGCCTGCCCCAGCGCCGCAGCCGGGTGAAGACGCCGCTCAGCCAGCGGATCGCCGAACAGGCGGCCATCGAACGGGCCGAGCGGGAGGGCCGGCCGACCATCTGGTCGCAGACCAGGTCGGAGCCCGAACCCGAGCCCGAGATCGACCCCGAGCGCAAGAAGCTGATCGAGCGGCCGCCGGGCATGTGGATCGACTCCTTCTTCGACGGCCTGAGGAAGGGCATGCCCGAGGGTGCCAGCGCATCCGAACTCACCGACTTCACGCTCAACCCGACCAAGTACCTGCACCTGATCGATGATTCGGCCGCCCCCACCGAGGCCGACGACGAGGGGAACCTCAAGTGATCCAGCAGCGAGGCAACTTCGACTGGATGCTCAAGCAGCTGAACGACGGGGTACCGGGGATCGAGATGATCGTGGTGCTCTCCGCCGACGGACTGCGCATCGCCCGCTACGGTGGCGACCCCGACGCCGCCGACCGTGTCGCCGCCGCCTGCGCCGGAGTGCAGAGCCTGGCCGGAGCCATCATCCAGGAGATCCCCGGCGCGGGCGAGATGAAGGTCGTCGTCATCGAGATCGAGGGCGGCTACTTCTACCTGATGAACGCCGGCGCCAACGCCTACCTCGCCGTGCTCGCCGACGTGACCTGCGAGCCCGGCCGGATGAGCGGCATGATGCGCGACCTCGTCGTCCGCATCGGCGCCCACCTCACCAGTCCGCCCCGGCGCAACGGGCAGACCGTATGACCCCTCCACGACGCAAACGGCGCCCGCCGACCCCGCCTCCCCCGCAGCCGTCACCGCCCAGGGCGGCGCACGGACAGCCCCTGCCCAGGAACCCCGAGCGGCTCTACGCCGTCACCGGATCCGCCGACGGCAGCCGTGCCGAACTCGATCTCGTGACCCTGATCGTGGCCCGCTGCGCCCCACCGCCCGGCGCCTCCCCGGAACACGCGGCGGTGCTCCGGCTGTGCACCGCCCCGCTGGCCGTGGCCGAACTCTCGGCCTACCTCAACCTGCCGTTCAGCGCGATGACCGTAGTGATCACGGAGATGATCACGGCCGAACTGGTGCAGGCGCGCGCCCCGATCGTCCGCCAGGCGGTCCCCGACCGCTCACTCCTCGAAGCGGTGATGCATGGACTTCAAAAGCTCTGAGACGGTCCCCGGCCCGCGCACCGAGGACCATCTGCCCCACACGGCCCAGGCCGCCGTGAAGCTCGTGATCGTGGGCGGCTTCGGCGTCGGGAAGACCACCATGGTCGGTTCCGTCAGCGACATCAGGCCGCTGACCACCGAGGAGACCATGACCCAGGCAGGCATCGGGGTCGACGACAACTACGGCTCCGACTCCAAGACCGCCACCACCGTGGCGATGGACTTCGGCCGTATCAGCATCACCGACAAGCTGGTGCTCTACCTCTTCGGCACCCCCGGCCAGGAGCGCTTCTGGTTCCTGTGGAACGGCCTGTTCGAAGGCGCGCTGGGCGCGGTCGTCCTGGTCGACACCCGGCGCCTGGAAGTCAGCTTCGACGTCATGGGCCGGCTGGAGGAACGCGGCGTGCCCTTCGTCGTCGCCGTCAACTCCTTCCCGGACGCGCCCCGTTACCCGGTCGAGGAACTGCGCAACGCGCTGGACCTGGCCCCCGACATCCCGATCGTCGACTGCGACGTGCGCCGCCGCGCCTCCAGCAAGGACGTGCTGATGACCCTGATGCGCTTCCTGCACTCGCTCGCCCTCTCCGGCGCCCTCACCTGACCCGCGGCCGAGCTGCCCCCAACCCCCCTTTTTCCGTCCCGGAGCGATCACTGTGACGCCTGAACCCCAAACCCCGACCGGTACGCACGACACCCTGTCCGGTCCGCCGCCGGGCTGCCCGGCGCACGGACTCGGCCCCGGGGGACTGCACCGGCTCTACGGCCCCGACGCGGAGGACCTCGACGGCCTCTACGAGCGGCTGCGAGAACAGCACGGCCCGGTGGCGCCCGTGCTGCTCCACGACGACGTACCGATGTGGGTGGTCCTCGGGCACGCCGAGAACCTCCAGATGGTGCGCAGCCCCTCCCAGTACACGCGCGACAGCCGGATCTGGGGTCCGTTGCAGGAGGGCATGGTCAAGCCCGACCACCCGCTGATGCCCCACATCGCCTGGCAGCCCATCTGCTCCCACGCCGAGGGCGACGAACACCAGCGGCTGCGGGCCGCGGTCACCGCGGCCATGGGCACCATCGACCACCGCAGCGTCCGCCGCCACATCGGCCGCCACACCCAGGCCCTCGTGAACAGCTTCTGCGAGCGGGGCCGCGCCGAGCTGGTCTCCCAGTTCGCCGAGCACCTGCCGATGGCGGTGATGTGCGAGATCCTCGGCATGCCCGAGGAGTACAACGACCGCATGGTGCAGGCCGCCCGGGACGCCCTCAAGGGCACCGAGACCGCCATCCAGAGCCACGCCTACGTCATGGACGCGCTCAGCCGGCTCACCACCCGGCGCCGCACCCGGCCCGAGGACGACTTCACCAGTCACCTCGTCACCCACCCGGCCGGACTCACCGACGACGAGGTCCGCGAACACCTGCGCCTCGTCCTCTTCGCGGCCTACGAGGCCACCGCCAACCTCCTCGCCAACGCGCTGCGCATGGTCCTCACCGAGCCCGGCTTCCGCGCCCAGCTCAACGGCGGGCAGATGACCGTGCCGGAGGCCATCGAGCAGTCCCTGTGGGACGAGCCGCCGTTCAGCACCGTCCTCGGCTACTACGCCAAGCAGGACACCGAGCTGGGCGGGCAGCGCATCCGCAAGGGCGACGGGCTGCTGTTCGCGCCCGCACCGGGCAACCTCGACCCGCGGGTGCGGCCCGACCTGTCCGCGAGCATGCAGGGCAACCGCTCGCACCTCGCCTTCGGCGGCGGCCCGCACGAGTGCCCCGGCCAGGACATCGGCCGCGCCATCGCCGACGTCGGTGTGGACGCCCTGCTGACCCGGCTGCCCGACATCCAGCTCGACTGCGCGGAGGAGGAGCTGTCCTGGCGGTCGTCCATCGCCTCCCGGCACCTGGTGGCCCTGCCCGTGCGCTTCGAGCCCAAGCCGCAGCAGGACGTGGACATCGCGCCGCGTGCCGTGCCGGCACCGGCCCGGCACGGCGACCCGGGGCCCGGCACCCTGCCCGACGAGAGGGTCGCGCCGGCCGTCCCGCGGCCTCCGGCCGCCCTCCCCGACGCCGCGCCCGTGGCCCCGGCGCCCACGCCGGCCCCCGGCCGCCCGCAGGGCCTCTGGCAGCGCCTGCTGCGCTGGTGGCGCGGCGAGTGAGCGCGGCGGTCAGCCCTCCTCGGCCCACGCCTCGAAGGCGGACCAGGCCAGGAGGGTGCGCCCGCTGACGAACGTGTGCTCCGCACCGGTGACCGGATCGGTGAACTCCAGCCTCCGAGCGAGCAGTTGCAGGGGGCGGCGGAAGTCGCCGGCCGGCACCGGGGCGGTCACCTCCGGATAGAGCGGATCGCCGAGGATGGGCACGCCGAGGGCGTTCAGGTGGACCCGCAGCTGATGGGTCTGCCCGGTCTCCGGCACCAGCCGGTACCGCCCGAGCCGGCCCCGCCGCTCCGCCGGCTCCACGCGGGTCACCGCGTTGGGCTCGCCCTCGATCTCCCGGGCGGCCTGCACCCCGGGCTCCTTCACGATCCGGCTGCGCACGGTCCGGGGCAGCCCGAGCGAGGGGTCGTACGGCGCGACCGCCTCGTACTCCTTGCGCACCCGCCGGTCCCGGAAGAGCGTCTGGTACGCGCCGCGTTCCTCGGGCACCACGGTGAACAGCACCAGCCCGGCCGTCAGCCGGTCCAGCCGGTGCGCGGCGGTGAGCGCCGGTATGCCCAGCTCGTCCCGCAGCCTGGCCAGTGCGGTCTGGGCGACATGCGTGCCGCGCGGGGTCGTGGCGAGGAAGTGCGGCTTGTCGGCGACGACGATGTGCGCGTCCTGGTACACCACCGTCACGGGGAACGGGACCGGCACCTCCGCGGGCAGCTCGCGGTGGAACCACACGAACATCCCCGGCCGGTACGGCGCGTCCGGTGCCACCGGCCGCCCGTCGGCGCCGACGACGAGGCCCGCGTCGAACATCCCCTCGACCGTCCCGGGCCCGGCCCCGGTGAGCCGCTCCACCAGGTGCTCCCGCACGGTGGCCCACGCGCCGCCCGCGGGCAGCCGCACCCGCACGGGGTCCACGCCGTGGCGCTGGGGGAGCGGGGCGGGCGGGGGCGGTGTGCGGCGTCTCATCGGCATCAAGGGTACGAGGCGCCCCAGGTGCGGGCCGCCGGCCGCTGTGGAGGCAGGATGTGGATCATGCCGTATCTCACCAGCCCGGTCCTGACCGCCGGCACCCTCGCCCGCACCGCCCAGCCCGTGATCCCCACCGGTGACGGGCTGCGTCTGCGCCCCTGGCGGGCCGAGGACGCGCCCGCCGTCCACGAGGCCTTCCAGGACCCCCTGATGCACCAGTGGCACATCAGGTCCTGCGACTCGGCGGAGGAGGCCGCCACCTGGATCACCGAGTGGCGGCAGGCCTGGCAGGGGGAGCGGGGCGCCCAGTGGGCGGTCGTCGGTGCGGACACCGACCGGCTGTACGGCAGGGTGGCGCTGCGCCAGATCCTGCTGGGCGACGGCGTGGCCGAGGTCGCGTACTGGACCGTCCGGCAGGCCCGCGGCCTGGGCGTCGCGGCCCGGGCCACCACCGCCCTGACCCGTTGGGCGTTCGAGGAGATCGGCTTCCACCGGCTGGAACTGACGCACGCCACCACCAACCCGGCGTCCTGCCGGGTCGCCACGAAGGCCGGCTACGTCCTGGAGGGCACCAGGCGCAGTTCCCTCCTCCACCGGGACGGCTGGCACGACATGCATCTCCACGCGCGCGTGAGCGGCGACTGAGCCGTGTGTCACCACGGGAACGGCACGGGCGGCATGAAGGTCCGGCCCGCGTGAAAGGCTTCGTGCATGCCGCCCTATGAACTGGCGAACCGACTGGTCGTCGGCGTCGCCTCCAGCGCGCTGTTCGACCTGAGGGAGTCGGACACGGTCTTCAGGGAGCAGGGGGAGGAGGCCTACCGGGCGTACCAGGGGGAGAACGTGGACAACACGCTCCGGCCGGGCGTCGCCTTCGCGTTCATCCGGCGGCTGCTGTCGCTGAACGACCTCGGCGAGCCCGGTGACCCCCTGGTCGAGGTCATCATCCTCTCGCGCAACGACCCGGACACCGGGCTGCGGGTGATGCGGTCCATCCAGACCCACGAACTGCCCATCAGCCGGGCGGTGTTCATGCAGGGACGGTCCCCGTACCGGTTCATGACCGCGCTGAACATGTCCCTGTTCCTGTCGGCGGACGGCGACGACGTGCGCGAGGCCGTGGCGGCCGGGCTGCCCGCGGGGCACGTCCTCGGCTCGGCCTACGCGGACGACCCCGCCGACCGTGAACTGCGGATCGCCTTCGACTTCGACGGGGTGCTCGCCGGCGACGCGTCCGAGCAGGTCTACCAGTCCGCCGGCCTGGAGGAGTTCCGCGCCCACGAGGCCCGCAACGCGGAGATCCCGCACGACCCGGGGCCGCTGCGGGACTTCCTGGCGAGCGTGAACCGGATACAGCGCCGGGAGGAGGAGCGGCGCGGCGGCGATCCGGGCTACGAGATCCGGGTCCACGTCTCCATCGTGACCGCGCGCAACGCACCGGCGCACGAGCGCGCCGTGACGAGCCTGAAGAAGTGGGGCCTGACGGTCAACAGCGCGTTCTTCCTCGGCGGCATAGAGAAGGGCGCCGTGATGAGGGTGCTCGACCCGCACATCTTCTTCGACGACCAGGTGACGCACCTGGAGAGCACGTCCCGGACCACGCCCAGCGTGCACATCCCCTTCGGCAGGATCAACGAGCGCTGAAGCGGGTTTCGGGGAGCGTTTCTTCTTTGGCTTCATTTTTGGTGTCTCCTCCCGTCTTCGGGTCCTTCCCCCCTCCTCTTTTTTTCATAATCGCC
>NZ_JBVJTD010000022.1:37759-150220 GCF_055605965.1 Streptomyces sp. NPDC037126
GCCCGCGACCACGCCAATCCCCCACCTCCCTTTCGGAGGGACAAAACGCTACGGAGGCGGCGCCCCCCCTCCAGGGAGACCCCCGCTTCAGCGCTCGTGCCCGCTCAGGCGGCCGCCGGGCGGCTCTCCTGCTCGGCCTCGATGCGGGCGTTCCACTCCCGCTTGGAGGCCTGCCAGCCGTCCTCGTTGTGGCCGAGCCGCCAGTAGCCGGAGATCGACAGGTCCTCGCGGGGGATCTGCCGCTCGACGCGGAGCATCCGGCGCAGCTCCTTCACGAAGCCCGCCTCGCCGTGCACGAACGCGTGCATCCGGCCCGCCGGGAACTCCAGCGCGCGCACCGCCTCCAGCAGGGCCTCGCCGACCGGCCGGTCCCCGCGGTGCAGCCAGACGACCTCCACGTCGGAGTCGACCTTCTGCTCCTCCTCGGGTCCGGACACCTCCACGAAGGCGTGGGCTCTGGCACCCTCGGGCAGCGTCTCCAGGGCGCGGGCGATCGCGGGCAGCGCGCTCTCGTCGCCGACGAGCAGATGCCAGTCCGCACTCGGGTCGGGCGCGTACGCGCCACCGGGGCCCGTGAACCGCAGGAGGTCGCCGGGCCGCACCCGGGTGGCCCACGGGCCGGCCAGACCCTCGTCGCCGTGGACCACGAAGTCCAGGGTGAGCTCGCGGTGTTCGGGGTTCCAGGCGCGCACGGTGTACGTCCGCGTCACGGGCCACTGCTCGCGCGGGAACTCCGCACGGATCCGCTCCAGGTCGAAGGGCTCCGGGTAGGTCACGCCGGCCGGGCCGAACAGCAGCTTCACATAGTGGTCGGTGCAGGTGTCCGCCGCGAAACCGGCAAGGCCGTCGCCGCCGAGCACCACCCGCTGCATGTGCGGGGAGAGGCGCTCGGTGCGTACCACCTGTGCGGTGTAGAGCTTGCGCGGCTTTCGTTCCGGACGCTCTGCCATCACGGCCTCCTGCGGATTGGTTAGGTTTACCTAAGTTAGCACCTCTCCGTGGGGCCGGATCTTTCGCGCCGGTCTCGTGACCGCCTTTTGCCGGAAAATTGCCGGTCCGGTGCCGCGATTGCCGGTCGCGCTCACGCCCCGAGCGTGGTCAGCAGCCGCTGCAGGGAACCGCCGAGTCCCCACCGTGCCGCCAGCTCCTCGAGCCCCGCCGGATCGCGCGGGGCGCGGGGGAGGGCGGTGCCGACGTCCGGCAGCGGGACGTCGGCGGCCACCCGCACCACCTTCGGCGCCACCGCCACGTACGGCCGGGCCTCGGTGAGCCGCTTGCGCTGCGACGGCGTGAGCTTCGCCCGGGGGTCGTCGACCGCCGCCATGATCCCGGCCAGGTCGCCGAACTCGGCGAGCAGCTTGGCGGCCGTCTTCTCGCCGATGCCGGCCACGCCCGGCAGACCGTCGCTCGGGTCGCCGCGCAGCAGCGCCAGGTCCGCGTACCCCCGCCCGTCGACGCCATACTTCTCGCGCAGCACGGCCTCGTCCGTCACCTGCAGCGTGCCGACGCCCTTGATCGGGTACAGCACGCGGATGCCGCGCCCGTCGTCGACCAGCTGGTACAGGTCGCGGTCGCCGGTGACGATGTCGACCGGGCCGCCGGCCCGCGCGGTGAACGTGCCGATCACGTCGTCCGCCTCGTACCCCGCGACGCCGACGCGCGCGATGCCGATCGCGTCCAGCACCTCCTCGATGACCGGCACCTGCGGGGCGAGCGTGTCCGGCACCTCCTCCTCGTCCGGCGCGCCCGTGTGCTCCTCGGCGACCCGATGCGCCTTGTAGCCGGGGATGAGGTCGACCCGCCACTGCGGCCGCCAGTCGGCGTCCATGCAGGCCACCAGGTGCTCCGGCCGGTGGTCCTTGACCAGCCGGTCGATGAAGTCCAGCAGTCCGCGCACGGCGTTCACCGGCGTGCCGTCCGGCGCCTTCACGGAGTCCGGGACGCCGAAGTAGGCGCGGAAGTAGAGCGATGCGGTGTCGAGCAGCATGAGTCGTCCGGTCACGCTCGCATCATGCCGCACGGCACCGACACTCACCCGGCCCGCGGCGGCGGCCCACCGGCCGGAGCTGCGGTGTGAGCTAGAACACTTAAAAGTTTGACCATGTCGATCGTGGGGAGGCGCGGCCTCTGTCATGTCCCCGAAGGCGAGAGGTACGCGTGTCAGCCAGGCTTGAGACGGAGCACCTGTTCAAGGTGTTCGGCAGACGACCGGACGAGGCAGTGGAGCGGCTGCGGCAGGGCGCCGACCGGGAGGAGCTGCGCGCCGACGGCACCACCGCCGCCGTCATCGACGCCTCCTTCCGCGTCGAGGAAGGCGAGATATTCGTCGTCATGGGCCTGTCGGGCTCCGGCAAGTCCACGCTGCTGCGCATGCTCAACGGCCTGCTGGAGCCGACCGCGGGCAGCGTGCGCTTCGACGGCCGGGACCTCGGCGCGCTCGGCGACCGCGGGCTGCGCGAACTGCGCTCGACGAAGATCAGCATGGTCTTCCAGCACTTCGCGCTCTTCCCGCACCGCAGCGTCCGCGACAACGCCGCCTACGGCCTGGAAGTGCAGGGCGTGCCCCGCGCCGAGCGCGCACGCCGCGCCGACGAGGCGCTCGCCCTGTGCGGCCTGGCCGGCTGGGAGGCGTCCTGGCCCGACGAGCTGTCCGGCGGCATGCAGCAGCGCGTCGGCCTCGCCCGCGCCCTCGCCACCGACGCCGACCTGCTGCTGATGGACGAGTCCTTCAGCGCCCTGGACCCGCTGATCCGCCGCGACATGCAGGATCAGCTCCTGGAGCTCCAGAAGACCCTGAAGAAGACCATCGTCTTCATCACCCATGACCTCAACGAGGCCATGCGGCTCGGCGACCGCATCGCCGTCATGCGCGACGGCCGCATCGTGCAGACCGGCACCGCCGAGGACATCCTGCTGCGCCCCGCGAACGACTACGTCGCCTCCTTCATCAAGGACGTCGACCGCTCCCGCGTGCTGACCGCCGCCGCCGTCATGGACACCGACGTGCGCGGCGACGAGGCCGACTGCGACTGCGAGACCGCCGTCCCCGAGACGCCGTTCGCCGAGCTGTGCGCGATCAGCGCCCGCCTGACCCACCCGGTCGCCGTGCTCGGCGCCGACCGCGCCCTCGTCGGGGTCGTGCCCCGCAGGCGCCTGGTCGGCCTCGTCGGCGACGAACAGGGCGAGCCGGCCGGCTGCGGCAAGGGGGGGAAGGTGACCGTCCGTGCCTAGGCTGCCCCTCGGGGACTGGGTCGACTCCGGCGTCAACTGGCTGGTCGCCCACTTCTCCTGGCTCTTCGACGCCGTCAAGGCCGTCATGGAGGGCATGTACAACGGCATCGACGCGGTGCTCGCCGCGCCCGCGCCGCTGCTGACGGCGGGCATCCTCGCGATCGTCGCCTGGTGGCTGCGCGGCCTGCTCGCCGGCGTCCTCGCCTTCGCCGGATTCGCCCTGGTCGACTCGCTCGACCTGTGGGACCAGGCCATGTCCACGCTCGCGCTGGTCCTCGTCGCCACCCTGATCGCCCTGGTGATCTCCCTGCCCCTGGGCATCTGGGCCGCCCGCTCCAAGACCGTCAGCGCCGCCGTACGGCCCGTCCTGGACCTGCTCCAGACCATGCCGTCGATGGTCCTGCTGATCCCGGCCATGCTCTTCTTCGGGCTCGGCACGGCCGCCGGCGTCGTCGCCACCCTGATCTTCGCGCTCGCCCCCGGCGTCCGCATGACCGAACTCGGCATCCGCCAGGTCGACGCGGAACTGGTCGAGGCCGCCGAGGCCTTCGGCACCACCCCGCGCGACATCCTCTGGCGCGTGCAGCTGCCGCTCGCCCTGCCGACCATCATGGCCGGCGTCAACCAGGTGATCATGCTGGGCCTGTCCATGGTCGTCATCGCCGGCATGGTCGGCACCGGCGGCCTCGGCGGGGCCGTCAACGAGGCCATCGGCCAGCTCGACATCGGCTACGGCTTCGAGGCGGGCGTCGGCATCGTCGTCCTCGCCATCTACCTCGACCGCGTCACCGGCGCGCTCGGCACCCAGCTCTCGCCGCTCGGCCGGCGGGCCGCCGCGAAGGCCACCACGCGCGCGTGGTCGTACCGCCCGCGCCCGGCCGTCGCGGTCGTCGGCGTCGTCGTCCTCGCCCTGGTCGCGGGCGGCATGGGCGTCTTCGGCCCCTCCGGCGGCACCTCCGAGGCCTCCGGCACCGACGTCGGCAAGGGCAAGGAGATCAAGCTCGGCTTCATCCCCTGGGACGAGGGCGTCGCCTCCACCTTCCTGTGGAAGGAGATCCTGGAGGAGCGCGGCTTCAAGGTCACCACCACCCAGTACGCGGCCGGCCCCCTCTACACCGGCCTCGCCACCGGCCAGGTCGACTTCGAGACCGACTCCTGGCTGCCGACCACCCACGCCGAGTACTGGAAGAAGTACGGTAAGCAGCTCGACGACCTCGGCAAGTGGTACGGCCCCACCTCACTGGAGCTGACCGTCCCGTCCTACGTGAAGGACGTGAACTCGCTGGCGGACCTGAAGGACCACGCCTCCGAGTTCGGCGGGAAGATCGTCGGCATCGAGCCCAGCGCGGGCATGATGGGCCTGCTCAAGACCAAGGTCCTCAAGGCGTACGGCCTGCAGGACGGCTTCGACGTGATCGACGGGTCCACCCCGGCCATGCTCGCCGAGCTGAAGCGCGACTACGCAAGGAAGCAGCCGGTCGTCGTCACCCTGTGGTCGCCGCACTGGGCCTACAGCGACTACGACCTGAAGAAGCTCAAGGACCCCAAGGGCGCCTGGGGCAAGGGCGACGGCGTGCACACCCTGTCCCGCAAGGGCTTCGCCGGGGACAACCCGGAGATCGGCCGCTGGCTGAAGGACTTCTCCATGACCGAGCAACAGCTCACGGGCCTGGAGGCGGAGATCCAGAAGGCCGGCAAGGGCAAGGAGCAGGACGCCGTGCGCACCTGGCTGCGCCGCAACCCGGGCCTGGTCGACAAGTGGGCGCCGGTCGCCAAGGGCGCCGGCGGCCGGGCGGCCGGGTGACCTGACCCTCCCGGCCGCCACCAGGGGGCGGGCAGCGCCGAACGCCGCAGGGCACCCGGCGCGGCCCGCCCCTCGCGGCATTTCCCCTACGGGAAGGATCCGGCCAATCACCCAGGGTCACGACTCCCCCTGGTGGGCATGTTCATCCCCAGGGAGGAAGTATTTGCGGAGGCGTCCGGAGCCCCCTGGCACTGGCGAGAACCGTGAGGGTGCGCGCTCGCCGGACCCGGGGGATGTGACGGGCGCGTGAAACGGTTTGCCGAACATGCGTAGGGTGCAGTGAAGTCATCATGAGCGGCGTGCCCCGCGATGGGAACCCGGTGCCGGGCGTGCCCCGCCGACGGGCACCCGGGAAGAGCGGTGCGACGAGCGAGGGAGGGAGCCGGCAGCGATGGGCGACCACAAAGAGCAGCAACCCGTGCGGGTGGGCGCGGCCGTCCGGCGGCGCCGCCGTGCGCTGGAACTGACCCTGGCGGTCGTGGCCGAGCGCACCGGGCTGTCCGTCCCCTTCCTCAGCCAGGTCGAGAACGACCGGGCCCGCCCCAGCCAGAGCTCCCTGGAGAAGCTGGCCGACGCCCTGCGCACCACCGCCGTCGAGCTCCTCGCCGCCGCCGACCCGGCCGCCAGCGTGGACGTCGTCCGCGCCGAGCCCGCCTCCGAGGGCGACTTCGACCCGAGGACGCGCTCCCTGGTGCGCGGCCACCACCAGCTGCACGCCTCCGAGTTCACCGGCGACCATGACGCGGGCCGCGAGTTCCAGCACCGCAACGACGAGCTGATGTACGTCGCCGACGGCGCCGTGGAGATCGAGGCCGAGGGCCGTGCCTACCGCCTCGGCCGCGGCGACACCATGTACCTGACCGGCGGGGTCCGCCACCGCTGGCGGGCGACGGTCCCGGACACCCGGGTCGTCGTGGTGGCGGTCGCCGAGCACATCGAGGCGGTCCAGGACCGGTCCCGGTAGTGCGGGTCGTCTCCCTCGTGCCGTCGCTCACCGAGGCGGTGGCCGTCACGCTGCCCGGGACGCTCGCCGGCGTCACGGACTGGTGCAGCCACCCCGCCGGCCTGGACGTCCCCCGGATCGGTGGCACCAAGAACCCCGACGTGGAGCGGATCCTCGCCCTCTCCCCGGACCTGGTGCTCGCCAACGAGGAGGAGAACCGTGTCCCCGACCTCGACGCCCTGCGCGCCGGAGGCGTCCAGGTGCTGGTCACCGAGGTGCGGACGGTGCCGCAGGCCTTCCCCGAGCTGGACCGGGTGCTGACCGCGTGCGGGGCGCCGGGACGGCCGCGCTGGCTGGACGCGGCCCAGGCGGCCTGGACGGCGCTGCCGGAACCGGCGGAGCGCAGCACGGCGGTCGTACCGATCTGGCGGCGCCCCTGGATGGTCCTCGGCCGGGACACCTTCGCCGGTGACGTGCTGGCCCGTCTCGGCGTGGACCAGCTGTACGCCGGCCACCCCGAGCGCTATCCCCGCGTCCCGCCGGAGGAGCTGCGCGCGGCCGCCCCGGACCTGGTGGTGCTGCCCGACGAGCCGTACCGGTTCACCGCGGGCGACGGCCCCGAGGCCTTCCCCGGCCTGCCCTGCGCCCTCGTCAGCGGACGGCATCTGACCTGGTACGGCCCGTCCCTGACCGAGGCCCCGCGGGTGCTGGCCGGGGCGCTGCGAGCAGCTCGCCGCTGAGCAGGCCACCGTCCCGCGGGGGCTCCGGATCGGCCAGGGAGTACGCCCCCATGAGGGCATAAGCTGGTCTTATGGGCGAGGCGGAGGGACGGCGCGAGGGCACGGGATCGCTGGCGCACCGGGTGCCGGACCTCGGCGCGCTGGAGCTGCTCCTCGCGGTGGCACGGCTGGGCAGTCTGGGCGCGGCGGCACGAGAGGTCGGCATCACGCAGCCGGCCGCCAGCAGCCGGATCCGCTCCATGGAACGGCAGCTGGGGGTGGCCCTGGTCGACCGCTCGCCGCGCGGCTCCCGGCTGACGGACGCGGGCGCCCTGGTCACGGACTGGGCCCGGCGGGTGGTGGAGGCGGCGGCGGCCTTCGACGCGGGGGCGCGGGCACTGCGGGACCGGCGGGACTCCCGGCTCAGGGTCGCGGCGAGCATGACCATCGCCGAGTACCTGCTGCCCGGCTGGCTCCTCGCGCTGCACGCCGAGCGCCCCGACACGGCGGTGTCGCTGCTCGCGGGCAACTCGGCGAAGGTCGCGGAACTGCTGCTGGCCGGTGAGGCCGACCTCGGCTTCGTGGAGGGCCTGACCATTCCGACCGGACTGGACTCGGCGGTGATCGCCCAGGACCGGCTGATCGTCGTCACCGCCCCCGGTCACCCCTGGGCCCGCCGCCGGCGCCCCCTGACGGCCGGCGAGCTGGCGGCCACCCCGCTGATCCTGCGCGAGCGCGGCTCCGGCACCCGGCAGGTCCTGGACGCGGCCCTCGGCGGCCTTGCCCGCCCGCTGATCGAACTGTCCTCGACGACGGCGGTGAAGGCGTCGGCGGTCAGCGGGGCGGGGCCGTCCGTCCTCAGCGAGCTGGCGGTGGGCGAGGAACTGGCGATGCGCCGGCTCGTCAGCATCCCGGTCCAGGACGTCTCGCTCCGCCGCGACCTCCGCGCGGTCTGGCCGACAGGCCACCGCCCGACGGGCCCGGCCCGAGAACTGCTCTCACTGACCCGGGGCTGAGCTGGGGCGAGACCGTCCCTCCCCGACCGGCGGCACAACGAGCCGCGGCGACGAGCGCCCCCGAAGGGGCGGGGGGAACTGCGCGCCCAAGCCCTACGCACCCGCGACCGTCAGCGGTCGCAAGCCCACCGGCGCGTCGGGCCCCCGCTGTCCCACGGCCGGGTTCCGCCCCGGAAGGGGCGGGGGGAACTGCGCGACCAAGCCCTACGCACCCGCACCCGGCAACGGTCCGCAAGCCCGCCGTCCACGCCCCCGCACCCGCCAGAGAACCGCAAGCCGCAGGGAAACGCTCAGCCCGCGGCAGCGACCAGCGCCTGCATCACCCGCAGGTCCTCGCCCATCTCCGGGTGCCACTGGACGCCCAGCGCCCACCCATGCTCCGGCGGCAGTTCGACGGCCTCGACCGTGCCGTCCGCCGCGTGGGCCGAGGGGACGAGACCCGCGCCGAGGCGGTCCACGGACTGGTGGTGGTAGGTCGGGACGGTCGTCTCCTCAGGGACGACCCCGGCGTACACCGTCCCCGGCACCGGCTTCACCGGGTGGCCGCCGAACACGCCCACCGCCTCCGCGTGCCCGTCGAGGTGCTGCACCAGCGTCCCGCCGAGGGCCACGTTCAGCAGCTGCATGCCCCGGCAGACGCCCAGCAGCGGCAGACCGGCGTCGAGCGCGGCCCGGATCAGGGCGAGCTCCCAGGTGTCGCGTGCCGTGGCGGGAGGTCCGGTACGGGGGTCGCGGGCGGCGCCGTACCGGGCCGGGTCCACGTCCGGCCCGCCCGCGATCACCAGCCCGTCGATCCGGGCCACCGCCGCCGCGGCCCGCTCGGGCTCGTCGGGCGGTAGCAGGGCGGCGACGCCCCCGGCCCGCTGCACCAGACGCGGGTAGCCGGCGGGCAGCAGCACGGCCTCCAGCTCCCACACGCCCCACCGGGCGCCGGTCTCCAGATACGTGCTCACACCGATCAAAGGCCGTCCGCTCACGCCGCCCTCCTAGCAGTCCAGGGACCCATCCAAAGGTTCACTGTCACACCTTTGCATCAGCCGGCTCAGGTCAGGAAGCCCCGCAGCAGTGCCGCCGTACCCGCGCAGTGCTCGCGCATCATCTCCCGCGCCCCGTCCGCGTCCCCGTCGAGGACCGCCTCCACCAGCGCGGTGTGCTGCCGCTGGGAGTGCTCCAGGTTCCGTACCAGCAACGGGATGCAGTCGAGCAGTTCGTTCACCGTGGCCCGGACCGCCGCGTACTGCGCCGTCAGCGACGGGGAACCGCACAGCTCGGCGAGGGTCAGATGGAGCAGCGTGTCCAGGCGCCGGTAGTCGGCGAGCGGGGCGTCGTGCGTGCGGGCCAGCGCCTCACGCAGCCGCTCCGCCCGCTCCCCGGTGAGCCCGTGCGCCGCGCACAGTCCCGCCGCGCCCACCTCCAGCACCTCGCGGAAGCGCAGCACGTCCTCGACGTCGACCTCGGTGATCCGCCGCCGCAGCTCGTCCTCGCCGCCCGCGTCGGCGCGCGGCAGCACGAAGGTTCCGCCGTAGCGCCCGCGCCGGGCCTCCACCAGCCCCTGGTCCTGCAGCACCTTCAGCACCTCGCGCAGCGTCACCCGGCTGATCCCGAGCCGCTCCGCGAGCTCCCGCTCGGCCGGCAGCCGCTCGCCGCCCGGCACCAGGCCGAGCCGTACGACCTGGAGGATCTGCTCCAGCGCCTCCTCGAAGCCGTTGCCCGCCCGGACCGGCCGCAGCACCGGAGCGAGCCGGTCGCCCACCCCGTGGGCCTCCGTCTCCCACGCCATCCGGCCGTACCCCCTTCCCAAGCAATGGTTCTGCGCAATACCTTATGGCTCCCGGCCCGGCCGAAGACGCGCGAAGGCGCCGAAGGAGGCTCTCCCGTGGCAGACCGCACACCCCCGCTCAGTGTCGAGGAACTGCACGCCCTTGTCGCGAGCGGTGAGATCGACACTGTCGTCCTGGCCTTCCCCGATATGCAAGGGCGGCTGCAGGGCAAGCGGTTCGCCGCTCGCTTCTTCCTCGACGAGGTGCTGAGCCACGGCACCGAGGGCTGCAACTACCTCCTCGCCGTCGACACCGAGATGAACACCGTCGACGGCTACGCGATGTCCTCCTGGGACCGGGGCTACGGCGACTTCGCCATGCACCCCGACCCCGCCACCCTGCGCCGCGTCCCCTGGCACCCCGGCACCGCCCTGCTCGTCGCCGACCTCGCCTGGAACGACGGCTCACCGGTCGCCGCCGCACCCCGCCAGATCCTGCGCCGCCAGCTCGACCGGCTCGCCGAACTCGGCTACACGGCCCAGGTCGGCACGGAACTCGAGTTCATCGTCTTCAAGGACAGCTACGAACAGGCCTGGGACGCGGGCTACCGCGGGCTCACGCCCGCCAACCAGTACAACATCGACTACTCCATCCTCGGCACCGGCCGCATCGAGCCCCTGCTGCGCCGCCTGCGCAACGACATGGCGGGCGCCGGGCTCACCGTCGAGTCCGCCAAGGGCGAGTGCAACCCCGGCCAGCACGAGATCGCCTTCCGCTACGACGAGGCCCTCACCACCTGCGACCAGCACGCCCTGTACAAGACCGGCGCCAAGGAGATCGCCGCCCAGGAGGGCGTCTCGATCACCTTCATGGCCAAGTACAACGAGCGCGAGGGCAACTCCTGCCACATCCACCTCTCGCTCGCGGACGCGGACGGCGCCAACGCGATGGCCGGGCCCGACGGGATGTCCGAGCTGATGCGGCACTTCCTCGCCGGGCAGCTCGCCGCCCTGCGCGAGTTCTCCCTGCTCTACGCCCCCAACATCAACTCCTACAAGCGGTTCCAGCCCGGCTCCTTCGCCCCCACCGCCGTCGCCTGGGGCCACGACAACCGCACCTGCGCCCTGCGCGTGGTCGGCCACGGCCGCTCCATGCGCTTCGAGAACCGCCTGCCCGGCGGCGACGTCAACCCCTACCTGGCCGTCGCCGGACTGGTCGCCGCCGGCCTGTACGGCGTCGAGCAGAAGCTCGAACTCCCCGAACCCTGCCCCGGCAACGCCTACACCGCGGACTACGTACACGTCCCGACCACCCTGCGCGAGGCCGCCGAGCTCTGGGAGAACAGCCCGATCGCCAAGGCCGCCTTCGGCGACGAGGTCGTGGCCCACTACCGCAACATGGCGCGCGTCGAACTGGAGGCCTTCGACGCCGCGGTCACCGACTGGGAGCTGCGCCGCTCCTTCGAACGCCTGTGAAAGGTCAACACGTGTCCGACCCGCACGAGCTGAAGGTCCTCAACCCCGCCACGGAGGAGGTCGTCGCCACCGTCGCCGCGGCCACCGAGGAGGACGTGGCCGCCGCGGTCGCACGCGCCGCACGGGCCCAGACGCGCTGGGCCGCGCTCCCGCCCGCCGACCGGGCCCGGCTGCTGCGCCGCTTCGCCGACGCCGTCGACGCCCACGTCGAGGAACTCGCGCGGCTGGAGGTCCGCGAGGCCGGCCACACCCTCGGCAACGCCCGCTGGGAGGCCGGCAACGCCCGCGACCTGCTGCACTACGCGGCCGGCGGCGCCGAACGCCTCCTCGGCAAGCAGATCCCGGTGCCCGGCGGCTGGGACGTCACCTTCCAGGAACCCCTGGGCGTGGTCGGCGTGATCGCCCCCTGGAACTTCCCCATGCCGATCGCCGCCTGGGGCTCCTTCCCGGCACTCGCCGCGGGCAACGCGGTCGTCCTCAAGCCCGCCGAGACGACCCCGCTCACCGCCCTGCGGCTGGCGGAACTCGCCCTGGAGGCCGGCCTGCCCGAGCACCTCTTCCAGGTGCTGCCCGGCCACGGCCACACCGCCGGACGCGCCCTGGTCGACCACCCGGACGTCGCCAAGATCGTGTTCACGGGCTCCTCCCGCACCGGCCGCGAGGTCATGGAGCGCTGCGCCCGCCTGGTCAAACCGGTCACCCTGGAACTCGGCGGCAAGAGCCCCAACGTCGTCTTCGCCGACGCGCACCTGGAGGCCGCCCTCGACCCCTTCTCCTTCCTGGACAACTCCGGCCAGGACTGCTGCGCCCGCACCCGCATCCTCGTCCAGGAGAGCGTGCTGGAGGAGGCGCGGGACTTCCTCGCCGGGGCGCTCGCCGCCGTGGTCGTCGGCGACCCGGCCGACGAGAAGACGCAGATGGGCCCGCTGATCTCCCGTCAGCAGCTGGACCGCGTACGGTCCTACGTCCCCGAGGACGCGCCCGCCCTGCGCGGCAGCGCGCCCGACGGACCCGGCTTCTGGTTCCCGCCGACGGTCCTCACGGGGGAGCGGCACGACAGCCCGGCGGCGTGCGAGGAGATCTTCGGCCCGGTCGCCGTACTCCTGCCCTTCACCGACGAGGAGGACGCGATCCGCCTCGCCGACGGCACCCCCTACGGCCTCTCCGGCTCCGTCTGGACCCGGGACCTCGGCCGCGCCCTGCGCGTCTCCCAGGCCGTCCGCGTGGGCAACCTGTCCGTCAACTCCCACTCCAGCGTCCGCTACTGGACCCCGTTCGGCGGCTACAAGCAGTCCGGCCTCGGCCGCGAGCTCGGCCCCGACGCCCTGACCGCCTTCACCGAGACCAAGAACGTCTTCATCAGCACGGAGGGCCCCGCACAGTGACCGACAACAGTGTTTGCCGCCGCCTCGTCGGCCGTACCGCAGTCGTGACCGGAGCCGGCAGCGGCATCGGCCTCGCCACCGCCCGCCGCCTCGCCTCCGAGGGTGCCCACGTGGTCTGCGCCGACGTGGACGAGGCCCGCGGCAAGGCCGCCGCCGACGAGGTCGGCGGACTCTTCGTGAAGGTCGACGTCACCGACCCCGAGCAGGTCGAGGCGCTGTTCAGGACGGCGTACGACACCTACGGCAGCGTCGACGTCGCCTTCAACAACGCCGGCATCTCGCCGCCCGACGACGACTCCATCCTGGAGACCGGGCTGGAGGCCTGGAAGCGCGTCCAGGAGGTCAACCTCACCTCCGTCTACCTGTGCTGCAAGGCCGCCATCCCCTACATGCGCCGCCAGGGCAGGGGCTCCATCATCAACACCGCGTCCTTCGTGGCACGGATGGGCGCGGCGACCTCGCAGATCTCGTACACCGCGTCCAAGGGCGGCGTGCTCGCCATGTCCCGTGAACTGGGCGTGCAGTTCGCCCGGGAGGGCATCCGGGTCAACGCCCTGTGCCCGGGCCCGGTCAACACCCCGCTGCTGCAGGAGCTGTTCGCCAAGGACCCGGAGCGGGCCGCCCGCCGCCTGGTGCACATCCCGGTCGGCCGGTTCGCCGAGGCCGAGGAGATCGCCGCCGCCGTCGCCTTCCTGGCCAGCGACGACTCCTCCTTCGTCAACGCCACCGACTTCCTGGTGGACGGCGGGATCTCGGGCGCCTACGTCACCCCGCTGTAGGCGGGGTCAGAGGAACGTGCGGCCCTCGCCGCGGTAGGTCGGCACGGCCGCCGTCACCTCGTCGCCCTCGACGAGGTGCAGCACCTCGAACCGCTCGCACAGCTCGCCCGCCTTGGCGTGCCGGAACCACACCTTGTCGCCGACGAGGAGGTCGTCGGCGGGCGAGCCGAGCAGCGGGGTCTGCACCTCGCCGGGGCCCTCCTGCGGGTCGTACCCCAGCCCCTCGGGCAGGTACGGCACCGGCAGCCGGTCGGGGCCGGCCATCCCGGACGCGGGGTAGCCGCCGCCCAGCACGGTGACGACACCCACGCCGGGCCGGCGGACGACCGGCAGGGCGAACAGGGCGGCCGGCCGGCCCCTGAACGACGTGTAGTTGTCGAAGAGGCGCGGCACGTACAGCCCGGAGCCGGCCGCTATCTCGGTGACCGAGTCCTCCGCGGCGGTGTGCTGCACGCTGCCCGTCCCGCCGCCGTTCACGAACTCCAGATCGGGTACGACGGCACGCACCGCCCGCACCACGGCCGCCCGGCGCCCGGCCAGTTCCCGCCGGGCGGTGGCCTGCATCAGCCGGATCGCACGGGAGCGCAGCGGCCGCCCGGCGACCGCGTCACCGACTCCCGCGATGTGCCCCTCGTACGCCATGATCCCCACCAGCCGGAAGCCGGGGCGGCGGTCCACCGCGCGGGCCAGCTCGGCGAGTTGGGCGGGGGAGTGCAGCGGTGAGCGGCGCGCGCCCACCCGCACCCGGCCGCCGAGCAGCTTCAGCGAGGTGTCCAACTCCAGGCAGACTCGTACCACTTCGCGACCGCCGTCGCGGGCGGCGTCGATGAGGTCGAGGTGCGCGAGGTCGTCGACCATCACGGTGACGGCGCCGGCGAGTTTGGGGTCGGCGGTCAGCTCCGCGAAGGCGGACCGGTCGGCGGAGGGGTACGCCAGCAGGATGTCGTCGAACCCGGAGCGCGCGAGCCACAGCGACTCGGCCAGGGTGAACGACATGATCCCCTGGAAGCCGTCCCTGGCCAGGACGCGTTCCAGCAGGGCCCGGCAGCGCACGGACTTGCTGGCGACGCGGACCGGCTTGCCGGCGGCGCGGCGGACCAGGTCGGTGGCGTTGGCGTCGAAGGCCTCGAGATCCACGATCGCGAGAGGGGCGTCGAGATGGGCGGTGGCCCGGTCGTAACGGGCCCGGTCGGCGGCGCGCGCAGTCATGACGGAAGCCTGCCAGACACGATTACCGCAGGGTAGGGGGACGTTCCGGGCAGATGCCCCGGGCCCCCGGACTGGTTCCGTCTCCGCACCCGGCAACCCGTAGAGTGACGCGCACGTACGGCGGAACACACCCGGCCCACCAGGTGAACCGGGATGCCGCTGCGGCCGTACGGGTATGCGTGCCCGGACGAACTTCTGCGCCGGGCGCGGCCGGGCAGGTGCGACGGCCCGCGTACGAGGAGACGGCCCGGGCACGAGGAAACGGGGGGTGCATGAGCACGGAAGCGCGGCACGCCCCCGTCCCACCGCGCCCCTCGTCCCCGCCCGAGCCCGAACCGACGGCAGCCGAACCGGTCCCGTTCGCACCGGACCGACCGACCGGCCCGGCCACGACGGCGTCCCGCACGCCTCGGCCCGACGCGGCACCGGCCGAGGACCCCGACGACGAACCCTCCGTCTTCACCCCCCGCGCACGAGCCGCCCGGCAGGGCCGCGCCCCGCGGCACCCGGTGGTCCCCGAGGTCGCCGACCCCGTGAGCCCCCCGCCCCCGCCCGCCTCGGCCCGCTTCCCGGACACCCCACCCCGCACGGGCCCCGGGCAGGCCGAGAGCACCGGCACGACCCGCTCACCGCGTGTCGACGGGGCCCCCGCGGCCGGTTCGTCGCGCGCCGATGGAGCCGGTGCGGCGACTCTGGGGTGTGCTTCCGGTGTCGCCCCCGGCGGTCCGACGGGCGCCGACGCCGTCGGTGCGGCTGGTCCCGGACGTGCCGTCGGCACCGGGGCAGCCGGTTCCGCGCGGGCCGGGGCCGTCGGCGCGGCCGGTCCGACGCGTTCCGGCGCCGCCGGTCCTGCCGGGCCCACGCGTTCCGGTGGCGCAAGTCCTGCCGGTCCCACGCGCGCCGGTGTCGGCGCTGCCGGGCCGGGACGTGCCGATGACGCCCTGGGCCCCGGGCGTGCCAGTGGTGCTGCCGGTTCCGTTCGCTCCGACGGCGGCGAACCCGCCGCTCCCGCACGGCCTGTTCGGGGTCCTGACCGGGAGTCGCGGCGGGCGGGAGCCCCGGCGGAGACGCCCTCCGAGACGACGGCCCGGCTCCGCCCGATCCGCCCGGCCTCGGCACCGCGGCGAGCCGCGACCGCAGGCCCCGCCACCGGGCGGACGGCGACCGCCGGCTCGGCCGGTGACCCGCGCGGCGGCCTCGACTCCGCCGCGGAGTCCGGCGGCCCGACGCGGCCCGCACGCCGGACGGCAGCCTGGCCCCCTGGCGCCCCGCCCCGCCCTGCGAGCCCGCCGTCGTCCCGGACCCCGGCGCACCCCGTGTCCCCGCCGTCGCCGGACTCCGGCGCCGCGGCTCACCCCGTGCGCCCGCCGTCCCCGCCCCCCGGGGCCCCGGCCCGCCCCACGGCCCCTGCGTCGTCCCCGGTGCCGTCGGCTCGGGTCCTGAGTTCTCCGGCCTCCGACCCCGCCGTGCCCGATCCGGCTCTGTCCTGGAGTGCCACCGCGGGTGTGCGGCCTGTCGTGTCGTTCGGGGAGCCCGAGGTGTTCCATGAGCGGAGGGGGCTTCGGGTGCGGCCGCGTACCGCCGTCGCGGCCGCCTGCCTGGTGCTGGGTCTCGGTCTCATCGGCGGTGCCGTCACCGGGAGTTGGCTCACCGGCGACGACGGGGGCGACACCCCCGGACACGGGTTCAGCGCCGCCGCCACGTTCTGGCACAGCGTGCCCGTCGACCAGTTGTTCCCGCCCACGGTCGTGGGCCCGGGCGCCGGCCCCGGCGGCGCCGACCGCACCTGGACCCGGATCGCCGTCGCCCCGGACAGCGGCTGCGCCGACGCCTTCGACCCGCTGCTGCACAAGGTCCTCGCCCCCGTCGGCTGCCAGCGGCTCCTGCGCGCGACCTACACCGACGCGACCCAGAGCTACGTAACCACCGTCGGCCTGCTGTTCACCAAGGCCGACCCCGCCGCCATGTCCGCGCTCGCCGCCCGCTTCCGCTCCGAGCGGCTGGACCGGCGCACCGACCTGATGCCCCGGCCCTACGCCGCCAAGGGCACCGCCGCGGCCGGGTTCGGCGACGACCAGCGCGCGTCCTGGACCATCTCCGTCCTCACCGACGCCCCCGTCGTCGTGTACGCCGTCTCCGGCTGGGCCGACGGCCGCAGCGTCGCCACCCCCCAGCCCGCCGCGGACGCCGTCCGCGCCGGCGTCACCACGGCACCGGCCCAGGCGGGCCTCGGCAACGAGGCGCAGGGCCTGGCCGACCGCATCGAGCGGAGCCTGCACCGCACCACCGGCTCGGCCACGGAGAAGCCCTCATGAGGCGATCGATACGCCGCCCCCGCCGCGCGCGCGTGTCCGGGGCCGCGGCGAGCCTGCTGCTCGCCGGCTCCCTCGCCCTGCTGCCGTCCGCCGCCCACGCCGACGGCATCCGCGCCCAGCAGTGGGGCCTGTCCGCCCTCAACCTCGACGAGGCATGGCGGACCACCAAGGGCCGCGGCGTCACCGTCGCCGTGCTGGACACCGGGGTCGAGGCCGACCATCCCGACCTGGCCGGCAACGTCCTGCCCGCCAAGGACATGATCGGCTTCGGCGCAGGACCGGGCGACCGCGACTGGGCCCGGCACGGCACCGCCATGGCCGGCATCATCGCCGGACACGGCCACGGCCCGGGCGACTCGGACGGTGTCGTCGGCGTCGCCCCCGAGGCGAAGATCCTGCCGGTCCGCGTGATCCTGGAGGACGGCGACTCCGCCCGCACCAAGGCCCGCACCACCCGCGGCAACGCCCTCGCGGACGGCATCCGCTGGGCCGCCGACCACGGCGCCGACGTCGTCAACCTCTCCCTGGGCGACGACTCCGACTCCGCGCACCCCGAACCCAGCGAGGACGAGGCCGTGCAGTACGCCCTGAAGAAGGGCGTGGTCGTCGTCGCCTCCGCGGGCAACGGCGGCGACAAGGGCGACCACGTCTCCTACCCGGCCGCCTACCCCGGCGTCATCGCCGCCACCGCCGTCGACCGCTACGGCACCCGCGCCTCCTTCTCCACCCGCCGCTGGTACGCGGCGGTCAGCGCGCCCGGCGTCGACGTCGTCATCGCCGACCCCGACCACAAGTACTACGAGGGCTGGGGCACGAGCGCGGCCTCCGCGTTCGTCTCCGGCGCGGCGGCACTGATCAAGTCCGCCCACCCGGACCTCGGCCCGGCCCAGATCAAGAAGCTCCTGGAGGACACCGCCCGGGACGCGCCGGCCGGCGGCCGTGACGACTCCCGGGGCTTCGGCATGATCGACCCGGTGGCGGCGCTGAAGGCGGCCGACCGACTCAGGCCGCAGACGCTGCGCCCGGCGGCGTACGCGAAGAAGTACTTCGGGCCGGGACCGGACGCCGCCACCACGAGCAGCGCGTCCGACTGGGCGGGCCCCCTCGCGGGCAGCGTGGGCGGCGTCCTCCTGGTGGCCGGCGTGATCCTGTGGCGGGGCCGCAGACGAGGCATCTGACACCCGCCCCGACCGCGCGGAACCGGCCGACGAACACACGCCCCTACGACACGGTGCCGAACCCGGACACGCGACCCCGACCGCCGCACGCCCTTACGAGGCAGTGCGTCGAACGCGGACATACGGCCTCCGCGCCCCCATGACGCTGCGGCGAACCCCGACGCGCGGCCTCAACCTCCGCGCCCCTACGGCGTCGTGGCGAACGCCGACACCGCGGCCTTGGCCGCGGCCTCGACCAGCGAGATGCCCTCCGCCTGGCTCACGGTCCCCTTCGACAGCACCGCCAGCAGGTACGCGCGCGAGCCCACCGTCACCCGGCCGATGCTGTTCACGTCCCACAGCCCGGTCGTGCTGCGCGGCAGCCACCCGTTCTTCAGCGCCGGGGAACCGCCGTCCGCGGCCGCCGGGACCCCCCACCGCTGATCCGCCTCGACCGACTCCATCAGCCCCCGGACGTAGGCCCGCGAGGCCGCGCTCAGCTTCGAGTCCTCGCCGAACACCTGTCGCAGCAGCACCAGTTGGTCCGCGGCCGTCGTCTGCGTCAGCCCCCACAGCTCGCCGGAGCCACCCGAGGTGCCCGTGAGCCCGAAGCGCCGGTTCGCCGCGTCCAGCCCGGCCGCCCGCCCGATCGTGTGCCACAGCGCCGTCGCGGACGCGTTGTCGCTGTTCTCGATCATCTTCGTGGCGTACGCCCGCTCCGCCGCCGTCGGCGTCCGCCCCGCGTCCTGTGCCTGGAGCAGTAGCGTGGCCAGGATGTCGACCTTGACGATGCTTGCCGTGTCGAACGCGGCCGCGCCGTACACCGCGCTCTCGCCGGAGCCGGGCGCCAGCACCGCCGCCGACACCTCCGCTCCCGACGGCACGGTCAGCGACGCCATCGCCGCGGCCAGCAGTGCTGTACGGTCCACCGCCGCGGCCTCGGTCACGGGTTCCACCGATGCCTCCTCGTCCGCCCCGGCCGAGGAGGTGGCCGAGGTCGCCGCCGACGACGATACGGCCGCTGTCCCGGGGCGCGCCCGCGCCGTCACACAGTACGGTGCCCCCGGCCGTGACCCCGGCCACGGCCACGACGGCGAGCGCGGTGCGGAGAAGCGGGCGCCGGGACGGGCGCGCACGGCGGCGGGATCGGGCCCCGGGGGACTCCATGGCCGCGATGCTCGGGGCGGGAACTGTGCGCCGCGTCGG
Organism: Streptomyces sp. NPDC037126; assembly: GCF_055605965.1. Taxonomy (NCBI): domain Bacteria; kingdom Bacillati; phylum Actinomycetota; class Actinomycetes; order Kitasatosporales; family Streptomycetaceae; genus Streptomyces; species Streptomyces sp. NPDC037126. The sequence continues at coordinate 56,759 of NZ_JBVJTD010000022.1, forward strand.
ACGGAGCTGAGAGGGGCCTTGAGGGATCGCTGAGATTCCCGTGAAGGCGTGCCGCCCGCGGGCCCGGGCCCGCGACGAGCACCGCCGCTTCCCCCTATAGGGTCGGTGACCGTGGCGAACAAGAACATTCCCGACCCCGGCTTCTCCGACGACGACGGCTCCGCCGACCCCCGGCTGAGCGCCGCGCTCGCCGCCTGGGCCGAGGACCGCGCTGCCCTGGCACCCGTGCTGGAGGCGCTCAGGGGTGCCCGGCTGCTCGTGCCCGTAGTCGCCGTGCTGGGCGAGGTCGAGGAGGACGAGAACGGGCTGCGCCGCGAGAAGACCAGCGACATGGCCGTCCCGACCCTGAAGGCCGGTGACCGCACCGCTCTGCCCGCCTTCACCTCGACCGACTCGCTCGCCCGCTGGGATCCCGAGGCCCGGCCGGTCGCCGTCCCCCTGCACCAGGCGCTCCAGGCGGCCGCCCACGAGAAGGCCGACACCGTCGTGCTCGACCTCGCCGGACCGGTGCCCTTCGAGCTGACCGGACCGGTGCTGCTCGCGCTCGCCGAGGGCCGCACCAGCACCGACCCGCTGACCGACCCCGCCGTCGTCGAGGCGGTACGGTCCGCCGTGGCGGCGGAACCCGCCGTGCTGCGCGCCCATCTCGGCCCCGGCCGGGCCGACGGGACCCTGGCCCTCGTCCTGGACCCGGCCGCCCCGCCCGCCGAGGCCGCCCGCGCGGTCACCGAGCGGCTGGCCGCCGACGAGACACTGAGGGCCCGCCTGGTGCGCGGCCTCGACCTGGCACTGCTGCCGGCCGGGACCACGCCTCCGGGCGAGCCCTTGTACGTGCGCGGGTGAACTAGCCGTAGACGGGGCCGGTGTACTTCTCGCCCGGCCCCTGGCCCGGCTCGTCCGGGACGATCGACGCCTCGCGGAACGCCAGCTGCAGCGACTTCAGGCCGTCGCGCAGCGGGGACGCGTGGAAGGAGCTGATCTCGGTCACGCCCGCGTCGAGCAGGCCGGCGAGGGCGGTGATCAGCTTGCGCGCCTCGTCGAGGTCCTTGTACTTCTCGCCCTCCTCGCTCAGCCCGAGCTTCACGGCGGCGGCGCTCATCAGGTTGACGGCGACCGTGACGATCACCTCGACGGCGGGGACCTCGGCGATGTCCCGGGTCATCGCGTCGAAGTCGGGGTTCTCAGGAGGGGTCTCACTCATGCCCCACACGATAAGCGGTCATCCCATGGCCTTCTCGATTAGGCCTTGTCAAGCGATCCTGCTAACCTTGTTGACGACCGGCCGGACACGCTGTGCCCGGCCCACAAGTGGAGGCTCCGATCTCCCACCTGACCGTCCCCCGGGACGGCGGGTCACCCGGTCAGGCGGCCACCATCGTTCCGTACGGACGATGGAGTCGCCCGAAAGTGCGCCCCGCGTTCACCGCGGCGGTGCTCCGGTGTCATTGGAGCCCCGCCTGTGATCGGCCGGGGCATTTTTTCTGCTTCGGCGCGGTTAGGTCTCACTAACAGAGACGTTACGCGGCTGTCCGCCAGGCGGTCGCGTGGTGCTACCGAGGAGGATCCATCAGCGCCGAGCCCCGCATCAACGACCGGATTCGCGTTCCCGAGGTGCGACTTGTCGGTCCCAGTGGCGAGCAGGTGGGCATTGTCCCGCTGGCCAAGGCACTGGAGCTTGCGCAGGAGTACGACCTGGACCTGGTCGAGGTCGCGGCGAACGCCCGTCCGCCCGTGTGCAAGCTCATGGACTACGGGAAGTTCAAGTACGAGTCGGCCATGAAGGCCCGTGAGGCGCGCAAGAACCAGGCGCACACGGTCATCAAGGAGATGAAGCTCCGGCCGAAGATCGACCCGCACGACTATGACACCAAGAAGGGTCACGTCGTCCGGTTCCTCAAGCAGGGCGACAAGGTCAAGATCACGATCATGTTCCGTGGTCGCGAGCAGTCCCGGCCCGAGCTGGGCTACCGACTGCTGCAGCGTCTCGCGGAGGACGTCCAGGACCTCGGCTTCGTGGAGTCGAATCCGAAGCAGGACGGCCGCAACATGATCATGGTCCTCGGTCCGCACAAGAAGAAGACCGAGGCGATGGCCGAGGCCCGTCAGGCGCAGGAGGCCCGCAAGGCCGAGGCGAAGGCGAACCCCGGTAAGTCGCAGAACCCTGCCGAGGCTGAGGCGCCGTCCGAGGAGCCTGCCGAGGCGTGATCCCGGGGGACCCCGCGTCCCCGTGGATGTAACCGAAACTAGAGCGACGCTCCACCGTGCCCGGTTTTCGCGACCGGGCATCGGAGCGCCACCGACGAGGAGAGAACGGCGCTATGCCGAAGAACAAGTCGCACAGCGGTGCCAGCAAGCGCTTCAAGGTCACCGGCTCCGGCAAGGTGCTCCGTGAGCGCGCCGGCAAGCGCCACCTGCTCGAGCACAAGTCGTCCCGCGTGACGCGTCGCCTCACCGGCAACGCCGAGATGGCCCCGGGCGACGCCGCGAAGATCAAGAAGCTTCTCGGCAAGTGACGTCCCGGCGCTTCCTCGAGCGCCGTACGTCTGGACCGGGACCCAAACGTTTCCGGGTCGTGTGAGTACCCCCACGACCCCGCTACAAGGAGTTAACAAGTGGCACGCGTCAAGCGGGCAGTCAACGCCCACAAGAAGCGCCGGGCGATCCTCGAGCAGGCCTCCGGCTACCGCGGTCAGCGTTCGCGCCTGTACCGCAAGGCCAAGGAGCAGGTCACCCACTCGCTGGTCTACAACTACAACGACCGCAAGAAGCGCAAGGGCGACTTCCGTCAGCTGTGGATCCAGCGCATCAACGCCGCTGCCCGCGCCAACGGCATCACCTACAACCGCTTCATCCAGGGTCTGAAGGCCGCGAACGTCGAGGTCGACCGCAAGATCCTGGCGGAGCTGGCCGTCAACGACGCGAACGCGTTCGCCGCGCTCGTCGAGGTCGCGCAGAAGGCGCTGCCGAGCGACGTCAACGCCCCGAAGGCCGCGTGACGCCGCGCTGGCTCTAGCCGACGCTCACTGGACCCGCAGGCTGTAACGGCTTGCGGGTCCAGTCGTTTGCCGACCCCCGGGCGCTCGTCCGGCCGCGCGTCCGTCGTGGCCCGTCGCGCAGTTCCCCGCGCCCCTTCCGGGGGGCCACGAGTTTTCGAAGGTCTGAGGATGCCCCCCGTCTCCCCCGAGCTCATCTCGCCCCGGTCCGCCCGCGTCGCCGCGGCGCGCCGGCTCGCCAAGCGGAACTTCCGCGGCAAGGACCGGCTGTTCCTCGCGGAGGGGCCGCAGGCCGTCAGGGAGGCCGCCGGGCACCGCGTGGACGGCGGCCCCGCACTCGTCGAGCTGTTCGCGACGGTCGAGGCCGCGGAGCGGTACGCCGACATCGTCGGGGCGGCCCGGGACGCCGGGGCCCGGGTGCACCTCGCCGCCGAGGACGTCATCGCCGACATCTCCACCACCGTCACCCCGCAGGGGCTCGTCGGTGTCTGCCGGTTCCTGGACACCCCCTTCGAGGACGTCCTCGCCGCCCGGCCCAGGCTCGTCGCCGTGCTCGCCCACGTACGGGACCCCGGGAACGCCGGGACCGTGCTCCGGTGCGCCGACGCGGCCGGCGCCGAGGCCGTGGTCCTCACCGACGCCTCCGTCGACCTGTACAACCCGAAGGCCGTCCGCGCCTCCGTGGGATCGCTGTTCCACCTGCCCGTCGCGGTGGGCGTGCCCGTCGAGCGGGCCGTGGCCGGGCTCCAGCAGGCCGGCGTGCGCATCCTCGCCGCGGACGGCGCGGGCGACCGGGACCTGGACGAGGAACTGGACAGGGGCACCATGGGCGGACCCACCGCCTGGGTGTTCGGCAACGAGGCCTGGGGGCTGCCGGAGGAGACCCGCGCCCTCACCGACGCCGTCGTCCGCGTCCCCATCCACGGAAAGGCCGAGAGCCTGAACCTCGCCACGGCCGCCGCCGTATGTCTCTACGCGTCGGCCCGGGCGCAGCGCGCCCCCGGAGGGTGCCGCTCCGTCACCCAGAGCTAGGGCCTGCCGTAGTAGGGTGACCAACTCGGGGCCCTGCGCCGTCTGAGAGGTGGGGTACGGGGATGAGTGTGGCCGGCACGAGCACCGCGCCGGAGGGACGGGACGCGCGGCGTGCGCCCGCGCCCCGGTGCGGCGAGGACACCGGCATCGACCCCGACCAGCTGCCCGACGGCCTGGTGGTCGCCGACGAGCGCGGCCGTGTCGTCTGCTTCAACGCCGCCGCCGCGCGCATCACCGCCGTACGGCCCGCGGACGCCCTCGGGCAGCCCCTGGAGAAGGCGCTGCCGCTGGAGGACCTGGAGGGGCGGCGCTGGTGGCAGCTCACCGACCCCTACGGCGGACTCGCCATCCGGGTACGGCAGCCCGAGCGCAACCTGCTGCTGCCCGGCGGCCGGGAGGTGCTGGTCTGCGCCCGCTACGTGCGCGCCGAACCCCTCGGGCCCGTGCGGCGCGTGGTCGTCTCGCTGCGGGACACCGAGGCGCGCCGCCGCACCGAGCGCAGCCACGCCGAACTGATCGCCACCGTCGCCCACGAGCTGCGCTCCCCGCTGACCTCCGTGAAGGGCTTCACCGCCACGCTCCTCGCCAAGTGGGAACGCTTCACCGACGACCAGAAGCGGCTGATGCTGGAGACCGTCGACGCCGACGCCGACCGCGTCACCCGCCTCATCGCCGAGCTGCTCGACATCTCCCGGATCGACAGCGGACGGCTCGAGGTGCGCCGGCAGCCCGTCGACATAGGCGCCGCCGTGTCCCGGCACATCCAGGCCTACGTCGCCGCCGGCCAGCCCGCCGACCGCTTCCTGCTGCGCCTGGAGCAGCCGCTGCCCGCCCTGTGGGCCGACCCCGACAAGATCGACCAGGTGCTCAGCAACCTGCTGGAAAATGCCGTGCGGCACGGCGAGGGAACCGTCACCATTGACGTCACGCCCACGGCGTCCCCCCGCGAGGGCGAGGAAACCGGCACGTCGGTCACGGTGAGCGACGAGGGGCCCGGCATCCCGGAGGAGTCCATGAACCGCGTCTTCACCCGTTTCTGGCGGGGCAGCAAGCGCGGTGGCACGGGGCTCGGGCTGTACATCGTCAAGGGAATCGTCGAGGCCCACGGCGGCACGATCACGGTCGGCCGGGCCGCCGGCGGCGGCGCAGAGTTCCGATTTACCCTGCCCGTGAGCGCGCCGGCGTATCTCGCCTAGCGGCCCACGGGCCATTCGTCCACCCCCACCCCGTTAGACTCGGCCTTTGGCACCTTTGTGTCCTTCACACGGCACTCGGAGTCGGTGACGGGGACCCATCCGCCAGGGGGCACCCCCCAGCGTCAGCTGGGGGACAATCGGAAGCACGGGAAGAGATGTCGGCACCCAATAAGTCGTACGACCCTGTCGAGGTCGAGGCGTTGAAACCGGAAGAGATCGAGCGCATGCGGGACGAGGCGCTCGCCGCCTTCGCCGCCGCGGGCTCCCTCGACGCGCTCCATGAGGCCAAGGTCGCCCACACCGGCCCCGCCTCCCCGCTGGCCCTCGCCAACCGCGAGATCGGCGCCCTGCCCCCGCACGCCAAGGCCGAGGCCGGCAAACGCGTCGGCATGGCCCGCGGCGCCGTGAACAAGGCGCTCGCCGCCCGCCAGACCGAGCTGGAGGCCGAGCGCGACGCCCGGGTGCTCGTCGAGGAGGACGTCGACGTCACGCTGCCGTACGACCGCGTACCGGCCGGCGCCCGCCACCCCCTGACGACGCTCTCGGAGCGCATCGAGGACATCTTCGTGGCCATGGGCTACGAGGTGGCCGAGGGCCCCCAGGTCGAGGCGGAGTGGTTCAACTTCGACGCCCTCAACATCGGCCCGGACCACCCGGCCCGCGGCGAGGCGGACACCTTCTTCGTGCAGGGCACGGGCGGTGGCACCGAGTCCGGCGTGGTGCTGCGCACCCACACCTCGCCGGTGCAGATCCGCTCCCTGCTGGAGCGCGAGCTCCCGGTCTACGTGATCTGCCCGGGCCGCGTCTACCGCACCGACGAGCTGGACGCCACGCACACGCCCGTCTTCCACCAGGTCGAGCTGCTCGCCGTGGACGAGGGCCTGACCATGGCCGACCTCAAGGGCACCCTGGACCACATGGTCCAGTCGCTGTTCGGCGAAGGCATGAAGACCCGGCTGCGGCCGAACTTCTTCCCCTTCACCGAGCCCAGCGCCGAGATGGACATGCTCTGCTACGTCTGCAAGGGCGAGTCCGTCGGCAACCCCGACCGTCCCTGCCGCACCTGCTCCAGCGAGGGCTGGATCGAGCTGGGCGGCTGCGGCATGGTCAACCCGCGGGTGCTGACCGCCTGCGGCGTCGACCCGGAGAAGTACAGCGGCTTCGCCTTCGGGTTCGGCATCGAGCGGATGCTGATGTTCCGCCACAACGTCGAGGACATGCGAGACATGGTCGAGGGTGACGTCCGGTTCACCCGGCCGTTCGGGATGGAGATCTGATGCGGGTCCCGCTTTCTTGGCTGCGGGAGTACGTCGACCTGCCGGCGACCGAGACCGGCCGTGACGTCCAGGCCAAGCTCATCTCGGCAGGCCTGGAGGTGGAGACCGTCGAGCAGCTCGGCGCCGACCTCAAGGGCCCGCTGGTCGTCGGCCAGGTGCTGACCATCGAGGAGCTGGAGGGCTTCAAGAAGCCGATCCGCTTCTGCACGGTCGACGTCGGCCAGGCCAACGGCACCGGCGAGCCCCAGGAGATCGTCTGCGGCGCCCGCAACTTCGCGGTCGGCGACAAGGTCGTCGTGGTCCTCCCGGGAGCCACGCTGCCCGGCGGCTTCTCCATCGCCGCCCGCAAGACCTACGGCAAGACGTCCCACGGCATGATCTGCTCCACCGACGAGCTGGGCATGGGCGACGACGGCACGCACGGCATCATCGTGCTGCCGCCCGAGACCGAGGTCGGCAAGGACGCCGTCGAGCTGCTGGAACTGGTCGACGAGGTCCTGGACATCGCCGTCACCGCCAACCGCGGCGACTGCCTGTCCATCCGCGGTGTCGCCCGCGAGACCGCCATCGCCTACGGCCTGCCGCTGAGCGACCCGGCCCTGATCGACGTGCCGGCCCCGAACGCCTACGGCTACCCGGTCAAGGTCTCCGACGCCGCGGGCTGCGACCGCTTCACCGCCCGCACGGTCACCGGCCTGAGCCCCGAGGCCCGCTCCCCGATCTGGCTGCAGCGCCGGCTGCAGAAGGTCGGCATGCGCCCGATCTCGCTCGCCGTCGACATCACCAACTACGTGATGATGGAGCTGGGCCAGCCCCTGCACGCCTACGACCGCAACCTGGTCCAGGGCACGATCGGGGTGCGCCGGGCCGGGGAGGGCGAGAAGCTCGTCACCCTCGACGGCGTCGAGCGCAAGCTGCACGCCGAGGACCTGGTCATCACCGACGACCGTGGCCCCATCGGCCTGGCCGGTGTGATGGGCGGCGCCAACACGGAGATCGCGGACCACACGGCCGCGGACGGGGCGAACGCGACCACCGACGTGGTGATCGAGGCCGCCCACTTCAACCCCGTCACCGTCGCGCGCACGGGCCGCCGCCACAAGCTGCTGTCCGAGGCGTCCCGCCGCTTCGAGCGCGGTGTCGACCCGCAGGCCGCGGCCGCCGCCGCGCAGCGCACCGTGGACCTGCTGGTGCTGCTCGCGGGCGGTAGCGCCGAGGCGGGCGTCACCGAGGTCGTCGCGCCGTCCGCGCCGCACACCATCACCGTCCCCGCCGACCACCCGGACCGGGTCGCGGGCGTGGAGTACGGCCGCGAGACGGTCGTACGCCGGCTCCAGCAGGTCGGCTGCGACGTCATCGGGCAGGACGAGCTGGTCGTCACCGTCCCCTCCTGGCGGCCCGACCTGGCCGACGCGAACGACCTGGCCGAAGAGGTCATCCGCCTTGAGGGCTACGAGAACCTGCCCTCCACGCTGCCCAAGCTCCCCTCGGGCCGCGGTCTGACCCACCGCCAGCGGCTGCACCGCCGGGTCGGCCGCGCGCTGGCCGGCGCGGGCTACGTCGAGGCGCCGAACTACCCGTTCGTCGGCGAGCAGGTCTTCGACCAGCTCGGCCTTGCGGCCGACGACCCGGCCCGCCGCGTCGTGAAGCTGGTCAACCCGCTCAGCGACGAGGAGCCCGCGCTGCGTACGACGCTGCTGCCGGGCCTGCTCGGCGCCCTGCGGCGCAACGACGGCCGGGGCTCGCACGATCTGGCCCTGTTCGAGACGGGTCTGGTCTTCCACCCGCGTGCGGAGCAGCGGTCCGCCACGCACCTGCCCGTCGACCGGCGTCCCACCGACGAGGAGATCGCGGAGCTGAACTCCGTGCTCCCCGAGCAGCCGCGCCACGTCGCGGTCGTCCTCGCGGGCGCCCACGAGCAGGCCGGCTGGTGGGGCAAGGGCCGTCCGGCCGACTGGGCGGACGCCGTCGAGGCGGGCCGCGCGGTCGCCCGGGAGGCCGGTGCCGAACTGGTCGTCCGCAAGGGCCAGTACGGTCCGTGGCACCCCGGCCGCTGCGCCGAGCTGGTGGTCGTGGCCGACGGCACGGAGACGGTCGTGGGCCATGCCGGAGAGCTGCACCCGCGGGTCCTCAAGGCCCTGGGCCTGCCCGAGCGCACCTGCGCGATGGAGCTGAACCTGGACGCGCTGGAGGCGGGCGGCGACGGCACCGTGCAGGCGCCCGGCATCTCCACGTTCCCGGTCGCCACGCAGGACGTCGCGCTCGTCGTGGACAGGCCCGTTCCGGCGGCCGAGGTCGAGGCGGCGCTTCGTGCGGGGGCCGGCGAACTGCTGGAGTCCATCCGGCTGTTCGACGTGTACGAGAACGCCGAGCAGCTCGGCGAGGGCAGGAAGTCGCTGGCGTACGCGCTGCGTTTCCGCGCCGGTGACCGGACGCTGACCGTGGACGAGGCGTCCGCGGCCCGGGACGCGGCGGTCGCTCTGGCGGGCGAGCGGACCGGGGCCGTGCTCAGGGGCTGACCCCCGGCGGAGGCGTCCCCGGCCGGGGGCGCCTCCCCCTCCCCGAGCCGCATAAATGCAGGTTGACCTGCGGATGCTCACTCATTCGGGTGGTCATCCGAGGTGATCAGGCCTTCTCGGACCGTGCGCTAGACAGAATCGGACCGGCCTTTCGGGGTCGGTCCGTCTGCTGTGTCAGGGCCCATATGGGGGACCAGAGGCATGATCCGCATCAAGGCACGGGCGCCCACCGGGCGAGAAGCCGTACTGCCCACGGTCTGGGGAGCCGTGGCGGTCACCTACAAGTTCGGCTGCCCGCTGGCCCGGGAGAGCGGGCTCGGCGCGCACATCGTCACCAGCGCCGTGTTCTTCGCCGTGGGTACGGGTCTCATACACCACGTCCGCCGCACCCTGCTGCGGGAGCTGCGGCTCGCCCGGCGCGCGGCGCGTGCCGCGCAGAGCGTCGTGCTGCGGCCGGTGCCGCCGCGCCTGGACGGACTGAACGCCGCCGCGGCCCAGTTGTCCGCCGACCGGGGCGCGAGCGTGGGCGGCGACCTCTACGAGGCGATCGCCACCGAGCACGGCGTCCGGGTCGTGATGGGCGACGTGCGGGGGCACGGCCTGGCCGCCCTCGGCACCGTCGCGGCGCTCCTCGGCAGCTTCCGCGAGGCCGCCCACGACGAGCCCGAACTGGGCGGTGTGCTGCGCCGGCTGGAGCGCGCCCTGGGCCGGCACCTGCGCGAGCGGGCCCGCGCCGAACACCCCTCGACGGGCGCCCGGGACCCGGACCACCCGATCGCCGAGGAGTTCGTCACCGTCCTGCTCCTGGAGATCGGCGCGGACGGCGAGGTGCGGGCCCTCAACTGCGGCCATCCCTGGCCCTATCTGCTCAGCGGCACCACCGTCGAGCCGCTGACCCGCGCGGACCCGCTGCCGCCGCTCGGCCCCTTCCCGCTCCCGGCGGACCTGGCGCCCCACGCGCGGGGGCGCCTTCTCGCGGGCGAGTCGCTGGTCCTCTTCACGGACGGGGTGGAGGACGCGAGGGACGCCAGGGGCCGCTTCTTCTCCCTGCCGAGGGTGCTGAGGGAGGTCGTAGCAACCATCCGGTCACCCCGCAGACGGTGTTGCGGACCGTCTTCACCGCTCTTCTCGATCACACCGGCCGGCGACCCGCGGACGACGTCGCGCTCCTCGTGCTGCGCAACGACCGGGGACCGAGACCCGGAGCGCGGGACGCCACCCGACCCGCCACGATCCACCCGCAGCCGACCGGCCACCGCTAGCCGCACGTTCGGGCGTCAACTCCGCCAAGCCACCGCTTTTCGAGGGGGAGCCGGTGGCTTGGCGGGGCCTCATACGAGGCAGTTCAGTCAACCGGCCCGACACTCTGCGCAACAGCGCGCGCACACCCCGGATGCGGGCACTCCGTTCACACCCCGTGTGAAGGCGGAAGCACTACGCTGACGGCACCAGGCACTCGGGGGGCATCCCATGCAGCCCAACACTCTGCTCGACGCCATCCTGGACGAGGCGGGGATCTCGCACGCGGGTCTCGCGGCCCACGTGAACCAGGCGGGCCGGCGACGGGGCCTCGCGCTCCGGTACGAACACACGGCCGTGGCCCGCTGGTTGAAGGGCCAGCGGCCCCGCGGCCAGGTGCCCGACCTGATCTGCGAGGTGCTGGCCGGGCGGCTGCACCGGCCGGTGACCCTCGACGACATCGGCCTCGGGGTGCCGGGGGAGCCCAGCGTCGCGCACGCGGGCTCGCTGTCCGGCTTCGTGGAGCGGGCCACCGCCCTGTGGCGCTCCGACGAACAGCAGCGCCCGCACGTGCTGGGCGCCCCCGCCGTCACCGGCACCCCGGCCGTGATGCCGGTGTGGGAGTGGGAGAACCCGCCCGAGGACGTCGACGTCTCCCGCGGCGGCCGGCACCGGGTCACGGCGACCGACATCGCCATGCTGCGCGCGGCCCGTGCGCACTACGAGCAGATGTACCGGAAGGCCGGCGGCATCGCCACCCGCACCCGCATCGTCGGCTTCCTCAACGCCGAGGCTGCGCCGCTGCTGCGCGGCAGCTACACCGACGCCACCGGACGCCAACTGCACCGAGCCACCGGCGGGTTGGTCGCCGTCGCCGGCATCTGCGCCTATGACTCGGACGCGCACGGCCTCGCCCAGCGCTACTTCCACCAGGCGCTCCGGCTCGCAAAGGCCAGCGGAGACCGGGGACTCGGCGCCTACGTGATAGCCCTGCTGGTCAACCAGTCGCTGTTCATGCGGGAGTACCGGCAGGCGGTGGCCTTCGCCGAGGCCGCGCTGCGCGCCGCGGGCAAGCACATCACCCCGGCGCTCGCCTCCGACCTGTACGCGATGCAGGCCAAGGCATACGCCCACCTCGGCGACTCGAGCAGCGCCCTGTCGTGCATCCGGCGTGCGGAGAGCGCCGCCGAACGCATCCGGCGCGGATACGAACCGGACGAGACGGGCTACGTCCAGCCCGGTCTGGTCAATGTGCAGGTGGCCGAGGCGCTGTTGAGCCTCGGCGAGCTCGCCGCCGCCCGGGAGCACGCGGCGGCCGCCGTCGACAACCCCGCCCACGACCGGGGGCGGGTGCACCGGCTGGCCATGCTCAGCACCATCGAACTGCGCCAGGGCAACGCGGACAAAGCCGTGGCCACGGCCGTGCAGATGGCCGAACAGGCGCGCGGAATGGAGTCCCAGCGGCTGCGCGACAGACTTCGCGCGGTACGCGAGCACCTCGCGCGCTGCGGCTCGGCCGGGACCACCGAGGCCGCGGAACTCATCGACGGGGCGCTGCGCGTACCGCTGTAGGGCCCCCTGTGACCGCACAGTCGCTGCTGCGATATTGCCACTTACTCGGCGGAAGGTGGCAGAACCGTGCAGTGGACGAAACAGAACGAACAAACTGTGTATGAAAACCGCTGGTTCAGCGTCAATCTCGCAGATGTCGAGCTGCCGGACGGCCGGCACCTCGACCACTTCCTGATCCGGCTGCGGCCCGTGGCCGTGGCCACGGTGGTCAACGAGGCCAACGAGGTCCTCCTGCTGTGGCGCCACCGCTTCATCACGGACAGCTGGGGCTGGGAACTCCCCGCGGGCGTCGTCGAGGACGGCGAGGACATCGCGAGCGCGGCCGCCAGGGAACTGGAGGAGGAGACCGGCTGGCGGCCGGGACCCCTGCACCACCTCATGACCGTGGAGCCGTCCAACGGCCTCACCGACGCCCGGCACCACATCTACTGGTCCGAGCGGGGCGAGTACCTCGGGCACCCCGTGGACGACTTCGAGTCGGACCGCCGGGAATGGGTCCCCCTCAAGCTCGTCCCCGACCTGATCGCCCGTGGGGAGGTCCCGGCCGCCAACATGGCGGCCGCGTTACTCCTGCTGCACCACCTCAGGCTCGCCGAGGGTTAGTGGGCGGCCAGCGCCTGCCAGACCGTCACCACGAGCGCGCCGAGCGCCGTCAGCGCCGCGAGCGAGGGCAGCGGCCAGCGAGCGTGTTCCAGCGAGACCATCCGGGAGTTCAGCTCGTCCAGCTCCTTGGCGGTCTCCTCGGTGCGGTGACTGAGCAGCGCCAGTCCGCCCTCGACGCGGGCGTAGGCCACGTCGAGGCGGCGCCGTAACTCTGCGAGTTCTCCATGGACCACGGGATGCTCCGGATCGGCGGTCACGGGTCCACTCCTTTCCGTAGTCGAACGGGATTGTTCCGCATCCCTTGCATGCGCATGAAGAGTGAACTCGCCTGGTGGGCGCGTGGGGAGCGTGTGCGAGGGGCATATGCGTGCCCGGCGCGCACACGGAGTGTGAAACGGACGGGCCCGGCACCGGTGTCCGGTGCCGGGCCCGCGGGCGTCGCCGACGGTAATCAGCCGTAGGTGTAGAAGCCCGAGCCGGTCTTCCGGCCCAGCCGGCCCGCCTCGACCATGCGCTGGAGCAGCGGGGGAGCGGCGTACAGCGGCTCCTTGTACTCGGCGTACATCGAGTTGGCGATGGAGACGATGGTGTCCAGGCCGATCAGGTCGGAGAGCCTCAGCGGGCCCATCGGGTGGGCGCAGCCCATCTCCATGCCGTTGTCGATGTCCTCGCGGCTCGCGATGCCCGACTCGAACATCCGGATCGCGGACAGCAGGTAGGGCACGAGCAGCGCGTTCACCACGAAGCCGGAGCGGTCCTGGGCGCGGATGGCGTGCTTGCCGAGCGCCTTCTCGGCGAAGGCCTGGGCACGGCTGAGGGTGCCCTCGGAGGTGGTGAGCGCCGGGATCAGCTCGACGAGCATCTGCACCGGGGCGGGGTTGAAGAAGTGGACGCCGACGACGTGGTCCGGGCGGGAGGTGGCCACCGCCAGCTTCACCAGCGGGATCGAGGAGGTGTTGGAGGCCAGGATCGCGTCCGGCCGGGTCACCACCTGGTCCAGCACCTGGAAGATCTCGGTCTTCACCGCCTCGCTCTCCACGACCGCCTCGATCACGAGGTCCCGGTCGGCGAACTCGCCGAGGTCGGTGGTGAAGGTGAGGCGCGCCTGCGTGGCGTCCCGCTCCTCCTCGCTGATCTTGCCGCGCTCGGCGGCCTTGGCCAGGGAGTTGAGCAGCCGGGTACGGCCGATCTCCAGGGCCTCGCCGGTGGTCTCGGCGACCTTGACGTCCAGTCCCGCGCGGGCGCACACCTCGGCGATGCCCGCACCCATCTGGCCGCAGCCCACGACTCCGACGCGCTCGATGTCGGTCACATCGTCCCCTTCGCTGGTTCTCGGCTCGCTCGGCAGACCTCCGGGTCGGGCGCCTGCTCCGATCGTGCACGTTACCGCCAAGTATCGATGATCGATCGTTCGGGTGGGGGAATCCATGGGCTCGTAACGATCCGTGACCGTGCGGATCCGGAGCATATGGGGTAGTGCGGATGGGACGCATGTCACGGCGGGCCTTCACGCTGGCGGCGCTGTCGACCCTGGGTACGGGCGCGTGCGGGACGGGGCCGGCGCCGGCGAGCGGGGCCCACGGGGCCGGCCGGACGCGGGGTGCCGGCGCGGCGGGCGGCGCGGCGACCACCGGGACGCACGGCGCCCCCGCGGTGAGCGCGATGCGGGGGGTGTGGATGGCGACCGTCGAGAACCGGGACTGGCCCTCGCGCCCGGGCCTGAGCGCCGCCGCCCAGCGCAAGGAGCTGGTCGCGCTCCTCGACCGGGCGGCCCGCGACCGGCTGAACACGGTGCTGCTCCAGGTGCGGCCCACCGCCGACGCCCTGTGGCCGTCGCCGTACGAGCCCTGGTCCCAGTTCCTCACCGGCACCCAGGGCCGGGACCCCGGCTGGGACCCGCTGGGCTCGGCCGTGCGCGAGGCCCACGCGCGGGGCCTGCACCTGCACGCCTGGTTCAACCCGTACCGGATCGCGAACCACACCGACCCGGGCCGTCTCGCCGCGACGCACCCGGCCCGGAAGCACCCCGACTGGGTGGTGTCCTACGGCGGCCGGCTCTACTACAACCCCGGCCTGCCGGAGGTCCGCGCCTTCGTGCAGCGGGCGATGCTCGACGCGGTCGCCCGCTACCCGGTCGACGGCGTCCACTTCGACGACTACTTCTACCCCTACCCGGAGGCCGGGCAGACCTTCGGCGACGACGACGCCTACGACCGCTACGGCGGCGACTTCACCGGCCGGGCGGACTGGCGGCGGCACAACGTCGACCAGCTGGTGAAGGAGATGGCTGCGGGCATCGCCCGGGTCAGGCCCGGCACCCGGTTCGGGATCAGCCCCTTCGGGGTGTGGCGCAACGCCTCGACCGACCCCCTCGGCTCCGACACGGACGCGGGCGTGCAGACCTACGACGACCTGTACGCGGACACCCGCAGATGGGTCCGCGAGCACTGGATCGACTACATCGTGCCCCAGCTGTACTGGGAGATCGGCGCGCCCGGCGCCGACTACGCGACTCTGGTCGACTGGTGGGCCTCGGTCGCCGAGGGCAGCCGGACCCACCTCTACATCGGCGAGGCGCTGTACCGGGCGGGGGGCGCCAAGGAGCCCTCGGCCTGGCAGGACCCGGTCGAGCTCTCCCGGCACCTCACCCTCGCCGCCCGCCACCCGCAGGTGCGCGGGCATGTGTTCTTCGCCGCCGGGGACGTGGCCGCGGACCCCGTCGGGGCGATGGCCCGCGTGGTCGCCGACCACTACGAGCGCCCGGCGGCACCACCGCGGTGACCTACCGCTGTTTGTCGTCCTTATGCTTGACCTGGCAGTCCGGGCCCGGCGACATGATCGCCTCGTGCCCGTCCTGGAAGCGGACCCGGTAGGGCGGGTTGCCCTCCTGGCCCATCACTTCGACGATCTCGCTGACCTGGTCGTGCTGCCCGACCACCCTGCCGTGCTGGACAAGACGGTCCCCCTTGGATGCGTGCATCTGCAGGCCCTCCTCACGATCACGACCGCTGCGTGACGGCGATGCACACGAGCACCGCGACGGCGGTCAGGGGAGCGGCCGCCGTGAAGTGCTCGCCCAGCAGCAGCGCCGACCACACCAGTGTGAGCAGCGGCTGGGCCAACTGCAACTGGCTCGCGCGGGGGACGCCGACGGCCGCCATGCCCCGGTACCAGACGACCAGTCCGAGGAACTGCGAACCCAGCGCCACCCACAGCACGCCCGCGACGCCGTGCCAGGTGAGGTGCACGGGCTCGTGCGCCAGCGCCACCGCGGCGGCCGGCAGGCTCAGCGGCAGGCACAGCACCAGCGCCCAGCCGATCACCTGCCAGCCCGGCATCACCTGGGCCAGCCGGCCGCCCTCGGTGTACCCGGCGGCGCACACCAGCAGTGCCGCGAAGAGGAAGCCGTCCGCCGCCGTGAGCGCGCCGCCGTCCTGGGCGACGGTGAACGCGAGCACCGCCACCGCGCCCGCCACCGCCGCGAGCCAGAACCGGCGCGAGGGGCGGTGGCCCGTGCGCAGCGCCGAGAACACGGCCGTGGTCAGCGGCAGCAGCCCGACCACGACGGCCGCGTGCGCGGTGCTGGAGGTCTCCAGGGCGAGCGTGGTCAGCAACGGGAAGCCGAGCACCACGCCGGACGCGACGACGGCCAGTCCCGGCAGATGGCGCCGCTCGGGCAGCCGTACCCGCAGGGCCAGCAGGCAGCCGCCCGCCACGAGCGCCGCGAGGACGCTGCGCACGGCCACCAGCGACCAGGGGCCGAAGCCCTGCAGGCCCCAGGCGGTGGCCGGGAAGGTCAGGGAGAAGGAGGCGACGCCGAGGGCGGCCAGCCCGGTGCCGAGTCCGTGCCGCTCCCGGGGAGCGGTGACCGCTATCGGCCTGGTGGTAGTAGCGCTACTGTGTGCTCTCATGAACCAGCGTAGCAGTGTCGGGGAACTGGCAGAACAGCTCAGGCAAGAGCTCAACCGCTACTCACCGGGTGGAAAGCTCCCGTCGAGTCGGGCGCTGGTCGAGCGGTTCCGGGTGAGCCCGGTGACCGTTTCCCGGGCCCTCGCCCAGCTGGCCGCCGAGGGACTCGTGGTGACCCGGCCGGGCGCCGGCGCCTTCCGGGCCCGGCCGCGCACGGCCCCCGAGCCGGCCGGGGACACCTCCTGGCAGGAGGTCGCACTGAGCGCCGACGGCGCCGCCGACCTCGTACCGCGCACGGTGGACGCCTCCGGGGTCACCGTCTCGCTGGCCGTGCCGCCGCCCGGGGTGCTGGAGTTCAACGGCGGCTATCTGCACCCCTCCCTGCAGCCCGAGCGGGCCATGGCCGCCGCGCTCGCCCGGGCCGGACGGCGGCCGGGCGCCTGGGCGCGGCCCCCGCTGGAGGGGCTGCCGGAGCTGCGGGAGTGGTTCGCGCGCGGGGTCGGCGGATCCGTCACGGCCGCCGAGGTGCTGGTCGCGGCGGGCGGCCAGGCCGCGCTGGCCACCGCGCTGCGCGCGCTCGCCCCGCCCGGCGCCCCGGTCCTCGTCGAGTCGCCCACCTATCCGGGCATGCTGGCGCTCGCCCGCGCGGCCGGCCTGCGCCCGGTCCCGGTCCCGGTGGATCCCGACGGGGTACGCCCCGGCCTGCTCGCGGACGCCTTTCACGCCACCGGCGCCCGGGTGTTCGTCTGCCAGCCGCTGTTCCAGAACCCCACCGGCGCAGTCCTGGCCCCGGACCGGCGCGCCGAGGTGCTGCGCATCGCCCGCGAGGCCGGCGCGTTCGTCGTCGAGGACGACTTCGTACGGCGCCTGGTGCACGAGGGCGCGGGCCCGCTGCCCCGCCCGCTGGCCGCCGACGACCCGGACGGCGTGGTCGTGCACGTCGGCTCGCTGACCAAGGCGACCTCACCCAGTTTCCGGGTGAGCGCCCTGGCCGCGCACGGGCCGGTGCTGGAACGCCTGCGGGCCATCCAGGTGGTGGACAGCTTCTTCGTCCCCCGCCCGCTGCAGGAGGCCGCGCTGGAACTCGTCGGCTCCCCGGCCTGGCCCCGCCATCTGCGGGCCCTCTCCGCCGAGTTGCGGCTGCGCCGCGACACCATGACGGCAGCGCTCGCCCGGCACCTGCCCGAGCTGGCCCTGCCGCACATCCCCTCCGGCGGCTACCACCTCTGGCTCCGCCTGCCCGACGGCGCCGACGAGTCCGCACTGACCGCGGCCGCCCTTCGCGCGGGGGTCGCCCTGACCCCCGGCCGCCCCTACTTCAGCGCCGAACCCCCGGCCCCCCACCTGCGCCTGAGCTTCGCGGCGGTCGCCGGCACCGGGGAGATCGCCGAGGGGGTGCGGCGGCTGCGGGCGGCCTGCGACGAGGTGCTCTAGGGCAGGGTCACCAGGGCGCAGGTGAACTCCAGAGACTCGAACAACTCCGGTGTCAGGCGCACCCCGGTGATCCGCTGGGCGAGCGCGAAGACGGCCTCGGTGTGCCCGGTGATGTCCCGCTCGTCCTCGGCCCTCAGGTCGAAGCCGGCCTCCCGCATCTCGGTGACGAGGGCGTCCGGGGCGCTGCCGTCCCGCTGCGCCGGGAACAGCGGCTCGAAGTGCAGGCGTTCGGTGCCGTCCTCGAACCAGCGGAAGTGGTCGACCGCGTTGACGTTGCGGAAGTGGGAGACCACCGTACGGCCGCGGGAGAGCGGCAGCATGACCTTCGTGGTGCTGCCCACGTAGCCGTTGTACTCGACCATCAGGGTCCAGTCGCCGACGGCCGCGACACCGACGAGCAGTTCGTCGCCGTCGTACTCGTCCCACGCGTCGTACGACGGCTCGGACAGCTCCGCCACGCCGGTCACCGTCCCGTCGGGCTCCGCGCCCAGCTCCCCGAGCAGCCGGCCGGGGGTGATCCCCCGCACCAGGGTGACGCAGTAGGCCTGGAGGAGGTCCTCGTACCGCTCGTCGAGCCACCCGTAGTCGGCGGCCGTGGTGATCCCGGTCATGCGGGCAGCATGCCAGGTCCCACCGGCGGCGCCGCGGTCGGCTCGGCGGAACCAAGGCCTCCGCATCCTGTGAGCGGCCGCTCACCCCCGGTAGCTCACAACCGGCAGCCCTTGACCTCGGCACACGGGCGGCACACCATCACCGCATGCCACTGAGGGTGACGTTCGTCGCCGCCGCGCGCAGCGCCCCCCTGCTCGCGGAGCGCTTCGAGGACGACCGGCCGCTGGACCAGGCCGGCTGGGACGAGGTGCAGCGCGCCGCCGGGGGCCTGCTGCCGCTGGCGGCGGCCGAGCTGCGCTACTGCTCGCCGACCCCGCGCAGCCGTGCCACCGGCGACGCGCTGGGGTACGCGCCGCTGGTCCAGCTCGCGCTGCGGGACTGCGACATGGGCCGCTGGCGGGGGCTGACCCTGGGCGAGGCGATGGCCCGGGAGCCGGAGGCGGTGGACACCTGGCTCGCCGACCCGCGCGCCACCCCGCACGGCGGCGAGTCCCTGCTGGCCTTCA
This sequence comes from Streptomyces sp. NPDC037126, assembly GCF_055605965.1. NCBI lineage: Bacteria > Bacillati > Actinomycetota > Actinomycetes > Kitasatosporales > Streptomycetaceae > Streptomyces > Streptomyces sp. NPDC037126. The sequence continues at coordinate 75,651 of NZ_JBVJTD010000022.1, forward strand.
TCTCCCGCGTCGGCGCCTGGCTGGACACCCGGCCGGTGGGCGACGGCGGCCGGATCGTCGCGGTCGCCGAGCCGTCCGTGGTCCGCGCCGCGCTGGTGTACGCCCTGAAGGCACCGCCCGCGAGCTACTGGAACATCGACGTCCGCCCGCTGTCCTCGACCACGGTCACCGGTCGCGGGGGCCGCTGGAACCTCCGCCTCGACGGTGGCGCCGCTCAGCCCTCGCGCACGTAGTCGGTGGTCAGTACCAGGTCCTTCGCCGGGCCGCCCACCCGCCACACCGAGCGCCAGCGGCCGGCGTCCCGGACGGTGAACTCGCCCCGGTAGAGATCGGCCGCGCAGGGGTGCTCGGCGACGTACCGCCCCGAGGTCAGGTCCAGCGGGTGGAAGGGCCGGCCGTCGGCGAACCGCACGTCCGCCGTGCCCGGCGCGGCCCCCGGCAGGAACCGCAGCGTCCGGCTCGCGGGCCGCGCCACCCCCTGCCAGGCGAAGGTGCCGGACTCCTCGTGCAGGAGCCCGCCGTCCGGCAGCGCGCCGAAGACGGTGACGCCCTCGAAGCGCCCCAGGTCACCGCTCGCCAGATCCCGTACGTCCCGCTCCACGCGCCAGCGCCCGGCCAGGTACGCCAGCACGTCGGCCACCGGCCGGCAGCCGTCGTCCATCGGTGCTCCTCTCCGCGCCCGTCGACATGATCGTATCCCGCTGCCGTGTCGCACCGCCGAGCCGATTAACCTCGGAATCACTTTCCGGAAAGCTCCGGTTTCCCCGGAGTCCATGAAATCCATAATTCCACGGTCGGCCGGTAATGAACCGCGTCACTTTTCGGTGAGCACACAACCAATCGGAAACGCGCCCCGTCTAAGTCGGCGAAAATCGACGGAGTGAATTCGCTGGGGGCCTTCCGATAAATGGACCGCTCGACCACGCCCGGTGCGGCACGCCGGGCCGCAGCCCTGCTGGCGGCGGCCGTCACCGTCACGGCCCTGTGCGCCGGTGACGTCCTGGCCCGCAGCTACCCCTTCGGCCCCCGCACCCGCAGCGTCAACGACCTGGGCAACCAGTACGTGCCCTTCCATGCCCACCTGTGGGACCTGCTGCACGGCAGGGCCGACGGCGGACTCCTCGTCAACTGGCAGTCCGGATACGGCTCCAGCTTCCTGCCCGACCTCGGCACCTACCTCGGCAGCCCCTTCGCGCTGCTCGTCGCCCTCTTCCCCCGGGACGAGATCGACCTCGCGGTGTACGTGATCACCGTCCTCAAGATCGCCTGCGCCGCGGCCGCCATGGCCTGGCTGCTGCTCACCCTGCGCCCCGGCCGCTGGTGGGCGGCGGGCCTGCTCGGCGCCTCGTACGCGCTGTGCGGCTGGACCGTCGCCGACGCCGACTACAACCCGATGTGGCTCGACGGCCTGATCGCCCTGCCCCTGCTGTGCCTGGCCGGCGAGTGGGCCCTCGCGGGCCGGCGCCGGCTCCCCGCCGTGCTGCTCGTCGCCCTCGCCTGGACCGCCAACTTCTACACCGCCTACATGGCCACCCTCGGCGCGGGCGTCGTGCTGCTGGTCCGCCTGCTGCTCGCCCGCCCGTCCCGCGGGCAGGCGCTCGCGGCCGCCGGCCGCGCCGCCCTGACCACCGTCCTCGGCGTGGGCCTCGCCGCCCCCCTGGTGACCGTCGTCTACTTCGGCACCCGGCACGCCTACCCGGGCCGCGAGGGGCACTTCAGCCCCGTACCGAGTCAGGACCTGCTCGCCCGGCTGCTGCCGACGACGTACGGCTTCGGCACCCCGGCCCTCTACGTGGGCACCACGGCCCTGCTGCTCGCCCTCGCCCTGCCCTTCCACCGCGCGGTCCCGGCCCGGGTCCGCGCGGGCTGGACGGCGCCGGCCCTCGCGGTCGCCCTGTCCATGCAGTGGGCGCCCACCAGCCTGGCCTGGCACGCCTTCGCGACCCCGCAGGGCAGTTCCTACCGGCAGGCCTTCGTCCTGTGCGGGCTGCTGGTCATCGGCGCCTGGCACGCCCTGGCGTACGGCCTTCCCGACCGGCGCGCCCTCGGCGCCGCGACCGCGCTGCTCGCCCTGGTCACCGCCGTCGCGAGCCGCAGCGACCTGGTGCGCCCGCACACCTGGCCGGTGCTGCTGCTCGCCGTCGGCGGCACCCTGGCCGGGCTGTACCTGCTGGCCCGCACCGGGCAGCGCGGACGCCTCGCCGGCCTGGCCGTCGTGCTCCTCCTCGGCGCGCAGGTCGGCGAGACCGCCGCCACCTCCGCCGCGGCCACCAGACTGCGCCTCGGGCACCTGGACGACTACGCGCCCTGGGGCGAGCGGCAGGACCGGCAGGCGGCGGCGATCGCCCGCGCCGACGGCTGGCCCCGCTACCGCACGGACCCCGGCCGCGAACAGACCGTCGGCAACGACCCGTTGCTGGTCGGCGGCCAGGGCGCCCAGTACTACAGCAGCCTCACCTCGGACGTCCTCAGCCGCACCCTCACCGCGCTCGGCGGCGGCTGGACCTCGCGCGGCCGCAGCGTGCAGAGCCTGGACAACGCCGTCACGGACGTGCTCTTCTCCGTCGGCGCCCGGCTGCACAACCCGCCGGACCCGCACCAGACCCGTCTGCCGCAGGACGACGTCCCGCCGACCGTCACCCGGCGCAGCGTGCCGCCCCTGGTGACCGTGCGGGCCACGCCCGACGACACCCCGTTCGGGCCCTCGCCCTACCGCAACCAGGAACTGCTGCTCGGCAGCCGCGTCTACACCGTGCCCGGCACCGTCGTGCGCGACGACTCCGGAAAGCCCGTCCCGGGCCGCTCCGTGGGCTCCGGGAACACCGCGGCCGCGCCGGCGGTCACGGCGCGCTGCCCGGCCGGAACCCAGGTGAACCTGTGGGCACCGGACTTCTCCGGCAGCGCGCGGCTCGCGGGCGGCGGCGCCGGCGTGCCCTTCCGGTTCGCGTACGGCCGCAACCGGGCCGCCATGGAACCGCTCGGCCGTACCCCCGCCTCCGGACAGGTGCGCATCGCACTGACCCCGGACCGGGCGGGCCGCATCCCGCCCGGTGCGGTCGGCTGCCTGGACACCGCCCGGCTGGGCACGGCCGCCGCCCGCCTCGAAGCCACCGGGGCCACCGAGGTGACCGTCTCCGACGGCACCCTGAGTGCCCGGCTGCCCGCGGGAAGCAGGGGGATCGCCGTCGTCGCCACGCCCCGCATCGCCGGCTGGCGGTGCGCCACGGGCGACGGCACACAGCGGCCCGCCCGGCAGTACCACGGCCTCCTCGCCGTCCCACTGGACGGCACCTCGACCAGCCTGACCTGCACCTTCCACCCACCCGGCCTGCGGCTGGGCACGACCGTCGGCCTCCTCTCGCTCGTCGCCCTCGTCCTGCTCACCGCCCTCACCGCCGTCCGCCGTAGGCGCGCCCCGGCGCCGCCCACGACCACACCACCGCGCGAGCGCGTGACAGCCGCTCACTGACCGCGCCCCTGGGGGGACCCGCCATGCTGATATCGATCGTCGCGCCCTGCTACAACGAGGAAGCCGTCCTGGAGCGCTTCCACGAGGAGATCCAGAAGGTCGCCGAGGAGCTGCTGCCGCTCGGCCACGACATGGAGTTCGTGTACGTGGACGACGGCAGCCGTGACCGCACCCTCACCGTCCTCGAACACCTCGCCGGGCTGGACGCGCGGGTGCGGTACGTCTCCTTCAGCCGCAACTTCGGCAAGGAGGCGGCCCTGCTCGCCGGTCTGCGGCACGCCTCCGGCGACTCCGTGGTCGTCATGGACGCCGACCTCCAGCATCCGCCGGAGCTGATCAGGCGCATGGTCCAGCTGCGCGAACAGGGCCACGACCAGGTCATCGCCCGCCGCACCCGCACCGGCGACGGCCTGTCCCGGACCGTGACCGCACGCCTGTACTACCGTCTCGTCAACCGCCTGGTCGATGTCGAACTCGTCGACGGCGTCGGGGACTTCCGCCTGCTGTCGCGCCGCGTGGTGGACGCGGTGCTGGCCCTCACCGAGTACAACCGCTTCTCCAAGGGCCTGTTCGCCTGGGTGGGCTTCCCGAGCACCACCTTCGAGTACGAGAACGCCGTGCGCGAGGCCGGCCGCAGCTCCTGGAACCTGCGCGGCCTGCTCAACTACGGCCTCGACGGGGTGCTGTCCTTCAACAACCGGCCGCTGCGCGCCGCCCTGTGGCTGGGCATGGGCCTGCTGCTGTGCGCCGGCGTCTACACGGCCTGGATCGTGGTCGCCGCGCTCGTCCACGGGGTCCAGACGCCCGGCTATGTGACCATCATCACCGCCGTCACCGCCCTCGCCGGTGTGCAGATGGTCATGCTGGGAGTGATCGGGGAGTACACGGGACGCATCTACTACGAGGTGAAGGGTCGTCCGCACTTCCTGGTGAAGGCGACCAACGTCGAACGGACGAAAGACCTCATTCCTTGATATCGCGACAGATCATCACCTTCGCCGTCGTCGGTGTGGTCAACACGGCCACCTACTACGGTCTCTACCTGCTGTTCCTGATGTGGCTGCCCTATCTCGGCGCGCATGTCCTGGCGTTTCTGATCAGCATGTGCGGATCCTTCTTCCTCAATGCGCGATTCACCTACCGGATCCGCCCGACCCTGCGGAAATTCCTGCTTTTCCCGCTGACGAACGCCGCCAATTTCCTCATCACCACCGTCGGGGTCTACGTGATCGTCGACGTCCTCCACGCCGGAAGCCGTTTCGCCCCCCTCATCGCCTCGGCGGCCGCGATCCCGGTGACCTTCGTGGTGTCCCGCTGGGTCATGCTGCCCGGAGCCGAGCCCGAGACGATTGCATAAACATGCAGCGATACGTATAGTCGTGCCATCTAGAGGAGGATGGACATGGCGGTACGTGCGGCGGTGGCCGGAGCGAGCGGGTACGCGGGCGGAGAGATCCTGCGGCTGCTCCTCGCGCACCCCGAGGTCGAGATCGGTGCCCTGACCGCGAACTCCAACGCCGGGCAGCGGCTCGGCGCGCTCCAGCCGCACCTGCTGCCGCTGGCCGACCGCGTGCTGACCGAGACCACGGCCGAGGTACTGGCCGGCCACGACGTCGTCTTCCTGGCACTACCGCACGGGCAGTCCGCCGCCGTCGCCGAGCAGCTCGGCCCCGACGTCCTCGTGGTCGACATGGGCGCCGACTTCCGGCTGCGGGAGGCGGCCGACTGGGAGCGGTTCTACGGCTCCCCGCACGCCGGCACCTGGCCCTACGGCCTCCCCGAACTTCCGGGTGCCCGCTCCGCGCTGGAGGGGTCCAGGCGCATCGCGGTGCCCGGTTGCTACCCCACCGCCGTCACCCTCGCCCTGTACCCGGCCTACGCGGCCGGGCTGGCCGAGCCCGAGGCCGTGATCGTCGCCGCGTCCGGCACCTCCGGCGCGGGCAAGGCACCCAAGCCGCACCTGCTGGGCAGCGAGGTCATGGGCTCCATGTCGCCCTACGGCGTCGGCGGCGGCCACCGGCACACGCCCGAGATGATCCAGAACCTCAGCGCCGTGGCGGGGGAGCGGGTCTCCGTCTCCTTCACGCCGACCCTCGCGCCGATGCCCCGCGGCATCCTCGCCACGTGCAGCGCCTCGGCGAAGGAGGGCGTCACCGCCGAGTCCGTGCGCGCCGCCTACGAGAAGGCCTACGGCGACGAGCGCTTCGTCCGCCTGCTCCCCGAGGGCCAGTGGCCCGCCACGGCGTCCGTCCACGGTTCCAACGCCGTTCAGGTGCAGGTCGCGTACGACGGGGCCGTGGGCCGCATCATCGCGATCAGCGCCATCGACAACCTGACCAAGGGCACCGCGGGCGGTGCCGTGCAGAGCATGAACATCGCCCTCGGGCTCGACGAGTCCACCGGACTTTCCACGATCGGAGTCGCACCGTGAGTGTCACGGCAGCCAAGGGATTCACGGCGGCGGGGATCGCCGCCGGGATCAAGGAGAACGGCAACCCGGACCTGGCCCTCGTGGTCAACGACGGGCCCCGCCGTGCCGCCGCGGGCGTCTTCACCTCCAACCGTGTGAAGGCCGCGCCCGTGCTCTGGTCCGAGCAGGTCCTCAGGAGCGGCCAGGTCTCCGCCGTCGTGCTCAACTCCGGTGGTGCCAACGCGTGCACGGGACCCCAGGGCTTCCAGGACACCCACGCCACCGCCGAGAAGGCGGCCGAGGTGCTCGGCCGGGGCGCCGTCGAGGTCGCCGTCTGCTCCACCGGCCTCATCGGCGTGCTGCTGCCCATGGACAAGCTGCTCCCGGGCATCGAGACGGCCGCGGCCCAGCTCTCCGAGCACGGCGGCGAGAAGGCCGCCATCGCGATCAAGACCACGGACACCGTCCACAAGACGTCCGTCGTCACCAAGGACGGATGGACCGTCGGCGGCATGGCCAAGGGCGCGGGCATGCTCGCCCCGGGCCTCGCCACCATGCTCGTCGTCCTCACCACCGACGCCGACCTCGGCGACGAGGCGCTGGACCGGGCGCTGCGCGCGGCCACGAAGGTGACCTTCGACCGCGTCGACTCGGACGGCTGCATGTCCACCAACGACACCGTGCTGCTGCTCTCCTCCGGCGCCTCCGCCGTCACCCCCGGGTACGACGAGTTCGCCGAGGCCGTGCGCGCCGTCTGCGACGACCTCGGCCAGCAGCTGATCCGGGACGCCGAGGGCGCCAGCAAGGACATCAAGGTCGAGGTGATCAACGCGGCGACCGAGGACGACGCCGTCGAGGTGGGCCGCTCCATCGCCCGCAACAACCTGCTCAAGTGCGCCATCCACGGCGAGGACCCCAACTGGGGCCGGGTGCTCTCCGCGATCGGCACCACCCGCGCCGCCTTCGAGCCGGACCAGCTCAACGTCGCCATCAACGGCGTCTGGGTGTGCAAGAACGGCGGTGTCGGCGAGGACCGCGAGCTGGTCGACATGCGCTACCGCGAGGTGCACGTCGTCGCCGACCTCGCCGCGGGCTCCGCGACCGCGACGATCTGGACCAACGACCTGACCGCCGACTACGTCCACGAGAACAGCGCCTACTCCTCATGAGCACCGGAATCACGCGCAAGCACACCGCCCTGCCCAAGGCGCAGATCCTCATCGAGGCGCTGCCCTGGCTGACCCGGCACCACGGCAAGACCGTCGTCATCAAGTTCGGCGGCAACGCCATGGTGAACGAGGACCTGAAGGCCGCCTTCGCCCAGGACGTCGTCTTCCTGCGGCACGCCGGGCTCAAACCGGTCGTCGTCCACGGCGGCGGCCCGCAGATCAGCGCAGCGCTCGACCGGCACGGCATCGTCAGCGAGTTCAAGGCGGGCCTGCGCGTCACCACCGAGGACGCCATGGACGTCGTACGGATGGTGCTCGCCGGGCAGGTCCAGCGCGAGCTGGTCGGCCTGCTCAACCAGCACGGGCCGCTCGCCGTCGGCCTCACCGGCGAGGACGCGCGCACCATCACCGCCACCAAGCACCAGCCCGAGATCGACGGCCGACCCGTCGACATCGGGCGGGTCGGCGAGATCACCGAGATCGACACGGGCGCGATCGAGGCCCTGCTCGCCGACGGCCGCATCCCGGTCGTCTCCTCCATCGCCCGTAGTCAGGACGACGGACATGTCTACAACGTCAATGCTGATACGGCGGCTGCGGCACTCGCTGCGGCACTGGGGGCCGAGACCCTCATGGTCCTCACCGACGTCGAGGGCCTCTACGAGGACTGGCCGAACTCCGACGAGGTGATCAGCCGCCTCACCGCTTCCCAGCTGGAGAAGCTGCTGCCGGAGCTGAGCTCCGGCATGGTGCCGAAGATGCGGGGCTGCCTGCACGCCGTGCGCAACGGCGTGCACACCGCCCGTGTCATCGACGGCCGCGTGCAGCACTCGATCCTGCTGGAGATCTTCACCGACGAGGGCATCGGCACGATGGTCGTGCCCGACGACAGGCCGGACGAACAGGGGGCGTCATGAGCAACGAGGAACTGACCGCGCGGTGGCAGGGCGCGCTCATGAACAACTACGGCACCCCGCGGCTGCCCCTCGTACGCGGTGAGGGCATGACGCTGTGGGACGCCGAAGGGCGCTCCTACCTCGACTTCGTCGGCGGCATCGCCACCAACGCCCTGGGTCACGCCCACCCGGCGATCGTCGAGGCCGTCACCCGGCAGATCGGCTCCCTCGGCCATGTCTCCAACCTGTTCATCGCCGAGCCGACCGTGACGCTCGCCGAACGGCTGCTCCAGCTCTTCGGCCGCGAGGGCAGGGTGTTCTTCTGCAACTCCGGCGCCGAGGCCAACGAGGCCGCCTTCAAGATCGGCCGGCTGACCGGCCGGACCCACATGGTCGCCACCGACGGCGGCTTCCACGGCCGCACGATGGGCGCCCTCGCCCTCACCGGGCAGCCCGCCAAGCAGGAGCCGTTCCGGCCGCTGCCCGGCGACGTCACCCACGTGCCCTACGGTGACGCGCAGGCCCTGGCCGCCGCGGTCACCGAGGAGACGGCCCTGGTCGTCATCGAGCCGATCCAGGGCGAGAACGGGGTCGTGGTGCCCCCGGCCGGCTACCTCAAGGCCGCCCGCGCCATCACCGCCGCCACCGGCGCCCTGCTGGTCCTCGACGAGGTGCAGACCGGCGTCGGCCGCACCGGGACCTGGTTCGCGTACCAGGCCCACGAGGGTGTGCTGCCCGACGTCGTCACCCTCGCCAAGCAGCTCGGCGGCGGACTGCCGCTCGGTGCCACGGTGGCCTTCGGCCGCGCGGCCGACCTGCTCCGGCCGGGACAGCACGGCACCACCTTCGGCGGCAACCCGGTCGCCTGCGCCGCCGGCCTCGCCGTGCTCGACACCATCGCGGGCGAGGGACTGCTGGAGAACGTCAAGCGGCAGGGCGAGAAGCTGCGCGACGGGATCGAGGCGCTGAACCACCCGATGATCGACCATGTCCGGGGCGCGGGCCTCCTCCTGGGTATCGTGCTCACCGGGCCGCACGCGCCGCAGGTGCAGCAGGCGGCCCAGGAGGCCGGGTTCCTGGTGAACGCGCCCGCCGACGACGTCGTACGGCTCATGCCGCCGCTGAACCTGGGCGACGCCGAGGTGGGTGCCTTCCTCAGGGCGCTGCCGGGCATCCTCGACGCAGGCGGGGACGGACGATCCGGAGAATGAGACGACGATGAGCCAGGCGCAGGACCAAGATCAGCTGACAGGTGCCGGGCCCGCCGTACCGCAGACCCGCACCGCACGGCACCGCCGGATCGTGGACATCCTCAACCGGGAGCCGGTGCGGTCGCAGAGCCAGCTGGCGAAGCTGCTCGCGGACGACGGGCTGAGCGTCACCCAGGCGACGCTCTCCCGGGACCTCGACGAGCTGAACGCCGTCAAGATCCGCAACACCGACGGGGACCTGATCTACGCGGTGCCGAGCGAGGGCGGCTTCCGCACCCCGCGCGCCCCGCTGGGGGAGTCGGCGAAGGAGGAGCGGATGCGGCGCCTGTCCCAGGAGCTGCTGATCTCCGCCGAGGCCTCGGCCAACCTGGTCGTGCTACGCACCCCGCCGGGGGCCGCCCAGTTCCTCGCCTCGGCCATCGACCAGGCCGAACTGCACGACATCCTCGGGACCATCGCCGGTGACGACACCCTCCTCCTGATCAGCCGCGATCCGAGCGGAGGACAGGCGCTGGCGGACCATCTGCTCCGGCTCGCGCAGAACGGTCACTGACCGGCATGCGGGGCCCGGCCCGTCGGCGGAGAATAGGAATGTGATCTTCCGCGACGGGCGGGCAGGCGGACGGGCAATCTCCTGGAGGCCGTCGGCCGTATACAGAAGTGTGTCTGGTCTGCGTTCACCTGTGGGCCGGCTCCCGGACGAAGCCCTGCTGTCAGGCCTGGCCACCGGAGATCCGGAACTGGCCGTCGTGTTCGTACGGAGGTTCCAGCACCGGGTCTTCGGAGTCGCGATGGCCGTCACCGGGGACCAGCAGCTCGCCGAGGACGTCGCCCAGCAGACGTTCGAACGCGCCTGGCGGCATGCGCAGATCTACGATTCGCGCCGCGGCTCGGTCACCACCTGGCTGAGCACGATCGCGCACAACCTCGCCATCGACGCCGTACGCGCACGGCGTACGGAGCCGGTGGCACCCGAGGACCTCGATGGCCTCCTGGGCGTCGTCACCGAGACCCCCGAGCAGTGGGCGCTGGCCGACGAGGCCTCCGCCCAGCTCCGGGCCGCGGTGTCCCGGCTGCCGAGAGAACAGGCACGGGCTCTGATGATGGCGGGCATCTACGGGATGACGGCCCAGCAGGTGGCCGACACCGAGCAGATCCCGCTCGGCACCGCCAAGACACGGATCAGGGCGGCGATGGCGAAACTGCGCACCACACTGGCGGCTCCGGACCGAGGCGACCATGACCAGTGACGCGAACTGCGAGAAGCTGAGGGAGATCGGCGCCGAGCTGGCGCTGGGCGTGCTGCCCGGCCGTGAGCGGGCGGAGGCGATCGCCCACCTCGACCAGTGCGCGGACTGCCGGGAGTCCGTTCGGCAACTGACCCTGGTCGGCGACCGGTTGATCGGTCTGCTGCCGGACCAGGAGCCGCCGCCCGGGTTCGAGGGCCGGGTGGCGCGCAGCCTGGCCCAGCAGGCCGCGGCACCGGAGGGACGCAGGTCCGCCCAGCTGCGGGGCCTCGGCCGCCTGGGCCTGCGCGGCCGCGCAGGCAGGGCCCGGGTGCGCCTCGCGTCGCTCGCGGCCGCCTGCGCGATCGCCGCCGGGTTCGCGGGCTGGGGCATCGGGAACGCCGTCGAGGCGGTCACCGCCTCGCCCCCGCCCGCCGTGGAGTCCGAGCCGATGCTGGTCGGGGACATGACCCCGGCGACGCCGGGCGCCCGTCCGGTCGGCGAGGTCTACGCCCGCCCCGGCACCCCCGGCTGGATCTTCGTGACCGTCGACGCGACCGGGCACGGCTCCGGGTTCAACGGCCGGGTCAACTGCCTCCTCGACCACGCGGACGGCACCAGCGTGCGCATCGGGGACTTCCCCGTGCGCAACGGCCGCGGCCAGTGGGGCGCCGCCACCGCCGTCGACCCGCACGCGCTCTCCGGCGCCCGCCTGACGAGGGCCGACGGCACCGTCCTGGCGACGGCCCACCTGAAGACCGGCCGGGTGCTGACCCGTGAGGCGCACATGCTGGTCCGGGAGGCGTGAGCGCCCTCCGGGTACGGTCTCAGCCGGGCAGCGTCCCCCGCAGGACCGCGGACAGCTGGGCGACCGTGGGCCGGGACGACGGGTCGGCCCGCAGACAGGCGTCGACGGCCGCGGCGAGAGCGGGCGGCAGGCGCCGTCGGGACGCCACCGGCGGGGCCGCGAGCTCCAGCTGCGGACACCACTCGGCGGCACCGTCCCCGGTGGTGGGGGTCTCTGTCTCCGTCACCTGCCCCGCGCACTCGTACGGCGGCTCACCGGTGGCCGCTTCGAACAGCGTGACACCGATGCCCCACACGTCGGCGGCGGCCGTGAGCGTGCCGCCCCGGGCCTGCTCGGGGGAGAGGTACGGGACCGTTCCCACGCCCGCGGGCGCCGGTCCCGGAGGCCGTGCGGTGCTCAGGTCCAGCACCTTGGCGAGGCCGCGGTCCACCACCACGTTGGCCGGCTTGAGGTCCAGGTGCAGCACGCCCCGGCCGTGCAGGTAGTGGACCGCCGAGCACAGCTGCACCCCGAGCAGCGCCACGTCGGCCGCGGCCGGCCGGCGCCGCAGCCGGCCCACCAGGTGGGACAGGGTCTCACCGGTCAGCGTCTCCAGGACGACCAGCGGCTCGGGCGACTCCAGCACCTCGTAGCCGCGGACCAGGTGCGGATGGGCGAAGTCCCGCAGCCACCGGCCCTCGCGCAGCAGCCGCTCGCCCAGCCGCTCCTCGCCGGAGCGGTCCGGGCGCACCACCTTGATCACACAGCGGCAGTCCCGTTCCTCGCTCCAGGCGTCGTGGACGTCCAGCCAGCCGGTGCGAGCCAGATGCGCCAGGATCTCGTATCCCGGCACGGGTCTCGCGCCCGGTGCGAGGGGCTCCGGGGCGCTCACGACAGCACCGCGCCCGAGTTGAGGCGGTGCAGCCGCGCGTACGTCCCGTCGCGCCCCAGCAACTCGCCGTGCGGGCCGTCCTCGACCACCCGGCCGCGGTCCAGCACCACGATGCGGGTGGCGTCGCGGACGGTGAGCAGGTTGTGCGAGATGACGACGGTGGTCCGGCCGGCCATGAGCCGGCGCAGCGGGTCCATGATCCGCCGGCCCGACCGTACGTCGAGCCCGGTCGTCGGCTCGTCCAGCAGCAGCACGGGCGCGTCCCTGATCATCGCGCGGGCGATCGCCAGGCGCTGGCACTGCCCGCCGGACAGGGTCCGGCCGCGCTGGCCGACCAGCGTGTCGTACCCGTCCGGGAGCCGTTCGATGAACTCGTGCGCGTCCGCCGCGCGTGCCGCCTCGACGATGTCCGCCTCCGACGCCTCCGGCCGGCCGTAGGCGATGTTCTCCCGGACGGTGCCGTGGAAGACGAGGGTCTCCTGGAGCACCACCGCGACGCTCTCCCGCACGTCGGACAGGCGCAGGTCGCGCAGATCGGTGCCGTCGAGCCGGACCGCCCCCCGCTCGGGGTCGTAGAAGCGCAGCTGGAGTTTGGCGATCGTCGACTTGCCGGCCCCGCTGGCGCCGACCAGTGCCAGCGTCTCCCCGGGCGCCACCCGGAAGGACACGTCCGACAGGGCCCACGAGGAGGCCTCGGGGTAGCGGAACCAGACGCCGTCGAACTCCACCGCCCCCCGCGCCCGGCAGATCGGCCGGGCGCCCGTGGCCTCGGTGACCTGCGGCCGCTGGTCCAGCAGCTCGATGATCCGCTCGGCCGAGGCGGAGGCCGCGTAGAAGGTGGTGCCGAGCCCGGACAGGCCGTGGACCGGGCCGTACAGCTTGCCGATCAGTGCCAGGAAGACCAGCATCCCGCCCAGGGTCAGCTGGCCCTGGCTCAGCTTCCAGGTGCCCAGGCACAGCACGGCGATGCCGCCGGCCACCTCGACGAACTCGACGATCGGGCCGTAGACGGCCCTGATCCGCGCCGAGGCCATCACCGCCCGGAACCTGCCGAGGCTCTCCCGCTCGAACCGGCGCTCCTCCCAGCCCTGCCGGTTGTACGCCTGCACCAGCGCGACGTTGCCCAGGACCTCCTCGGCCACCGCGCTGAGCGAGCCGCTGCGCCGCCTGCGCTCCCGCGAAGCCTCCTTGGTCAGCCGCGAGAAGTGCCGGGCGGCTCCCCAGAACAGGGGCACGATGACCAGGGCGAGCAGGGTCAGATCCCAGCTCAGGTAGAACAGGAGCCCGAGGAAGACGCTCAGGCTGATCACGTAGTACAGGGCGTCGGCGACGCCGGAGAGCAGGAACGTCTCCACCGCGTCGACGTCGCCCGTGACACGGGACAGCACGTCCCCGAGCCGCCGGCGCTCGAAGAAGCCGAGCGACAGCCCCTGGACGTGCCGGAAGACGTCGGTGCGCAGGGAGAGCAGGAAGCGCTCGCCGACCCAGGTGGAGGTGACCTCGTCCGCGAACCGCAGGACGCCGGAGCAGACGATGAGGCCCAGGTAGGCCGGTGCGATCCACAGGAAGGGGCGCACGTCCCGGGGGACGAGCACCTCGTCGACGACCGTCTTGAACAGCCACAGTTCCCCGGCGTCGACGGCCGGGCCGGCCAGGCTGAAGGCGAGGAGGGGGACGAGCCAGCGGCGGCCGCCCCGGGTGTACGGCCAGAACCGCAGGAACACGTCGCGGGGCGACACCGTGGGCGCGGCCGCGACGACGGCGTCGGTGGTCTCGCCCACCGACAGCAGCCGCCGCAGGACTTGCACCATGGGACGCGTTTCTCAGGGGAGCGGCCGAGCGGACCGGTTCCTCCGTGTCCGGTCCGCTCGGCCTGCGTGGTCGATCAGTAGCCGCCGTGGCCGCCGTGACCGCCGTGGCCGTGATCACCGTGGCCGTGATCACCGTGGCCGTGCCGGTCGCCGTGACCGCTGCCACCGCGGAAGTCGCCGCGACCGAAGTCGCCGCGACCGAAATCGCCGTGGCCGTGCCCCGAGCCGCCACCGCGGCCGTGGTCCCGGCGCATGGCGGGCATGAGCCTGCTGAAGATAGCCATAGCTTTCCTCCCGAAACTTGCTTCACATGGGATACGTCTCAGGTCGGAACCGGGATGGCTTTTTCCGGGAAAAAATTTAGATTTCAGCCAAGTCGTGCGAATTTCAGCCAAGTCGTGCGGCCAGGCCCCCGGTGCACCGCACCTCGTCCCCGGCCGTGATCAGCAGGGCCTCCACCCCGGGCAGCGACTCCAGCCAGGCGAGACCCGCCCGCGACCCCATCGCGAACGCGGCCGTGGCCCAGCAGTCCACCCAGGTCAGCCGGGGTCCCACCACCGTCACCGAGACCAGGTCGGTGACCGCCGACAGTCCCGTGCGCGGGTCCACGATGTGCGCGCCCCGCTCGGCCGTGCCGGACGTGGCGACGGACAGCTCGCTCACCCCCGCCGTCGAGACCACCGCCGCGAGTCCGCCGGGGCGCAGCGGGTCCGACACGCCGACCCGCCACGGCCGCTGGGGCTCCGGCGTGCCCAGCAGCTGCACGTCCCCGCCGCCGTTCACGCTGACCCCGCGCACCCCGGGCACCGCGGCCAGCAGCCGGGCCGCCCGCTCGGCCGACCAGCCCTTGACGATGCCGGTGGGATCCAGCGAGCCCCGGTAGCGCGTGCTGAACCAGCCCTCGCTCACCCGCTCCGCCTCGGCCGCGAGGTCCAGCACCTCGGCCACCTCGGGAGCGCACCGGTCCACGGTCAGCTCGCCCCGGGCCAGCCGGGACACCTCGCTGTCCTCGCGGTAGGTGCTGAACACCGCGTCGACCCGGTGCAGTCCGGCGACGGCCTCGGCGAGCGCCGCCCGTACCGCACGGGGTTCCCCGCCGCGGACGTCGATGGAGAAGACGGTCCCCATGACCTCCTCCGCGTGACGCACCGCGGCGGGAGCCTCGGCCGGCTCGGTCACCGCGTCAGCCACCCGCCTGGTCCAGGGCCGACTGCAGCGACTGCCGGTAGCCGGTGCTGGTGTAGGTGGCGCCCGAGACGGCGTCGATCTTCGAACTGCCGGCCACCACGGCCTCCTGGTTGAGCTTGGGGACGGCCATGGCCGTCTTCTGGTCGCTGAGTCCGCCCTTGGGCGCCTGGACCGCCTGGGCCTGGGTGATCTTGCCGTTGCTGACGGTGATCCGCACCTGGACCGGCCCGTACTGGGTCTGCGCCACCTTTCCGGTGATCGTACGCGCCTGGCCGGCCCCCGAGGAGCCGGCGGAGCCGGCGGACGAAGACCCACCGGACGACGCACCGGACGACGACGCACCGGCGGACGCCGACTTCTTCATCTTGTCCAGTGCCGACTGCAGCGACTTCTTGTACCCGGCGCTCGTGTACGTCGCCCCGGACACCGAGTCGATGTGCGCGCTCTGCGCCGCGACGGCCTCCTGGTTGAGCTTGGGGACGGCCATGGCGGTCTTCTGGTCGCTGAGTCCGCCCTTGGGCGCCTGGACCGCCTGGGCCTGGGTGATCTTGCCGTTGCTGACGCTCAGCCGTACCTGGACCGTCCCGTACTGGGTCTGGGTCGCGTCACCGGTCACCGTGCCGGCGCCGGCGGCCTGGGCGCCGCCCTGCTGACCGCCCTGCGGCGACTCCTGCCCGGCCGCCGTCTGCTGCGGCGCCGCGCCGGCCGCCGACGCGGCGGCCGGACTCGACGCGGGCTTCAGCGCCAGCATCAGCACGACGCCGGTCACGGTCGCCGCGCTGGCCAGCACGACCCGCCGAATGGGGTGGCTCTTCCTCATCTGTCCGTAGCTCCCGGTCACATCTCGAACGACTCGTGATGGATGCGGCGGGCGGGGACCCCCGCGCCGCGCAGTGCCTCGTACACCGACTGCGCGAACCCGGGCGGGCCGCACATGAAGACGTCGTGCCGGTCGATGTCCGGGATCTTCTTCTCGAGGTTCTCCGCGGAGATGTCCGGCCGCTCGCCGTCGGGGCTGTTCACCGCGTACATCAGCCGGGCGCCCCGCTCGTCGGCGATCTTCGCCAGCTCGTCCCACAGGGCCAGGTCCTGGGTGGTG
This sequence comes from Streptomyces sp. NPDC037126, assembly GCF_055605965.1. Taxonomy (NCBI): domain Bacteria; kingdom Bacillati; phylum Actinomycetota; class Actinomycetes; order Kitasatosporales; family Streptomycetaceae; genus Streptomyces; species Streptomyces sp. NPDC037126. The sequence continues at coordinate 91,809 of NZ_JBVJTD010000022.1, forward strand.
TTGGCCCGGTAGAGGAGGGTGATGTCCCCGGCCGCGCCGGGCAGCGTCTCGAACAGCGCGCGCATCGGGGTGATGCCGACCCCGCCCGCGACCAGCAGCACCTTGCCCCGGCTGCGGCGCTGCGCGGTCAGCGCGCCGTAGGGTCCCTCGGCCCACACCCGGGTGCCGGGCGCCAGCTCGCGCAGCCGGGCGCTGTGGTCGCCGATCGCCTTCACCGTGATCCGCAGCATGTCCGGGCGGGGCGCCGCCGACAGGGAGTAGGGGTGCGAGCTGAACCGCATGCCCGGGGCCAGGAAGCGCCAGCGGAAGAACTGGCCCGCCTCCGCGCCCATCCGGTGCAGCTTGCGCCCGCCGATCAGCACCGACACGATGCCCGGCGTCTCCTCGATGACCGCCTCCACCCGCATCCGGTGCGTGAGGTTCAGCCGGATGGGAGTGAGGATCCGGTACCAGAGCACCAGCGCGGTGACCACGCCGTACAGGCCGTACCAGAAGGTCTTGGCGGCGGGCTCGACCGCGAAGTCGTTGCCGGTGGTGATCTGGTGCCAGAACGTCAGGAACACCGCCGCGTACGTCAGCAGGTGGACGTGGTACCAGGTGTCGTACGGCAGCCGGCGGCGGACCACGCCGACCGACGTCAGCCCGATGACCACGAACAGGCCCGTGCCGATGGCCGCCTTGCCCACGTCGGGCAGCTGGTTGATGGAGTCGATGGTCTGCTGGACGATGTCGCCGAGCGACCTGCCCGCCTGCCGCGCGTACCCCCACATGGTGAGGAAGACGTGCGCGACGATCAGGCAGAGCGTGTAGCGGCCGCTCATCGCGTGCCAGCGGGCCACCCGGTCCGAGCCGACCCGCCGCTCCAGCGCCGGGACGCGCGCCATCTGGAGGACGACGAGTGCCATGAGATAGCCGGCCAACAGCCCTGTGATGCGGCCCGCGTTGAGGATCCTGCTGGTGTCGTCGGCGATGGACGGCGTGTTGTGCCACCAGAGCCACAGCACGGCCGCGGCGCCCGCCCACAGGGCGAGCAGCAGCGGAACGGCCGGGCTGCGGCGCGGGCGGATGCGGCGCATCGTCTGTCGGCGGGCGGCACGTCCGCCTGCGAGCGTGGTGGTCACGGTTCCTCCGTGGGGACTTGACCGTTGGCCCACAGATACGTGCCGCGTGCGCCGTGTGTTCAGAGGCCCGCGGAGTCCAGTGCGGACTGGAGGGACTGCCTGTAACCGGTGCTGGTGTACGAGGCGCCCGAGACCATGTCGATGTTCGCGCTCTGCGCGGCCAGCGCCTCGCGCCGCAGCTGCGGCAGCGCGTAGCTGTTGATCTCCTGGTCGCGCGGATTGTCCTGCGGGTACTGAACCGCCGACACCTCGGTGAGCCTGCCGCTCTTGATGGTCACCCGCACCTGGACCGGCCCCCAGCGGGTCTGCACCGTGTCACCGGTGACCGTCTTGGAGACGCCGGCGCCGGAGCCGGAGGAGCTGCCCGAGGAGCCGCTCGACGCCCCGCCGGACGACCCGCTCGACGCCCCGCCCGACGAGGCGCCGGGCTGGGCCGGCGCGCTCGCGGCGCTCCGCGGTGCGGGGGAGGAGGCGCCCACGGTGAGCCCGGGACTCGCGTGCGGCTTCAGCGACAGCAGCAGCACCATCCCGGAGACGGTGGCGGCACTGGCCAGCACGACCCGGCGCAGCGGGCGGTTCTTCTTCAGCGCGTGCACTTCTACGGCCTCACAGCTCGAACGACTCGTGGTGGATACGGCGGTCCGGGACCCCGGCCGCCCGCAGCGCCTCGTACACGTCCTGCGCGAACCCGTGCGGCCCGCATATGTAGACATCGTGTCCGGGCAGTCCGGGGAAGGTCGCCCGCAGGGATTCCGCCGTGATGTTCGGGCGCTCGCCCTGCGGCCCGTTCAGCGCGTACAGCACCCGGCCGCCGCGCCAGCGGGCGATCGCCTCCAGCTCGCTGCCGAGCGCCAGCTCCTCGGCGGACCGGGCCCGGTAGAGCAGGGTGGCCTCGCCGGGCAGCGTCTCGAACAGGGCCCGCAGCGGGGTGACGCCGACCCCGGCCGCGATCAGCAGGGAGTGGTGGCTGGTGGACCGGTCGGCGGTCAGCGAGCCGTAGGGGCCCTCCGCCCACACCCGGGTGCCGGGGCGGAGCAGCGACACGGCCGCGCTGTGGTCGCCGAGCGCCTTCACCGTGATGCGCATCAGGTCCGGGCGCGGCGGCGCCGACAGGGAGTACGGCGTCGACGTCCAGCCCATGCCCTCGCCGAGGAAGCGCCAGCGGAAGAACTGCCCGGGCCGCGCGCCCAGCTCGTCCAGGTGCCGCCCGCGCACGACGACCGAGTACACGCCCGGCGCCTCCTGGTGGACCGAGTCCACGCGCAGCCGGTGGCGCCGGTTGAGCCGGAAGGGGGCGAGCACCCGGAACCACACCACCAGCGCCGCGACCCCCAGGTACAGCGCGTACCAGACGGCCGTCGCGACCGGCTTGCCGTTGAACTCCTCGCCGAGCGTCAGCTGGTGGAAGAAGGCCAGGAAGACGGCCGCGTAGGTGAGCAGGTGGACGTAGTACCAGAACTCGTAGCTGGTGCGGCGGCGGGCGGCCCGCACCGAGGTGATGCCGACCGCGAACAGGATCACCGTGCCCGCGGTGGCCTTCAGCATGTCCGGGTAGTCCAGCACCACGGTGACCACCTCGTGCCACAGCGAGGCCCGGTCCTGGGCGGCGTACCCGGTGAGGATCAGCGCGACATGCGCGACGAGCAGGCAGACCGTGTACCGGCCGGCCATCGCGTGCCAGCGGGCCACCCGGTCCGAGCCCACCCGGGTCTCCAGCAGCGGCACCCGTGCCATCAGGCCGACCAGCACCGCGCAGGCGTACCCGCACAGCAGCCCGGCGATGCGCCCGGCCCCGGTCAGCCAGCCCGCCGTGCCGACCACGGACCCGGTGTCCGCCCACCAGAGCGCGACCACGGCCGCCGCCCCCGCCCACAGCACGGCCAGCACGGGCCCCGCCGGGGAACGCCGCGCGGTCCCCGGCAGGGGCGGGGCCTTCCGCCTCGTATCCACGCTGGTCATCAGAGCCGTTCCCTTCGTCCGTCGGCCATGCCACTGTGCGGGCCGAAGCTCTGAGGGACCTCTGAAAAGGGCCCTCTGAGAGGGGTCTCGGAGCGCTTTCTCAGAGAGATCTCACCGACCGGCCCGGCCGCTCAGAGGAAACTCAGAGGGGGGCGGGCGGCCGGTCGCCCCGCGGAGGAGCGATGCTGGTAGACGCGATGAACACGACCCGTTCCGGCCGCCCGGCCCTCACCCGCCCCGACGGCACCCCGCTGCGCGTCCTCGTCGTCGACGACGACCCCGACCTCGCGGAGGTGCTCACCGGCGCCCTGCGCTACGAGGGCTGGCAGGTCCGCGCCGCCGGCGACGGCGCCACCGCGCTCGCCGCCGCGCAGGAGCTGCTGCCCGACGCCGTGGTCCTGGACGTGATGCTCCCGGACACCGACGGCTTCGCCGTGCTGCGCCGGCTGCACGAGGTGAAGCCCGACGTGTGTGTGCTCTTCCTCACGGCACGGGACGCGGTCGAGGACCGCATCGCGGGCATCACCGCCGGCGGCGACGACTACGTCACCAAGCCCTTCAGCCTGGAGGAGGTCGTCGCCCGGCTGCGCGGACTGCTGCGCCGTGCCGGCATGGCCCGCCAGCAGGAGGACGGCCCGCGGCTGATCGTGGGCGACCTGGTGATGGACGAGGAGGCCCGCGAGGTGACCCGGGCCGGCGAGCTGGTCGAACTCTCGCCGACCGAGTTCGAGCTGCTGCGCTTCCTGATGCGCAACCCGCGCCGCGTCCTCAGCAAGGCGCAGATCCTCGACCGGGTCTGGTCCTACGACTTCGGCGGCCGGGCTCACGTGGTCGAGCTGTACGTCTCCTACCTGCGCAAGAAGATCGACGCGGGCCGGGCACCCATGATCCACACGGTGCGCGGGTCGGGCTACGTGCTGAAGCCGGTGTCCGGGTGAACCGCCCGCGCCGCCTGCCCCGCCCCCGCACCCTGCGTGCCCGGCTCACCTTCGGCCTGGTGGTCCTGCTGGCCGTGAGCTGCGCCGCCGTCGGTCTGGCCGCCGTCGTCGAGCTGAACGGCTTCCTCACCCAGCGGCTGGACGAACAGGTCGCCCAGATGGGGACCCGGTTCCCGGAGAGCCTGGAGCACAACGGGAAGCTGCCCGACGACCACGACGGGGACGAGTACGGCGACACCCGCCGGATCGCCACCGGCACCTTCGGCGCCCGCCTGCTCGACGGCAGGGTCACCAACAAGGGCCTCATCCGCTCCGGCGACCTCTCCGCGGACCTGGGCGTGGCCCTGCCCGCGCGGGACGCCGGACGGCTGGCCCGGGTGCCGGCCGACGACCGGCCGCACACCGTCGAACTCTCCGCCCTCGGCGACTACCGGGTCGTCGCCACCCCCGGCCGGGACGGGGACGTGCTGCTCGTCGGCCTCCCGCTGGGGCCGGTCGAGGCCACGGTCCACCGTCTCGAACTGGTCGCCGGGGTCGTCTTCGGCCTGGCGCTCGTGATCACCGGCGTGGCGGGCGCCCTCTGGGTCCGCTGGTCGCTGCGCCCCCTCGGCCAGGTCACCGCGACCGCCACCCGGGTCAGCGAGCTGCCGCTCGCCAGCGGCGAGGTCGCGCTGCCCCCGCGGGCCCCCGACGCCGACCCGCACAGCGAGGTCGGCCAGGTCGCCGCGGCCCTGGACCGCATGCTCGGCCATGTCGAGGGCGCGCTCACCAAACGGCACGCCAGCGAGGAACGGCTGCGCCGCTTCGCCGCCGACGCCAGCCACGAGCTGCGCACCCCGGTCGCCTCGGTCCGCGGCCACGCGGAGCTGGCCCTGCTGCACCCGGGCCCGGTGCCGCCGGACGTCACCCGCGCCCTGGAGCGCATCGCCGCCGAGTCCTCCCGCATGGGCCTGATGGTCGACGACCTGCTGCTGCTGGCCCGCCTCGACGCCGGCCGCCCGCTGGAGCGCCGTCCGGTCGACCTGACCCACCTCGTCCTGGACGCCGTCACCGACGCCCGGGCCGCCGGCCCCGGGCACCGCTGGACCCTGGACCTGCCGGAGGACCCGGTCACGATCACGGGCGACGCCCACCGCCTGCACCAGGTGGTGGCCAACCTGCTGGCCAACGCCCGCCTGCACACCCCCGAGGGCACGAAGGTCACGGTGACCCTGGAGACCGGGGACGACGCGGCCCTGCTGTCCGTCCACGACGACGGTCCCGGGGTGCCCGAGGAGGTCAGGCCCGGCGTCTTCGAACGCTTCACCCGGGCCGAGCACCGCCGCCGCCCCGGCGCCACGGGCACCGGGGCGGGGCTCGGCCTGTCGATCGTCGCGGCCGTGGTGGAGGCGCACGGGGGCGGCGTGGGACTGGAGAGCCGGCCGGGGGACACGACCCTCACGGTGCGGCTGCCCACCTGAGGGCGCCGGGGCTCAGTACCGGGTGACGGCGGTGACCCCGTCGTCCGTGCCGATGGCGATGTGCGGCTTCTTCCCGGGATCCGCCCACCGCAGGAGCCGCAGCATGGCGTCCTCGGGCACGGAGACACAACCGGCCGTGGCGGCAAGCCCGTTCACATGGAGGAAGATCCCGGCGCCGCGCCCCCGCACCGGCCGGTCGTAGTTGAAGCCGATGACGAGGCCGTACGCGTACTGGGCGCTGTAGGTGATCAGGTGCTCGGACTCGGTGGCACGGCAGTCGGCCGGAAGGGGGTCGGTCCAGCGGTTGTACGCGGTGGAGTCGTTGTCCTGGCACCACCAGGAACTCTCCCGCACGGGGCGGTAGGCGACCTTCGTCCCGGCCGGCGCCGCCTTGATCCCGAAGGCGAACGGAAGGGCGTAGAGCCCGGTCGGGGTGGTGTTCGTGCCCTGCTTGCGCGAGCCGCCCTCGGCGAGCCCGTTCGCCCCGAAGCGGGCCGGCGCGGACCCGGCCTGCACCCACTGCCCGTCCCGCAGGTCCCACCAGGTGAGCGTGCCCGAGGTCGAGCCGGTGCCCGGTGCCTGCGCGGTGATCAGCTGGCCGCCCCCGCCCGTGTCCGCCATCCGCGCGGGCAGCGGCGCCGGCGCGGGCCCGGCGGCCGGCGAGGCGCCGAGCAGGGCGAGCGAGGAGACGGAGACGAGGGCGAGGACGGCAGCGGGGCGCATGGCTCAGACGCTAGAGGGCGGGAGCGGCAACGGCAGCCCGGGTAGTCCGTCCAGGCTCGTCGCGACGTGTTCCTTCTTCTCGAAGTACACGCTCAGCGAGGCGTCGTCCTCCCGTCCGAAGCGCTTTCCGTGCAGGTCGCGGTCCTCCTCGTAGGCCATGTAGGGGACGGCGTACCCGCAGGTGTCGCGCACCAGTTCGGCGCGTACGACGATGACCGCCCGCAGGCCGTGGGTGCCCGGGTCGATGTCCGGGAAGTGGGCGAGCAGCCGCCCGAAGCGCGGGTCGTCGCGGAAGACCGGCTCGCCCCGGCCGTGCACGCGCACGATGTTCGGCGGGCCCTGGAAGGCGCACCACATCAGCGTGATGCGCCCGTTCTCCCGCAGGTGCGCGATGGTCTCCGCGTTGGAACCGGCGAAGTCCAGGTAGGCGACGGTGAGTTCGTCGAGGACCGCCCAGGATCCCTTGAGGCCCTTGGGGGAGAGGTTGACCGTGCCCTCGCCGGAGAGCGGGGCGGTCGCCGTGAAGAAGAGGGGCTGCTCCTCGATGAAGGTGCGGAGCCTGCCCTCGATGCGCTCATAGGTCTTTCCCATGTCTAACGATTATCGACGGAACTAGTTCGTCCGTCTAACGATTTGCCGTTTCCCGAGGCGCCGTACCCCTCCCGGCCCCGGAGATTGACGAATCATGCAGAGTTCTGCATACTCATGCATGTCAGCGAATGCACTGTGAGGAGAAACCCGTGACCGAGCGCGTCGTACTCGCCTACTCAGGCGGTCTGGACACCTCCGTCGCCATCGGCTGGATCGCCGAGGAGACGGGCGCCGAGGTCATCGCCGTTGCGGTCGACGTCGGCCAGGGCGGCGAGGACCTGGACGTCATCCGCAAGCGCGCGCTCGCCTGCGGTGCCGTCGAGGCCGAGGTCGCCGACGCCAAGGACGAGTTCGCCGACGAGTACTGCCTCCCGGCGATCAAGGCCAACGCCCTCTACATGGACCGCTACCCGCTGGTCTCCGCCCTCTCCCGGCCGACGATCGTCAAGCACCTCGTCGCCGCCGCCCAGAAGCACGGCGCCACCACCGTCGCCCACGGCTGCACCGGCAAGGGCAACGACCAGGTCCGCTTCGAGGCCGGCATCGTCGCCCTCGCCCCCGACCTGAAGTGCATCGCCCCGGTCCGCGACTACGCGATGACCCGGGACAAGGCGATCGCCTTCTGCGAGGCGAAGCAGCTCCCGATCGCCACCACCAAGAAGTCCCCGTACTCCATCGACCAGAACGTCTTCGGGCGCGCCGTCGAGACGGGCTTCCTGGAGGACATCTGGAACGCCCCGATCGAGGACATCTACGAGTACACCTCCAACCCCGCCACCCCGCGCGAGGCCGACGAGGTGATCATCACCTTCAAGGAGGGCGTCCCGGTCGGCATCGACGGCCGTCCCGTCACCGTCCTGCAGGCCATTCAGCAGCTCAACGAGCGCGCCGGCGCCCAGGGCATCGGCCGGATCGACATGGTCGAGGACCGCCTCGTCGGCATCAAGTCCCGCGAGGTGTACGAGGCCCCCGGCGCGATCGCCCTGATCACCGCCCACCAGGAGCTGGAGAACGTCACCGTCGAGCGCGAGCTGGCCCGTTACAAGCGGCAGGTCGAGCAGCGCTGGGGCGAGCTGGTCTACGACGGCCAGTGGTTCTCCCCGCTCAAGCGCGCCCTGGACGGCTTCATCGACGAGGCCAACCAGCACGTCTCCGGCGACGTCCGGATGACCCTGCACGGCGGCCGCGCCGTCGTCACCGGCCGGCGCTCGGAGTCGTCCCTGTACGACTTCAACCTCGCCACCTACGACACCGGCGACACCTTCGACCAGGCCGCGGCCAAGGGCTTCATCGACATCTACAGCCTGTCGTCGAAGATCGCCGCCAAGCGGGACCTGGCGTAACCCCGGCCGGTCACACGCGCGGGTCCACCTCACACGCATCCGCCTGACAACCGCCTCCCCGCCTGGAAGGGTGGGGAGGCGGCGGCACATCAAGAGCCTGCACATCCACAGCTTCGAGGAGCAACGCAAGTGAGCAGCAACAGCGGTGACGTACGGCTCTGGGGCGGCCGGTTCGCCGACGGCCCCGCCGAGGCCCTGGCGAAGCTGTCCGCGTCCGTCCACTTCGACTGGCGGCTCGCGCCCTACGACATCGCCGGTTCGCGTGCCCACGCGCGCGTGCTGCACAAGGCGGGCCTGCTCACCGAGGACGAGCTGAACCGCATGATCGCCGGACTCGACCGGCTGGAGGCCGACGTCGCCGACGGCTCCTTCGTCGGCACCATCGCCGACGAGGACGTCCACACCGCCCTGGAGCGCGGCCTGCTGGAGCGGCTCGGCCCCGACCTCGGCGGCAAGCTGCGTGCCGGCCGCTCCAGGAACGACCAGGTCGCGACCCTCTTCCGGATGTACCTGCGGGACCACGCCCGGATCATCGGCGGCCTCGTCGCCGAGCTCCAGGACGCCCTGATCGGCCTGGCCGAGGCCCACCCGGGCGTGGCGATGCCCGGCCGCACCCACCTCCAGCATGCCCAGCCGGTGCTCTTCGCCCACCACGTCCTCGCCCATGTGCAGGCCCTGTCCCGGGACGCCGAGCGGCTGCGCCAGTGGGACGAGCGCACGGCGGTGTCGCCGTACGGCTCGGGCGCCCTCGCGGGCTCCTCGCTGGGCCTCGACCCGGAGGCGGTCGCCCAGGACCTCGGCTTCGAGCGCGGCAGCGTCGGCAACTCGATCGACGGCACGGCCTCCCGGGACTTCGTCGCCGAGTTCGCCTTCATCACCGCGATGACCGGCGTGAACCTCTCCCGGATCGCCGAGGAGATCATCATCTGGAACACGAAGGAGTTCTCCTTCGTCACCCTGCACGACGCGTTCTCCACCGGCTCGTCGATCATGCCGCAGAAGAAGAACCCGGACATCGCCGAGCTGGCCCGCGGCAAGTCCGGTCGCCTGATCGGCAATCTGACGGGCCTGCTGGCCACGCTGAAGGCCCTGCCCCTCGCGTACAACCGCGACCTTCAGGAGGACAAGGAGCCGGTCTTCGACTCCTGCGACCAGCTGGAGGTGCTGCTCCCGGCCTTCACCGGCATGATCGCCACCCTCACGGTCCACCGCGAGCGCATGGAGGAGCTGGCCCCGGCCGGGTTCTCGCTCGCCACCGACATCGCCGAGTGGCTGGTCAAGCAGGGCGTGCCGTTCCGTGTGGCGCACGAGGTCGCGGGGGAGTGCGTGAAGGTCGCCGAGGCCGAGGGCAAGGAGCTGGACGGCCTCACGGACGAGCAGTTCGCCAAGATCTCCGCGCATCTCACCCGCGAGGTGCGCACGGTCCTCAACGTGCCCGGCGCCCTGGCCTCCCGCGACGGCCGCGGCGGCACGGCCCCGAGCGCCGTCGCCGTCCAGCTGACGGAACTGAAGGCGGACGTGGCGGCCCAGCACGAGTGGGCGTCGGCCCGGAAGCAGGGCTGAGCGCAGCGCCGCCCGGCTTTTGGGCGGACCCCGAGGGCATCGCGGGTTACGTTGGTCGCAAGCTGCACGGAGCCGACCGAACGGAACCAGCGATGCCCTTCTCCCGCCTCGCCACCGCCACCACCCCCACCTGCCACATCGGCCTGGGTCTGGCCGCCGTCGGACGCCCCGGCTACATCAACCTCGGCCGGGACCGGGACCTCGGGGAGAACCGCAGTGCCGACGCGCTCCGCGAGCGGACCCATGAACTCCTGGACGCCGCCTACGCGCAGGGTGTCCGCTATTTCGACGTGGCCCGCTCCTACGGCCGTTCGGAGGAGTTCCTCGCCGACTGGCTGAACGCGCGCCCGGACCTCGATGACGTGGTCGTCGGCAGCAAGTGGGGCTACACGTACACCGCCGGCTGGTCCACCGACGCCGAGCAGCACGAGGTCAAGGACCACGGCCTCGCCACCTACGAGCGGCAGCGCGCCGAGTCCGACGCCCTGCTCGGGGAGCGGCTCGATCTCTACCAGATCCACTCGGTGACCCCGGACAGCCCGGCGCTCACCGACAAGGAACTGCACGCCAGGCTGGCCGAGGCCGCCGCGGGCGGGCTGACGGTCGGCTTCTCCACCAGCGGCCCCGCCCAGGCCGACGCGATCCGCGCCGCGCTCGCGGTGACGGTCGACGGCGAGCCCCTCTTCCGTACCGTCCAGTCGACGTTCAACGCGCTGGAGACCTCGGCGGGGCCCGCCCTCGCCGAGGCGCACGACGCCGGGCTGACCGTGATCGTCAAGGAGGGCATGGCCAACGGCCGGCTCGCCGAGCCGCACGCCCCCGACGCCCTGAAGGCCGTGGCCGCCGAGGCCGGGCTCGGCTGCGACGCCGTGGCCCTCGCGGTCGTCCTGCGCCAGCCGTGGGCCGGGGTCGTCCTCTCCGGCGCGGCCACCGTGACCCAGTTGGTCTCCAACCTGCACGCGCCCGTCGTCGACCTCGACGTGGACCAGCTGACCCGCCTCGCCACCCTCAAGGAGGACCCGCGCGCCTACTGGGAGCGGCGCGGACAGCTGCCCTGGCACTGACGGACACCTCCGCCGACCAGCGCCTATGAGTCACACATGCCCATGATGAGACATTAGTGTCTCACATGGGCTATGCTTGTCTCATGGCCTTGGATCGTGACCACGTGCTGCGCAGCGCCGCGGCCCTGCTGACCCGCAAGTCCACCGCGACCATGGACGAGGTCGCCAAGGCCGCCGGGATCAGCCGGGCCACGCTGCACCGCCACTTCGCCGGGCGCGACGCGCTCGTCCGGGCCCTGGAGGCGCTCGGCATCGCCGAGTGCGAGGCCGCGCTGGAGGCGGCGCGGCTGGACGAGGGCCCGGCCTCGGAGGTCGTCCACCGCCTGGTCCGCGCCATCGAGCCCGCGGCCGGCCTGCTCGCCTTCCTCTACACCGAGAACCAGCTCTTCGAGGGCGAGCAGCAGAACGAGGGCTGGACCCGGATAGACGAACGCCTCACCGCACTCTTCCGGCGCGGCCAGGAGAGCGGCGAGTTCCGCATCGACCTGACCCCCGCCTGGCTCACCGAGGCGCTGTACGGCCTGCTGGCCTCCGGTGCCTGGGCGGTGGCCGAGGGCCGGGTCGCCGCTAAGGACTTCACCTACATGATCGTCGAGCTGCTGCTCGGCGGCGCACGACGCACCCAGGCGTGACGACATCCAGGTCTGACGACATCCACGCGTGACGAAGAGAGGAATCATGACCAGCACCCTGCAGCCGGCTCGCGCGGCGGAGACGGAGAGGCGCCCGGGCCGCTGGCTCGCGCTGTCCGTCCTCGTCCTGGCCGTGCTGCTGGTGGCCGTCGACGCCACCGTCCTCGGCCTGGCGACCCCCTACATCAGCGAAGACCTCGACCCCTCGGGCACCCAGCTCCTGTGGATCGGTGACGTCTACTCCTTCGTCATCGCCGGCCTGCTGGTCTCCATGGGCAGCCTCGGCGACCGCATCGGCCGCAAGCGGATCCTGCTCTGCGGCGCGACGGCGTTCGGCGCGATATCCGTGCTCAACGCCTACGCGACCACGCCCGAGTTGATGATCCTGGCGCGGGCGCTGCTCGGCGTCGCCGGCGCGACCCTGATGCCGGCGACCCTCGCCCTGATCCGCAACCTCTTCCACGACCCGCGCGAGCGCAGCCTCGCCGTCGGCATCTGGGGCGCCACCGCCTCGGCCGGCACGGCCGTCGGCCCCATCACGGGCGGCTTCCTGCTGGAGCACTTCTGGTGGGGCTCGGTCTTCCTGATCAACCTGCCGGTGATGGTCGTCCTCGTGCTGGTCGGCATCCGCACGCTGCCCGAGTCCCGGAACCCGAGTCCCGGTCCGTGGGACCTGCTCAGTGTCGTGCTGTCGCTCGTCGGCATGATCGGCGTCGTCTACTCCGTCAAGGAGGCCGCCACCCACGGGCTCACCTGGCCGACGCTCGCCGCCGGGCTGCTGGGGGCCGGTGCCCTGTCCGGCTTCGTCCGCCGTCAGCTGACCATGCCGTCCCCGCTGCTCGACATGCGCCTGTTCAGGCGCCGGGGGTTCAGCGGAGCCGTGCTCGCCGACCTGCTGACCGTCCTCGGCATGTCCGGCCTGGTGTTCTTCCTGTCCCAGTACCTGCAACTCGTCCAGGGCAGGCGCCCGTTCGAGGCGGGTCTCGCCGAACTGCCCGCCGCGGTCGGCGCCGTGGCGGCCGGCCTGGTCGCGGGACGCGCGGCCCGTCGCTTCTCGGTCCGCGCGGTGGTATCGGGCGGTCTCGCCGCCGTCGGCCTGGCCCTCGCCGCGCTGACGATGCTCGGCAGGACCACCGGATATCCGGTGCTGGGCGCCGCCCTCCTGGTCGTGGGCGTCGGCGCGGGTCTCTCCTTCACGGTGACCGCGGACGTGATCCTGTCCAGCGTGCCCAAGGACGAGGCCGGGGCCGCCTCCGCGGTCTCCGAGACGGCGTACGAACTGGGCGCGGCCCTGGGCATCGCCCTCCTCGGCACCATCGTGACCGGCGTCTACCGCGGCTTCACGGGCCCGGCCGGCACCCCGCCGGCGGCCCACGAGTCCCTGGGCGCCGCGGTGGAGGCATCGGCCCACATGCCCTCGCACAGCGCGGACGCCCTGCTCGGCGCGGCCCGCGACTCCTTCGTCCACGGACTCCAGCTGGCCTCGGGGGCGGGAGCGGCGGTCCTGCTGGGAACCGCGCTGGCGGCCTGGTTCCTGCTGCGGGGACAGCGGCTGGAGAACCCTGAGCACGCCGAGTGAGCGGGCCCGCCCCCTGTCCGGGGGGCGGGCCGGGCGGGGCGTCACTTCTTGTAGCCGAGCACGGTCATCATCCCGCTCTCCGAGTGGTACTGGTTGTGGCAGTGCAGCATCCACAGGCCGGGGTTGTCCGCGTCGAAGTCGAGCACCAGCTTGCGGTGCGGCAGCACCATCGCGGTGTCCTTGCGGGCGCCCACCGAGTCCAGCCCGGTGAGCGCGAACGTGTGCCCGTGCAGGTGCATCGGGTGCCACATGTCGGTGGCGTTGATGAGGGTGAGCCGTACCCGCTCGCCGGAGTGCACCTCGTGCCGCTGGCGCACGGAGTACGCCTGGTGGTCGAAGCCCCAGTCGAACTTCTTCATGCCGCCGGTGATGCGGATGCGCATCTGGCGGTCGATCTTGCGCTGGGGCAGGGCCACGGAGTCGTCCGGCTGCAGCCGCCGCGCCAGGACGATCTCGCCGTCCAGCTCGTCCGGGCGCACATCCGGCGCCGGAAGGTTTCTGCCCTTGTCGGTGCGGAGCACGGCGAGCGCGCCGCCCTTCTTGCCCTCGGCGAGGGCGACGAGCGGGAAGAAGCCGTCCTCGGCGGTGACGAGGACGTCGTACCGCTCGGCCATGCCGACGAGCAGGGCGTCGGTGTCCTTGTGCTGCACGGGATAGCCGTCGGTGTGCGTGACGGTCATGGTGTGGCCGCCGAGCGCGACCCGGAACGCGGTCTCCGAACCCGCGTTGATGATGCGCAGCCGGATGCGCTCGCCCTTGCGGCAGCGGAACACCGAGGGGGCGGTGGGCAGGCGGCCGTTGGCGAGGTAGTACGGGTAGTCGACGCTGCCGCCCTCGCCGTGGAGCATGCGGCTGTGGGAGTCGCGCAGCACCCGTGAGGGGCCCGTCGGCTTCCTCGACGGCGACGCCTTCGCGCGGGCCGACCTGCTCGGGCTCGGGTGGGTGTGCTCGGGACCCATGGCCATGCCGCCCATGTCCGCGTCGCCCGCGCCCGGTTTGAGCTGTTCGAGCACCTTGTCGGGCGTGGAGCCGCCCACGCCGTCGAGCCAGTCGTCGAGCACGACGATCCACTCCCGGTCGTAGTGGAGCGGCTCCTTGGGGTCGTCCACGATGAGCGGCGCGTACAGCGCGCGGTCGGGCTGCATCCCGACGTGCGAGTGGAGCAGGTAGGTGCCCGGATGCTTCACGGTGAACCGGTAGACGAAGTCGTTCCCGGACTGGATGGGCCGCTGGGTCAGGTCCGGGACGCCGTCCATGTCGCAGCGCAGCCGCACCCCGTGGGAGTGCAGCGTCGTGGTGTCGCGCAACCGGTTGGCGAGCGTCAGGTCGAGCACGTCGCCGGCGGTGACGCGGACCAGCGGGCCCGGCACCGCCTCGTTGTACGCCCAGGTCCGGACGGTCCGCCCGCCCAGGTCCAGCCTGGCCTCGGCGGCGGTGAACCGGTACGTGCGCACCCGGCCGGCCCCGCGTCTGCGCTCGGCGGCGAGCACCTGCGGGTCCGACGGGTTGACGTACCCCCGGGGCCCCGGCGGAACGAAGATTCCCTCGGTGCGCGCGCCGTGGGGGCCGGAGCGGGGCTCGGAGCCGGAGCTGCAGGCCTCCAGGAGGCCCGCACCGGCGGCTGCGATGGAAGCACGGAGCAGGGTTCGCCGCGAAGGTGTATCCATGTCTGAATAAGACATGTTGTGTGCTCATATGTGCGGGAGGCTAGGCGGAGCGTCCCGTGTGTCGAGGGCAGATTCCACCGGCAGGCGGACGGCGGCGGGCCGCGCCCGCCACCGGGGGGCGTCCTAGGCGGCCTTCGCCTTCGTGGCGTACATGTCCACGTACTCCTGGCCCGACAGCCGCATGACCTCGGCCATCACGGAGTCCGTCACCGCCCGCAGCACATAACGGTCGCGGTCCATGCCCTCGTACCGGGAGAACTCCATGGCCTCGCCGAACCGGACGGTGACCTTGCCGGGCCGCGGGATGCCCCGGCCGCCGGGCTGCAGCTTGTCGGTGCCGATCATGGCGAAGGGGACGACCGGGGCGCCGGTCATCAGGGTCAGCCGCGCGATGCCGGTGCGCCCCCGGTACAGCCGGCCGTCGGGCGAGCGGGTGCCCTCGGGGTAGATCCCGAAGATCCGCCCCTCCTCCAGGATCCGCCGCCCGGTCATCAGCGCGGCCACCCCGCCGTTCGCGCCGTCCCGGTCCACCGGGACCATGCCGACGCCGGTGAAGAACCAGGCCATCAGCCGGCCCTTGACGCCCTTGCCCGTGACGTACTCGTCCTTGCCGATGAAGTGCACCTGACGCTTCGTGACGACGGGCAGCACGATCGAGTCGATGAACGTGAGGTGGTTGCCCGCCAGGATCACCGGACCGTCCCCGGGGATGTGCTCCACGCCCTCCACCTGTGGGCGGAACATCAGACGCATGATCGGTCCGAGCACTGCCTTGATGAGCGCGAAGCGGGACAACGGGTCCTCCGATGTCGAGGGAACGATATGTGTCTGTGCAGGTGAGGACATTACTCGCGGGTCCGTGGGAAGCGCACATCGGGCTGGGCCGGTTCACCGAGGTCTTACGAAGTGTTGACGTGCGTTTACCTGCGGTGACGTCCCGGGGCGCCGTGTGACGCGCCTGCGGCGATGTGACGGAGATCGCGCGGACCCCTCACCCGTACGGTTACCCGGACCAAGCCCGCCAATGCCGACGGACCGTCACCACTCGCCGCACACCGGCCACACCACGTCACCCGGGTGTTCGGTCCGGGGCCTCCCGGCCGTCATGTGCGTGCACCTACGATCGGCCGCACCCCAGGCAAAGGCGGCAGGAGGCGCTCATGGGAAGTGACCGGGCGAACGAACAGACGCAGGGAACGGGACGGCGGGCACTGCTCGGCGCCGCGGTGCTCGGCGCGGGCGGAGCGGTCCTCGGACTGCCCGGCACGGCCCGAGCCACCGGGGCCCGCACAGCCGGGCGCGCCGGGCGCGGCCTGAAGAGCCTGCCGGTGCCGACGATCATCGGCCACCGGGGAGCGAGCGGATACCGCCCCGAGCACACCTTCGGCTCGTACGAACTGGCCCTGGACCTGGGCGCCGACGTGGTCGAGGCGGGTGACCTGGTGCCCACCAGGGACGGTCATCTCGTCTGCCGGCACGAGCCGGAGATCGGCGGCACCACGGACGTCGCCGACCACCCCGGGTTCGCGGACCGGAGGACCACCAAGATCGTGGACGGGGTCCCCACCACCGGCTGGTTCACCGAGGACTTCACGCTCGCCGAGCTGAAGACGCTCCGCGCGATCGAGCGCATCCCGGCCAACCGGCCGCACAACACCCTCTACGACGGCCGCTGGGAGATCCCGACCTTCGAAGAGGTCCTCAGATGGCAGGACGAGCAGACCCGCAGGCGCGGCAGGCAGGTCTGGATCTACCCGGAGACCAAGCACCCCACCTACTTCCGCAAGCTGGGCCTCGGCCTGGAGGAGCGGGTGGCCAAGCTGCTGCAGAAGTACGGCAAGGACGGCCGCAACTCCCCGGTGATCCTGCAGTCGTTCGAGCCCGGCAGCATCCAGCGGCTCAACCGGCTCGTCGACAACCCCCTCGTCGTCCTGCTCTCCACGGCCGACAGCCGGCCCTACGACTTCGTCGAGGCGGGCGACCCGCGCACGGTCGCCGACCTGATCACGCCCCGCGGCCTGCGGGAGATCGCCGGCTACGCGCAGGGCATCGGCCCCACCCTGGACCTCGTCATCCCCAAGAACGCGGACGGGACCCTGGCCGAGCCCACCACGCTGGTCTCCGACGCGCACCGGGTGGGCCTGGTGCTGCACCCCTACACCATGCGCAACGAGAACCCCTTCCTGCCGGCTGAGTACCGCAAGGGCGGCGCGGCCGACGGCTACGGCGACCCCTTCGGCGCCTTCCGGACGTACTTCGCGACCGGCATCGACGGCGTGTTCACCGACAACGCCGACACCGGCGTCCTCGCCCGGGCCGACTTCCTGGGCGGCTGAGCCCGGCGTCAACCCGCGCCCGCGGGCGCACCCGTTCGGGCTGACTGTGCGCCGCCCCGGAAACCCGGGCCCGGGGCGGCGCGTCGTTCCGCATATGACGCACGACCTGGTAGCCGCCCTGCATCCGCTGCTCACCGCCGAGGCCTCGGCTGAGGCATATGCCAACGGGGGTGAGCCGGCCGACCTGGAACAGGCCGTCTGGCTGCGTCTGCTGGAGCGGCTGCGGACCGACGGGCCGCCGCCGGACCCCCAGCGCTGGCTGCGCGGCGCCGTCCGTGCCGAGGCGCGCCGCAGCCGCCGCACCACCCGGCTGGAGCGGCCGTACGACGCCGAGCCGGCCGACGACCTCGGCGCCGGTCCCGAACAGCACGTCCTCGCGGCCGCCCGGTACCGCGCCCTGCGCGACGCGGTCCGCCGGCTGCCCGGCCGCTGTCCCCGGCTCATCGAGGCCCTGCTCTCCCCGAAGGACCTCACATACCGGGAGATCGCGGGGGAGTTGGGTATCTCACAGGGCAGTCTCGGCCCGGAACGCTCCAGATGTCTGGGATGTCTGCGGCGATTGCTCACGCCGGAGGTTGCTTCCCTCGAAGCGCGGGGATAGGAGTGGGGAACGACAGGTGATCAGGTGAGCGGGAGGCATGCGCACATGGGCATGAGCGTGACCATCTCGGTGGCGACCGAACGGGACGCGGAGCAGATCTTCAGGCTCCAGTACCTGTGCTTCCAGGGCGAGGCGGCGCTGTACGGCAACTACCGCATCGACCCGCTCGTCCAGACCCTGGACTCCGTCCGTCAGGAGGTCGCCTCCGACTGCGTGTTCGTCGCGCGGCTCGGCGAGGAGGTGGTCGGCTCCGTCCGCGGCAAGGTGACCGAGGACGGCGCGGCCGCCATCGGCAAGCTCTGCGTCCACCCGCGCCTGCAGGGGCACGGCATCGGCGCGCGGCTGCTGCGCGCGGCGGAGGCGGCGCTGTCGCAGGAGCGGGGCGCCACCACGTTCCGCCTCCACACCGGTCACCGCAGCGAGGGCAACCTGCGCCTGTACCGCCGCTCCGGCTACGAGACCGTGGGCCGGTCCACCGGCGCGGACGGAGTGGAGCTGATCATCCTGGAGAAGCGGGCGGGGGCCTACGCCACTACGGCGTGACGGTGCTCCGCGGCTTCCGCAGCCAGTACATCGCGGACAGGGGCAGCAGCACGGGGATGAAGACGTACCCCATGCCGTACTGCGACCACACGGTCGCGTCGGGGAAGGCGGAGGGCTCGACCAGGGTCCACGTGCCCACGATCAGCACACCCGCGAGCTCGGCGGCGCAGCACACCAGGGCCGCCCGCCGGGCCGTCTCCCCGCCGCGGACCAGCGTGTATGTGATGAATCCGTACACCACGCCGGCCACGGCCGACAGCACATAGGCGAGCGGCGCCCGCTCGAAGTCCGTCGCGATCTGGTACGCGGAGCGCGAGACCGCGCCGACCACCATCACGCCGTAGAACCAGACGAGCAGCAGGCCCGGCCCGCTGATCAGCCGGGTCGGCTTCTCCTCCACCGCCGTCATCTCAGCCTCCCCAGATGTCGAAGAGCCGCACCTCGAGCACGGCCAGCACCACGCCGCCCGCCGCGACCGTCACCGAACCCCAGCGGGTCCGCTCGGCCAGCGACATGAACCCGGCCGCCGGAACACACGCGAACGCGCCCAGCAGATAGGCCACGAAGATCGTCGTGCCCTGCTCCGCCTTCTCGCCCCGCGCCAGCTGCACGATGCCGACCACCAGCTGGACGACGGCCAGCAGCGACACCACGGCCATGCCGATGAAGTGCCAGTCCTTGGTCGGCTGATCACGGTAGGCGGCCCAGCCGCACCAGGCGGCGAGCAGCAGCGCGGCGACACCGGTCGCCAGCGTCAGGGCATTGAGCATGCGGTGACCTTATTACGGCGGAAATGGGCCACCGTCGCCGACCCCGCCGTACGCCGTAGGGTCTAGACCATGACGATCCACGCACACGCCCTCCTGTTCGACAACGACGGCACCCTCGTCTCCTCCCTCGACTCCGTCGAGCGCTGCTGGACCCGCTGGGCCCGGGAGTACGGGATCACGGCCGAGCAGTTCGGGCGCGTGGAGCTGCACGGGCGCACGGCGGTGGAGATAGTCGGCGACCTGCTGCCCGCCCGCCTCGTGCCCCAGGCCGTCGCGAGGGTCGAGCAACTGGAGGTGGAGGACGTGCCGAACGGGGGCGTGCGCCTGCTGCCCGGCACCCGGGACTTCCTGGACGCCCTGCCCGCCGACCGCTGGGCCGTGGTCACCTCCGCCACCGGCCGCCTCGCCGACGCCCGCCTCTCCGCTGTCGGCATCTCGCCGAAGGTCCTGGTCAGCGCGGACGACGTCACCCGAGGCAAGCCCGACCCCGAGCCCTATCTGCTCGCCGCCCGGCAGCTGGGCGTCGACCCGGCCCACTGCGTGGTCTTCGAGGACGCCCCCGCCGGGCTCCGGGCCGGCCGCGCGGCCGGCATGACCACGGTGGCGTTGGCCACAACCCACCGCGCCGAGGAGCTGGAGGCCGACCTCGTGGTGGAGAACCTGTCGGCCCTGTCGGCACTGGTCACCCACCGGGGCCTGGAGATCTCCGTTCGCGGCTGACGCGCGCGCCGGGGCTGTCCGCCACTGTCCACTATGCGGACGGCGGTGACCGGTCAGCAGCGCAGGTCTGCTTTACTGGCTCCCATGACCACGACGAGCTGCCGCATCCCTGCGACCGAGGCGACCACGACGCCCGGTGCTCGTTGTATGTGTCCGTGTCGAATGTGCGCCTTCTAGAGGGCCCCCGCACCACCTGAGCCTCGCGCCCCGAAGCGAGAGCCTTGGCCTGTCCGACGTCCGATTCCGGTCGTCCGTGACCCGAGGCCGCCCCACGCCACACGACGTTCTCCCCGGCCGACCGTTGTCCGGGAACCGTGCCGCGTCCCCCGCCAGAACGCACGAAACGCACCGTGCCCGGGCACACCCACGCCCGGACACTCGACAGTGACGGAAATCCTGTGATCACCACATCGGGCCTGACCAAGGTCTACCGCTCCCGTGGCCGTGAAGTCACCGCCCTCGACGGCGTCGATCTCCACGTCCGCGAAGGCGAGGTCTACGGCGTCATCGGCCAGTCCGGAGCCGGCAAGTCCTCCCTGATCCGCTGCGTCAACCTGCTGGAGCGCCCCACCTCCGGCACCGTGACCGTCGCCGGGCAGGACCTCACCGCCCTCGCCGGCCGGGGACAGCGCGCCGGGAAGGAACTGCGCCGGGCGCGCAGCCGGATCGGCATGGTCTTCCAGCACTTCAACCTGCTGTCCTCGCGGACCGTGCAGGACAACGTCGAGCTGCCGCTGGAGATCCTCGGCAAGTCGGGGAAGGAACGTTCCCGCAAGGCACTCGAACTGCTCGACCTGGTGGGCCTCGCCGACAAGGCCAAGGCCCACCCCGCCCAGCTCTCCGGCGGCCAGAAGCAGCGCGTCGGCATCGCCCGCGCCCTGGCCGGCGACCCCAAGGTGCTGCTCTCCGACGAGGCCACCAGCGCCCTCGACCCGGAGACCACCCGCTCCATCCTCCAGCTGCTGCGCGACCTGAACCGGCAACTGGGCCTGACCGTCCTGCTCATCACCCACGAGATGGACGTCGTGAAGTCGATCTGCGACTCCGCCGCCCTCATGGAGAACGGCCGGATCGTGGAGTCCGGCACGGTCAGCGAGCTGCTCGCCACCCCCGGCTCCGAACTGGCCGCCGCTCTCTTCCCGGTGAGCGGCGAGCGCACCGGCGCCGAGCGGACCGTCCTCGACGTGACCTTCCACGGCGAGGCCGCCACCCAGCCCGTCATCTCCCAGGTCTCACGCACCTACAACGTCGACATCTCCATCCTCGGCGCCGCCATCGACACCGTCGGCGGTCTCCAGATCGGCCGCATGCGCATCGAACTGCCCGGCCACTACGAGGACAACGTGGTGCCCATCGGCTTCCTGCGCGAACAGGGACTGCAGATCGACGTGCTGGGCCAGGAGGCCCTGCTGGTGAAGGAAGGTGCCAAGTGACCTGGTCCGAGATGCAGCCGCTGCTGTCGCAGGCGTGTTCCGAGACGTTCTCGATGGTCCTGTGGTCCACCCTCGTCGCCGTCGCCGTCGGCCTCCCCCTCGGCCTGCTCCTCGTCCTCACGGACCGGGGGGGCCTGCTGCAGAACGTCGTCGCCAACAAGGTGATCGGCCAGATCGTGAACATCGGCCGCTCCATGCCGTTCATCATCCTGATGGTCGCCCTGATGACCTTCACCCGCTGGGTCACCGGGACGACGATCGGCACGACCGCCGCGATCGTGCCGCTCGCCATCGGCGGCATCCCGTTCTTCGCCCGCCTGGTCGAGACGGCCGTCCGCGAAGTGGACAACGGTCTCGTGGAGGCCGTGCAGTCCATGGGCGGCAACACCTGGACGATCGTCCGCAAGGTGCTCGTCCCCGAGTCCCTGCCCTCGCTGATCGCCAGCACCACCACCACGGTCATCGCCCTCATCGGCTACTCCGCCATGGCCGGCACGGTCGGCGGCGGCGGCCTCGGCGACCTCGCCGTCCGCTACGGCTACCAGCGCTTCGAGACCGAGCTGATGTGGATCACCGTCGCGATCCTCGCGGTCGTGATCTCCCTCATCCAGTTCGCCGGCGACCTCGCGGCACGCTCCCTGCACAGCCGCGGCGGCCGCTCCGGCCCGGCGCCGAAGCTCCGCCTGCTCAAGGCCGGGGAACCCGCCGCCGCTGACGTCGGCAAGGCCGCCTGACGCTCCCCGGGCTCCCCGCCCACCACCCCTCGACGACGGCGCTTCGCGCCGCCAGCCCCGCTCACGGGGTCGCACCACCCATAAGGAAAGGCACTTTTCGTGCGTAACACCGCCAAGCTCACCACCGCCGTCCTCGCCGCCGGAGCCCTCACCTTCGGGCTGACCGCCTGCGGCTCCGGCAAGTCCTCCGGCTCCGCCGACTACAGCGGCCCGCTGGTCGTCGCCGCCAGCCCGACCCCGCACGCCGAGATCCTCGACTTCGTCAAGAAGAACCTGGCGAAGAAGGCGGGACTCGACCTGGAGGTCAAGGAGTTCACCGACTACATCACGCCGAACACGGCGACCGAGGACGGCTCGGTGGACGCCAACTACTTCCAGAACAAGCCGTACCTGGACGACTTCAACAAGAAGCGCGGCACGGACATCGTGCCCGTCGTCACGGTGCACCTGGAGCCGCTCGGCCTGTACTCCCACAAGGTCAAGAAGGCCGGCGCCCTCAAGAGCGGTGCGACCATCGCCGTCCCCAACGACGCCGTCAACGAGGCCCGCGCCCTGAAGCTGCTCGCCGACAACGGGCTCATCACCCTCAAGTCCGGCGTCGGCAACGAGGCCACCCCGCAGGACATCACCAAGAACCCCAAGCACCTCCAGTTCAAGGAGGTCGAGGCGGCCCAGACCCCGCGCTCCCTGGACGACGTGGACGCGGCGGTCGTCAACGGCAACTACGCCATCTCCTCGGGCCTCAAGCCCGCCAAGGACGCCATCGTTCTGGAGTCCGCGAAGAACAACCCCTACGGCAACTTCCTCGCGGTGAAGAAGGGCAACGAGAAGGACCCGCGGGTGAAGAAGCTCGCCAAGCTCCTCACCTCGCCCGAGGTCAAGAAGTTCATCGAGGACAAGTACCAGGGTTCGGTCATCCCCTCCTTCTGATCCTTATGACCCTCTGATCCTCCTGCTCCGAGGCCCACTGCACGTATACGGCGTTTCGTGACGCACGGGGTCCACTCCCTCACCGGGTGTGGACCCCGTTGTGCGGTTCACTGGTTTCATGCTGCAT
The DNA here is from genome assembly GCF_055605965.1 of Streptomyces sp. NPDC037126. NCBI lineage: Bacteria > Bacillati > Actinomycetota > Actinomycetes > Kitasatosporales > Streptomycetaceae > Streptomyces > Streptomyces sp. NPDC037126. The sequence goes on from NZ_JBVJTD010000022.1 coordinate 114,643, forward strand.
GCTGGGCAGTTCAGCAGGCCGGTGTCCCCGTCCTGCCGGTCTCTCGAGGTTTTTCCGAAGGTTACGGAGCGGCGCATGACTAGCACCTTCCCCAACATCTCCATCAGCACGGAGCGGTTGGTGCTGCGCCCCCTCGACGAGGACGATCTGCGCGCACTGGCCGAGATGATGAACGACGAGCAGATCGCCGCCTGCAGCGACGTGCCCCAGCCGTTCACCGAGGGCGACGCGCGGCACTGGATCACCGAGCGCGCGCCCGCCGAGCGCACCGTGGGCAACGGCCTGGACCTCGCCGTCACCGAGTTCCTCACCCAGCGCCTGGTCGGCGTCGTCCAGCTCACCAGGACGAACTGGAAGATCCGGGCCACCGAGCTGTCGTACGTCGTCGCGCCCTGGGCCCGCGGCGAGGGCTACGCCTCCGAGGCCGCCCTCGCCACCGCCCAATGGCTGTTCGGCGACCAGAAGTTCGAGCGCATCGAGATCCGCACGGCCGCCGACAACACCGCCGCCCAGCAGGTCGCCCAGAAGATCGGCTGCATCAGCGAGGGCGTCCTGCGCAACGCCTGCATAGTGCGCCACCGCGCCGAGGACGGCACGTGGACCGACGTGCGCACCGACTACATCGTGTGGAGCCTGCTGCCGGAGGACCTGGAAGGCGCGGACGACCAGCTCGCCGACACCGGTGGCTTCACCACCTACTCCGACTGGAACTGACCACCGGGGCCGACCGCGCCCCGCCGCGCGCCCGACAGTTCCACCAGGTACCCTCACGGAGCCTGCCCACAGGCCCGTACCCTGACGACCTGCGAAAACCTGGAGACACACGACGATGGCCGACCGGGTCACGGTGATCGGCTGGGACGGCTCGCCACTGACCGACGCGGCACGCTCCGCCCTCGGCGCCGCCACGCTCGTGGCGGGCGCGGCCCACCACCTGGCGCTGCCCGAGGTTCCGCCCGCCGCCGAGCGCATCCGCCTCGGCAGCCCCGCGCTCGCCGCCCGCCGCATCGCCGCCCACCGCGGCAGCGCCGTGGTGCTCGCCGACGGCGATCCCGGCTTCTTCGGCGTCGTACGCACTCTGCGCGCACCGGAGTTCGGCCTGGAGGTGGAGGTCGTCCCCGCCGTCTCCTCCGTGGCCGCCGCCTTCGCCCGGGCCGGCATGCCCTGGTCCGACGCCCAGGTGGTCGTCGCCCACCCGCGCACCCTGCGCCGCGCCGTGAACGTCTGCCGCGCCCACACCAAGGTGGCCGTCCTCACCGCACCGGGCGCCGGACCCGCCGAACTCGGCCTGCTCCTGGAGGGGGTCCACCGGACCTTCGTCATCTGCGAGGAACTGGGCACCGAACGCGAGCAGGTCAGCGTCGTCACCTCCGACAACGCCGCCGACCACACCTGGCGCGACCCCAACGTCGTCATCGTCATCGGCGGTCCGGCCGGTGCCGGGGAGGGCGGCGGCTGGATCGCCGGGCGCGACCCGGGCGCCGGCCCGCGCGGCTGGGTGCAGCCCGACGAGACCTACGGCCACGGCCTCGGGGAGGGCGAGACGGAACTGCTCCGCGCCGCCCAACTCGCCCGGCTCGGCCCCCGGGTCGGCGACCTCGTCTGGGACATCGGCTGCGGCAGCGGCGCGTTCGCCGCCGACGCCGCGCGCGCCGGGGCGGCCGTCATCGCCGTCGACCGCGACCCGGCGGCCTGCGCCCGCACCGAGGGGGTCGCGCGCCGCCTCGGTGTCCAGCTCCAGGTGGTGTCCGGCAGCGCCCCGCACGTCCTGGAGAACCTGCCCGAACCGGACGTCGTACGGGTCGGCGGCGGGGCAGCGGCCGTCGTCTCGGCGGTCGCCGACCGGCGCCCCCAGCGCATCGTCACGCACGCGGCGACCCGCGACGAGGCCGAACTCGTGGGCCGGGACCTGACCGAGCACGGATACCGCGTCGAGTGCGCCCTGCTCCAGTCCGTCGAGCTCGACACCCGCGCCTGGACCGAGACCGAGCGGAGCGTCGCGTTCCTGCTCAGCGGGGTTCTGCCCGATCGCGCCCCGTGATCCTGTTGTCGTACCGCGCGCGGTAGGCTGGCCGATCGTTGTACCGCACCGGGCGCCCGGAACTTCGTTCGCCAATGTCCGGAACGCACGCCCGGTTTGGGTGTGGTACGGCGGAACCCGAGGACGCGCAACGTGGCGTAGTCCACAGCGGGCTGTCGCGGATCATGCTGTCGCGACGGCGGAACGGCCGGGACAATGCCACTGAATGGCTTTGTCGCCTTTTCCGGCGGGTCGTTCGTGCCGCTGGGCACGGACGCTCGTTCTTCACTACGGGGCGGTCGGTGCGCCGTTCCGGGTGAGCTGGTCGTAGGAGCACTAACCGATTGGGCGAGGGGTACGCATGACCGACACCGGCCAGGTCCCGGGCGAGGGACAGCCGGAGAGCGCAGGCATGGTGGAGCAGCCGGGCGTCCCCGCGCACGGTTCGTACACCTACCTCTCCGAGGCTCCCGCCGAGGACGAAGACCTGCTGCTGCCGGGCGCCCAGGGCGCGTGGGGCAACGAAGTGCCGCCGCCCGCCCCGGAGCCGGTGGTCGAGGCCGTCCACGAGCCGGGCCCGCACGAGGCGTCGGGCCGCGACAGCGGCTCCGTCGACCTCAGCGGCGTCCGCCTTCCCGACCCGGCCCCGGCGTCCGTGCCGCCGTCGCCCGTCCTCGCCGCGCCGCAGGAGCCGCCGGCCGCCGCGCAGCCGCCGCGCCGACCCCTGCACCTCGGCCCGCCGATCCCGGACGCCTCCGCGAGCCCGGTGCGCTCCCTGGCCGACCGCGGCCCCGCGGGCGCCCCGGTGCGGCAGCCCGGTCCGGTTCCGGCCGGTCCCGAGTACCTCGACGGCCAGCCGCTGCGCGAGATGGCCCCGCAGAGCGCGGCCCCCTGGGGCGCCGTGCCCGCCGAGGCGGCCCCGGGCGTCGTTCCCGCCGCGGTGGCCGAGGTCGCCGCACAGGCACCGGCTGCCGAAACGGTTGACCCGGCCGTCGCCCCCGAGGCGGACGCCTCCGCCGAGCCGGTCGAGCAGTCCGGGGCCGCACAGGCCGCCGTGGCGCGTCTCGCCACCCAGGCGGCCGCGCAGGCACCGGCCCCCGCCCAGATGGTGCACGGCCACGACGGCGCGCAGCCCGCGCACGGTCACGACGGCGTGTACACGCCTTCCGCCGACCAGGGCCCCGAGAACGCCCCCGGCGCCCCGGACGTCCCCGGCGCACCGGCCGACGCCACGGCCGCCGTGAACGGCGGCCTCGTCGCGGACCACGCGCCCGTGGCCCAGCCCGGGCAGCAGGCCGACGGCGCGGAGAACGCCGCGGCCGCGCGGACCGGGGAGCCCGCCGACGCGCCCGAGATCCCCGATGCCGCGGAGCCCGCGCCGGTCGCGGCCTCCCCGGCCGCCGCCGTCGCACCGGACGAGGCCACGGTGCCGGACGAGGTCGTGGTGCCGGTGGTCGCTCCTGAGGCCGACCCGGCCACCGGGCAGGTTCTGGCGGAGCACGCCCAGGAGACGGAGACGGCCGGTCAGGAGGCTTCGGGCGAGGCCCTGTTCGCCCAGGGGCCCGTGGGCGGACAGGTCACGGACGGCCCCGCCCCGCTGGTCGAGGGTGCGCAGCCCGCCGACGCGGCGCAGGCACCGGCGGTCGCCGAGGCAGCCACCGCTGCGGCGGAGGTTGCGCCGGAGGCCGTCGCCCCCGTGCCGCACACCGACGTGCCGGCCGCCGACGGGCAGCCCGCCGCCGTCGCGGTCGAGGCCGCGCCCGTCACCGACGCCGCCCAGGCGCCCGAACCGGTCCCCGCCCAGGCACCCGCGCCGGAGTCCGTCGCCGTGGCCCCCGCACCGGAGGCCGGGGTGGGCGAGGTGCCCGCGCCGGACCTCTACCAGGCCCAGGGTCCGCAGCTGGCCGAACCCGTGGCCCCCGAGGCCGAGGCCGCGGTCGGCGTGCCGCAGCAGCTCCAGCAGCCGGAGCACCCGCAGGTCCTGCTCCAGCCCCATCAGTCGGCCCTGGACGCCCTCCAGCAGGCCGCTCCCGCCGCCGGGCCGGTTCCGGCCGGCGACGACGTCGTACTCGGCGCTCCCCAGATCCAGCCCGTCGAGGACACGCCCGCACCGGCCGCCGTCGAGGTCACCGGCACACCGGCCACCGGCACGCCCGTTCCGGTCGCCGCGGAGGTCCCGGTCCCCGCCGAGCAGGCCGTGCATCCCGAGTCCGTCCCGGCCGACGCCGTGGCGCATCCGGAGTCCGTTCCGGCCGACGCCGTCGTACAGCCGGAGTCCGCCGCGCCCACGGAGGTCGCGGAGGCAGAGGAGGCGGCGGAGGTCACCGAGCAACCGCAGCCCCTGCCCGCCGAGGCCGTCGCGCAGCCGGAGATTCCCGCGCAGGCGGTGCGCACCGGTTCCGGTGAGACGCTGCCCACCAACGTGCCGCTGGAGCCCCACCCGGAGCAGCCGCTCGGGCAGTTCGTGCCCGTGGACGGCCAGGTGCCGACCACCCCGCACCTGGCGCCGACCCCGCCGTACCCCCTCGTCCTGCCCGCGCAGGCGCTGGACCCCCAGGGCCCGCAGGAGCCGCACGGCGTCCAGGAGCCGGTGGCCACGGTGCCCGCGCCCCGCGAGGCCGAGGCGGTCGCCGCACCGGCCGCGCCGGACGCCGAGCCCGCACCCGATGTCGTACAGCACGCGGAGGACCTGCAGACCAGGGCCGCCGACCAGGAAGAGAGCACGGCCGCAGTGGCAGAAGCACGACAGCCCGCCGGCCCGGCCGCGCCCGGCTACGACGACGCCGAGCGCGAGGCCGTCCTGAAGGTGATGCGCGAGCGCCGCGACATCCGCAACGGCTTCCGGGGCGACCCCATCCCGCACGAGGTGCTGCTCCGCGTCCTGGAGGCCGCCCACACGGCGCCCTCCGTCGGCCACTCGCAGCCCTGGGACTTCGTGGTCATCCGGTCCGCCGACACCCGGCGCGCCATGCACGAACTGGCCATGCGCCAGCGTGACGCCTACGCGAAGTCGCTGCCCAAGGGCCGGGCGAAGCAGTTCAAGGAACTGAAGATCGAGGCCATCCTCGACACCCCGGTCAACATCGTCGTCACCGCCGACCCCACCCGCGGCGGCCGGCACACCCTGGGCCGCCACACCCAGCCGCAGATGGCGCCGTACTCCGCCGCGCTCGCGGTCGAGAACCTCTGGCTCGCCGCCCGCGCCGAAGGCCTCGGCGTCGGCTGGGTCAGCTTCTTCGACGAGCGCGAGATGGTCCGCGCCCTCGGCCTGCCCGAGCACCTGGAGGTCATCGCCTACCTGTGCGTCGGGTACGTCGACGAATTCCCCGACGAGCCCGAGCTGATGCAGGCCGGCTGGTCCAAGCGGCGCCCCCTGTCCTGGGTGGTGCACGAGGAGACGTACGGCCGCCGCGCCCTGCCCGGAGAGGAACCCCACGACCTGCTTGCCGAGACCGTCGCACAGATCCGCCCGCTCGACGCCAAGGCCCTCGGCGAGGCCTGGGAGCGCCAGAAGCGCATGACCAAGCCGGCCGGCGCGCTCGGCATGCTGGAGATCATCTCCGCGCAGCTGTCCGGGCTGTCCCGGCAGTGCCCGCCGCCGATCCCGGAGCCCGCCGCGGTCGCGATCTTCGCGGGCGACCACGGCGTCCACGCCCAGGGCGTCACCCCGTGGCCGCAGGAGGTCACCGCCCAGATGGTGGCCAACTTCCTCGGCGGGGGAGCGGTCTGCAACGCCTTCGCCAACCAGGTCGGCGCCGAGGTGTGCGTCGTGGACGTCGGCGTCGCCTCCGACCTGCCCGCCACCCCCGGCCTGCTGCCCCGCAAGATCCGCGGCGGCACCTCCGACATGACCACCGGCCCCGCGATGACCCGCGAGGAGGCCAAGGCGGCCATCGAGGTCGGCATCGAGACCGCCCGCGACCTGGTGGCGGCCGGCAACAAGGCGCTGCTCACGGGTGAGATGGGCATCGCCAACACCACGGCGTCCGCGGCGCTTATCTCCGTCTTCACCGGCGCCGACCCGGCCGAGGTGACCGGCCGCGGCACGGGCATCAACGACGAGACGCTGGCCCGCAAGACCGACGTGGTCCGCCGCGCCCTGGAGTTCCACCAGCCGGACCCGGCCGACCCCATCGGCGTCCTGGCCGCGATCGGCGGCTTCGAGCACGCGGCGATGGTGGGCCTGCTGCTGGGTGGCGCCTCCCTGCGCACCCCGGTGATCCTGGACGGCGTCAGCGCCGGTGCCGCGGCCCTCGTCGCGCGCGCCATCGCCCCCGAGGTGCTCGCGGCCTGCATCGCCGGCCACCGCAGCGCCGAGCCGGGGCACGTGGCGGCCCTCAACAAGCTGGGCCTGCGCCCCCTGGTCGACCTCGACCTCCGCCTCGGCGAGGGCACCGGCGCACTCCTGGCCCTGCCGCTGGTGCAGAGCACGGCCAGAGCGATGCACGAGGTGGCCACGTTCGACTCGGCGGGCGTCACGGAGAAGTAGGCGCCGGGGGCATCGGCGCCGCACCGGCACCGTGGGTGGTCGTGCGCACCGTCGGGTGGGCGCGACCACCCGGCGGCGTGCACCCGGCCACCCGTCTCAGCCCGCGACCACCCGCCCCGTCCGCACCGACGCCCACGTAAAATCCGCACGTCAGGGCCACCACAACGCCCCCGGAGGAGCCATGGCCGAACACCCCGCCTACCCCGTAGGCCTCCGCCTCTCCGGCCGCCGTGTGGTCGTCGTCGGCGGCGGCCAGGTGGCCCAGCGCCGTCTCCCGGCGCTGATCGCGGCCGGCGCGGAGGTCGTGCTCGTGTCCCCCGGGGCGACCCCCTCGGTGGAGGCCATGGCGGACGCGGGCGAGATCACCTGGGTCAGGCGTCCGTACCAGGACGGCGACCTCGCCGAGGCCTGGTACGCCCTCATCGCCACCAGCGACGCCGAGGCCAACATCGCCGCCTCCGCCGAGGCCGAGCGCCACCGGGTCTGGTGCGTCCGCTCCGACGACGCCGACCGGGCCACCGCGTGGACCCCGGCCACCGGCACCAGCGCGGGCGTCACGGTCGCCGTCCTCACCACCGAGGCGCGTGGCCGCGACCCCCGCCACACGGCGGCCATCCGCGACGCGGTCGTCGAGGGGCTGCGCGACGGCACCCTCGTCGCCCCGCACCACCGCACCCGCACCCCCGGCGTCGCCCTCGTCGGCGGCGGCCCCGGCGACCCGGATCTGATCACGGTCCGCGGCCGCCGGCTCCTCGCCGAGGCGGACGTCGTCATCGCCGACCGGCTCGGCCCGCGCGACCTGCTCGCCGAACTCCCGCCGCACGTCGAGGTGATCGACGCGGCGAAGATCCCGTACGGGCGCTACATGGCCCAGGAGGCCATCAACAACGCGCTGATCGAGCACGCCAAGCAGGGCAAGTCGGTCGTCCGGCTCAAGGGCGGCGACCCGTTCGTCTTCGGCCGCGGCATGGAGGAGGTCCAGGCGCTCGCCGAGGCCGGCATCCCCTGCACGGTCGTCCCGGGCATCTCCAGCTCGATCTCGGTGCCGGGCGCCGCCGGCATCCCGGTCACCCACCGGGGCGTCGCACACGAGTTCACCGTCGTCAGCGGCCATGTCGCGCCCGACGACGAGCGCTCGCTGGTCGACTGGCCCTCGCTGGCGAAGCTCACCGGCACGCTCGTGGTCCTGATGGGCGTCGACAAGATCGGGAAGATCGCCGACACGCTCGTCGCACACGGCAGGCCGCCCGCGACCCCGGTCGCCCTGGTGCAGGAGGGCACGACGGCCGCACAGCGCCGCGTCGACGCCACCCTCGCCACGGTCGCCGAGACCGTGCGCGCCGAGGACGTGCGGCCCCCTGCCGTCATCGTCATCGGCGAGGTCGTGAAGGCAGGCCCCGAGCCCACCCCTTGATCACGCGTAACCCGGGGTAACGCACCCGTACCCAGCCGTTGGCACCACACCCAGGACAAGGCAGTATCACCCTGTGGCCGATCTCATCACCGTCGAGGATCCCGACGACCCCCGCCTGCGTGACTACACGGGCCTGACCGACGTCGACCTGCGCCGCAAGCGCGAGCCGGCCGAGGGCCTGTTCATCGCCGAGGGCGAGAAGGTCATCCGCAGGGCCAAGGAAGCCGGCTACGAGATGCGCTCCATGCTGCTCTCGGCCAAGTGGCTCGACGTCATGCGCGACGTCATCGACGAACTCCCGGCCCCGGTGTACGCCGTCACCCCGGAGCTCGCCGAGCGGGTCACGGGCTACCACGTCCACCGCGGCGCCCTGGCCTCCATGCAGCGCAAGCCGCTGCCGACCGCCACCGAACTGCTGCGCTCCGCCCGCCGGGTGGTGGTCATGGAGTCCGTCAACGACCACACCAACATCGGCGCCATCTTCCGCTCGGCTGCGGCCCTCGGCATGGACGCGGTGCTGCTGTCGCCCGACTGCGCCGACCCGCTGTACCGGCGGAGCGTCAAGGTCTCGATGGGGGCGGTGTTCTCGGTGCCGTACGCCCGCCTGGACACCTGGCCCAAGGGTCTTGAGCAGGTCCGCGAGGCCGGCTTCACCCTCCTCGCACTCACCCCGGACGAGAAGGCACGCACCCTGGACGAGGCCGCCCCGCACCGGATGGACCGGGTGGCGCTCATGCTCGGCGCCGAGGGTGACGGGCTGTCCACCCAGGCCCTGGTCGCCGCCGACGAATGGGTGCGCATCCCGATGTCCCACGGCGTCGACTCGCTCAACGTGGGCGCGGCCGCCGCGGTCGCCTTCTACGCCGTCGCCGGAGGCCGGCCCCAGCCCTGAACCCCGGAGGGGCTCCTACCCCTCGGCGCCGGGACCCCGCGCCGGTGCGGACCGGCCGGACACCTGCGCCCGGGCCGCCTCGGCCGCCTCCGCGCGGTGACCCACCCGCGTCTGCTGCTGCCTCTGCACACCGTCGCCGCCGAGGCCGCGGGCCGGGCCCTGGCAGCCCTGCGCCACCGCGATGCCGAGCGCCACGAGCAGCGTCACCACCACGAACACGAACAGCCGCTGCCGCAACAGCCGCGGATTGGCCGGGCGTCGCCCGCCCCCCGTCGTGCGCGGCGCCGGCCGACGGGCACCGCCGCGCGGGGCGGGACGACTGCCGCTGCCGGAGCGCGCCCCACCCGGGCGCGAAGGGACACCCCCGCCGCGCGAGGAACTGCCGCCCCGCGAGGGCACACCGCCCCGGGACGGAACACCGGAGCGCGGCACCGGGGTGCCGGGGGAGGTGCGCCGCTGGACGCGCTGCTGATCGGGGTAGGTGTCGACCAGCCGCCCGGTGGGCCGGTCCGCCTCCGACACCCGCGGCGCGGGCGGCCGTACGTCGGCCAGCCCCTGCGCCTCGCGGGCGGCGATCTCCTTGAGCCGCAGCGACAGTTGCAGGGTGCTCGGCCGGTTCTCGGGGTCCTTCGCCAGGCAGGCCCGGATCAGTGGCGCGAGCGCGTCGGGCACGCCGTACAGCTGCGGCTCCTCGTGCACCACCCGGTACAGCATCACCTCGGAACTGCCGTGCCCGAAGGGGGAGTCGCCGGTCGAGGCGTAGGCCAGGGTCGCGCCCAGCGAGAAGACGTCCGTCGCCGGGGTGACCGTGGCGCCGCGCACCTGCTCGGGGGCGAGGAAGCCGGGGGAGCCGACGGCGGTGCCCACGTGGGTGAGCGTGGAGGCGCCGGTGGACCAGGCGATGCCGAAGTCGATGATCCGTGGCCCCTTGGGGGACAGCAGGATGTTCGAGGGCTTCAGGTCCCGGTGGACGACACCGGCCTCGTGCACCGCGACCAGCCCCTCGGACAGGGCCGCGCCGACCGCCGCGGTGTCGGCCGCGCCGAGCGGGCCCTCGTCGGCGACCTTGTCGTGCAGGGAGGGGCCGGGCACGTACTGCGTGGCGAACCAGGGCCGGTCGGCCTCCAGGTCCGCCGCCACGAGCCGGGCCGTGCAGCCGCCCCGGATGCGCCGGGCCGCCGAGACCTCGCGCGCGAAACGGGACCGGAACTCCTGGTCCTCGGCGAGGTCGGGGCGGATCACCTTCAGCGCGACCCGCTGGCCCTTCTTGTCGGAGCCGAGGTAGACCACGCCCATCCCGCCCGCGCCGAGCCGTCGGTGAAGCCTGAACGAGCCGACGACGCGCGGGTCCTCGCGCCTCAGGCGCATCATCGCCATGTTCATCCCCGCTGCCCGGTCCCTGTGACGGGGCACAGCTTACGTTTCCCGAGCCGCCTGCGCGCAGAGGCCGCGCCCTCTCGGCCGGATGGATTGTGCGCACCGCCCGAACGAGGTGAAACACGGTCAGGAAGCCACCCCAGGCGGTGTCTTTGACGCACCGTCGCCCTCAACCCGCCGACCACACAGGGGGGTTGATCTCGCCATGGCCGTACGACCGCGACCGCACCGTCCTCCCGCGGGGCCCTCCCGGACGGCCCGCGGCACCCCGCGCCGGGGGGCTCCGGAAGCGCGCCCGGCCACCGTCCCGGGCCCCGGCTGAGTGATCGAAGTCACTCGGTCCGGACCGCCGGATGGTTCGGAAATGACGGACACGGCGGACGGCCCCTCGGGGATGTCCCTGAGACCCGGGACCGTGTCTCCACCCTGGGGAGTACTCCGCAGGTCATGGCTCATCCTCCGGGAGGCCCGGCAATCGGTACGAAGGCATGACGACCGTCGCCGCCCGCACGCCTAGATTTGAGGTCAAGCGGCGGGTGCAGCACTCGTCCCCCGAGGTCAGGCACCTGCCGCTGCAGACGACAACCGAACGGTCAGGAGAGGGACCATGGCCCACACGGCACCGCGACGCACCGCGTTCGCCCCCCGCCGCACGGGTCGCCGCCACCCCTTGGTGGCGACGCTCATGGCCCTTCCCCTGGCGGCCCTGCTCCTGCTCGTCTTCGACGGCTGGGAGACGGTGGCCACACAGGCGTCGTCCGTGGGTGCGATGCTGGGGCGCTGAGCGGCGACCCCAGGCCCGGAAGAGCGGTCCGGGCGGGGACATCCATCCATGAAACCCCGTGGGGACGGGGGTACGGCGGACGGCACAAATGCCGGCGCAGCTGGGGAGCTGCGCCGGCATTGCCCCGTTCCAGCCCGCCCGCCGCAGCGTCCCGCAAGCCCCCGGCCCCCCGCTGGAACGGCGCTCACCCGACAACACAGTGCCGGCCCTCGCCGCGGCCGGTCCCGCCGCCGGAGCAGCGCCCACCCGGCAGCACAGGGTCAGCCCTCGTTGCGGCCGGTCCTGCGGCTGGAGCGGCGCTCACCCGACGACACAGTGCCGGCCCTCGCCGCGGCCGGTCCCGCCGCCGGAGCAGCGCCCACCCGGCAGCACAGGGTCAGCCCTCGTTGCGGCCGGTCCTGCGGCTGGAGCGGCGCCCACCCGACAACACAGTGCCCGCCCGCACTGCGGGCACTCGTGCCGCGGGGGCGGCACGGGTGGGCGCTGCGGCACCCCGCGAGCGCGGGCAAGCGACACCCACCCCCGTCCAGCGACCGCACCGCGCACCACCGCAACCCCGGTTCCCCGCGCCCCCACCCCCGTCCAGCCACCACACCGCGCACCCCTGACCCCCCGGGTCCCCGCACCGCCGCCCCGCTCCCGCCCCCGCCCCCAGCCCCACCGCCCAGGCGTACGCTCCTCCGGACACCCCGACCACCGAGGCCCCCGTGACCCTCCTCCCCGCGCTGGCCGCGAAGGCCGCCGCCGCGGCCCACCCGCGACGCGTCACCGCAGCCCCCTGCGACTGCGGTGACACCACCCTCGCCGACCGCCCCGACGCCACCGTCGTACGTCACGCGGACACCGTCGCGAAGGCCCACGCCCCCGGCACCGACCCGGCCGGCCTGGCCCTCCGTCTCGGCACGGCCGCCCGGCTCCCGGGCATCCTCCTGCCCCCGCTCGACCCCACCCCCGTCCCGCTGCACGGCCGCCTGGTGACCCTGTGGCCGCACGGCACCCCCGTGGACCCGGACGACCCGGACGCGGCGCCCTGGGAGGCCGCCGGCACGCTGCTCGCCCGGCTGCACCGCACGGCCCCGCCCCCCGGCCTGCCCCCGATGCGCGGCCCCGCCAAGGCCGCCCGTGCCGTGCGGCGGCTCGACGAGGCCATGGTGGTCCGGCCCCACGAGGCGGCCCGGCCGGTCCGCCGGGCGTGGGCCGCCCTCCCCGCCTGGGCTCGCGGGCAGGCCCCGATGCCCGGCCCGGGGACCCTCTGCCACGGCGATCTGCATCTGGGCCAGCTCGTCCGGCACCCGGCGCCCGAGGGCCCGTGGAAGCTGATCGACGTGGACGACCTGGGGGTGGGCGTCCCGGCCTGGGACCTCGCGCGCCCCGCCGCGTGGTTCGCCTGCGGGCTCCTCCCGCCCGACGAGTGGACCCGCTTTCTGGCCGCCTACCGGCGGGCCGGCGGACCGGCCGTCCCCGGGGACGGCGACCCCTGGCCCGCCCTGGACGTCGCGGCCCGCGCGCTCACCGTGCAGACGGCCGCCCTGGCGCTCACCAAGGCGCTCGCCGGCGACCGCCCGCTGGACGAGGTCGAGCAGGCCGTCGTCGACGCCTGCGCCCGGATGACGTCCGTGCCGTCGCCCGCCAGTTGAATCAGGGTTTCCGGCCTCCGTGTGCAACCGCCCGCCCCGGGACGGAGTCTGTCCTGGGGAAACACGAAGCAGGACCGACCGGCGAGGAGTTGAGCCGACGATGCATTGTCCGAAGTGCCATGCGCCCATGCACACCTACAACCGCAACGGCATCCAGATCGAGCAGTGCAGTGGCTGCCGGGGCATCTTCCTCGACTACGGCGAGCTGGAGGCGCTGACCCAGCTGGAGTCCCAGTGGTCCAAGCCCGCCCCGCAGGCGTACCCCGCCCCGCAGGCGTACCCCGCGCCGCCCGCGCCCGCCTGGGGCGCCCCGCACGGCGGTCACCACGGCGGCCACGGCCACGGTCACCACGGCCACCGGAGCTTCACCCACATGCTCTTCTCCAGCTGAGACGGCACGAAGAAGCCCCCGGTCGCAGGACCGGGGGCTTCGGTGTGTGGACGATACTGGGATTGAACCAGTGACCTCTTCCGTGTCAGGGAAGCGCTCTCCCGCTGAGCTAATCGTCCGCGGCTGTGATCCACGAATCACAGACAGTGCGCGATACTGGGATTGAACCAGTGACCTCTTCCGTGTCAGGGAAGCGCTCTCCCGCTGAGCTAATCGCGCGGGTGTGGATCTGCTACGAGACCCGTGGATCTTCGAGAAGATCCAGTGGACGATACTGGGATTGAACCAGTGACCTCTTCCGTGTCAGGGAAGCGCTCTCCCGCTGAGCTAATCGTCCTTGGAGGTGGAGACGGGATTTGAACCCGTGTAGACGGCTTTGCAGGCCGTTGCCTCGCCTCTCGGCCACTCCACCAGGAGTGTAGGGGATCGGGACGACCCCTTCTTCCTTCGAGCGGACGACGAGGCTCGAACTCGCGACCTCAACCTTGGCAAGGTTGCGCTCTACCAACTGAGCTACGTCCGCCTGTCGTTTCGGTCCGCTTCCGCGTCCCGGCGACGTGTTGAACTCTAGCGGATTCCCCGGCCAGTACAAAAACGCGTTTGCGCAGCGTGCTGCGGTGCACCCGGCGGACCTCCCGGCCGGGGCCGCCGCCGGGACATCCCCGGGCCACCTCCCGGACACCCGACCTAGACTCGACCACGTGCTCCACCACCCTCACGGCCTGCCTCCCCTGGCCCGCTTCGGCGACCGTCTCGCCACCGGCCTCCTCGACGTCACCGGCGATCCGGCCGCCCTGGACTCCACCGGCTTCTGGGCCGTGTGCGCCGACTTCGAGGGCCGCCTGACCTGCGCCCGCTTCGCTGACGTGCGCCGGGCGCCGGTGCCCGCCCCCGTGCCCGGCGCCTGGCGGGGCCCCGCCGTGGGGGACTGGACGTCCTCCCTGGACCGGGCCGCGTACACGGCGGCCGTCCGCCGGATCCGCGACCACATCGCGGCCGGCGAGGTCTACCAGGCCAACCTCTGCCGGGTGCTCGGCGCGCCGGTGCCCCCGGACGCCGACGTGGACGCCCTGACCGCCCTGCTGGCCCGCGGCAACCCGGCGCCGTACGCGGGAACGATCCGGCTGCCGGAGCACGGCGTGGAGATCGCCACCGCCTCCCCGGAACTGTTCCTGCGCCGCTCCGGCCGGAGCGTGGAGTCCGGCCCCATCAAGGGCACCGGGCGCACCGAGGCGGACCTCCTGGAGAAGGACTACGCCGAGAACGTGATGATCGTGGACCTGGTCCGCAACGACCTCGGGCGCGTCTGCGCCACCGGCAGCGTGTCCGTCCCGGACCTGTGCGCCGTGGAGAAGCACCCCGGTCTGGTCCACCTCGTCTCCACGGTCCGCGGCGAGCTGCGCCCCGGCGCCGGCTGGCCGGACCTGCTGGCGGCCGCCTTCCCGCCCGGTTCCGTCACCGGCGCGCCGAAGTCGAGCGCCCTGCGGATCATCGAGGCACTGGAGACGGCACCGCGCGGCCCGTACTGCGGTGGCATCGGCTGGGTCGACGCCGACCGGGGCACCGGCGAGCTGGCCGTGGGCATCCGCACCTTCTGGATCGACCGCGCCGCGGGCGCCCTGCGCTTCGGCACCGGCGCCGGCATCACCTGGGGCTCGGACCCCGAGGGGGAGTGGCGGGAGACCGAGCTGAAGGCGTCCCGGCTGCTCGCGGTAGCGTCGGGGACGTACGGGGAACACGAGGCCGGTGGGACGGACAGCGACGAAGGGGCGCTCACATGAAGATCTGGCTGGACGGCGGGCTGCGGGACGTGGAGTCGGCCCGGGTCTCCGTCTTCGACCACGGGCTGACCGTCGGCGACGGAATCTTCGAGACCTTGAAGGCGGTCGGCGGCAGGGCCTTCGCGCTCACCCGGCACCTGGACCGGCTGACCCGCTCGGCCCGGGGCCTCGGCCTGCCCGACCCCGACCACGACGAGGTCCGCGAGGCCTGCGCCGCGGTCCTGGAGGCCAATCCGATGCCGCTCGGCCGGCTGCGCGTCACCTACACCGGCGGCCACGGCCCGCTCGGCTCCGACCGTGGCGAGCACGGCCCGACCCTCGTGGTCGCCCTCGGGGAGACGGCCCGCCGCCCGGACACCACCGCGGTGATCACCGTGCCCTGGACCCGCAACGAGCGCGGCGCGCTCACCGGCCTGAAGACGACCTCGTACGCCGAGAACGTGGTCGCCCTGGCCCGCGCCTACGAACACGGCGCGTCCGAGGCCCTGTTCGGCAACACGGTGGGCCGGCTCTGCGAGGGCACCGGCTCGAACGTCTTCGTCGTCCTCGACGGCGAGATCCACACCCCGCCGGTCGCCTCCGGCTGCCTCCCCGGCATCACGCGTGCCCTCACCGTCGAGTGGACCGGCGCCAAGGAGACCGACCTGCCCCTGGACGTGCTGGCGGGGGCGGACGAGATCTTCCTGACCTCCACGCTGCGCGACGTCCAGGCCGTGCACCGGGTCGACGAACGCGAACTGCCCGGCGCCCCGGGCCCGGTGACCGCCAAGGCGATGCGGATCTTCGACGAGCACTTCGGTCGGGACCTGGATCCCTGAGCCCGGAAAACGGGCTGACTGGGCCGGTCGGCGGGGGTAGAACTCCAGTGATGACCACGACCCTGCGGCCGGCCGAGCCGCTTCAGCAGCAGCCCGACGGGACCCGCTCGCGCCGGTTCCAGGTGTGTGTGAACAGCCGTCCCGTCGGCGAGATCCGGCTCGGCACGTCGCCGTCCCTCGGCGGCTCGGTGGCCCGCATCCACGACCTGCGGATCGCCGAGCCCGACCGGCGACGCGGCCGGGGCACGGTCGCCGCGCTCGCCGCCGAGGAGGTGGCCCGCGGCTGGGGCTGCCGGCAGATCGAGACCGTCGTCCCCGCCTCGGCCCAGGCCGCGCTGCGGCTGTTCGCCGCCCTCGGCTACGTCCCGCGCAACCGCGGCATGCGGAAGAGCCTCGGACCCACCCCGCCCGAGCTGCCGCCGGGCAGTCACGCGCGGCCCATGAGCCCCGCCGAGTACGACGCGTGGGAGGAGCGGGAGAGCGAGCGGTACGCGCGCGTGTGGATGGAGCGGGGCGTCCCGGAGGAGGCCGCCCGCGCCAAGTCCCGCGGCGACCACGCGCGGCTGCTGCCCGCGGGAGTCGCGACCGAGGGCATGCTCTTCAGTGTCCTGGAACACGAGGGAACCCCGGTCGGCACCCTGTGGGTGGCCCTGGAGGACGCCAAGGCGTACGTGTTCGACGTCGAGGCCGACACGGCCCACCGCGGCCGGGGGCACGGCCGTACGCTCATGCTGCTTGCGGAGCGCCAGGCCGTCGAGGCGGGCCGGCCGGTCCTCGGCCTCAACGTGTTCGCGGGCAACACCGCGGCCGAGCGGCTGTACGAGTCACTCGGCTACGAGACGGTGACCCACGCGCTCGCCAAGCCCCTCCTGTAGGGCGTCCCGGTCGCCCGGCTCAGGCGTCCTGCCCGCCCAGCAGCCGGTCGGCGATCTCCTCGATGCGCCCGCGCAGGCCCTCCTGGCTCTTGCCGCCGTCCAGGCGCTCACCGCCGATGACGTACGTCGGCGTGCCGGTGACGCCGATCGCCTTGCCCTCGGCCTGGTCGGCGTCGACGATCAGGATGTGCCGGCCGTCGATCAGCGCGGTGTCGAACTCCTCGGCGTCCAGACCGAGTTCGCGGGCCACCTCCACCAGGAGGGGTTCTCCCTGACGGTCCAGCTCCCCGACCCGCTCCAGCACGGCCTCCACGTACGGCCAGCCCCTGCCCTGCGTCAGCGCCTCCTCGGCGGCCTGGGCGGCGGCGAAGGCGTGCTTGTGCTTCTCCAGCGGGAAGTGCCGCAGTCGCAGCTCCAGCCGGTCGCCGTAGCGGGCGCGCAGGGCGCGGACGTCGTCCAGGGCGGTGCGGCAGTCGGGGCACTGCAGTTCGCACCAGATGTCGAGGACGAGGGCGTCGGCGGCCGCGGGGGAGGAGTCGTTCATGCCCCCAGTCTTCCAGGCCGCAGGCGGGTGACCCAATCGGGACCTCGGGCCGGCACCTCGGGAGGAGGCGACCCGGAGATCTCCCTGATGTCCCGCTCCGGGCATGGCCTCGCGTGGTCCGGGCGGTGCAGGATGGAAGGGACGAAGTGCCGCACCTCGGCCCCGGCCGGGTGTGCTGTGCTCCGCGGGTTCCCGCTCCCGCCCACCCGACCGAGGCCGCCAGGAGGACCGGATGATTGCCGAGACCGTCTGCTCCGCCGTGTCCGCGGCGGGCCTGGGTATAGCCGTGGTGACGGCCTACCGCAGGCGTTTCCTGTCGGCGGCCCGTATCGCCGCCTACTCGCTGGTGCCGATCGGCCTGGTGATGACCGGCGTGGTCGGCTGGCTGGCGGACACGGCCTTCAGCCCCACCGCCTGGGCGGGCTTCGGGGTGCTCGGCGCGGCCTGGCTGCTGTTCGCCGGCACCCGCGCCGTGGAGCGCCGCCGTGCCCGCGCCGGCTCCGAGGGCGGGGCGGCCGGGAAGACGCGGCCGGACGCGGTGGCCCCCGCGGCCCCGGCGCCGTCGCTGCGGCCGGCCCCGGCCCCCGCGACCAGAGGTTCCGCCGCCCCCGCGACCCGGCCCGCCGCCGGACCCCGCTCCACCGGCTCCGCCGGTTCCGGCGAGGACTTCAGCGACATCGAGGCCATCCTCAAGAAGCACGGCATATGACGATCACATGACTGGCTGAAACGACACAGGGAGTCCGCGGACGTCCCGAATCGATCACCACCCGGACGAGACCTCGCGGATTCGGCGAACTCCCGCAAGATCCGAGTGTGTTGATCGCGGACGGGGTGCGGGGTGCGCCATCATCGGCCGCGAGATGCTGGACACGAAACAGAGCGAGGCCGCGCCGCCGAAGGACGAGCCGCGCGGATGCCTCTTCGCCCTTTCCCAGCCACCGCTGATGATCTTCCTTGCGGTGATCGGGTGTCTGCTGCTCATGGCTGCGCTGCACGACCTGCTGTTGCTGTGAGCCGTACACGTCCGTCCCGGCGCCACCCGCCGGGACCGGCGTCGCCCCGGTGTCCCCCGCTCAGCCCGTGGCTTCCTTGCGCCGGGCCCGGTAGGCGGCCACGTGCAGCCGGTTGCCGCAGGTGCGGCTGTCGCAGTAGCGGCGCGAGCGGTTGCGGGAGAGGTCCACGAAGGCGCGCCGGCAGTCCGGGGCCTCGCAGCGCCGCAGCCGCTCCTGCTCCCCGGCCACCACGAAGAAGGCCAGCGCCATCCCGCAGTCGGCGGCGAGATGGTCCGCCACGGAGGCACCGGGCGCGAAGTAGTGCACGTGCCAGTCGTAGCCGTCGTGGTCGGTGAGGCGGGGGGTGGTGCCCGCCGCGGCGACCAGCTCGTTGATCAGACCGGCCGCGAACCGGGCATCGGGGGCCGCGAAGATCGCCGCGAACCGTCCCCGGATCCGGCGCACCGCCGAGAGGTCGAGCTCCGACAGCATCCCGACATCGCTGATCTCGTGCGTTCCTACGAAATCCATCAGAGCCGGGACATCGGACAGTCCGTCCGCCGCCGTCTCGTCCTCCGGCGCGGTGTTCACCAGATCCACCACGGTGTCGAGGGCGCACCGGGTGTCGTGGGTGATCAGCACGTTTCGCTCCCTGGCCTGAGGGTCGGGCGGGCGCCCGCCGATGCTGGCCGATGGTAGCGACAACCGCGCCCAGCGCACCGGCCCCTGCCCGACCGCCGCAACCCTTAGAACGCCTCCGTGCGCCGCGCGGTTCCCGAAGCCGACGGAGGGCCCCGGACGCCCCGGTGCTCACACGGACAGACCGAAGCCGTCCCGTGAGCGCTCACGGTGACGGCGCCGGCCTGTGCCTTATGCGGTTGTCTTGGCCCGAGCCGTCTCCCCGAGTGGACGGCGCCGGGCTGCTCCAAAGGGCCGCGGCCTAGCTCTCCGCCAGGATGTGGGAGAGCTCCTGATCCAGATCGAAGTGCCGGTGTTCCGTGCCGGGTGGCACGGCGGCGTCGGTTCGCTTCAGGAAGGACTCCAGGGCCCGCGCGGGGGCCTCCAGCAGGGCCTCCCCCTCCGGGGAGCTGAGGGCGATGCAGACGACGCCCTGACCATGGCTGCGCGATGGCCAGACGCGGACGTCGCCGGTGCCGGTGGGCCTGTGCAGCCCTTCGGCGAGGAGGTCGCGGGCGAACACCCACTCGACGGTCTCCTCGGCTCCGGTGTGGAAGGTGGCGTGCACGGCGTAGGGGTCGGCCGTGTCGTACCGCAGGCCTGCGGGGACAGGCAGGGAGGACTCGCTCGACACAACGAGGCGCAGGTGCAGCTCGCAGCTGACCGTGGTGTTCATAAGCGCCAGGGCCTTTCGCTCAGTGTGCGCTCGGGGATTCGCACGTCGGCGAAATCGACATGCCACCTACGGTGCCGTTGTAAACCCCTCTGAGGGTTTTGCGTGTCTTTACGTAACTCTTCCGGCCGAGAACTCGTACCGGATCTACGACCATTTCAGTGACCTGATTCACTCCGGTAGGGTTTGTCTGTATGAATACGGGGAGTGACGAGCCGGGTGAGGGCGCCGTGGCGGCGGGCGAGCCGGAAGCGGGCGAGCAGCCGGGCCCCCGCCGTGGGCCCGGGCGCGAGGACAGGCGCGGGCTCGGCTCCCGGGCGCCGGAATTCGTCAAGGCGCGCCGGCTCCTGCACCTGAGCTGGCAGGTCGGCGTCTTCGTCGCCGGTCTCGCGGTCGTCGTCGCCGGCGTGATCATGCTGCCGCTGCCGGGACCCGGCTGGGTGGTGATCTTCGGCGGCATGGCGATCTGGGCGACCGAGTTCGTCTGGGGCCAGCTCGTGCTCCGCTGGACCAAGCGCAAGGTCACCGAGGCCGCCGAGCGGGCCCTCGACCCCGAGGTGCGCCGCCGCAACATCACCCTGACCGTGATCGGCCTGGTGATCGTCGTGGTCCTGGTCGCGATCTACGTCTCGAAGTTCGGCCTGGTCATGCCCTGGAGGATCGGGAACCGGTGAGCCACGCCCCGAGGTCCGCCCGCCCGTCAGGCCCGTGGTCGGAGGTACCCCCTGACATGGGGTAATGTTCTTCCTGCGCCCGGGCGATTAGCTCAGTGGGAGAGCGCTTCGTTCACACCGAAGAGGTCACTGGTTCGAACCCAGTATCGCCCACCCGGACAACGGCCCATCTGCGAGAACGCAGGTGGGCCGTTGGCGTTCCGCGGGTCCGCGGCAGCGGGGGAGGGCGGATCGCGCAGCCCGCGCCGAGTCGGTTCGCCGCGGTGGCGGAGCGGTGCGCGGGGCGGCCGACCGGCCCGTTTCCGCGGTGACGGAACGAGGCGGTCGAGCGGCGGTATCCGGCCGTGGGGCGCGCACCGGCCGGGCCGGCCGATCGGAGCCCCGATCCGCGGTCGGCGATCGCCATCTCACCGGGCCTCGGCAACTCGTGCGTACCGGCGCATGCGAAATCCCCGGACGTTTTACCGGAATGCCTTCCGGTTTCTCAGGAAGTACGACAAGAGAGGAATTCCGTTCGGTCTCAACTCGCCTGCGGACAGCTAATCTGAGTCCGCATCACTTCCGGGCGGGCGCCGCCACCGAGGCCGGAAGCGAGTGGCTCGGAATTCCGGTTCGTTCGTGGCGGCGCGGCGCTCCGGCCGCACCCGGGCGGGCCCTCCACGGACCTGACGGCCGATCACGACAGCGGATGGGGTGGGGGAGCACCGGCGCACGGGCGGTGGCGCTCCCCCCGCCGAGTGTGGCCCGGGTCACGGCACGGCACATGAGTACGCGTACTCAGACCGGCCGCTCGGCCCGGGCACACTCTGCCCATGGACTGGACGCACTACCGCTTCCGCACCGAGTGGTCCCTGCCCGTCCCGCCGGCCGCCGTGTACGCGGCGCTCGAGCGGGCCGAGGAATATCCGCTCTGGTGGCCGCAGGTGCGCTCGGTCACCCGGCTCGACGACTCCACCGGCGTGCTCACCATCCGGTCCGTACTGCCCTACGCCATGACCTTCACCGCACGGGAGACCCGCCGCGAGCCTGCCGCCGGGATCCTGGAGGTCGTCATGTCCGGAGACATCGAGGGCTGGGCGCGCTGGACGGTCGCCCCCCGCGGCCGTGGCACCCTGGCCCGCTACGACCAGGAGGTCGACGTGCTCAAGCCGCTGCTCAGGCGGCTCGCTGTGCCTGGACGCCCGCTCTTCCGCGCCAACCACGGGCTGATGATGCGGGCCGGACGGCGCGGGCTGCTGCGTCACCTGGAAGCGGTTTGAAGGAACCGTGCCGGGGCCTGTATTGTTCAGTGCGTTCCCGGGCGATTAGCTCAGTGGGAGAGCGCTTCGTTCACACCGAAGAGGTCACTGGTTCGAACCCAGTATCGCCCACCGGGCAAAGAGCCGGTCCGCATCGCGCGGACCGGCTCTTCTTGTTCCCCTGGCACCGGGATACGCTGCCGATCTTCGCGGGGGCCGCGGAGGCTCCCGCGACACGAGGGGGCGATGTCCGTGAGGACCGGGAACAGCGCGAGAACCAGGGCGGTCCGGACCCTGACGAGGGGCCGAAGACGCCTCAGAACAGCGGCCTGTGGGACGCCACCGCGGCGCGCCTCGCCCGCACCGGACGCGCCGTCGGTATCGGCGTCACCCTGCTCGGCTTCGTCACGACGGCCGTCGGAGCCTGGCTCGGCGGCGGTCGCCAAGCGGCGGGCGGGCCGGTGCTCCTCGCGGGCGCGATCGCCGTCGGCGCCGGCCTCGCGCTGTGGCTGCGCTCCTGGGAACTGCACGCCCGCACCCCCCGCGGCACCGAACTGTGGCTCCAGACCGAGGCGTTGCGGCGCCACCTCCTGGACCCGGCCGCCCGCCAGGGCGACGACGAGCCCCTCGATGCGGACCGCATGGAGCTGTACACCGCGTGGGCGGTGGCCCTGGACGCGGCGTACGCCTGGGACAGGGCCGTCGCCGACTCCACCGTCGCCGCCCGGCGCGGCTCCACGGCCACCGCGGCCTTCACCTGCGGCTACGCCCTCGGCCCGATGACCGCCTCTTGTCGGAGGGGGCGGCGGTGGCGGGGGCGGAGGCTCTTGGTGACGCCGGCCCCACCGGCATCGGGCCGGGGTGGAGGCCCCTGGTGACGCCGGCCCCGTGACACCGGGCGCCTGTCGAGGCAGGCGCCCCCGGTCCCTACGCCGCCGCGGGCAGCTCCGGCCGCAGCGGCCAGTCCGTGGAGACGATCTCCGCCGAGCCGCTGCGCGCGAACCAGGCCTGGAGCCCGCGGGCCTGCGCCGCGTGCCAGTTGGTCTGAAGCGTGTGCAACTCGGCCGGCGAGAGGCGCTCCAGGCGGGTCGCGAACCGGCGGCCCAGCGCCCGTACGACCTCCAGGGCGGCCAGCGCGTCCGCACCCGCGTCGTGCGCGCCCTCCAGCGTCACGCCGTAGTGCGCGCACAGGTCGGTCAGCGTGCGCCGGCCCTTGCGGTAGCGGTCCAGATGCTTGTCGAGCACCCGCGGGTCCAGCACCCTGAGCGGCACCGACTCGAACCAGCGGTCCAGCGAGGACGCCCGGTGCCGGCGCAACTCCCGGTCCAGCAGCGTCAGATCGAACGGTGCGTTCATCACCACCAGCGGGCGGCCCATCGCCGCGTGCTCCGCGAGGTGCTCGGCTATCTCGTACACCACCGGCGCCGGCCAGCGCCCGTTGTGCTGCAGGTGCTCGTCCGTCAGACCGTGCACCGCGGTCGCGCCCTCGGGCACCGGCACGCCCGGGTTCACCAGCCAGCGGGTGATCCGCGGCCGGGTCCCCGGCGCATCCTGGACGGCGACGGCGGCCGACACGATCCGGTCGGTCTCGACGTCCACGCCCGTCGTCTCCGTGTCGAAGGCGGCCAGCGGCCCCTCGTACCAGGTCGTCATCCCAACCCAACTCCTCGTTCACCTTCGGCAGGTGACGTTCCGTCTTCTGCCTGTTTGGTGATACCCGGGCCGTTTGCGCCGTACGCCGGAAGGACACAACAGGAGTGCGGGTCTTTGCAGTTCAGCAGCCCGCAGCGGGGAAACTCTTGGCTTGGAAGGCTGTTGGTCATGGCCATAGCGCAGCCCGAGCGGGGCGGGCTGCTGCCCGATCGCACGGGCCCTCTTCGCGGCACGCTCGCCACCACCGCCTGCATGGAGACACTGCAGGTCGGCTACCTGCACGCGGTCGCCGCCGCGGCCGGCTGCTCGCTGTCCCAGCCCTTCCCGGACAACGGCATCGACTGGCACGTCAGCCACAGCGCGCCCGGACACACCGTCGACGACGAGGTCACGATCAAGGTGCAGCTGAAGTGCACCTACCAGGTCGCGCCCAGCCCGCCGGGCCGCTCCTTCTCCTTCACCCTCGACAACGACCACCTGCGCAAGCTCGCCCGCACGCCCGTCTCGGTGCACAAGATCCTGGTCGTCATGCTGGTCCCGCGCTCCCAGGACGACTGGCTGCGCGCCAGCCACGACCGGCTCGACCTCAGGCACTGCTGCTACTGGGTCAACCTGGCCGGGCAGCCGGTCACCGGCCGGCACCGGACCACCGTGCGGATACCGACCTCGCGCATCTTCGACGACCGGGCGCTGTGCGAGATCATGACGCGGGTCGGGACGGGAGGCAGGCCATGAGGAGCCGTCCGTACGAGGAGCCGGTGCGCCAGGTCCGGCCGCACCCCGACGAACTGCCCTGGAACCGGCCGCCCGGGCCCGCCGAGGTCGACCCCGCCGTGCTCGGCGCCCTGCTGCGCCGGCACGGCTGGCAGCGGCGCGGCGGAGCCCCCGGGCGCTACGGCCGCTGGACCCCACCGGGTCCGGGCGGCGGCACCAGCCTGCTGGTGCCGGAGAGCCGCGCCTTCCCCGACAGCGACGACCTGCTCGGCGAGGCCCTCGACGCGCTCGCCCGCAACGACACCCCCGCCGCCCGCGAGGTGCTGATCTCCCTCGCCGTGCCCAGCGACGAGATCCGCTGGTGGCGCGACACCCCGAGCGGTCCGGTCGGCGCCGCGCCCTGGGTCCGGGACGAGCAACTGCGCGGGGCCGCCCGGCGGATGCTGCTCGCCGCCGCGCTCGCCACCCGCGCGCGTGCCGGCTACTACGGCGCCCGGCACCGCCGGTCCGCCGCCGCGCTGACCGAGGACGTCCTCGTCGGTCCCGCCGCCGAGGGCTGGCGGCTCACCGCGTTCGTGCCCGTGCCCACCGGCCGCCCGCTCGCCGTCCGCCTCCACCAGGCCCTGTACGCCGTCCGCGAGGCCATCGACTACCGGCGGGCCACCGGGGGCATGGACGCCTTCGACGGGGCCGTCGAGGCCGGCGTCAGCCGCGAGCTGACCGAGGCGCTCAGCGCGCTGGTGCGGGGCACCGAGGGCGCCCGCGTCGCCGTCGCCTGGGCACCCGGCGCCGGCGTCCCCGAGGGCTGCGCGCCCTCCGCCGAACCCGTCGAGTTCTCGCCCGGCGACCTTCCCTTCCTGCGGGAGGCCGCGGTCCGCTACCTGCACGAGGAGCCCTCCGTGCCGGTCCGGGTCACCGGCGCCGTCGTCCGCATGCGCAGGTCGGGCCCCGGCGGCGAGGGCACCGTGCGCCTGCGCGTGCTCGCCGGCGCCGAGGTCCCGCACGTGCGCGTCACCCTGGACGAGGAGGACTACCGCATCGCCGGCCACGCCCACCTCGTCGGCCTGCCCGTGCGCGTGCACGGCAGGCTGGAGCGCCGGGGCGGCTTCCGCAGGCTCACCGGCGCCTCCGGGGTCGTCCCCGTGCAGGTCGACGAGGCCGAGCGGGACCGGCTGATGAAGTCCCTGCAGGAGAACCTCGACTTCTTCGAGGAGGCCTGCGAGGAGGCGTACGGCGACGAGGACTGAAGGTGTAGGGGGACGGGGACGGAGGGTTACCGTTTCGCGGTCGGAGCCGTCGGGTCGGTACGATCGCCTGTGCGCGCGCTCCTGGTATGGCGCCGCACCCCACCTTCAGTCAGGAGAGACCGGTGTCAGACGTCCGTGTGATCATCCAACGCGATTCCGAGCGGGAAGAACGTGTGGTGACGACGGGCACTACGGCCGCCGACCTCTTCGCGGGCGAGCGCTCGATCGTGGCCGCGCGCGTGAGCGGCGAGCTGAAGGACCTCGCGTACGAGCTCGCCGAGGGCGATGAGGTCGAGGGTGTCGAGATCTCGTCCCAGGACGGCCTGAACATCCTGCGCCACTCCACCGCGCACGTCATGGCGCAGGCCGTGCAGGAGCTGTTCCCCGAGGCCAAGCTGGGCATCGGCCCGCCCGTCAAGGACGGCTTCTACTACGACTTCGACGTCGAGAAGCCGTTCACGCCCGAGGATCTCAAGGCCATCGAGAAGAAGATGCAGGAGATCCAGAAGCGCGGGCAGAAGTTCGCCCGCCGCGTCGTCACCGACGCCGCCGCCCGCGAGGAGCTAGCCGCCGAGCCGTACAAGCTGGAGCTGATCGGCCTCAAGGGCTCCGCGTCGCACGACGACGGCGCGGACGTCGAGGTCGGCGCCGGCGAGCTGACGATCTACGACAACCTGGACGCCAAGACCGGCGAGCTGTGCTGGAAGGACCTCTGCCGGGGTCCGCACCTGCCCTCGACCCGCCTCATCCCGGCGTTCAAGCTGATGCGCAACGCGGCCGCCTACTGGCGCGGCAGCGAGAAGAACCCCATGCTCCAGCGCATCTACGGCACCGCCTGGCCGTCCAAGGACGAGCTGAAGGCGTACCTGGACTTCCTGGCCGAGGCCGAGAAGCGCGACCACCGCAAGCTCGGCTCCGAGCTGGACCTCTTCTCCATCCCGGAGCAGATCGGCTCCGGCCTCGCCGTCTTCCACCCCAAGGGCGGCATCGTCCGCCGGGTCATGGAGGACTACTCGCGGCGCCGCCACGAGGAGGAGGGCTACGAGTTCGTCTACACCCCGCACGCGACGAAGGGGAAGCTCTTCGAGACGTCCGGGCACCTGGACTGGTACGCCGACGGCATGTACCCGCCCATGCAGCTCGACGAGGGCGTGGACTACTACCTCAAGCCCATGAACTGCCCGATGCACAACCTGATCTTCGACGCGCGCGGCCGCTCCTACCGCGAACTGCCGCTGCGCCTCTTCGAGTTCGGGACCGTGTACCGGTACGAGAAGTCCGGCGTCGTGCACGGCCTGACCCGTGCCCGCGGCTTCACCCAGGACGACGCGCACATCTACTGCACCCGTGAGCAGATGTCCGAGGAACTGGACAAGACGCTCACCTTCGTCCTCGGCCTGCTGCGCGACTACGGCCTGACCGACTTCTACCTGGAGCTGTCCACCAAGGACCCGGAGAAGTTCGTCGGCTCCGACGAGGTCTGGGAGGAGGCGACCGAGACGCTGCGCCAGGTCGCCGAGAAGCAGGGCCTGCCCCTCGTCCCGGATCCGGGCGGCGCCGCCTTCTACGGTCCGAAGATCTCCGTCCAGACCAAGGACGCGATCGGCCGCACCTGGCAGATGTCGACCATCCAGCTCGACTTCAACCTGCCCGAGCGCTTCAACCTGGAGTACACCGGCCCCGACGGCTCCAAGCAGCGCCCGGTCATGATCCACCGCGCGCTGTTCGGCTCCATCGAGCGCTTCTTCGCCGTCCTGCTGGAGCACTACGCGGGGGCCTTCCCGGCCTGGCTGGCCCCGGTGCAGGCGCTCGGCATCCCGATCGGCGACGCGCACGTGGAGTACCTGGAGAAGTTCGCCGCCGCGGCGAAGAAGCAGGGCCTGCGCGTCGAGGTGGACTCCTCCTCGGACCGCATGCAGAAGAAGATCCGCAACGCCCAGAAGCAGAAGGTGCCCTTCATGGTCATCGCGGGCGACGAGGACATGTCGAACGCTTCGGTGTCCTTCCGCTACCGCGACGGCTCCCAGGAGAACGGCATCCCGTTCGACGAGGCCATCGCGAAGATCGCGCAGGTCGTGGCGGACCGGGTCCAGGTCTGAGCGGTGACGGTCAGGGACTGAGCGCCGACCGCACGGCAGGGCCCCCGGCGAGTTCCTCGCGCCGGGGGCCCTGCCCTGTACGGGGGCGCCAAGCCATATGCTGCCTAGCATGACGAGTGAGCCGGAGCAGCAGATCGGAGTGGGGACGCAGGACGCGTTCCAGCGCCTGTGGACGCCCCACCGGATGGCCTACATCCAGGGTGAGAACAAGCCGACCGGCCCGGGGGCCGACGACGGCTGCCCCTTCTGCTCGATACCGGCCAAGTCCGACGAGGACGGACTGATCGTCCGGCGCGGCGAGCACGTGTACGCGGTCCTCAACCTCTACCCGTACAACGGCGGCCATCTGATGACCGTGCCGTACCGGCACGTGGCCGACTACACCGACCTGACCGCCGCGGAGACCACCGAACTGGCCGAGCTGACCAAGCAGGCGATGACCGCCCTGCGCACCGCCTCCGGCGCACAGGGGTTCAACATCGGCATGAACCAGGGCTCCGTGGCGGGCGCCGGCATCGCCGCCCACCTGCACCAGCACATCGTCCCCCGCTGGGGCGGCGACACGAACTTCATGCCGGTCGTCGGCCACACCAGGGTGCTGCCGCAGCTCCTGGCCGACACGAGGAAGATGCTGGCCGAGGCCTGGTCCGCGTGACGGTCCCGGGCGGGCGCCCCCGGCTCGGGGCGCCCCTCACGCGTCGTACAGATCCGCCTTCCTCGGCGTCGGGTCCTGCACCGCGCCGCTGAGGAACGAGGAGCGGGTGCCGAACTTCTCCGTGTCCACCCCGTTCTCCTTGAGGACCCGGATCGCGGACGAGTGCACCACCCGCAGCACCGGCGTGGCCGCGCGCAGCGCGTCGTCGGCCATGAAGCGGTGCCGCCACGGCTGGTCGGCCCACGCGTGCCGCAGACCGAACGGCTCCGGCAGGGCGATCGAGCCGCCGAGCCAGTTGAGCAGCGGCGGGTACCAGGTCAGCGGGGCGCGCGCGGCGAGGCGCACCACCTCGTCGGTGCCGACCAGGGGCAGCTTGACCGTGCGGGTCTCCCAGGGCTTGAGGGACTTGGAGACCTCCTTGGTCGGCGCCTCCGGCTTGGTGGTGAACAGCGGGTTCACCGGCCCCAGCGCATGCCCCGTGACCTCGATGCGCAACGTCTCGTGCAGCACGGTCACCGTGATCAGCATGGTGATGACCAGCTGCCCGTCCCACAGCGTCCACTGCACGCCCAGGTAGTGCCGGTCACCGCTGCCGAACTGCTGCTTGTTGCAGATCTCCTGTATGGCGTGCGGTTTGACCTGGAAAGCCTCCACGTCGGTGCCCTCCGGCCGGGACACGGCCCCGGCCTTCTCGCCGATCGGCGTGACGATCCAGTGCCGTATCGACGGCTTGGGGAAGCCGCCGGTGTTCAGCGGGCCGCGCTCCAGCAGGGCGAGCTGGTCGTGGATCGCGCGGATGACGTCCCAGCTGCGGAAGGGGTGGATCTCGCGGGTGGGGTCGGCGGGCACCAGATCCTCGGCGAGCTGCCAGGAGCCCCAGCGGGTGCCCATGCCGAGTATGCCCTTGGGCCCGGCGTAGAAGACCGAGTTGGACTGCTGTTCGGCGCTGAGCCGCGCCAGCGACTGGCGCAGCTGCTCGGCCGCCGTCTGGTTGGGGCCGCGCGGTACGGCCTCGGGGACCTTGGCGCCGACGCTGGTGCCCGAGAGCAGGCCGTCCCAGCGGGCCCGCAGATCGACCGCGGCCCGCTCGCAGACCCGCTTGGCCCAGAACCAGCCCAGCACGGGCAGCACCACGGCCCCGCGCGCGTACCAGGCCCAGAAACCGGTGAACGGCATCTTGATCAGGAACAGCGCGGCGAGCACGCCGACGCCGAGGAGCAGGGCACTGGCCAGCGTCCCGGCCCGCTTGTCGTCCCGCTTGGCGACGAAGGTGCGCAGCTGGAAGACGAGCAGCCAGACGATGAGTCCGGGCAGGAAGAGCAGGCCGCACAGGACCGTCACCATGGTCAGGCGGTTGTCCCGCTCACGGCGGATGTTGTTGGCCGCCATGCAGTGCTCCACCACGAACTGCGGCTCGGAGCCGAAGGACTGGATGAGGGGTTTGCGGCCGGGGGAGAGCATGCGGTCGACGACGGCCCGGGCGAACGCCTCACCGAGGTTGGGCCGGAACAGGGCGATCTTGCCGGCCTTGACGGTGGACTGGTGCCACTCGTTGTCGGCCTTCTTGATCTCCACGATCGGGTTGTCCCGGTACGCGGCGGACGCCAGCGCGGAGGTCGCCGCCTGCCCCTCGTCGCCCGAGACGGGCACCTGGGGCCCGTCCCACTCCGTTCCAAACGACATTCCCGCCCCCATCGCCGCCCGCGTCGCTCCTGCGGCCTTCCCGACTTCCCTGCTCCGCACACCTGTTGGACCGGTCGTCGTGCCGATACCGGACGGCTGCGGCACGACGTGATCAGGTGATCAGCGTATCCGCCGTCACCGACAGTGCGCGGGCGGACGGCCGAAGCCGCCCGCCCGGGAGCGGCGGAACTAGGGGTTGTCCCCGGCCTGTTCGCGAATGCGTTCGGCGATCTGCGGGGGCATCGGCTCGTGCCGGGCGTAGGCCCGGTCGAAGCGGGCCGTGCCGTGCGACAGCGAGCGCAGGTCGACCGAGTACCGTCCGATCTCGAACTCGGGCACCTCGGCGCGGATCAGGGTCCGCCCGGAGCCGACCTGTTCGGTGCCGAGCAGCCGGCCGCGCCGGCCCGACAGGTCGCTCATCACGGCGCCCACGTAGTCGTCGCCGACCAGCACGGTCACCTCGGCGACCGGCTCCAGCAGATGGATCCGGGCGTCCGTCGCGGCCTCGCGCAGCGCGAGCGCGCCCGCGGTCTGGAAAGCGGCGTCGGAGGAGTCCACCGAGTGGGCCTTGCCGTCCAGGAGCGTGATCCGCACGTCCACGAGCGGATACCCGGCGGCCACCCCCTTGGCGGCCTGTGCCCGCACGCCCTTCTCCACGGACGGGATGAACTGCCGGGGCACCGCGCCGCCGACCACCTTGTCCACGAACTCGATGCCCGAACCGCCCGGCAGCGGCTCCACCTCGATCTCGCAGATCGCGTACTGGCCGTGCCCGCCGGACTGCTTCACGTGCCGTCCGCGCCCGGCCGCCCTCGTCGCGAACGTCTCGCGGAGCGAGACCCGGTGCGGCACCACGTCGACCTGGACGCCGTAGCGGCTGCGCAGCCGTTCCAGGGCGACGTCCGCGTGCGCCTCGCCCAGGCACCACAGGACCACCTGGTGGGTGTCCTGGTTCTGCTCCAGGCGCATCGTCGGGTCCTCGGCGACCAGCCGGGACAGGCCCTGGGAGAGCTTGTCCTCGTCGGCCTTGCTGTGCGCCTGGATGGCGAGCGGCAGCAGCGGGTCGGGCATCTGCCAGGGCTCCATCAGGAGCGGGTCCTCCTTCGCCGAGAGGGTGTCCCCGGTCTCCGCGCGGCCCAGCTTGGCCACGCACACCAGGTCGCCGGCGACCGCGTGCGTGACCGGCCGCTGCTGTTTGCCGAACGACATGGACAGCGCGCCGACCTTCTCGTCGACGTCGTGGTCCTCGTGGCCCCGGTCGGTCATGCCGTGCCCGGAGACGTGCACCGTCCGGTCGGGGCGCAGCGTGCCGGAGAACACCCGGACCAGCGAGATCCGGCCGACGTAGGGGTCGGAGGAGGTCTTGACGACCTCGGCGACCAGCGGGCCGTCGGTGTCGCACGGCTTCAGCTCGCGCTGCTTGCCGTCGATCGTGGTGACCCCGGGCATCGGGTGCTCGAACGGGGTCGGGAACCCGCCGGTGACCAGCTCCAGCAGCTCCACGGTGCCGAGACCCTGCCGTGCGCCCTCCCCGGCCGGGGCGGCCGCGAGGACGGGGAAGAAGCTGCCGCGCGCCACGGCCCGCTCCAGGTCCTGGATCAGGGTCTTGACGTCGACCTGCTCACCGCCGAGGTAGCGGTCCATGAGGGTCTCGTCCTCGCTCTCCGCGATGATCCCCTCGATGAGCCGGTTGCGGGCCTCCTCGATGTCCGGCAGCTGGTCCTCGCCGGGCTCGGACTCCTTGCGCTCCCCGGCCGAGTAGTCGAACAGCTTCTGCGACAGCAGCCCGACGAGACCGGTCACGGGCGCGTGGCCGTCAGGGCCTTCCGGCCCGCGCAATGGCAGGTACAGCGGCAGCACCGCGTCGGGGTCGTCGCCGCCGAAGGCCTCCGCGCAGACCCGGGTCATCTCCTCGAAGTCCGCGCGCGCCGCCTCCAGGTGCGTGATCACGATCGCCCGGGGCATGCCGACGGCCGCGCACTCCTCCCACACCATCCTGGTCGAGCCGTCCACGCCGTCCGAGGCCGAGACGACGAAGAGGGCCGCGTCCGCCGCGCGCAGACCGGCCCTCAGTTCCCCGACGAAGTCCGCGTACCCGGGGGTGTCGAGGAGGTTGATCTTGATGCCGTCCCATTCGACCGGCACCAGGGAGAGCTGTACGGAGCGTTGCTGCCGGTGCTCGATCTCGTCGTAGTCCGAGACGGTGCCGCCGTCTTCGACGCGGCCCGCCCGGTTCACCGCCCCCGCGGTCAGCGCGAGGGCCTCCACCAAGGTCGTCTTGCCCGATCCGGAGTGGCCGACCAGCACCACATTCCGTACGGACGCGGGTTGGTCGGCCGCCAGAGCCCTGCCGGCGGCCCCGGGGTGTGTCTGTGTCTTGTCGCCCATGATCCTGCCTCCCGTACACGGTGAGGTCACTGGGGGCGGACGTGCGGACCCGCGTGCTGCGGCGGCTCCGGCGACGCCCGCGGTCCTTCGAGCTTTCCACTCCCGTCACGTTGCGTCCATACGACGGACCCGATCGCGCCACGTGCGCCCCGCGCACAGGGGCGCGCACCGGTTCCCGGCACGGCCTGTGGGTGCCCGCCCGTCACGCACACGCGCGCGTGGCTACGATGGGCCAGCCGGCGACCACCAGGGGCCGCGGCGACACCGACCGTCGGGAAGGCCATGCTGAACAAGTACGCGCGTGCATTCTTCACGCGTGTCCTCACACCGTTCGCCGCGTTTCTCATCCGGCGGGGCGTGAGCCCCGACACGGTGACGCTCATCGGCACCGCCGGTGTGGTGGCGGGCGCGCTGGTCTTCTACCCCATGGGCGAGTTCTTCTGGGGCACGGTCGTGATCACGCTGTTCGTCTTCTCCGACCTGGTCGACGGCAACATGGCCCGCCAGCTGGGCCGCTCCAGCCGCTGGGGCGCCTTCCTGGACTCCACCCTGGACCGGGTCGCCGACGGCGCCATCTTCGGCGGCTTCGCGCTCTGGTACGCGGGCAACGGCGACAACAACGCCCTGTGCGCCGTCTCCATCTTCTGCCTGGCCAGCGGCCAGGTCGTGTCGTACACCAAGGCGCGCGGCGAGTCCATCGGGCTGCCGGTCGCCGTCAACGGGCTCGTCGAGCGCGCCGAGCGGCTGGTGATCTCGCTGGTCGCCGCGGGCTTCGCCGGCCTGCACAAGTTCGGTGTGCCGGGCATCCAGTGGCTGCTGCCGGTCGCCCTGTGGATCGTCGCCGCCGGCAGTCTCGTCACGCTCGTCCAGCGCGTGGTCACCGTGCGCCGCGAGTCCGCGGAGGCGGAGGCCGCGGCCGCGCGGGACGACGCGTCGCGGGGGAGCGAGGCGACGAAGTGACCACCGCCGACCGGCTCACCGACGCGCTCTACGGCCTCGGCTGGAGCACCGTCAAGAAGCTGCCCGAACCCGTCGCGGTCCGCCTCGGCCGCGGCATCGCCGACCTCGCCTGGAAGCGGCGCGGCAAGGGTGTGCAGCGCCTGGAGGCCAACTACGCGCGCGTGGTGCCCGGCGCCGGCCCCGAGCGCCTCGCCGAGCTCTCGCGGGCGGGCATGCGCTCGTACCTGCGCTACTGGATGGAGTCCTTCAGGCTGCCGGCCTGGAGCGCCGAGCGCGTGAAGACGGGCTTCGACCCCAAGGACATCCACTTCCTGACCGACGGGCTCGCCTCCGGCCAGGGCGTGATCCTGGCCCTGCCGCACCTGGCCAACTGGGACCTGGCCGGGGCCTGGGTCACCACCAAGCTGCAGACGCCGTTCACGACGGTCGCCGAGCGGCTGAAGCCCGAGACGCTCTACGACCGGTTCGTCGCCTACCGCGAGGGCCTCGGCATGGAGGTCCTGCCGCACAGCGGCGGCTCCGCCTTCGGCACCCTGGCCCGGCGGCTGCGCGAGGGCGGCCTGGTCTGCCTGGTCGCCGACCGGGACCTGTCCGCCTCCGGCGTCGAGGTCGACTTCTTCGGTGAGCGGGCCCGGATGCCCGCCGGTCCGGCCCTGCTCGCGCAGCAGACCGGCGCCCTGCTGCTGCCCGTCACCCTCTGGTACGACGACTCGCCCGTCATGAAGGGCCGGGTGCACGCCCCGGTCGAGGTGCCCGGGTCAGGTACCCGGGCCGAGAAGACGTCTGTGATGACACAGGCGCTGGCCGACGCCTTCGCCACCGGGATCGCCGACCATCCGGAGGACTGGCACATGCTCCAGCGGCTGTGGCTCGCCGACCTCGACCCCGCGAAGGGACCCTCGTGAGAATCGGGATCGTCTGCCCGTACTCCTGGGACGTGCCCGGTGGCGTCCAGTTCCACATCCGCGACCTCGCCGAGTACTTCATCCGGCTCGGCCACGACGTCTCCGTGCTCGCGCCCGCCGACGACGACACCCCGCTGCCGCCGTACGTCGTCTCGGCCGGCCGCGCGGTCCCGGTGCCCTACAACGGCTCGGTGGCCCGTCTGAACTTCGGCTTCCTGTCCGCCGCGCGGGTCCGGCGCTGGCTGCACGAGGGCGGCTTCGACGTCGTCCACATCCACGAGCCGACCTCGCCCTCGCTGGGCCTGCTGACCTGCTGGGCCGCGCAGGGCCCCATCGTGGCGACCTTCCACACCTCCAACCCGCGCTCGCGCGCCATGATCGCCGCGTACGCGATCCTCCAGGCCGCCCTGGAGAAGATCAGCGCCCGCATCGCGGTCAGCGAGTACGCCCGCCGCACCCTGGTCGAGCACCTGGGCGGGGACGCGGTGGTCATCCCCAACGGGGTCGACGTGGACTTCTTCGCCGAGGCCGAGCCCAGGCCGCAGTGGCAGGGGGACACCATCGGCTTCATCGGCCGCATCGACGAGCCCCGCAAGGGCCTGCCCGTCCTCATGCGGGCGCTGCCGAAGATCATGGCCGCCCGGCCGGGGGCCCGGCTGCTGGTCGCGGGCCGCGGCGACGAGGAGGCCGCCGTCGAGGACCTGCCCGAGGAGCTGCGCTCCCGCGTGGAGTTCCTCGGCATGGTCAGCGACGAGGACAAGGCACGCCTGCTGCGCAGCGTCGACCTGTACGTCGCGCCCAACACCGGCGGCGAGAGCTTCGGCATCATCCTGGTCGAGGCCATGTCGGCGGGCGCCCCCGTGCTCGCCTCCGACCTCGACGCCTTCGTGCAGGTCCTGGACCAGGGCAAGGCCGGCGAGGTCTTCGCCAACGAAGACGCGGACGCGCTCGCCGATGCGGCGGTACGGCTGCTGGCCGACCCGGAGCGGCGGGCCGAGCTGCGCGAACGCGGCAGCACGCACGTGCGGCGGTTCGACTGGTCGACGGTCGGCGCGGACATCCTGTCCGTCTACGAGACGGTGACGGCCGGCGCGGCGGCGGTCGGCGCGGACGAGCGCACGACCGGGGTGCGGGCCCGCTTCGGGCTGGCCCGGGACTGACCCGCGGGGCGCCACCACCGGCCGATAGCCTTCCGCCGTGACCGCAACCCTCATCTGGATCCTCGTCGCACTCGTGGCGATCGGCGTGTACCTGAGCTGGACGGCCGGGCGACTGGACCGGCTGCACGTCCGCATGGACGCCGCCCGGGCCGCGCTCGACGCGCAGCTGCTGCGGCGCGCGTCCGTCGCCCAGGAGCTCGCGACCTCGGGCGTACTGGACCCGGCGGCCTCGATCGTGCTGTACGAGGCCGCGCACGCCGCCCGGCAGTCCGAGGAGGAGCAGCGGGAGGTCGCCGAGAGCGAGCTGAGCCAGGCCCTGCGCGCGGTGTTCGAGGACTCCGCGCAGGTGGAGGCCGTCCGGGAGGCCCCGGGAGGCGAGGAGGCGGCCCGTGAGCTGGCCGAGGCGGTGCGCAGGGTCCCGATGGCCCGCCGCTTCCACAACGACGCCGTGGGGGCCGCCCGCCGGCTGCGTGAGCACCGCAAGGTTCGCTGGTTCCGGCTGGCCGGCCACGCCCCGTTCCCGCTGGCCTTCGAAATGGACGACGAGCCGCCCGCGGCCCTGGTGGAGCGGGCCGCCTGAGGGGGTTCGCGCGCTGCTTTCCCAGGAAAACGATCCACCGACTTTCCATTGGCCCTTGCTGTGGCCTGGTCCCTTCACGTTTCCTCTGGGGTGCAGAAACCCTCTTCCCCATCAGTGAGGTCACCCGTGTCCACCACCGAGAACCAGGCTCCCGAGACCGGCACCGCGCGTGTGAAGCGTGGCATGGCCGAGCAGCTCAAGGGCGGCGTGATCATGGACGTCGTCACGCCGGAGCAGGCGAAGATCGCCGAGGA
>NZ_JBVJTD010000023.1:0-117279 GCF_055605965.1 Streptomyces sp. NPDC037126
TAGGTGGCCAGGTCCGACTCGGCGTTGGGGTCGTTGTAGGCGTCGACGATGCCGACGGTCATGCCGGAACCGGCCGCGGTGGGCAGGTTGTAGGCGCTGTGCAGGTTGGCCGGGGAGAGCCCGGAGGGCGCGGCCGCGGCGACCGCCGAGGCGAGCCGCTGCTTGATGTCGGTGCGGCGCTGGGCGAAGCAGGACGCCTGGCCCGGCTTGGCGGTGGCGCACAGGTGGGTCGTGGGGACCTTCTGGCCGGCCTTGCCGGTCGAGTGGAAGGTTTGCCGCTTGGGGTCGGTCAGAGCCTTGGAGTTCTGCGTGACCTTGGAGGTGTGCGGGTGGGCCGCGGCGGGCTGGGCGCCGGCCGTCGGAGCGGCGGTGAATCCGGCGACGGTCAGGGCGAGGGCGGGGAAGGCGACGGCGACGAGTCTTCGCAGACTCCGTCTCCGCCCGCTCGGGCGTGACTCACGCATGGGGTACTGCCTCCATCGAAAAGTGGGGTTTCGCACTGGTTGGGCAGGCCCGTGACGCGCGTAGCGGCGGCGAACCGCGCAGTCATGAGCATGACACTCATAGCCACCCCGCACGCCGAGTGAGCGTGACATGACAGGGTGCGGGAGGAACGTAGCCCCAGGCACCCGCTACCGGGCAGTACCGGACGGAATTCTTTGCTTCTCCATAGGATGAGGTTGGCCCCCTCATAGGAGGGGGCTGGTATGCGCTTGATGCGGGGCTAGGCCCAGAGCTGGCCCTGCAGCGTCGCGATGGCTTCCTCGGTGGTGGCCGCCGTGTAGACCCCGGTGGAGAGGTACTTCCAGCCGCCGTCGGCCACGATGAAGACGATGTCGGCGGACTCCCCCGCCTTGACCGCCTTCCTGCCGATCCCGATCGCCGCGTGCAGGGCGGCGCCGGTGGACACGCCCGCGAATATGCCCTCCTGCTGCAGGAGTTCGCGGGTGCGGGTGACCGCGTCGGCGGAGCCGACGGAGAAGCGGGTGGTGAGCACGGAGGCGTCGTACAGCTCGGGGACGAAGCCCTCGTCGAGGTTGCGCAGCCCGTACACCAGGTCGTCGTAGCGCGGCTCGGCGGCGACGATCCGCACGTCCGGCCGGTGCTCGCGCAGGTAGCGGCCGACGCCCATCAGGGTGCCGGTGGTGCCGAGGCCCGCGACGAAGTGGGTGATCGAGGGGAGGTCCGCCAGGATCTCGGGGCCGGTGGTGGCGTAGTGGGCACCCGCGTTGTCCGGGTTGCCGTACTGGTAGAGCATCACCCAGTCGGGGTGCTCGGCGGCCAGCTCCTTGGCCACCCGCACGGCGGTGTTGGAGCCGCCCGCGGCCGGGGACGAGATGATCTCGGCGCCCCACATGCCGAGCAGGTCCCGGCGCTCCTGCGAGGTGTTCTCCGGCATCACGCACACCATGCGGTAGCCCTTGAGCTTGGCCGCCATGGCGAGGGAGATGCCGGTGTTGCCCGAGGTGGGTTCCAGAATGGTGCAGCCCGGGGTGAGCCGGCCGTCCTTCTCCGCCTGCTCGATCATGTGCAGCGCGGGGCGGTCCTTGACCGAGCCCGTGGGGTTGCGGTCCTCCAGCTTGGCCCAGATACGGACGTCGGAGGACGGCGACAGCCGCGGCAGGCGCACCAGAGGGGTGTTGCCCACCGCGGCCAGCGGGGAGTCGTAGCGCATCTTCGCTCAGCGACCGATCAGCGCATGCCGCCGGCGACGGCCGGCAGGATCGTCACGGTGTCACCGTCGGACAGCTTGGTGTCGATGCCGTCGATGAAGCGGACGTCCTCGTCGTTCAGGTACACGTTGACGAAGCGGCGCAGCCTGCCCTCGTCGACGATGCGGGCCTGGATGCCCGTGTGCCGGGCCTCGAGGTCGGCGAACAGCTCGGCGAGGGTGTTCCCGCTGCCCTCCACCGCCTTCTGGCCGTCCGTGTACGTGCGGAGGATGGTGGGGATGCGGACCTCGATGGCCATGGTGGCGGGCTCCTGTCGGAAAGGGTTCGTCGATTCGGTGTGCGCACGGTGGTGCCCCCGGGCCTCGGGCACCAGGGTCGCTCCGCGGCCGGACGGCGGCGGCGGCGGGGAACGTCAACAGATGGCGCTGTTCAGCCTGCACAGGTCGACGTGCAGCCGCGCCACGAGCAGCACGCTCGGCGTCTTGTCGCTCACGTCGTTCAGAACCATGGGCTCATCGTAACGATTCCCGGTCCGCCTCCTGGAATGTGATCTCAGATCGCGGACGGTCGGCAACCGAGGGCTGAGATCAGTACGCCTCCACGACCTTGACCTCCTCCTCCGTGACCTCGCCGTCCACGATGCGGAAGGAGCGGAACTGGAAGTCGCCGAGGCCGTCGGTGTCGGCGGTGGAGACGAGGACGTAGTGGGCACCGGGCTCGTTGGCGTAGGAGATGTCGGTGCGGGAGGGGTAGGCCTCGGTGGCGGTGTGGGAGTGATAGATGACCACCGGCTCCTCGTCGCGGTCGTCCAGGTCGCGGTAGAGCCTGAGCAGGTCGCCCGAGTCGAACTCGTAGAACGTCGGCGACATGGCCGCGTTCAGCATCGGGACGAAGCGCTCGGGGCGGTCCGAGCCGGCCGGGCCCGCGACGACGCCGCACGCCTCGTCGGGGTGGTCCTTGCGGGCGTGGGCGACGATCTGGTCGTGCAGGGCCCGGGTGATGGTCAGCATGTCGGCCAGCATAAGCAGAGGGGCCGTCCCGTACCGAGGTGTGGTACGGGACGGCCCACATCGCGGACGTCCTGAGCGGCGGCCGCCGGGGGCGCCACGAGTGCTCCCGGCGGCCGGACGTCCCGGGGAGGGGGGTTCTGGCGGCGTCAGCGCCTGCTGAAGGCCGCGGCCTCCGGGTTGCGGCGCTTGAGCGCCCAGTAGGCGACGCCGAGGATCAGGGCCCACAGCGGCGCGCAGTACAGCGACACCCGTGCGTCCTTGTCGATGCCCATCAGCACGATCACCATGCCGATGAAGGCGAGCGCGATCCAGCTGGTGAACGGGGCACCCGGTGACCGGAACTCCGAGCGCGGCAGGTCACCGCGGTCGGACAGCTTCCGGTAGCGGATCTGGCACAGCAGGATGACGATCCACGCCCACATGCCGGAGATGGTCGCGAAGGACACCACGTAGTCGAACGCCTTGCCCGGCCACTGGTAGTTGATCCAGACGCCGACCAGCATCAGCGCGGCGGAGAACGTCGTGCCGGCGAGCGGGGTGCCGCTGGGTGTCAGCTTGGTGAAGAACTTCGGGCCCTGGCCGTTGAGCGCGAGGTCGCGCAGCATGCGGCCGGTGGAGTACATGCCGGAGTTGCAGGAGGACAGCGCGGCCGTCAGGACCACGAAGTTGACGATGCCCGCGCCGGCGGCCAGGCCCATCTTCTGGAAGGCGGCCACGAAGGGGCTCACGCCCGGGTGGAACTGCGTCCACGGCACGACCGACAGGATCATGATCAGCGCGCCGACGTAGAAGACGGCGATGCGCCACGGCACGGTGTTGATCGCCTTCGGCAGGACCTTCTTGGGCTCCTTGGACTCACCGGCGGTCACGCCGACCAGCTCGACGGCGAGGAAGGCGAACATGACCATCTGGAGGGTCATCAGGGTGTTGCCGACGCCGTGCGGGAAGAAGCCGCCTTCGTTCCACAGGTGGCTCACCGAGGCGGTGCTGCCCGCGTCGGAGAAGCCGATCGTCAGGATGCCCGCGCAGATCAGGATCATGCCGATGATCGCGGTGACCTTGACCATGGAGAACCAGAACTCCAGCTCACCGAAGAGCTTCACGGAGATCAGGTTGGCGCCGAAGAGCACGACCGTGAACACCAGGGCCGAGACCCACTGCGGGATGTTCCACCAGTACGTCATGTAGGCGGCCGCGGCGGTGACCTCGGTGATGCCGGTGACCACCCAGAACAGCCAGTACGTCCACCCGGTCACGAAGCCGGCGAACGGGCCGATGAACTCGCGCGCGTACTCCGAGAACGAGCCGGACACCGGGCGGTACATCAGCAGCTCGCCGAGCGCCCGCATGATCAGGAAGATCACGACGCCCGCGACGGCGTAGGCCAGGATCAGGCTGGGCCCCGCCTTGGAGATGCCCTTGCCCGCGCCGAGGAACAGGCCGGTGCCGATGGCACCGCCGATGGCGATCATCTGGATCTGCCGGGAGCCGAGCCCGCGCTGGTATCCCTCGCCGCCCTCGCTGTCGGCCCGCGCGGCCTCGTCGCCGTCGCGGAGCTGGTCGACCTGCGATGAGGTCATGTGTGGTGCGCCTTTCTCCATGCCGACCCGGGCCTTCGACGTGGCCTCGGATCGGGTCTCGATCCCCCCGGATTGCTGGAGCTGTGCCTGGCCGACGGTCGTCGGCTCGGTGGCGCACCCGGCCGGACATGGGTGGTGTCGGCCGGGCGGTCGTGAAGATTTATCACGGCCGCAATATTGATCACCCGAGCGGAATGTGGCGCACCACACAGGGAAAACCGGACAAAGAACGCTCTAATGCGGCAGAACAGGCCGCAACGGTGACGGGATCGTTATCCGGATTTGAGCGTCCGCTGAGCGAACGGCGAAAAGCCCTGGACTAGGACAGAAGGGTCGTCACCAGGGTCTCCTGGAGGCCGCCCAGCCACAGATAGGCCATCACCATCGGCTTGCGCGGGTCCTCGTCCGGGAGCCGGTAGAGCAGGTCGGTGTCGTCCTCGTCGGTGATCTCCAGCCGGGCGCCGATCGCCAGCCGCAGGTCGTTGAGGGCGCCGAGCCACCGCCTGGACTCGTCCGTCGACAGCTTGAGCACCGCCCCGCCCCTGTCCACCGGCGCGAGCGCGTCGAGGCTGCGGATCACGGCGAGCGCGTTCTCCCGCTTGCCGGCCCTGAGGTCGTTCTCGGTGTAGCGGCGGAACTCGGCGGAGTGCGCCCGCCGCTCCTCCGCCTGGGCGGGCGAGTCCGGGGCCTTCTCCGGGTCGCTGTAGGCGTCCGGGAACAGCCTCCTGAGGACCGGGTCGGCGGGCGGCTCGCTGGGCCCCTCGGCGAACAGCTCGGCGAGCGGGTCGTCGGGGGTGTCCGCGCCGGGGCCGGGTCCGACGAGCTCCAGGAGCTGGACGGCCAGCGAGCGGATGATGGAGATCTCGACGTCGTCGAGCGCGACGGCCGCGCCGCCGCCGGGGAGCGGTTCGAAATGTCCGGGCATCTAAGTGGGTTCGCTACTTCCGGTCCTGCTGGAGGGTGGCCCACAGACCGTAGCCGTGCATCGCCTGCACGTCGCGCTCCATCTCCTCGCGGGTTCCGCTGGAGACGATCGCCCGGCCCTTGTGGTGGACGTCGAGCATGAGCTTGGTGGCCTTGTCCTTGGTGTAGCCGAAGTACGACTGGAAGACGTAGGTCACATAGCTCATGAGGTTGACCGGGTCGTTGTGGACGATGGTGACCCAGGGGACGTCGGGTTCGGGTACGGCGAAGACCTCCTCCGCCGACTCGGTGCGTTCGATCTCTACGGGCGCGGGTGACGTCACACAGCCCATGCTGCCACGGGGGCCACAAATCGTCACACCGACGAAAAGGGAGTACCATCCGTCGTCATGAACACAGCGGACCTTGGGCTGCCGGTGGACGTTCCCTCGACGGCGCTCTTCACCGACCAGTACGAGCTGACGATGCTGCAGGCCGCCCTGAAGGCCGGTACGGCCGAACGGCGGAGCGTGTTCGAGGTCTTCACCCGGCGGCTGCCGAACGGGCGGCGCTACGGCGTGGTGGCGGGCACCGGACGCGTCCTCGACGCGGTGGAGAACTTCCGTTTCGACCCCGGTGTCCTCGGCTTCCTGCACGAGCAGCGGATCGTCGACGAGGAGACCCTGAAGTGGCTCGCCGAGTACCGCTTCAGCGGTGACATCTGGGGCTACCCCGAGGGCGAGGTGTACTTCCCCGGCTCGCCGATCATGCGGGTCGAGGGCAGCTTCGCCGAGTGCGTGCTCCTGGAGACGGTGATCCTCTCCATCCTCAACCACGACTCCGCCATCGCGGCCGCCGCCTCCCGGATGGCGTCCGCCGCGGGCGAGCGCCCGCTGATCGAGATGGGCGCCCGCCGCACCCACGAGCTGGCGGCCGTGGCCGCCGCCCGGGCCGCCTACGTGGGCGGCTTCGCGACCACCTCCGACCTCGCCGCCGGCTTCCGGTACGGCATCCCGACCGTGGGCACCTCCGCCCACGCCTTCACCCTGCTGCACGACCGCGAGCGCGACGCCTTCCAGGCCCAGGTCGACACCCTCGGCCGGGGCACGACCCTGCTGGTGGACACCTACGACGTCACCGAGGCCGTCCGCATGGCGGTGGAGATCGCCGGACCCGAGCTGGGCGCGGTCCGCATCGACTCCGGCGACCTGCTGCTCGTCGCCCACCGGGTCCGGCAGCAGCTGGACGAGCTGGGGGCCACGGACACCAAGATCGTGGTGACCTCGGACCTGGACGAGTACGCGATCGCCTCCCTGGCCGTCGCCCCGGTGGACGCCTACGGCGTCGGCACCCAGCTGGTCACCGGCTCCGGGCACCCCACCGCCTCCATGGTCTACAAGCTGGTCGCGCGCGCCGAGACCGCCGAACCCGGCGCTCCGCTGGTGCCGGTCGCCAAGAAGTCCAGCGGCGGCAAGACCTCCGTCGGCGGCCGCAAGTGGGCGGCCCGCCGCCTGGACGAGGACGGGGTGGCCGAGGCCGAGGTCGTGGGCACCGGACCGGTGCCCGCGGAGCT
The DNA here is from genome assembly GCF_055605965.1 of Streptomyces sp. NPDC037126. Classification (NCBI taxonomy): domain Bacteria; kingdom Bacillati; phylum Actinomycetota; class Actinomycetes; order Kitasatosporales; family Streptomycetaceae; genus Streptomyces; species Streptomyces sp. NPDC037126. The sequence goes on from NZ_JBVJTD010000023.1 coordinate 6,740, forward strand.
CGCCGACCGCCAGCTGCTGGTGCGGCTGGTCGAGGACGGGGACGTCGTGGCCCGTGAGCCGCTGGACGTGCCCCGGGACCGCCACATCGCCGCCCGCGCCGGCCTCCCCCTCTCCGCGACCCAGCTCTCCCGGGGGGAACCCGTCATTCCGACGGAGTACGTGCAGGGGCGCTCGGGTAGCTAAAGCGGGACCGCCGTCCGCCCCCGCGAACGCCCCCTCCCGTACGAGCCCGTAAGTCTCTAGGCTCAGTTACTTGGACCTCATTCGAAGGACACCACCATGCGCCGCGCCTTGATCGTCGTAGACGTGCAGAACGACTTCTGCGAAGGGGGCAGCCTCGCGGTGGCCGGCGGCGCCGACGTGGCCGCCGCCATCACCGAGCTGATCGGCCAGGCGGCGGGCTCCGGCTACCGCCATGTGGTGGCCACCCGCGACCACCACATCGCACCCGGTGGCCACTTCGCGGACAACCCCGACTTCGTCCGCTCCTGGCCCGCGCACTGCGTGGCGGGCACGGAGGGCGTGGGCTTCCACCCGAACTTCGCCCCGGCCGTCGCCTCCGGCGCGGTCGACGCGGTGTTCGACAAGGGGGCCTACTCGGCGGCCTACAGCGGCTTCGAGGGCGCCGACGAGAACGGCACCGCCCTCGCGGACTGGCTGCGCGCCCGCCACATAGACGAGGTCGACGTCGTCGGCGTCGCCACGGACCACTGCGTCCGCGCCACCGCGCTGGACGCGGCCCGCGAGGGCTTCCGCACCCAGGTGCTGCTGGACCTGACGGCGGGGGTGGCCGCCGAGACCACCGAGCGGGCCCTGGAGGAGCTGCGGGAGGCGGGCGTGGAGCTGACCGGCAAGCCCGTGGTCGGCGGCTAGGGCCTGTCTGACCATGCGCGTCGTCGCCCGAAGGGCGGCCGCGCGGCGTCAGGTGCGTGCTCTCGGCGTGCCGGCCTCAGGCCCTCGTACCGGACGTACTCGGGTCAGGGGCCGGCGCGGCGAGCGTGCGTGCATGGCGCCGCACGGCAGACGGGAAATGTCAGACAGGCTCTAGGACACAGGCGCCGACCGGCGCAGCAGGGCCCGGATCGGATGCCACAGCTCGGGCACGGTGACACCGTTGCCGGACGGCGCGGTGCGCCATATCAGGCCGTCCGGATGGTGCAGCACGGCCGTGATCTCGTCCGGGGTCGGCGGTGCCGCGTTGCCCCGGAGGTAGATCGCGCGCAGGCCCAGGTTCCGCAGCCGGGTCAGGGCCCGCGCCCGGTTCTGGGCATGCACCAGTACCCGCACCCCGGCGGCGTCGTAGGGCAGGTTCAGTGCCACCACGACCATGCCGTTCGGCAGCTTGCAGAAGCCTCCTGCGGCCATGCCGTCACATCCCCGTTCCGGTCGGTGTCAATAAGCGGTCCACAGGACGCACCTAAACACGATCGGCGGCGACCCGCCAAGGGGTCACCGCCGATACGCCTCTGACCTGCGGTTATGCGAACTACTTCACCGCGGGACCCACCGTGAGGAAGATCGTCGAGCCGTTCTCGGCCTCCTTGACGATCGTTATCCTGGTGTTCGTGTCAGTTACCTTGACACCGCCGGTCGGGTTCGACGGGTCGTAGTAGCTGCTGGTGTGGTCGTTGAAGACCGGAACACCCTTGGACGCCTTGATCCGGGTCACGACGTCGGCCTTGTGCAGGGTGATGCCGTCCGTGCCGTAGAGGCTGAACGGCGAGTCGTAGGCCTGCATGCGGTTGCGCATCAGGGTGCCGTCGGACCACCGCAGGGCCTTCGGGTGCGAGTCGACCGGCAGGATCAGACCGGTGCCCGGGTGGTCCTTGGCGTTGGTGTTGTTGTCCGCCTGGGAGGTGTCCCACTTCCAGATCAACAGGCCGTTCTGGTACGGGTAGTGCTCCACCCAGTCGGGCCGCTTGACCGAACCGAAGTTGTACGGGCCGGACTTCAGCGTCTTGTCGTACGACACGTACTGCCGGTTCTCGGCGACGTAGTACTGCTTGTAGTCCCGGGTGAAGGACCCGCCGATGCGGGAGAAGCCCGCCGCGGTCCAACCGGCGTCGGCCGCCTCGGCGTTGTCCGAGAACAGCGGCGTGCCGTCGGCGGTCACGCCGATCTCGTCGGCCGTGAAGCCGTTCTCCGCGACCCCGCTGTCGGTGGCGTAGCGGAAGCGCAGCTGGATCTTCTGGCCGGCGTAGGCGTCCAGGGGGTACGACAGCTTCCGGTGGGTCTCCGAGGCGCCGGTGAGCGCCGGCTTGCCGCTGCCGTCCTTCGGGATGGCCTGGCCGTCGGCCGTGCCGTCCAGGGCGGTCCAGTTGGCGCCGCCGTCGGTCGACACCTCGGTGTAGAGGTAGTCGTAGTTGGCCTCGATGGCCCACCAGCCGTCCAGGCTCAGGGTCGCCGAGGACTTGCCGGTGAGGTCGACGGAGCGGGTCAGCGTGTTCTTCAGGTCGTTGCCGCTGCCGCTCCACCACTGGTACGAGCCCTGGGCCGGCTCGGTGATCGTGGTGGTGACCGCCTTGTCCGGCAGGGTGACCACGAGGCCCTGCTTGTCCCAGGTGTTGTACTCGGCGACACCCAGCTTGTGCGTGGACTGCTTGCCCGCCTTGGCGGTGTCGTAGTTCAGCCAGCCCAGCTGGAGCTTGTCCCAGGCGTTCATGTCGCCGGGCAGGTCGCCGATGGACTCCTTGCCGGTGCCGAGCCAGGAACCGGAGGACATCAGGGTCCAGAAGCCGGTGGAGTTGTCGCCGCCGTCGGTGTCGTACTCGTCCGGCAGGCCGAGGTCGTGGCCGTACTCGTGGGCGAAGACGCCGAGGCCGCCGTTCTCCGGCTGGATGGTGTAGTCGCCGACCCAGACACCGGTGTCGCCGACCTGCGCGCCGCCGAGCTTGTTGCCCGCGGGGCCGGTGGCGCCGGCGTCGGTGCCGAAGGCGTACCAGCGGTGGGCCCAGATCGCGTCGGTGCCCTGGGCGCCGCCGCCCGCGGACTCGTCCTCACCGGCGTGCACGATCTGGAAGTGGTCGACGTAGCCGTCGGGCTCGTTGAAGTTGCCGTCGCCGTCGTAGTCGTAGCGGTCCCACTGGTCGTACTTGGCCAGGTCCTTCTTGATGTCGGCGTCGGTACGGCCGGCCGCCTTCTGCTGGGCGACCCAGGCGTTCAGGCCGTCGCTGACCACGTTCCACACGCTCGGGCAGTTGGTGGAGCCGCAGGCGTTGTTGCCGTAACGGGCCTCGTTGTAGGGGACCTTGACCCAGTCGGTGACCTCGCCGTCGACCGAGTAACGGCCCGAGGACTGCTTCTCGTAGTACTTCTTCAGCGACTCGGTCTTCTTGCCGGTGCCGAAGTAGAGGTCCTGGTAGTGCTTCTGGTTGTAGTCCTTCTGCCAGGCCGTCGAGTTGTCCTTCGTGCGGTCCGGCGCGGCGATCTTGTTGTGCAGCGGGCCGGGCGTGCCGCCGGCCTTGGGGTCGGTCTTGTCGCCGAACTCCACCAGGATGGTGAAGATCTTGTCGGTCTTCTCCCGGCTCAGCTCGACGTACTTGCCCTTGCCCTTGCCGCTCTTGAGCTTGACGACCTTGGAGCCGCCGCGCTCCTGCGCCGTGGCCCGGCCCGCGATGAGCTGGTTCAGGGCCTCCTGCCGCTGGGCCTTCTGGGTCTTGCTCAACGGGCCGTCGAGATCGTGCGCCCGCTGCTTCACCGGGGCCGGGTCGTGCCGGTTGGCGGCAGCGGGCCGGGGCCGGGTGCTCGCGTCCGCGACGGCGAAGGTCGCGAACGTGGCGGAAGCCGCCGCGAGCGTCACACCGATCGCGGCCGCTCTGAACGTCCAGGATCTGCTGGTCACTTGAGTTCCTCCCCCGCGCCGCGCGCACGGACAGGGGGCTCCTGGTCTGGAGAAATCCGTGCGCACATGACAAGCGCGTGTTCAAGTGACGTAATTTGACTAGAGGTTTAGAAGAAAAGACAGACCTTGACTCGGTCATGTGCGGTGCACTATGCGGAGTTGATGCCTGCTTTACGAGGGCCGTGCTTCCTGTGCGCCCCCCGTGCATCGGTACCGTGGGTTAGGTCACGCTTACCAGGCGTTCCGTTCGGGCATGCACGCGAAGAGAGACGAACGGCACCCACCAGCGCCCCCCGAAGACTTCCGAGGACACGATTGCCATGCCTCGTCCGACCGTCGCACAGCTCGCCTACGGTTCCTGCACCGTGATCTTCTCGACGCTCGCCATGCTGCTGCTGTCGCAGACGAGTTCGGGCCTCGGGATCAGTGTCATCGCCCTCGCGGCGCTCGCGCTGGGGCTACTCGTCGCCATGACGGTGCCGGCGACCGGGGCCCGCGCGGCGACGGCCGCCACCGAGCCCGCGCCGGACCAGGAACGCGTCCCCACGACGCTGTGAGCGCTGCGCGGCCGCCCGGCGCACGAGAACGGCGGGCCCGTGGCGTACACGGACCCGCCGCTCTCGCGGGGACGGCCGGGGAGCTTGGCTCAACGGGTGCTGACCACCACCGTCTTGGCCGCCTTGTCGTGCAGGCCCTGCTTGTACGGCCGGTCGAAGAAGCTCCAGCCGCCGCAGATGGCCGTCCAGATGCAGGCGCAGCAGAACGCGAAGGGCAGCCACAGCACCAGGGCACGGCTCAGCGAGGTCTGCGCGCTGGGGGTGGCGCCGTCGTTCAGGTTGGCCACGCGCATGTTGAGCCACTGCTTGCCCAGGGTCTGCCCCGTCTTGCTGATCAGGAAGGTGTCGTAGGCCACGTAGAGGACGGCCGCGATGAAGGACTGGGCGATCGAGCGGCCGACCTCCATGTGGTCGCCGTTCACGTCGTACTGGCGCACGCCGAACGCCCAGGTGAGCAGCCAGACGACGACACCGACGAGGATCATGTCGATGATGCGGGCGAGCGTCCGCCTGCCGCTCTCGGCGAGCGGGGGCATACCGGCGAGCGGGTCGGCGGGGTAGCCGCCGGGGCCGGCGCCGTAGGGACCGCCGCCGTACGGAGGAGGCTGCCCACCGCCGTACGGAGGAGGCTGCCCACCGCCGTACGGAGGAGGCTGCCCACCGCCGTACGGAGGAGGCTGGCCGCCGCCGTACGGCGGCGGTTGCCGCTGCCCCCAGTGCGGGCCGCCGGGAGGTGGGGGTGGCTGACCGCCGCCGGGGGGTGGGGGCTGCTGGGCGCCGGGGGGCGGCGCGCCGTACGGCGAGCCCGGCCCCTGGTCCGACGGGGGCCGCTTCCTGAACGGATCGTCCTCGGGGGGCTGCTCTCCGGAGCCGGGGGGCGGTTCGCTGCTCATGGCCCGAGTGGACCCCGGCCGCCCCGGCCCCGCATCCGGTGGGCGCCCGTACGGAGTAGGCGCCGGCCTCGGGTCAGCCCGCCACGAAGGTGTGGGCCGCCTTGTCGTGCCAGCACTGGTGCCAGGGCCGGTCGAACAGGCACCACAGCACGCCCACGATCCCGATGCCGAGCAGCCCGGGCACGCTGTAGACCAGCCAGCGGCGCAGCGCCGAGCCGAACGCCGGGGGCTCGTGCCCCTCGATGTCCCGCACCTGGATCCCGCACAGCTTCTTGCCCAGGGTGCGGCCCCACTTGACGGTGGGCAGCACCTCGTAGAGGACGCCGAAGAGGAGCAGGACGCCGAGGACGACGCCCAGGCAGGTGCCGGTGGTGCCGTCGAGCAGCCAGACGGTGACCTCGTGCCCGGACAGCTTGGCCGCGTCGACCTTCTGCTGGATGTGGTCGGCCGCCCGCACGCCCAGCGGGACGGCCGCGGCGGCGGTGACGGCGCCCACCACCAGGCTGTCGACCAGCCGGGCGGCGAAGCGCTTGCCCAGTCCGGCGGGCCGCGCCTCCGCCTGGCGGCGGGCCGCCGCCTGGAACGGGTCCTCCACCGGCGGCTTCCACGGCGCCACCGGCTGCTCCTCGCCGCCCGCCGCCAGCCGGTGCACCTGCTGCGCCCAGGACGCCTGGCCGCCACCGGGACCGTCGGTCAGGGGGGTGGCCGCCGGTGCGGGGGCGCCCTGCTGCGGTCCGGCCTGCGGGGGCACGCCCGGGGTGGCCGGCGCGGCGGCCGCGGCCCGGGCGGCGGCGGCCTTCCCGGCACCGAACCCGTTCCCGGCCGGAGCCGGGGCGGAAGGGGCGGCGGGCGAGGGCGTCGCGGGTGCGGCGACCGGCCCCTGCGCGCCGAGCGCGGGCCCGCCGGAGGCCACCGCGCCGGAACCCGCCGGGCCGGAGACGCCGTTCGCACCCGGCCCGGGCGGCGCCTGGCGGGGCGCCGCCGTGCCGTCGTCCGCGCGGGCTGCGGCCGCCGGGCCGGGAATCGGCCGGCGGAAGATGAAGGTGCCCGGGTCCGGGGCGCCGTCCTCCGCCGGGGGGATCGTCGCCGTGCCGTCGGTACGGGCCGACTGCCCGTCCGGCTGCGCCGGAGCCTGCGGCGCCACACGGGGATCGGCGCCCCATCCTGCCCCAGGACCCCCGGCCCCGGCGGAGTCCGGCCGCCCCGCCTGGCCCTGCTGACCGGCCGAGCCGGCGTGGCCCCACTGGCCCGCCTGGCCGGGGGCACCCGGCTGACCGGCCGTGCCCGGCTGTCCTGACGCGCCGGACCGGTCCCACTGGCCCGCCCGGCCCGGCCGGTCCCATCCGGCTCGGCCCGGTCCGGCGGGATTCGCCGCCGGGGGCCACTGGTCGGCGGGGTGGGAGGCGCCGGGACCGGAGGCCGGTGGCTGGGGGTCCTCGTCGAAGAAGTGGGGGCCCGTCTCCTCCACCGAGGGCACGGCGGGACGGACGCCGGGCGGCGGGCTGAGCGGTTCGCCGTCCTTGGGCGCCGGGCGGCTGGTGCCGGGCACCCAGGAGGAGCCGTTCCAGTACCGGACGTAGCCGGGGATGGACGGGTCCGGGTAGTAGCCCTCTCGGGGCCTGTCGTCACCTGGGGCCGGGGTTGGGGCGCTCATGTCCGTCGTCCCGTATCTGCTCGGGGGTGGGATGGGGGGCTCCACATCTATCAGACGCGGGCTTCCGCCATCGCCAGTCCGGCCGTACCCACTCCTTTCCGGGCAACGCCGTGCCCGGGTCAGGCAGGTGAGCGAAAAAATTCTCGGAACCCGCGTAATGGCCCGGCCGCCACCGCCTCTCCCTGGTACGGGCCCGCCGAATCGGTCCCGGACAGCCCCGAGCAGAAAGGAAACGCAGGCCATGCAGCACACCGTGGTGGAGCGGGAGCTGGAGCTCAAGCTCATCCTGTCGCCCGAGCGCAACATCCCGGTCCCGGCCCGGCTCAGCTACCGCTCCGACGACCCCTACGCCGTCCACATCACCTTCCACACCAACTCCGAACAACCGGTCCACTGGACGTTCGCCCGCGAGCTGCTGGTGGAGGGGGTCTTCAGGCCGTGCGGGCACGGGGACGTGCGGGCGTGGCCGACGAAGGCCGACGGGCGCAGCGTCGTACTGATGGCGCTCAGTTCGCCCGACGGGGACGCGCTGCTGGAGGCGCCGGTCCCGCAGGTGTCGGCCTGGCTGGAGCGGACGCTGCGGGTGGTGCCGCCGGGGTCCGAGGGCGGGCAGCTGGGCATCGACGACGCGCTCGACCAGCTGCTCGCCCGGTGAGCGGGCGCGGGCGGGGGTCAGAGCACCTTGCCGGGGTTGAGGATGCCGAGCGGGTCGAAGGCCTGCTTCACGGCCCGCTGCATCTCCACCCCGACCGGGCCGATCTCCCGGGCCAGCCACTCCTTCTTCAGTACGCCGACGCCGTGTTCGCCGGTGATGGTGCCGCCCAGCTCCAGGCCGAGGGCCATGATCTCGTCGAAGGACTCGCGGGCCCGGCGGGACTCGTCGGGGTCTCCGGCGTCGAAGCAGACGGTGGGGTGCGTGTTGCCGTCGCCGGCGTGCGCGCAGACGCCGATGGTCAGCCCGTACTTCTCGGCGATCCGCTCGACGCCGTCCAGCATCGCGCCGAGCCGCGAGCGGGGCACGCACACGTCGTCGATCATCGTCGTGCCCTTCACCGCCTCCAGCGCGGTCAGCGAGAGCCGCCGGGCCTTGAGCAGCAGCTCGGACTCGGCCGCGTCCTCGGCGGGGACGACCTCGGTGGCGCCGGCGGCCTCGCACAGGGCGCCGACGGCAGCGAGGTCGGCGGCCGGGTCCGGGGTGTCGAAGGCGGCCAGGAGCAGCGCCTCGGTGGTCTCCGGCAGGCCCATGTGGGCGAGGTCGTTGACGGCCTTGACGGTCGTACGGTCCATCAGTTCGAGGAGGGACGGGAGGTGACCGCCCTCCATGATCCGGCAGACGGCGTCGCAGGCGGCGGTCGCGGAGGGGAACTCGGCGGCCAGCACCAGCTGCGGGGCCGGTCTGGGCTTCAGGGCGAGCACCGCGCGGACCACGATGCCGAGGGAGCCCTCGGAGCCGACGAACAGCCGGGTGAGGTCGTAGCCGGCGACGCCCTTGGCCGTTCGGCGGCCGGTGGACATCAGGCGGCCGTCGGCGAGGACGACGTCCAGGCCGAGGACGTACTCGGCGGTCACGCCGTACTTCACACAGCACAGGCCGCCGGAGCCCGTGCCGATGTTGCCGCCGATGGTGCACATCTCCCAGCTGGAGGGGTCCGGCGGGTAGCACAGGCCGTGCTCCTCGACCGCGCGGGAGAGGGCCGCGTTGATCACGCCCGGTTCGACCACGGCGATCCGGTCGACGGGGCTGATCTCCAGGATGCGGTCCATCTTGGTGAGGGACAGCACGATGCAGCCGTCGGTGGCGTTGGCGGCGCCGGACAGGCCGCTGCGGGCGCCCTGCGGGACGACCGGGACGCGCAGCTCGGTGGCGGTGCGCATGACGTGCTGGACCTCTTCCACGGTGCGCGGCAGCACCACCACGGCCGGGGCGCCGGCCGGGCAGAAGCTGGCCATGTCGTGGGAGTAGGAGGCCGTGACGTCCGGGTCGGTCAGGACGGCCCCGGGGGGCAGGCCGGCCAGGAGCCGGTCGGCGAGGTTGCTGGTTGCCGCGGTGCCTTCGTCGCGGGGCGCTTCGATACGGCTCATGATCACAGGTTCGCACTCACGGCCATCGGTGTGAACCCCGTCCGCCCTCCGCTTGGGCCGCACGGATCAGCTCGTCGTATTGACGCACAGTGAGCGCCATGGACAACCGACTGTGCGAGCCCGGTACGTCCCTGCTGGCCGAGCCGCCGGCGCCGCGCCGCCCCCGGCGGCTGCTGCGGCGGGCGCTGGTCACCGCGCTGGTTGGCGGCCTGGTCGCGGGCGCGCTGGCGCTGTGGCCCCAGCCGCGGCACGAGGCCGTCAGGCCGCCCGCCGCGGGACCGCGGGCGCAGCCGGCCCAGGCGCCGGCCCAGGCGCTGGCGGCGGTGACCTCCGGCGTGCCGGCCGCGCTGCCGCAGCTGACGGCGCTGATCGGGCAGCAGGAGCAGCGGGTGCGGGCGAATCCGCAGGACGCCCGGGCGTGGGCGGTTCTGGGCACGGCGTACGTCGAGCGTGGGCGCCGGACCGCCGACGCGGCGAACTACCCGAAGGCCGAGCAGGCGCTGCAGACCTCGCTCCAGGTGCGGGGCGGGCAGAACCCCGAGGCGCTGGACGGCCTGGCCGCGCTGTCGCTCGCGCGCCGGGACTTCCCCGAGGCGAAGCAGTACGGCGAGCAGGCGCTGAAGCAGGCGCCGAAGCAGTGGACGGCGTATCCGCCGCTGATCGACGCCTACACCGGGCTCGGCGACTACGAGAAGGCCCGCTCCACCCTGGACAAGCTGCTGGGGCTGCACACCGGCGCGGGCGAGCAGCCGGCGGTGAAGGCGCGGGCCGCCGCGGTCTACCGGGACCGGGGCTGGCGCGAGGACGCGGTGGCCCAGCTGACCGACGCGGCGGCGACCGCCCGCTCCCCCGCCGAGCAGGCCGCCTATCTGGCCGGGCTCGGGCAGCTGGCCTGGGAGCGCGGGGACCTCCAGGACGCGCTGCGCCACTTCGAGGCCGCCCTGCGCCTGGACCCCGACCAGCGAGCGGCACCGGCGGGGCGGGCGCGCGTGCTGGCGGCGCTGGGCCGTACGACGGAGGCGACGGCCGCGTACCGGGCGGCCCTGGCCCGGCGGCCGAACCCGCGGGACGCCCTGGAGCTGGGCGAGCTGTACGAGTCGCTCGGCATGTCCCGGCAGGCCCGGACCCAGTACGACCAGGTGAAGAGCCTGGTACGGCGGGAGTCGGCGGGCGGGGTCGACGAGGAGCTGCTGGTCGGCCAGTACGAGGCCGACCACGGGGACCCGGTGGAGGCCGTGGAGCGGTTGCAGGACGAGTGGGACCGCCAGCCGGGGATCGAGGTGGCGAACGCGCTCGGCTGGGCGCTGCACCGGGCCGGCGAGGACAGCCAGGCCCTGGACTACGCCTCGATCGCCACGGACAAGACGAAGGGCGGCGGGGTGCGCAGCGCGCTGTACGCCTTCCACCTGGGCATGATCGAGGGCGAGTTGGAGCTGACCGGGCCGGCGCGCAGGCACCTCCAGGAGGCGCTGCGGGACAACCCCTACTTCTCGCCCCTGTGGGTGCCCGCGGCGAAGGCGGCGCTGCGGGCGCTGGGCGACGAGTCCACCGATCCGCCGCCCAGCGCGTAGGCCTCCGCTACAGGTTGCCCCGCTTCTCCTGCTCGCGCTCGATCGCCTCGAACAGGGCCTTGAAGTTGCCCTTGCCGAAGCCCATCGAGCCGTGCCGCTCGATGAGTTCGAAGAAGACCGTCGGCCGGTCCTGGACGGGCTTGGTGAAGATCTGCAGCAGGTAGCCGTCCTCGTCGCGGTCGGCGAGGATCTTCAGCTCGCGCAGGGTGTCGACGGGCACGCGGGTGTCGCCCACCCACTCGCCGAGGGTGTCGTAGTAGGAGTCCGGGGTGTTGAGGAACTCGACACCGGCCGCGCGCATGGTGCGGACCGTCTGCACGATGTCGTTGGTGTTCAGCGCGATGTGCTGGACGCCGGGGCCGCCGTAGAACTCCAGGTACTCGTCGATCTGGGACTTCTTCTTGGCGATCGCGGGCTCGTTCAGCGGGAACTTGACCTTGAGGGTGCCGTCCGCCACGACCTTCGACATCAGCGCGCTGTACTCGGTGGCGATGTCGTCGCCCACGAACTCCTTCATGTTCGTGAAGCCCATGACGTTGTTGTAGAACGCCACCCACTCGTCCATCTTGCCGAGTTCGACGTTGCCGACGCAGTGGTCGATGGCCTGGAAGGTGCGCTGGGCGGGCTGCGCGACGATCGGCTCCGCGGCGATGAAGCCGGGAAGGTAGGGGCCGTCGTAGCCGGAGCGGTCGACCAGGGTGTGGCGGGTCTCGCCGTAGGTGGCGATCGCGGCGAGGACGACGGTGCCGTGCTCGTCCTTCACCTCGTACGGCTCGGCGAGCGAGCGGGCGCCGTGCTCGACGGCGTAGGCGTGGGCCGCGCGGGCGTCGGGGACCTCGATGGCCAGGTCGATGACGCCGTCGCCGTGCTCGGCCACGTGCTGGGCGATGAAGCGGCCCTGCTCGGTGCTCGGCTTGATGACCGAGGTGAACACGAAGCGGGCGGAGCCGTTCTCGAGCACGTAGCTGCCGGTCTCACGGCTGCCGGTCTCCGGCCCGGAGTAGGCGACCAGCTTCATGCCGAAGGCGCTGGAGTAGTAGTGCGCGGCCTGCTTGGCGTTGCCCACGGCGAAGACGACCGCGTCCATTCCCTTGACCGGGAAGGGGTCGGCCTGCCGTGCGGTGTCGGGAGTGTGGTGTGTGGTCTGCGTCATGCCGGAAGGGTGGCCCGACTCTGCAAGGTGCGCAATAGTTTCCGTATTCACTGGGCAATCTGTTTAGTGGTACGACCGCGCATGCGGTCTTTCTGTACAGGATGACCATCACTGGGGGTCCCGTGGCGATCGATCATCTGGACGGGCGGATCATCGTGCTGCTGGCACGCGAGCCGCGCATCGGCGTGCTGGAGATGTCCCGGCGGCTCGGGGTCGCGCGGGGGACCGCGCAGGCGCGGCTCGACCGGCTCCAGTCGAACGGGGTGATCCGCGGGTTCGGCCCGCAGGTGGACCCGGCGGCCCTCGGCTATCCGGTCACCGCGTTCGCCACGCTCCAGATCCGCCAGGGCCAGGGGCCCGACGTCCGGGCGCACCTGTCGACCGTGCCGGAGGTGCTGGAGCTGCTGACCACCACCGGCAGCGGGGACATGCTGTGCCGCCTGGTGGCCCGCTCGAACGCCGACCTCCAGCGGGTGATCGACCGGGTCGTCGGCTTCGAGGGCATCGTCCGGGCCTCCACGGCCATCGTGATGGAGAACCCCGTACCGCTGCGGATCATCCCGCTGGTGGAGCAGGCCGCCCAGGACAGCGAAGAGGACTAGGACCTGGCGCGCGGCACCCACCGGCGGGCGCCGGGACTTACAAAGAAGTCGATGCAAAGAGAGTGTTGCAAAGAAGCCTTTGCATAGCTATCTTTGTACGCATGACGGAGCACGCGACAGAGCACGAGACGGAGCACGGAGAACGGCAGGAACGGCGGCTCGACGCGCGCTCGCTGCGCGGGCTCGCCCACCCGCTGCGCATGCAGCTGCTGGAAGCCCTGCGCCACCACGGGCCGGCCACCGCCTCCCAACTCGCCGCCCGCCTGGGCGAGTCCAGCGGAGCCACCAGCTACCACCTGCGCCAGCTCGCCGCGCACGGCTTCGTCGAGGACGCACCGGAGCACGGCAAGGGCCGGGAGCGCTGGTGGAAGGCGGTCGACCAGGGACTCAGCATGGGCGAGGACCTGCTCACCAGCCCCGACCCCGCGGTGCGCGGCGCGGCCGACGTCTTCCTGCACGAGATGGTGACGTCGCACGGCCGCGAGCTGGCCTCCTTCGTCGCCACCCGCGACAAGTGGCTGCCGGCCTGGTCCGAGGGCGCCAACCTGAGCGACGCGACGCTCCGGCTCACCCCCGAGCTGGCCGCCGAGCTGACCCGCAGGGTGCAGGCCCTGATCGACGAGTACCGGCACCGCGCGCCCGGCGCGGGAACCCCCGGCACCGAGCAAGTACGCGTCCACACCCACCTGTTCCCCGTCGACAGCGACTGACCGGACGGAAAGGCCACCGCCATGCACAACGAGATCCTGCTCGCCCAGCTGCGCACCGCCGACCTGCGCGGCCGGGCCGACGCCCACCGCCTCGCCGCCCGCGCGAAGACCCCGGTCGAGCTGCGCACCCGCGTCGGCTGGACCCTGGTCGAACTCGGCCTGCGCCTCGCCTCCGCCCCCGGGTCCGCTGCGGCGGTGGCCTGACCGGCCGCGCTAGCAGCTCGGTACCACGCCCTTGCCCTGCTCCAGCGCCCCCAGGGCGTCGACCGCGCCCTTCAGCGTGGTCACCGGGACCAGCCGCAGCCCCTTCGGCAGCTCGGCCTGGGCATCGGCGCACTCGGCCTTCGGCACCAGGAAGACGGTGGCACCGTCCCGCCGGGCGGCCCGCGTCTTCAGGGCCACCCCGCCGACAGCGCCCACCTGGCCGGCCGGGTCGATCGTCCCCGTACCGGCGATGTTCCGGCCACCCGTGAGGTCACCGCCGCGGCCGTCGCCGTGCAGCTTGTCGATGATCCCCAGGGTGAACAGCAGCCCCGCGCTCGGGCCGCCCACGCCGGCGAGCTTCAGCTTGACCTTGACCTTGTCGGAGCTCAGGTTCAGGTACTTCAGCGCGGCCTGGGTAGCGGCGTCCTGGGACTGCTGCATCTGCGCCACGTTGTGCTTCTCGATCTCCTTGACGGTGTTGCCGCTCGGGTAGACCGCGTCGCGCGGCATCACGGCCCGGTCGGTGCGGAACCAGTTGCCGATCACCTCACCGAGGGACACCGCCACGTCCGGACCGGTCGCCACGATCGTGACCATCCGCAGCTGCCCGCTGGTCCTGCGGACCGGCGCGCCGGAGACCGTGATCACCTGGGCGCCCTTGTTCGACCCGAGCACGTTCGCGGTCAGCCCGGGCTCCGCCACGGAGAACGGCAGCGGCGCGAACACCGCCGTGGCGATCAGCGCCACGACGGGCAGCGCACACACAGCGAGGGCCTGGGGACGCGTGAGACGTGAGAGCACGCAATCAATCTACGTGACGGTCCCCGCGCTCCCGCTCGCCGCACGGCCCCACCGCTCTCCGCGGTGCGGCCATGAGCGGCTCGGCACCGACGCCGGGGGCGGACGCCTCGGCGCCGGCGGCTCAGCGCAGCGCCTCCGCCACTTCCCGGGCCGCTTCCACGACTCGCGGGCCCACCCGCTCCGGCACGGAGTCCGCGAGCATCACGACGCCCACGCTGCCCTCGACCCCCGTCACGCCGACCAGGGGCGCCGCGGCCCCACTCGCGCCGGCCTCCAGCTCACCGTGGGTCAGCGTGTAGCCGGGGTCGAGCGAGGGTGCCTGCCGGGCCGAGAGGATCGCCCTGCCCGCCGCGCCCCGGTCCAGCGGATGCCGGAACCCCGCCCGGTAGGCCACGTGGTAGTCGGTCCACGTCGGCTCGACCACGGCCACGGCCAGTGCCTCCGTGCCGTCGACCAGCGTCAGATGGGCCGTCGCCCCTATGTCCTCGGCCAGCGACCGCAGGGCGGGCAACGCGGCCTCCCGTACCAGCGGATGCACCTGGCGCCCGAGCCGCAGCACCCCGAGCCCGACCCTGGCGCGCCCGCCGAGGTCACGCCGTACGAGGGCGTGCTGTTCCAGCGTGGCGAGCAACCGGTACACCACGGTCCGGTTCACGCCCAGTTTGTGGGACAACTCGGTGACGGTCAGCCCGTGGTCGGTATCGGCCAGCAGCTTGAGGACGCGCAGTCCCCGGTCGAGCGTCTGAGAGGTCTCCGCGGTCACGACGCCCACTCCTTCGGCGGTGAGGTCGGCGACCGCTGAGCTGCGTATGCGTCGTCGAGTCCCGTCGGCGACGCGTTCAGAGGCCGCCGATCGGCAGGACGGCCCGGCGGTACCGGGCCAAGTCGCTTTCACGGCTGCGCTCCGCGGCGGCGCTGCCACGGGGCGTATGCGTAGCGGGACAGTAGCGAAGCCGGTTCGCTGAGCGGAAGTCTCCGTCCAGAATCCGGTCAATGGCCGAGACGGCCTGCCATCATTCGTCCGGATACGTCGTGCGCGCCGGCGAGCCGGGCAGGTCAGCCGCTCACCGCATGCGGGTGGCCCACTCCTGCACCTTGGCGATGCGCTGCCGCAGCTGCCCCGCCGTGGCCTCCGCGCTGGGCGGCCCGCCGCAGACCCGGCGCAGCTCGGTGTGGATCACCCCGTGCGGCTTGCCGCTCTGGTGGACGTAGGCACTCACCATGGTGTTGAGCTGCTTGCGCAGCTCCATCATCTCCTTGTGCGAGACGACCGGGCGCCGCTCGGCGGGCAGCTCCAGCAGGTCGGCCTCGCTGTCCGGCTTCTTCCGGCTGTGCGCGATCTGCCTGGCCTGCCGCTTCTGCAGCAGCATCTGCACCTGCTCGGGCTCCAGCAGACCGGGGATGCCGAGGTAGTCCTGCTCCTCCTCGCTGCCCGGGTGGGCCTGCATGCCGAACTCGGCGCCGTCGTAGAGGACCCGGTCGAAGACGGCCTCGGACTCCAGCGCCTCGAAGGAGAACTGCTCCTGCTCGCCGGTGTCCTCGTCCTGCTCCTTGTTCGCCTCCTCCATCTCCTTCTCGGATTCGGCGTACGGGTCCTCCTCGCCCTCCTTCTTCGGCTTGTCGAGGGCGTGGTCCCGCTCCTTCTCCATCTCGTTGGCGAAGGTCAGCAGGTCGGGCACGGTCGGCAGGAACACGGACGCGGTCTCGCCGCGCCTGCGGGAGCGCACGAAACGCCCCACGGCCTGCGCGAAGAACAGCGGGGTCGAGATGGTCGTCGCGTAGACGCCCACGGCGAGCCGCGGCACGTCGACGCCCTCGGACACCATCCGGACCGCGACCATCCACCGGTCGTCGCTCGCGCTGAAGTCGTCGATCCGCTTCGAGGCGCCGGTGTCGTCGGACAGCACCAGCGTGGCCCGCGTGCCCGTGATCTCCCGGATGAGCTTGGCGTAGGCGCGGGCGGAGTCCTGGTCGGAGGCGATGACGAGGGCCCCGGCGTCCGGGATGGCCTTCCTGACCTCCGTCAGCCGCTGGTCGGCGGCGCGCAGCACGCTGGGCATCCAGTCGCCGCGCGGGTCCAGGGCGGTGCGCCAGGCCTGGCTGACGGCGTCCTTGGTCATGGGCTCGCCGAGCCTGGCCGCGATCTCGTCGCCCGCCTTGGTCCGCCAGCGCATGTTGCCGCTGTAGGAGAGGAAGATGACGGGGCGGACGACATGGTCGGCGAGGGCGTTGCCGTACCCGTAGGTGTAGTCGGCGGCGGACCGCCGGATGCCGTCCGTCCCCTCCTCGTACGCCACGAAGGGGATGGGGTTGGTGTCGGACCGGAACGGCGTACCGGTCAGCGCGAGCCGCCGGGTCGCCGGCTCGAAGGCCTCCAGACAGGCCTCGCCCCAGGACTTGGAGTCGCCGGCGTGATGGATCTCGTCCAGGATCACGAGCGTCTTGCGCTGCTCGACCCGGTTGCGGTGCAGCATGGGCCGTACGCCGACACCGGCGTAGGTGACGGCGACCCCGTCGTACTCCCTGCCGAGCGGACCCGCGCTGTACTCGGGGTCGAGCTTGATCCCTATCCGCGCCGCGGCCTCGGCCCACTGCTTCTTCAGGTGCTCGGTCGGCGCGACCACGGTCACCTGCTGCACCACGTGGTGGTGCAGCAGCCACGAGGCCAGCGTCAGCGCGAAGGTGGTCTTTCCGGCGCCGGGCGTGGCGACGGCGAGGAAGTCACGCGGCTGCTCCTGGATGTACTTCTCCATCGCCCCCTGCTGCCAGGCGCGCAGCCTGCTGGCGGTGCCCCAGGGCGCGCGGCCCGGGAAGGCGGGGGAAAGGTGGTGAGAGTGCGCGGAGGAAGCGGCGGTGGTAGTCACGGTCTCCGTGGATCGGGTCGAAAACTGGTGAGCCGCGCGTGGTCGCGTCGGTCGGGGCGGTGGGGGTGACGGGCGGGCGGCTGTGTATGACAACCGGGCCACCCTACCGGCGCCCCACCGGTACCGGCCCGCGAACGAGGCCGGGTCGCCCGCGGGTGGGACCCACGTCACAGCCGTCGCAGCCGCCCCGCTATCACCGCCACGTCGCTCTCCGTGCCCGACGCCACATCGATGACCAGGTCGTACGCCGTGTCCTGGTCGACGCCGGCGAGATCGACCCCGCCCAGCACGAGGAAGGTGGCCGTCGCCAGCCAGGCGGTGCGCTTGTTGCCGTCGACGAGGGGGTGGTTCGCGGCGAGGGCGTGCAGCAGGGCCCCGGCCTGCTCGTAAAGGTCCTCGTACGCGGCCGTGCCGAACATCCGGGCCCGCGGCCGGTGCACGGCCGATGCCAGCAGGCCCGGCTCCCGCGCCTCGGGCGCCCGCCCGCCGAAGGCGAGCGTGGCGATGGCGGTGACCTCCGCGACCGTGAGGTGCCGGGTGCTCATTCGCCGAGCCTTCGCAGCAGGTCGGCGTGGGCCGACGCGAGCCGCTCGGCGGCCTGCAGCACACCGTGCTGCTCCGCGCGCAGATACCGGCGCACGGCCTCCTGCACCGCCTGTTCGGGCGTGCGCCCCTGGGCGTCGGCGAGGTCGGTGAGTGCCTGGTGGGTGTCCGGGTCGAGGAAGACGGTCAGCGGTCGCATGGAGTCAACGTAGGGCGGACGATCACCACCGGGTCACGGGTTTACGGCCGTCCCGCGCGGAGGTCACCGCTCCCGCAGCCGTGTCGTCACCCAGGCGCCGGCCAGCGCGACCGCCGCCATCGGCAGGAAGACGGCGGCGAACGCCGCGGGGTGGGCGCCGCCGGCCGCCGGGGCCGCCGTGCTGCCGCCGCCGAGGGCCGCGAAGGCGGCGCCGGTCGCGGCGAGGAGGACGACGTTGGAGAGGGCGTCGGAGATCTGCAGGGCGGCGGAGTTGGCGCCGGCCTCCGCGGGGGCGGACAGGCTGAGCAGCAGCACGCTGGTGGACGAGATCACCAGGCCCATGCCGAAGCACCCGAAGCCCCAGGCGACGGCGACGGTCCAGACCGGCACCGCGGGCACGAGCACGCTCGGCGCGGTGACGATCGCGGCGGCGACCAGCACCATCCCGATGCTCATCAGCCGCTCCCGGTACGGCGCGAGGCGCGGCCTCGACTGCGCCCATGAGCCCAGTGCCCAGGTGCAGCCGCCCGCCGCCAGCGAGAACCCCGCGAGCGTCGGCGACAGCCCGCGCTGGGTGACCAGCATCAGCGGCACGAAGGACTCGGCGGCGACGAAGGACCCGGCGGACAGCCCGCGCAGCAGCACGACGGAGGGCAGGCCGCGGGCGGCCCGGTAGGTGCCGTGGGGAAGCAGGCCGCGGACGGCGGGCAGCAGCAGGGCGGCGCCGGCCAGTCCGGGCAGGAGGGAGAGCGGCCGCAGGTCCTGGGCGGCGTACTGGAGGAGGCCGGCGCCGAGGGAGATGCCGAGGGCGAGCCGGATGCGCCGCCGGTCGAGGGAGGCGGAGCCGGCGCCCGGCTCCCCGGCCACCGGGCCGGACGCCCTGCGCCGTATCTGGGGCAGGGCGAGGGCCAGCGGGAGCACGACGAGGACGGGGATGCCGAGGAACACCCAGCGCCAGCCGAGGTGTTCGGTGACGGCGCCGGAGGCGAGCGGGCCGACGACGGACGGCACGACCCAGGCGGCCGCGAAGCACGCCATGATCGCGGGCCGCAGCCGCTCCGGGTAGGCGCGTCCGACGACGACGTACAGCGCGACGATGACCAGGCCGCCCCCGAGTCCCTGGACGGCCCGGCCCAGGATGAACACCCACATCGTGCGGGCGGTCCCGGCGATCACCAGGCCCGCCGCGAAGGCCGCGATGCCGGTGGTCAGCGCGCCGAGCGGGCCGCGCCGGTCGGCCCACCGGCCGGCGAGCACCATGCCGGAGAGGCTGGTGGTGAAGTAGCCGGAGAACGCGAACGCGTAGAGCGCGACGCCGTCCAGTTCCCGTGCCGCGACGGGCATCGCGGTGCCGACGGCGGTCGCCTCGAAGGCGATCAGCAGGACGACGGAGACGATCCCGATGCTCAGCGCCCGGTGGGCCCGGCCCAGTACACCGCCGTCCGGTTCCGCGGTGTGCTCCAGGACGGCGGCGTCACGGGACTCAAGGGCGCTCATGCCCGCCAGAGTAAGGCCCACAACCGAGTTTGACCCCTGTCAGGAGCCCTACCCGCGCTCCGACCTTGGTCCTACGCCCCCCTTTCGTGAACGCGGTATGGCAGTCCCGTTGCAGCCCGCCCGGCCCCCTTGAGCCCCCCACCGCCCCGCCCTACGGTCGAACCCATCAACACGGCCGTGTGCCCGAGTGGTTCAGGGGCTCGCCTGCAAAGCGAGTTACGTGGGTTCGAATCCCGCCACGGCCTCCAGTGCCTGAACAGGCAGGACCAGCGGGCGGCACCCCAGGCGGGGTGCCGCCCTCGTGCCGGTCCGTCCCGCTTTCCGTCTCGTTCGGCGGATCAGAGCACTCCGCCCGCCTCGTCCTGGAAGAGTTCCGTCCAGTAGTGCCAGGTGGTCTCGGGGTGGGTGGTGGTGGGGTCGAGGGTCGTGAGGGTGTGCAGCATGGCCGCGGCCAGTTGGTCGTAGGCGGCCGTCGTGAGTTCGTGGGCGAGGTGCTCGTCGATCGTGCGCTCGTGGTGGAGCAGCCAGAGGGTGCAGGCGAGCGTGGAGACGTCGGTGTTGAGGGGGTAGAGGGTCGCCTCCGGTTCGCTGAAGTTCAGCACCGTGCCCGTTCTGCCGTCGACGACCAGGCTGTTGTCCTCCACCAGGTACCCGAGCCGGATCAGGTGGTCGCAGTGGGCCGGGAGCGCGGACACCGGGTAGTCGGCGCGCTCCTCGGCGAAGTACTCCCGCAGGGTCGGCAGCGGCACGTCCGTGTCGGCGTGGAAGAGGACCGCCTCCTCCGGCAGTCCGGTCTCGCGCAGGAAGCGGCGGGTCGGCTCGTGCGTCAGCGTCGCGGGGAAGTCGACCTCCTCGAAGCGGGCCACCCGGCCGTGCCCGAACTCCTGGTCCAGGACGCGGGCCGGGACGTCCAGGGTGAGGCCCGGGGCCGTGCCGGGGCCCGCGACGAGGGCGAGCGGGCGGATCAGGGCCGCGGCCTTCCAGTACGGCGGCACCTCGCCGTCGGTGCCCTCCTCGAACAGCGCGAGGAGGCGGCGCGAGGCCTCGGCGGCCGTGCCGGGGCCGTACTGACCCGCGAGGGAGGCGAAACGGCCGCGCAGGCCCGCCAGTTCCTCGGTGACCGCGGCGAAGCGCAGCAGGGTGGCCAGCGAGGGCGCGAAGGGGCGCGGCTCGGACGGGTCGAACAGGTAGGCCGTCGTCACCTCGCCGGTGCCGCCGTCGAGCAGGATCGACTCGCGCTCCATGCCGGCCGGGTTGAGGAGTTCGCCTATCACCAGCCGGCCGCGCAACTCCTCGGCCAGGTGGAAGGGGCCGTCGGCGGCGTCGGCCAGGGTGCGCAGGCCGTGGGCGCGCAGGGGCGAGAACGTCAGCACGTCGGTGCGGGCGGGCAGGCCGGGGCCCGTGAGCAGGCCGCGCGTCGGCGCGTGCGTGACATGGCGGTCCAGCTCGGCCTCGGTCAGCGTGATCGCCGGGATTTCGGCGTCGGTCGTGCTCATCGCTCCCCCGCGATCTTCCCCGTGCGTGACTGTGTGCGGACGTCGTACGCCGTCCTCGGGCGGATGCCCCCACTGCTCGGCACACTACGCCGCCCCACTGACAACGCCCCTCGCGGGAAAGGACGTCAGACGGCCCGGGACCGTTGCGTGCCCGCGGGGATCTCCCCCGCCGTCACGTGAAGGAGATGCCGCCGAGGACCACGGCCAGGGCCGCCACCAGGAACAGCACGACCCACAGGAACAACTTGCCGACGCTCGGCGGGGGTTAGTGGCGCTGTTCGCCGGAGGGGGTGCTCACCGGTCCGTGACCACCGCGGCCTGGGGGCGGATGGGGAGGCGGTTGACCGGGCGGCCGGTGGCCGCGCGGACGGCGGAGGCGATCGCGGCGGGCGCCGTCACCACCGGGACCGCGCTGACGGACTTGGCGCCGAAGGGGGCGACCACATCCCGTTCCTCGACCAGCGCGACGATCCGGATGTCCGGTGCGTCGAGGGCGGTCGGGAGGGCGTAACCGGTCAGGTCGGGGTGGCGGATCAGGCCGCGCGCGGTGCGGAGGTTCTCCGTGAGCGCGATGCCGACGCCCTGGGTGACGCCCGCCTCGATGCGGGCCGCCAGCTGGGCGGGGTTCAGGACCCGGCCGACGTCCTGGGCGACCGAGAGCTCCACGACGCGTACGGAGCCCAGTTCGATGTCCACGTCCACCACGGCGCGGATCGCGCAGAACGCGAGGCCCACGAAGGCGTCGCCCTGCCCGGAGGCGTCCAGCGGCTCGGTGGGGTGCGGGCGGCACTGGGCGGTGGCCCACAGCTCCTTGCCGTCCATCGCCTCGGTGACCGTGGTCGACAGCACACCGTCGTACGACGTGATCTTGCCGTCCGTGATCTGCAGCAGCTCCGTCGACATGCCGAACTTGTGCGCGAGCGGCTGCAGGAGCTGGGTGCGGACCATCTTGGCCGCGCGCTCCACCGCACCGCCCGACACCCAGGTGTGCCGGCCCCGGCAGCCCGCGCCGGCCGACGGCTGGTCGGTGTCGACCGGGACGACGTGGACCTCCTCGATGCCGAGGGTCTCCTGGACGATCTGGCGGGCGAGCGTGGTGAAGCCCTGGCCGGTCTCCACGGCCGCGCAGAGCACGGTCGCGATGCCGTCGTGGACCTTGACCGTGGCCGTGGACACCTCGTCGGCGCCCTCCGCGCCGAGCATGTGGACCATGCCCAGGCCGTAGCCGACGCCGCGGCGCACCGCGCCCGGTTCGCCCGCGCCCTCGGGGCCGCCGGGCAGCAGCCACTCGTCCTCGGGCGTGTCCTTGGGCAGCGCGGGAAGCGGGCAGTCCCGTACCGTCCGCAGGAGTTCGGCGACCGGCGCCGGGCAGGTCACCGTCTGGCCGATCGGGAGGACGTCGCCGGTGGCGAGGACGTTGCGCAGCCGCAGCTCGGCCGGGTCCACGCCGAGCTTCTTGGCCAGCTTGTCCATCTGGGCCTCGTAGGCGGCGCACACCTGCATGGCCCCCTCGCCGCGCACGTGGCCGGAGGGCGGGTTGTTGGTGCGCACGGCCCAGCCCTCGATGAAGGCGTTCGGGACGACGTACGGGCCGCACGCGAAGGAGACGGCGGCGGCCAGTGCCTCGGCGGAGGTGTCGGCGTAGGCGCCCGCGTCGAGCAGGATCTGCGCCTCGACCTTGACCAGCTTGCCGTCGGCGTCCGCGTGGTGGCGGTAGCGCAGCAGGGTGGGGTGGCGGTGGGTGTGGCCGAGGAAGGACTCCTCGCGGGTCGCCGTGAGCTTCACCGGGCAGCCGGTCCGCAGGGCGAGCAGGCCGAGCGGCAGCTGGAAGCCCTGGTCCTCGCGGTCGGCGGTGGCTCCGGGCACGCCGGTGACCACGATCTTCACCCGATCCGGGGACAGGCCGAAGCAGGCGGCGGCCGTGTTGCGGTCGGCGTGCGGGTCGGTGGAGGCGAGGTACAGCTCGACGCCGCCGTCGGGGCGCGGCACGGCGAGGCCGGCCTCGGCGCCGATCGGGGCCGGGTCCTGACGCCCTATGCGGTACAGGCCCTCGACGACGATCTCGCCGGCCGCGTCGGGGTCGCCGTGGCGCAGCGGGATGTGCCGGATCAGGTTGCCGTCGGGGTGCAGGGGTTCGGCCTCGAAGGCGTGCTCCGGGTCGGTGACCGGGTCGAGCACCTCGTACTCGACGATGACGGCCGCCGCGGCCATCCGGGCGGTGTCGGGGTGGTCGGCGGCGACGGCGGCGATGGGCTCGCCGTGGTGGCGTACGACCTCGGACGCGAACACCGGGCGGTCCGGGGTGCCCCGGCCGTGGCGCGGGGTGCCGGGCACGTCCTCGTGCGTGATGACGGCGCGTACGCCGGGCATCTCGCGCGCGTGGGTGGTGTCGATGGACACGATGCGCGCGTGCGCGTGCGGGGAGCGCAGTACGGCCGCCCAGAGCAGGCCCTCGGCCCACAGGTCGGCCGCGTAGGGGAAGGTGCCCTCGGTCTTGGCGCGGGCGTCGGCGTGCGGCAGGGAGGCCCCGAGGCCGTGCGGCACCGCGTCGGCCTCGGGGGCCGGCTCCGCGGTGGCTGCACCGGTCGCGGTGGTCGCGGTGGCGGCATCGTTGCTCACGCCTGGCCTCCGTCCTGGCCGTAGTGCTGGTCGTGCGGCCCCGTGGTGCCGTACGGGTCGGGCGGGCCGTACGGGTCCGGAGCCTCGCCGTAGCCGCCGGGGCCGGCCGACGGCGGGGCGAACGCGCCCGGCGCCTCGAACGCCGACGGGTTGACGCCGCCGGAGCCGGGGCCGGCCTGGTGCGGGATGCGCGCCTCGTCACCGTCCGCCTCGGAGCCGCCGCCGTGCGGGGTCTCGCGCTCGGCGACGACCTCCCGCACGGCCTGCAGGACGCCCCGGTAGCCGGAGCAGCGGCACAGGTTGCCGCACAGGGCCTGCCGGGTCTCCAGCTCGGTCGGCGCGGGGTTGCCCTCCAGCAGGTCGTGCACGGTCATCGCCATGCCGGGCACGCAGAAGCCGCACTGCACGGCGCCGCACCGGGCGAGCGCCCGCTGGACGTCGGAGGGCTGTCCGTCGGCGGCCAGGCCCTCGACGGTGCGCACCTCGCTGCCGGCCGCGGTGACCGACGGGACCAGGCAGGAGGCGACCAGGCGCCCGTCGACCTGCACGTTGCAGGCGCCGCACTCGCCCTGCGAGCAGCCGTCCTTGGCGCCCGCGAGGCCGAGCCGCTCGCGCAGGACGTAGAGCAGCGACTCGCCGATCCAGGCGTCGGTGACGGGCCGGTCGGTGCCGTTGACGCGCAGGACGTAGGAGGCGAGGGGGTGGTCGTCGTGCGGCGCGAGGGGCGCGGCGGCGTGGTCCTCGGTGCCGTCGGGGGCGGCCGTGTGACCGGGCGCTTCGCCGGGCGTGTCGTCCGCCGTGGCCGGCGTTTCGGCGGGGGCCGCGGTGCCGGCCGGGTCCGCGGGTGCCTCCGGGCCGGGCGTGGCGGCCGTCGTGGCGGCCTGCGGCGCGGCTGCCGGGTGCGGGGACTCCTCGTGGCCTGCCGGGGCGTCAGCGGGGCGCTCAGGGGCCTCGGCGGGGCCGTGGGCGTCCGCCTCCGCGGGCGCGCCGGGCGCGGTGCGTTGCCGTTCGGCCTGACGGGCGGGGTCCTCCGGGCCGTCGGGCCCGGGCGTGTCGGGCCGGCCGTCCGCCGGGTGGCCGTCCTCCGCGTGCCCCGACGGTCCCTGCCCGTACCGCTCGGGTCCGGGCCCGTACCGCTCGTCCGGCGCGTACCCGTCCCGTGCCGGGGCACCGCCCGCCGGGTGGGCGCCGGTGTGGTCGGGCAGGGGGGCCTCCGGGGGCCGCGGCGCCTCGGGCTGGTCCCAGGTCCGTCCCGCGCCGTCCGTCGCCCAGGGTGCGGGCGCGCCCCCCGGCAGGGTCGCGGGCGGGGTGCCGCCCCACTGCTCGACCAGCGCGGACGTGGTGAACTCACCCGACTCGTCCGGGATGTCGCCGCCGGCGACGGGGATGGACCACTGCCCGGTCACGTCGTGCCCGGGCGCGGCCGGGGCCGCGGGCTCCTCGAAGGTCCAGTGCTGGGTGGCGCCGGGCCGGTAGGTGAACCGGTCGCCCGCGGTCCGGTCCTGGGCCGGCGCGGCGTTCGGGTCGGGCCACTGGCCGCCGGGGTCCGGCATGGGCCACGTGTCCGTGGCTCCCTCGGCCGGGTTCGCCGCTATCCGCGGCGGCACGTAGCCGTGGCCGGGCGCGGCCAGGGGGCTGTCGCCGGACAGCAGGGCGTCGATGCCGCCCTCGGGGAGCTTGACGAAGGCGGTGGCGCCGTCGTCGTAGTCGCCCTGGGGCAGCGGGTTCCAGCGGCTGCCGCCCGGGGGCGTGCCCTCTCCGTGCTGGTCGTCGGTCACGACAGCGCCCTCCCCAGTGCTCGTCGGGCCAGCGCGGCGACGGTGCGCCGCAGGTGCAGTACGGCGGGCGGCAGCTCGGGCACCGAGCCGTCCGGTTCCGGCGCCGGGTCGGGGATGCAGGCCGCGGCGACGTACTCGCCGAAGGCGTTCAGCGCCTCCGGGACCAGTGCGCGGTCGTTGTCCCAGTCGATGAGCCCCGCCACCCACTGCTCGGCGTCCAGGGGACGCAGCGGCATGGGCGCTATGGCGCCGACGGCGCACCGCACGCCGCGCCGTGCGGGGTCGAGGACGAGGGCGACGGAGGCCAGCGCGCGGCCGGGGCCGGTGCGTCCGGTCGCCTTCAGGAAGACCTGCGGGGCGTGCAGCAGCGGCACGCGCACGTAGCCGATGAGCTCCCCGCCGTGCAGCATCTCCACGCCGGCCAGCAGGTGCGACACCGGGATCTCCCGGCGGGCTCCGCCGGGGCCCGCGATGATCAGCGTGGCCTCCAGCGCGGCCAGCACCGGCAGCGCGTCCCCGGTGGGGGCGGCCGTGGCGATGTTGCCGCCCAGGGTGCCCGCGTTGCGGATGTGCGGCGGGCCCGCGGCCCGCGCGGCGGCGGCGAGCGCCGGGATCAGGGCCGCGAAGTCGGGACGGCCCATGCGCGCGTGGGTGAGGCCCGCGCCGAGCAGCGCGTGGCCGTCCTGGTACTGCCAGCCGCGGATCTCGCTGATCCGGCCGAGGCCCACCAGGGCGGCGGGCCGGAGCTGTCCGGAGTTGACGGAGGCCATCAGGTCCGTGCCGCCCGCCACGGGGACGGCGGCGGGCGTCGCGGCGAGTGCCGTCACGGCCTCGTCCAGTGTCGTGAGCAGCGTGACGGCCTGCGCCGCCTGCGGTGCGTGCGTGGTCAAACCGGCTGCCCCTTCCCGCTGCCCCACCTGGTCCCACCTGTGTGGCCGTACGGTACGTGCTCACAGGGCGGACGTGGCAACTCTGGCACATCTTCGCAAGGCCCGAACGCGGGGGTCCGCTAGGAGGCATTCGCCCACCTCACCGGCAAGATGGTCCGTTTTCGGACGGCATCACCGAAGAGCACGAATTGCCACTCTTCGGTGATGCCGGCGGGGTTTTTCCGCTATCTGTTCGGGGGCAGGCCCTCGATCGGGCGGCCGGACACCCCGGGGCGCCGCTGCCACGGCCGGGGCCCGGCGGGTGGCCGGTAGCCGACCCCCAGGGCGTCAAGTCGCCCGTAGTGAACGGCCAAACGGTGCTCGAAGTCCGCGAAGTCCCGTTCCGCGGGCGCCGGAAGCCGACTCCAGGCCACCTCGGAGAAGGCCGCGAGCCGGGGAAACGCCTGGTAGTCCACGCGTGCGGCGTCCTCCAGCACCTCGGTCCACACGTTGGCCTGGGTGCCGATCACATGCTCGGCCTCGGCTCCGGTGAGGCCGGGCGGAACCGGCTCGAACCGGTAGACGTCCTCCAGGGTGCGCACGAAGCCGATCGGTACGGGCTCGTCCTCTCCGGGAGCCTGGCGGTGGTCCAAGTACACGTACTGCTCGGGGCACATGACGACGTCGTGGCCGGCCCGCGCGGCGGCGACCCCGCCCCCGTAGCCGCGCCAGGAGGAGACCGCCGCGCCGGGGGCGAGCCCGCCCTCCAGGATCTCGTCCCAGCCGATGAGCCGGCGCCCGCGCGCGGAGAGCCACGCGTCGAAGTGCGCGATGAACCAGGACTGGAGCCCGTCCTCGTCCGCGAGGCCGAGTTCCGCGATGCGGGCCTGGGCGGCGGGCGACTTCCGCCACTGGTCCTTCGGGCATTCATCGCCGCCGATGTGGACGAACCGTGAGGGGAACAGCTCCAGAACCTCCTCGAACACCCCTTCGTAGAAACGCAGGGTGGTGTCGGTGGGAGCCAGTACGTTGGTGTTGATTCCCCAGGTGTCCCAGACGGAGAGTGCGGTGGTGTCGATGACGTCGGTGTTGCCGAGTTCCGGATACGCGGCGATGGCGGCCTGCGAATGGCCCGGCACGTCGATTTCCGGCACGACGGCGATATGCCGTTCGGCGGCGTAGGCGACGATCTCCCGGATGTCGTCCTGGGTGTAGTAACCCCCGTGCGGCTTCTCCTCCCAGAGCGGTGAGGCCCGGTGGCCGAATTTCGTCCGCGACCGCCAGCAGGCGATCTCGGTCAGTTTCGGATACCGCTCGATCTCGATGCGCCAGCCCTGGTCATCCGTCAGATGGAGATGCAGGACGTTCAGTTTGTGCGCGGCCATCAGGTCCAGGTAGCGCAGCACGCCTTCCTTGGGCATGAAGTGCCGGGCGACGTCGAGGAGGAGGCCGCGCCAGCCGAATCGCGGGCCGTCCTGGACGGTCACGGCGGGGAGATCCCAGCACCTCTCCGGCCGCAGCGGCGCCCGGCGGAAGGCGTCGGGACCGAGCAGTTGACGGAATGTCTGCGCGCCCCAGAAGACACCGGCGGCGCTGCCGCCCTGAATGCGGAACGGATATCCGTCGAGGACGACGCGATATCCCTCCGGCGGCAGGTCGGCCTCGATGCTCAGCACGATGCGATCGGCGCGGTCCGGGGCCTCGGGAAAGGGCAGGCCGGTCGCCGCGCCGAGGACGGTCCGCAGCCAGCGCCCGACGCCCTCCGTGCCGGGCCGGGCCTCCAGCGCGGTGTCACGGTCCAGGATCGTACGGCCGGCGGCGTGCCGGGTGACCCGGGCCGGCGCGGGGATCAGCGCCGCGCCGGGTTCAGGGGAATGGGGTGTGTCGTTCATGTCGTCCGTCGTACCTCCGCACCCGGCGTTGCACAGTGTGCAACGACTGTTTCGCTGCGTACAACCGGTTGAGGACGCTACGGACTCCCGCCACCCCGCACAAGAGGTCTGGACCACTCGCCCCGGATCCGGTACGGCGAAGGCCCCGGTGCACGCCGTGGCGTGCCGGGGCCCTCACGGGTACGACCGGGAGCGGGATCGTTACTTGTCCCCGCCCTCGTTGTCGCCGCCGCTGCCCATGGACTCGTAGATCTCTTTGCACATCGGGCAGACGGGGTACTTCTTCGGGTCGCGGCCCGGCACCCAGACCTTGCCGCACAGCGCCACGACGGGGGTGCCGTCGAGGGCGCTCGCCATGATCTTGTCCTTCTGGACGTAGTGGGCGAAGCGCTCGTGGTCGCCGTCGCCGTGGGACACCTGCGGCGTCGGTTCTACGAGGGTCCCCGTACCAGTCCCGCGCTCGGGCTCAAGAGTGCTCATACCGCCCAGGGTACTGAAACGCACAGGTATCAGTTGAGCGAAGGGTCGTCCGGATACGTGGCCACCATGGCCAGTTCGCTGCGCTGGCGGCGCAGCACCTCGCGCCAGAGGTTCTCCGGGGCAGGCGAGGAGACGTCGCCCGGTTCGGACTCGACCACGTACCAGGCGCCCTCGACCAGCTCGTCCTCCAGCTGACCGGGGCCCCAGCCGGCGTACCCGGCGAAGATCCGCAGGGAGCCGAGGGCGGAGGCGAGCAGTTCCGGCGGAGCCTCCAGGTCGACCAGGCCGATCGCGCCGTGCACCCGGCGCCAGCCCAGCGGGGCCCGGTCCCCGTTCTCACCGCCCGGGATGACCGCGACGCCGAGCGCCGAGTCGAGTGAGACGGGCCCGCCCTGGAAGACGACGCCCGGCTCGCCGGCGAGGTCGGCCCAGCCCTCCAGGATGTCGCCCACGTCCACGGGGGTGGGCCGGTTGAGGACGACACCGAGGGAGCCCTCCTCGTCGTGGTCGAGAAGGAGCACCACCGCGCGGTCGAAGTTCGGGTCCGCCAGGGCGGGGGTGGCCACGAGCAGCCGCCCTGTGAGCGAGGACACCTCGGTCATGCCAGACATGATCCCGC
Organism: Streptomyces sp. NPDC037126; assembly: GCF_055605965.1. NCBI lineage: Bacteria > Bacillati > Actinomycetota > Actinomycetes > Kitasatosporales > Streptomycetaceae > Streptomyces > Streptomyces sp. NPDC037126. The sequence goes on from NZ_JBVJTD010000023.1 coordinate 35,665, forward strand.
ATCTTCCCCCGGTGTGGGGAGCCAATCGGGGGTACCCAGCTCAGGGCGTAAGGATGCGCCCCCGGCGCACGCCTCGGGGTCGTGACCCCATGTGCCCGATGGGGAACGGTTCGTGTTGTGACACAGCTATGACGCGACTGGGTGGCACTCGGGCTTACGGCCGGGGGGTGATCGGCGATTACCCTGTCTTCCCGGCCCCCGCGCACAGTGATCGGCCGGACCCTGCCCAACTCATCGGAACGCGAGATTCATGACCGTCAACGACGATGTCCTGCTTGTCCACGGCGGAACCCCGCTCGAGGGCGAGATCCGTGTCCGCGGTGCGAAGAACCTCGTACCGAAGGCCATGGTCGCCGCCCTTCTGGGCAGCGCGCCGAGCCGACTGCGCAACGTCCCCGACATCCGTGACGTGCGGGTGGTCCGCGGCCTGCTCCAGCTGCACGGGGTGACGGTCCGGCCGGGCGAGGAGCCCGGCGAGCTGGTGCTCGACCCGACGCACGTCGAGAGCGCCAACGTGGCTGACATCGATGCCCATGCGGGCTCCAGCCGCATCCCGATCCTCTTCTGCGGCCCGCTGCTGCACCGTCTCGGCCACGCCTTCATCCCCGGCCTCGGCGGCTGCGACATCGGCGGTCGGCCCATCGACTTCCACTTCGACGTGCTGCGGCAGTTCGGCGCGACCATCGAGAAGCGCGCGGACGGCCAGTACCTGGAGGCTCCCAAGGGCCTGCGCGGCACGAAGATCCGGCTGCCGTACCCGTCCGTCGGCGCGACCGAGCAGGTGCTGCTGACGGCCGTGCTCGCCGAGGGCGTGACCGAGCTGTCCAACGCGGCCGTCGAGCCGGAGATCGAGGACCTCATCTGCGTGCTGCAGAAGATGGGCGCGATCATCGCGATGGACACCGACCGCACGATCCGCATCACCGGTGTGGACAAGCTGGGCGGCTACACCCACCGCGCCCTGTCGGACCGCCTGGAGGCCGCGTCCTGGGCCTCCGCGGCCCTCGCGACCAACGGCAACATCTACGTCCGCGGCGCCCAGCAGCGCTCGATGATGACGTTCCTGAACACCTACCGGAAGGTGGGCGGCGCCTTCGAGATCGACGACGAGGGCATCCGCTTCTGGCACCCGGGCGGCCAGCTGAAGTCCATCGCGCTGGAGACGGACGTGCACCCCGGCTTCCAGACCGACTGGCAGCAGCCGCTGGTGGTGGCCCTGACGCAGGCCACGGGCCTGTCCATCATCCACGAGACGGTCTACGAGTCCCGGCTCGGCTTCACCTCCGCGCTGAACCAGATGGGCGCCCACATCCAGCTCTACCGCGAGTGCCTGGGCGGCTCCGACTGCCGCTTCGGCCAGCGCAACTTCCTGCACTCCGCGGTCGTCTCGGGACCGACCCGGCTGCAGGGCGCCGACCTGGTCATCCCCGACCTGCGCGGCGGCTTCTCGTACCTCATCGCGGCTCTGGCCGCCGAGGGCACCTCACGGGTCCACGGCATCGAACTGATCAACCGCGGCTACGAGAACTTCATGGAGAAGCTGGTCGAGCTCGGCGCGAAGGTCGAGCTGCCCGGCAAGGCGCTCGGCTAGGCGTCACCGCAACGACGATGGGGCGGCACCCGGTAACCCGGGTGCCGCCCCATCGTCGTTGCTCAGCGCGTCCCCCCGCCGTCCCGTGGGCACGGGGACGGCAGGGTCACTTGCCCTTGGCCGCTTCCTTGAGCTTGCTGCCCGCGGTGACCTTCACGCTGTAGCCGGCGGGGATGTTGATCGGCTCGCCGGTCTGCGGGTTGCGCGCGGTACGAGCGGCACGGTGGGTGCGCTCGAAGGTCAGGAAGCCGGGGATGGTGACCTTCTCGTCGCCCTTGGCGACGATCTCGCCGACGGTCTCGGCGAACGCGGCCAGCACGGCGTCGGCGTCCTTGCGGGTCACCTCGGCGCGGTCGGCCAGCGCGGCCACCAGCTCACTGCGGTTCATGTTGTTACTCCCGTGTTTTCTTGCCGTTGGGATGTGCCACGCGGCGGAGCCGCCGAGGCACTGCGATGCCGATGCGCTCGCGCCCAGGGACGCATCCTGCCCCTACCTGCGGCGGGAAAGCCAATCCGGCACCCGTAGGAGTCGTGAGAACACCCTGGGGAGTCACACGAAAGGCGCCAGCCCGGCCGTCACCCTAGAGCGCACCCGGCGCCAGGTGGTTCCGCGACGCGCCGGTGCAGGGGCTGCCGTGGGGATCCTCACAGCCCCTGCACACTACGGCAGGCGTGCCTAGACGGTCGCGCCGGCCGCCTTCGCGGCCTCCCGGACCGCGCCGGCGACGGCGCCCGCGACCTTGTCGTTGAAGACGCTCGGAATGATGTAGTTCGGGTTCAGCTCGTCCTGGCTGACGACGTCGGCGAGGGCCTGCGCGGCGGCGAGCATCATCTCCGTGTTGACGGTGCGGGACTGCGCGTCCAGCAGGCCGCGGAAGACGCCCGGGAAGACCAGCACGTTGTTGATCTGGTTCGGGAAGTCGGAACGCCCGGTGGCCACGACGGCCGCCGTCTGACGGGCGATCGCCGGGTCGACCTCGGGGTCAGGGTTCGCGAGCGCGAACACGATCGCGCCGTCCGCCATGGCGGCCACGTCGTCGCCGTCCAGGACGTTCGGGGCGGAGACGCCGATGAAGACGTCGGCGTCGCGCACGGCCTCCTTCAGGGTGCCGGTCAGCCCCTCGGGGTTGGTGTTGTCGGCGATCCAGCGCAGCGGCGAGTCGGCGGGGGCGCCCACCAGGTCCTCGCGGCCGGAGTGGACGACACCCTGGATGTCGGCGACGACGGCGTTCTTCACGCCCGCCGCGAGCAGCAGCTTGAGGATGGCCGTGCCGGCCGCGCCGGCGCCGGACATCACGACGCGGATGTTCTCGATCGCCTTGTCCGTGACGCGCAGCGCGTTGGTCAGGGCGGCGAGGACGACGATCGCGGTGCCGTGCTGGTCGTCGTGGAAGACGGGGATGTCGAGGGCCTCGCGCAGCCGGGCCTCGATCTCGAAGCAGCGGGGCGCGGAGATGTCCTCCAGGTTGATGCCGGCGAAGCCGGGGGCGATCGCCTTGACGATCTCCACGATCGCGTCGGTGTCCTGGGTGTCCAGGCAGATCGGCCAGGCGTCGATGCCGGCGAAGCGCTTGAAGAGGGCCGCCTTGCCCTCCATGACGGGCAGCGCGGCCTTGGGGCCGATGTTGCCGAGGCCGAGCACGGCGGAGCCGTCCGTCACGACCGCAACGGAGTTGCGCTTGATGGTGAGGCGGCGGGCGTCCTCGGGGTTCTGGGCGATCGCCATGCAGACGCGGGCCACACCCGGCGTGTAGACCATGGACAGGTCGTCACGGTTGCGGATGGGGTGCTTGGACTGCATCTCGATCTTGCCGCCGAGGTGCATCAGGAACGTACGGTCGGAGACCTTGCCGAGCGTGACGCCCTCGATGCCGCGCAGCTTCTCGACGATCTCGTCGGCGTGCGCGGTGGAGGAGGCCGCGATCGTGACGTCGATGCGGAGCTTCTCGTGCCCGGACGCGGTGACGTCGAGGCCGGTGACCGAGCCTCCGGAGGACTCCACGGCGGTGGTGAGCTGCGAGACGGCGGTTCCGCTCGCGGGCACCTCCAACCGGATGGTCATCGAGTAGGAGACGCTGGGCGCCGTTGCCATGGCCGACTTCCTCTGCTTTCACCGTGTCGCGAGTTGTGCCGTCCGATCGTCGCACCTACCGCTCAGTACGTGGTAGTCGCCCTGGGTTACGGACGTTTTGTTCACAGGCGGCCGCGCGGAGGGTGCGTGGTTTCGGAAAATCACTTCCACCATACGAGAATTGATCGCGCAAAAGAAAGAGACCCACGTCACATCGGACGTGGGTCTTTCGAAGTTCAGTGACACCGACCCGCCATGCTCGCCTCGCGGCAAGTGGTCCCTCGCAGGGACGAAGGTTGGGCCCGGGGGCTTGGATCGGGCCGGTGCCACACCCAGGCTAACAAACGGATGCCGGGGACCATTCCTCCTGCGCGGAGTTCACGGGAAACAACCCCCGTTCAGTCCCTGAGCAGGTCCGGCACACCCGCCGCGTCCGGCTCGTCCCGCTCGCCGGAGACCACCGTGAGCTGCTGGGTCGCGCGGGTCAGCGCCACATACAGCACCCGCAGACCGGCCGGGGACTCGTCGGCGATCTCCGCGGGCGAGACGACGATCGTCGCGTCGTACTCCAGGCCCTTGGCCTCCAGGCTGCCGAGGGCCACCACCCGGTCGCCCAGCCCGGCCAGCCAGCGCCGGGCCTCCTCGCGCCGGTTCATCGCGACGACCACGCCGACCGTGCCGTCCACCAGAGCGAGCAGCCGCTCGGCCTCGGCGCGCACGGTGGCCGCCGGCGAGTCGGTCACGACGACGAAGCCGGGCTCGACCCCGGTGGACCGCACGGCCGACGGCGCCTTCGAGCCGGGCATGGCGAGGGCGAGGACCTTCGCGGCCAGCTCGGCGATCTCGGCCGGGTTGCGGTAGTTGACGGTGAGCTCGAAGCGGCGCCGGGGCCGGGTGCCTAGGGCCTCGTCGCGGGCCTCGGCCGCCTCGTCCGGGTCGGACCAGGAGGACTGGGCCGGGTCGCCGACGACCGTCCAGGTGGCGTGCCGGCCACGGCGGCCGACCATGCGCCACTGCATCGGGGTGAGGTCCTGCGCCTCGTCCACGATGACGTGCGCGTACTCGGTGCGCTCCTGTGCCAGCCGCTCGGCCCGCTCCCGCTGGGACTCCTCGCGCGTCGGCATCAGCTCCTCCAGGCCGGTGAGCTGGTCCAGCGGGTCCAGCTCGCGCTTCTTCCTGGGGCGGGCGGGGACGCCGAGGATCGCCTGGAGCTCGTCCAGCATGGCGATGTCGTGCACCGAGAGGCCGTCCCGTCTGAGGGAGCGGGCCACCCTGCGGACCTCGCCGGGGTTGAGGATCCGGCGGGCCCAGCGGCCGAGCCGTCTCTCGTCGGTCATGGCGGCGAGCACCGCCTTCGGCGTCAGCTCGGGCCACCAGGCGTCGAGGAAGGCGAGGAAGGAGTCCTCGCCCGTGACGTCCTCGTCGAAGGAGGAGCGCAGCTCGGCGGCCAGCTCCGGGTCGGAGTGCCGGGCGGCCGCGCCGGACTTCGCCCACAGCGCGTCGAGCAGCAGCTTGCGGGCGCGCGGACGCAGCAGGTTGACGGGCGCGGTGCCGCCGAGCGCGGTGCGGCGGACACGTTCGAGTTCACCGGCCTCCAGTTCGATCCGGCGCCCGAAGGCGACGACCCGGAGCCGGGACGGGTGCCCGTCGAAAGCGCGGGGCCCGCTGTCGTCCTCGTCCAGGGCGAGCTGTGCCGCGGGAGCCGCCGGACCCATCTCCAGGGCGCCCCGCGCGGCCTTGCGCAGCACCTTCAGCATCCGGTACGAGCCCTTGGCGCGGGCCACGGACGGCGAGTCGTACACGGTCGCCTCCGCGCCGTCGACCAGCGAGCCGATGGCGCGGATCGCGACCTGGCCCTCCTCGCCGAGCGAGGGCAGCACGCCCTCGGTGTAGGCGACGAGCAGCGGGGTGGGCGAGACGATGAGGATGCCCCCGGCGTAGCGCCGCCGGTCCTGGTAGAGCAGGTACGCGGCGCGGTGCAGGGCGACGGCCGTCTTGCCGGTGCCCGGGCCGCCCTCCACGTAGGTGACGGAGGCGGCGGGGGCACGGATCACCATGTCCTGCTCGGCCTGGATGGAGGAGACGATGTCCCGCATGGTGTGGCCCCGGGCCTGGCCGAGGGCGGCCATCAGGGCGCCGTCGCCGATGACGGGCAGCTCGCCGCCGTCGAGGGACGCCGTCAGCTCGGGCCGCATCAGGTCGTCCTCGACGCCGAGCACCCGGCGTCCCTTGGACCGGATGACACGCCGTCGCACCACCCGTCCGGGCTCCACGGGCGTGGCCCGGTAGAAGGGGGCGGCGGCGGGGGCGCGCCAGTCGATGACCAGCGGGGCGTAGTCCTGGTCGAGGACGCCGATGCGCCCGATGTGCAGCGTCTCGGCGATGTCGGCGGTGTTGTCCGGGCGCACGGCGCCCTCCGCCGGCTCCACCGCCGTGTAGGCCCCGTCAGGGCCCTTCTTCCCGTCCTTGCCGAGCAGCAGGTCGATCCGGCCGAAGAGGAAGTCCTCGAACTCGTTGTTGAGCCGGTTCAGATGGACACCGGCCCGGAAGACCTGCGCGTCCCGCTCGGCGAGCGCGCCCGGGGTGCCGACCTGGCCGCGCTTGGCCGCGTCGTTCATCAGGAACTCGGCCTCGTGGATCTTCTCCTCGAGCCGCCGGTACACCCGGTCCAGGTGTTCCTGTTCGACGCTGATCTCTCGGTCACGGACGGAGTCGTGTGCGCCGTGTACCGAGCCGACCGCGGAATGCTGAACCTGAGCGGCCACCGGGCCCCCTTCTGACGTGCTGGGCAGCCGTCAACCGTACGCGAAGGGGACCCGGGGAGGCTACGGCGCCTAGGCGTTCACCTGCACGAGCTTCTTGCCCTCGAACGTGACGATCTCGAAGTGGTCGATCTCGTTCGGCTTGAAGGCCGCGGCCCCGCCGATGTACAGCGGCTTCCTGGACTCCTCGGTCTTCGCGGTCGGGATGCCGTAGCCCCAGTTCGGAACGGACCAGGAGGACATCGTCACCCGCTGCCCGTTCTTCGCGACGAGCACCAGGGAGCACTTGAGCGGCCCCTTGGCGTTCTTCAGCTCCAGGACCGCCTGGGTGCCCCAGTCCTTCCGCTCCATCCCGACGGTGGCGCTGATGTGGGAGGACGGGTCCGTGGCCGACTTCTTGTCGGCCATGGCCTCGAAGGCGGTCTGCGCCGAGGACGCGGTGGTCTGGGTCCCGCCGCCGCTCGACCCGCTGTTGACCGCGATCGCGGCCAGCGGACCGGCGATGATCAGGGCGGCCGCCGCCGCGATCATGTAGAAGCTGCGCCGGCGCTTCTGGGCGCGGTGCTCCGAGACGTCGTCGACCAGCCGCTCCACCAGGCGCGGACTGGGCCTCGCGGACAGCGACTCGCCGATCGCGGGGGTGCTGCCGGAGCCCGGCAGGTCCGCGAGCGCGGCGAGCATCGGCTCCATCCCGGCCAGCTCGTCCAGCTGCTGGGCGCACCACTCGCAGCCGGCGAGGTGTGCCTCGAAAGCGGTTGCTTCGGCGTCGTCGAGGATCCCGAGGGCGTAGGCGCCGACGGTCTCGTGCTCGCTCGGCACCGAAGATCCCTGACTGGGGCTCATGGGTCCAGACATACCCGGACCACCCGGGCCGAATCCTTGCATCCCCCCGTAGCCGCTGCTCATCACGCCGTCACCCCCCGCTCCTCCAGTGCCAGCTTCATCGACCGCAGGGCGTAGAACACCCGGGAACGGACCGTGCCGCTGGGGATACCCAGCGTTTCGGCCGCCTCGTTGACGGTACGCCCCTTGAAGTACGTCTCGACGAGCACCTCCCGGTGGGCCGGGGTCAGGTCGTCGAGCGCGTCAGACAGCGTCATCAGCCACAGCGCCTTGTCGATCTCGTCCTCCGCGGGGATGACCTCCAGCGGCGACGGGTCGACCTCCTGCGGCCGGGCCTGCCGGCTGCGGTGACCGTCGATGACGATGCGGCGCGCGACCGTCACCAGCCAGGGGCGTACCGATCCGGTCGCACGATTGAGCTGACCGGCGTTCTTCCAGGCACGGATGAGCGTTTCCTGTACGACGTCCTCTGCGCGCTGCCGATCACCGGCGACCAGCCTGAGGACATACGCGAGCAAAGGTCCGGCGTGCTCTCGATAGAGAGCACGCATCAGCTCCTCGTCAGGTTCCGAGGGCTGTGAGGACATGCGATGTCGGGCCCTCGATCCACGTTCATTGGCCACGGCCGCATCCTTGCGCACGCCCACCTCCGGTGTCCGGGGGTTCCCCCAGTCGGTCGCTCGCCCACCCGTACGGACAGGAGCACCCGGGTGTTCAAAGTGGGTTGACGCTTTTCTCGGGAACGACGTGACGACCGGGACATGCGCGCACATTCCCACCGTGCGATCTTCACCTTTCCGACACGGTGGCGGGAGCGGCCGGATTGCCCGTGCCGCGTCGGCCCCAAACCCCGTGTTACGGAAATCACTTCGGGCGCCCCGGGGACACTATGCGGACGTTCCGTGACAGAGGGCGCGTACCGGACCCCGGACCTCCCGGGGCCTCTCAGGCGCGCGAGAGCGCCGCGCGCCGCCGGTGCCGGGCCACCCGCTCCCGGTTGCCGCACACCTCGCTGGAGCACCAGCGCCTGCGGCGCCCGCGGGAGGTGTCCAGGTACACGAGCGGGCAGTTGTCCCCCTCACACTCCCGTACGGCGGCCCGCGCCACGGGATCGGTGAGCAGCTCCACGACGTCCCGCGCGACGACGGCGAGCAGCGCGGCGGGGGCGGCCGGTGCCGCCAACTCCCTGGTGAGGACGCCGTCCACGCTCCGTACGGCGCGGGGGGCGGGCGGCGCGACGCGGGCGAGGTCGTTGACCCGGGCCAGGCAGCGGTCGTACGACGGTGTCACCGCGGCGTGCATCAGCCGCACCAACTCGTCGATCTGGCTGCGCACTTCCCGGAACTCGGCCGGCCAGGAGGCGTCGGCGTGCTCCAGCGGTGTGCCGGGCGGGACCAGCCCGGCGCCGTAGATCCAGCCGCGCAACGCCCCCACGGTGTCGAGCCGTTCGACGGGATGCGTGGTGGCGAGGAGATCCAGACAGATCCGTCCGGCGTCGAAGCGCAGCTCGTACGGGGGCGTGGCCGTACCCAGTGCCATGTGCCTGTCACCGCCTAGGCAGGAACCGTGCGGGTGGTCTCGGGGGAACCGTTGCGTCGCTCCCCTTCACAGTGCCCGCCCGGCGGGGCCGCCGGAACCCCTCGTACCAGGACGCGTTGCGGGAGCTGGACGCACGCGTATGCGGGCGCGCGTCTCGGCGATGTGCGGGGCGGGGCCGCCCCGCTTGGCTGGAGACATGCCGAACACGACCGATTCCCGGAGCAAGGGCCTCGTCCTGGGCACGGCCACGATCGCCACGGGCCTGAGCGCCGGGGCCTTCTCCATCTTCGCCTGCGCGGTGATGCCGGCGCTGGCCCGCAGCGACGACCGCACCCACGTCGAGGTCATGCGCAACATCAACACCGTGATCCAGAACCCGGTGTTCTTCCTGAGCTTCATGGGCGCACTGCTGCCGACGGGGCTGTCGGCCTGGCAGCTGCGCGGCACTCCTTCGGCATCCCCCTGAACGACGCCCTGGCCGCCAGGGGCACCCCGGCCTCCCTGCGGGCGCACTTCGAGGGCCCCTGGGTGGCGTGGAACGCCGTCCGCGCCCTCGCCTCGACCGGGGCCCCCGCCCTCCTCACCCGGGCCCTCGTCCTGCACGGCCGCCACAGCGGGCCGAGGGGGTGAGGGCGGCGCGGCGGCCGCGGGCTACGCGTCCGCGTACTTCTCGTCCGTCGCCGGGTCCAGGGACAGGCGGTAGCCGCGTTTCACCACGGTCTGGATCAGCTTCGGGGTGCCGAGGGCCGTGCGGAGGCGGGCCATGGCCGTCTCCACGGCGTGCTCGTCGCGGCCCGCGCCCGGCAGGGCGCGCAGCAGGTCGGCCCGGTTCACCACCCAGCCCGGACGGCGGGACAGGGCCCTCAGCAGGGACATGCCCGCCGGGGGCACCGGTTTCAGCGCGCCGTCCACCAGCACCGCGTGGCCCCGGATCTCCACCCGGTGCCCGGCGAGCGGCAACGCCCGGGAGCGGCCCGGCAGTTCCTGGCAGAGCAGCTGGACCAGCGGTCCCAGCCGGAAGCGTTCCGGCTGGACGGTGTCCACCGCGCGTGCCTGCAGCGGGACCGCCGTGACGGGGCCCACGCAGGCCGGCAGCACGTCGTGCGCGAGGGCGGAGAGCAGTTCGTCCAGCAGGCCCCGGTCCTCGGCCCGGGAGAGCAGGGACGCGGCGGCGGGCGCACTGGTGAAGGTCAGCGCGTCCACGCCGCGGGAGACCGCCGCGTCCAGGAGCCGGTCGAGCGGGGTGATGTCCTCCGGCGGCATCCACCGGTACACCGGCACCGGTACGACCTCCGCTCCCCCGGCCCGCAGGGACTCCACGAATCCCGGCAGCGGCTCACCGTGCAGCTGTACGGCGATGCGGCGCCCGTCCACGCCCTCCTCCAGCAGGCGGTCGAGCACCTCCGCCAGGGACTCCGAGGACGGCGACCACTCCTCGGTGAGGCCGGCCGCCCGTATCGCGCCCTTGACCTTCGGGCCGCGCGCCAGCAGCTCGGCCCCCCGCAGCCGCCCGAGCAGCTGTTCGCCCAGGCCCCAGCCGTCGGCGGCCTCCACCCAGCCGCGGAAGCCGATGGCGGTGGTGGCCACGACCACGTCCGGGACCTGGTCGATGATCCCCTTGGTCGCGGCGAGGAGTTCGCCGTCGTCGGCGAGGGGCACGATGCGCAGGGCGGGGGCGTGCAGCACGGCCGCGCCGCGCCGCCGGAGCAGCGCGCCCAGCTCGTCCGCCCGGCGCGCGGCCGTCACGCCCACGGTGAATCCCGCGAGGGGCCCGGGGTCCGGCCGTCCGGCTTGCTGCTCTTCGTCGTACATGGGGCCTCTCCTAGCTGACCGGCACGCCGATCGAGCCTGTCAACCGTGCGTGACGGGCTCGGTTCGGCTCGATGTCTCCGGTGTTACGTCACACCTCGGCACGGCTGAGCCGGGCCGTCGCCTCCGATGCCGCCGGGACCGGGGAACCGGCCCGGCCGGCCGGGCGGCGAACGTACACCGTCCATGTCACCACGAAGCAGGCGCCGTAGTAGGCGAGGAAGGCGACGAACGCGCCGGTCCCGGAGCCGTAGGAGAGGAAGGACTGGCGGAAGGCGAGGTTGATGCCGACACCGCCGAGCGCGCCGACCGCGCCGATGAGGCCCATGGCGGCGCCGGACAGCCGCCGGCCGTGGGCTACCGCGGCCTCCCCGGTCAGCCCGCTCGCGAGGGCCTTGGCCTGGAAGATGCCCGGGATCATCTTGTACGTCGAACCGTTGCCCAGCCCGCTGAGCACGAACAGCACCACGAAGACGGACACGAACAGCGGCAGCGACCGCTGCATCCCGGCGGCGATCAGCGCGAGGGTGGCGGCCGCCATGCCGACGTAGGTCCACAGGGTGATCCGGGCGCCTCCGAAGCGGTCGGCGAGCCGGCCGCCGAGCGGGCGGACGAGGGAGCCGAGCAGCGGCCCGACGAAGGTGAGGTACGAGGCCTGGAGCGGGGTGCGGCCGAACTGGTTCGTCAGCACCTGGCCGAAGGCGAAGCTGTAGCCGATGAAGGAGCCGAAGGTGCCGATGTAGAGGAAGGACATGATCCAGGTGTGGGCGTCCCGGGCGGCGTCCTTCGCCGCCCCGGTGTCGTTGCGCACCGTCGCCAGGTTGTCCATGAACAGGGCGGCCAGGACCGCGGCCACGACGATCAGCGGGATGTAGAGGCCCAGCAGGACCCGCGGGCCGCCGCTCGCGCCGATGACCGCGAGGGCGGCCAGCTGGATGACGGGCACGCCGATGTTGCCCCCGCCGGCGTTGAGGCCGAGCGCCCAGCCCTTCCTGCGCAGCGGGAAGAAGGCGTTGATGTTGGTCATGGACGAGGCGAAGTTGCCGCCGCCGACGCCGGCCAGGAGGCCGACCAGGAGGAAGGTGGTGAAGGAGGTGCCCGGCCTCATCACGGCGAACGCGGCGATCGTCGGCACGAGCAGCAGGCTCGCCGAGACGACCGTCCAGTTCCGGCCGCCGAAGACGGCCACGGCGAAGGTGTAGGGCACGCGCACGACGGCTCCGACCAGCGTCACCACCGAGGTCAGCAGGAACTTGTCGGCGGGTGTGAGGCCGTACTCGGGTCCCATGAAGAGGACGAGCACGGACCACAGCGTCCAGACCGAGAAGCCGATGTGCTCGCACAGCACGGAGAACCACAGGTTCCGGTTGGCGGTCCCCCGGCCGGTCGCCTCCCAGAACCCCTCGTCCTCGGGATCCCAGCGCTCGATCCAGCGGCCACTGCGACGGGTTGGGGCTGGGGCTGTCATCGCGCCTCCACGGGGGCTCCGGCTGCTCGGTCCGCCGAGGACCGACTGAGCCCGAAGGTAGAAAAGACGCGTTTCCTGCCTGTGGCCGTGGGTGACCGGAAGGGAACGTTGCTCTCACTCGGGGCGGGGACGGCCGGTGAGGGCCGCCGCCCGGCCCCGCCCGCCGTCACACCGCCGCGCGCCGCCTCCCGGCCCGCTCGGCCCCGTTCGGCCACAGCCTCGGGCCGCGCTTCGCGGCGATGTCCTCGATCCAGCCGAAGGCGAGCACGGTCAGCCCGATCAGGGGCCAGACCAGCGCGAACATCACGCCCGTCGAGGGGAACAGGACGCTCAGCCAGGCCCAGCCGAACAGGTGGTACACCACCACGCGGACCAGGGCGATCGAGCGGAGCAGGTCCAGGTAGCGGTCGCGCCCCGGCCCGCCGGGGGCGGGGGCCCGCTGCCCGGTCCCGGCCTCCTGGCCGGAGGAGGAAGATGTCGATCAGGGGGGCCAGGAGCGGTGCCACCACCATGAACAGCGACACCAGCGGCAGGCCCACGCGTCCGAAGCGGCCCGACGGGCCCCGGTCCACCAGGGCGCGGCGGTGCTTCCAGATCGCCTGCATGGTGCCGTACGACCAGCGGTAGCGCTGGGACCACAGCACCACACCGTGCCCGGGCCACGAATGTAGCGCACGGGAGGTTCCGCGGTTGCTACGTGTCAGTTATGACCGTTCATCACACAATCGTCTGTGGCTGGAATCCATCCATCGGCGGGCCGTCGAAGCCACCCCTCCGCCTCGGCGAGCTCGGCAGCCGCCCGGCGCAGCGCGTCCAGCCCGGGGTGGACCAGCCCCTTCCGCCAGACCAGGGAGACGGGCGAGAGCGGGACGGGATCCACCAGAGGCCGCCGTACCGTGCGAGGCATGGCCGGAAAGTCCACCACGGCGAGGATCGGGTTCCCGGTCTTGGCCATGATCCGCTCGAACTCCTCGTCACCGACGGCCAGCGGAAGAGGGGCCGCCGGCCGGATGCCGTGTTCGTCGAAGAGCCGCCGGGCCAGATCGGTCCACTCCAGGGTGCGCGGATTCCCGGCCCCGGCGTACACCGTCTCCCCGGCGAGGGCGGCCAGCGGCACCTGCGGGCGGGCGGCCAGGGGGTGGTCCTCGGGCAGTACGACGGCCATCGGCTCGCAGCGCACGGGCTGCTGCTCCAGACCGGAGCGCAGCGCCGGGTCCAGGCCCGCGTAGCGGCCGAAGGAGGCGTCCAGGCGGCCGGCCAGCAGTTCGGCGGCGGCTCCGGTGAGGCCGCTCTCGTAGCGGGCCATCAGCTCGTGCCCCGGGGCGAGTTCGCGGGCCCGGTGCAGCACCCGGCGGCCGGTGGCCAGGCCCGGCGAGTTGAGGTCGACCAGCAGCGGGCGGGACTGTCCGACGGCGAACGCGGCGAGCAGGTCGTCCTGGGCGGCGAGGACGCGGCGCGCGTGCGGGAGCAGGCGTTCGCCCTCGGCGGTCAGGGTCACCTGCCGGGTGGTCCGCAGGAACAGCTCGGCGCCCAGTTCCCGCTCGAGCCGCCGTACGTCCCGGCTGAGCGCCTGCTGGGCGACGTAGAGACGAGCCGCGGCACGGGTGAAGTGCAGTTCCTCGGCCACGGCGACGAAGGCGCGCAGCAGGCGGGGGTCCAGGTGGGCGGGGGCGGGCATGCGCGTGAACTTACAACGCCGGTGCGTGAATCGGCACGGAGAAGGTGTTGGACCCGGTGATCCACTCCGGGCGACCGTGTACCCATGCCGCAGCAGACCGCCGAAGACGTACACATACCCGACAGAGCGCAACGGACCACCGGATACCGTCGGCTCTTCTCCCTCCCCGGCACCCGCGCCTTCACCGCCGGCAACTTCCTCGCCCGCCTGCCCATGGGCATGTTCAGCGTCAGCGCGGTGGTGATGATCGCCGGCTCCCGGGGGTCGTACGCCCTCGCCGGCGCCGTCACCGCGACCGGGCTCGCCGCCACCGCGGTGGCCGGGCCCTGGATCGCCCGGCTCGTCGACCGGCACGGACAGGCCCGGGTCGCCGTGCCGGCCACGCTCGCCTCCGTACTGGGCAGCCTCGCGCTGCTGTGGTGCGTCCGCTACGACGCCCCGGACTGGACCCTGTTCGCCGCCTACGCCGGCACGGCGGCCACGCCCAACATCGGCGGCCTCTCCCGGGCCCGCTGGGCCCATCTGCTGCGCGACGACCCGGGCGCCCTGCACACCGCGAACTCCTTCGAACAGGCCGCCGACGAGCTGTGCTTCATGCTCGGGCCGGTGCTCGCGTCCTTCTTGACCGGCACGGTCTTCCCGGAGGCGGGGACCCTGGCCGGGGCGGTGCTGCTGCTCGCCGGCATGCTGCTGTTCACCGCGCAGCGGGCCACCGAGCCGCCGCCACAGGCGCGTTCGAAGGCGCCGTCGCCGCTGCGCAGCCCTGGCATCCCGCCGCTGCTGGCCTGCTTCACCGCCACGGGCGCGGTGTTCGGCTCGATGGAGGTCGTCACCATCGCGTACGCCGACGCCCACGGACACCGCGCGGCGGCCGGCGCCGTCCTGGCCCTCCAGGCGGCGGGCTCCTGCGCGGCGGGCCTGGTGTACGGCGCTCTGAAGCCGAAGTCCGCCGACCCGGAGCCGAAGTCCGCGCGCCCGGAGCCGCAGGCATCGGCGGCCCCCGCGGCCCCGGAGGCCGTCGGGCGGCGGCTGACCCGGTGCCTGGGGGCGATGGCCGGGCTGATGGTCCTGCCGTGGGTGGCGGCCGCCGTCGGCGGTTCGCTTCCGTTGCTGGCGGGGGCGCTCCTGGTGGCGGGCATGGGGACCGCGCCGACCATGGTGACGGCGATGACCCTGGTACAGCGGCGCACCCCGGCCGACCGCCTCAACGAGGGCATGAGCCTGGTGGTGACCGGGCTGCTCACCGGCATCGCCTGCGGCTCGGCGACGGGTGGCTGGGCGGCCGAGCACCTCTCCCCCGGCTCCGCCTTCGCGGTGCCGGCCGCCGCGGCCACGCTGGCGCTGTTGATCAACTCCGCGGCCTCGGCCGCGCGGCGGCCCGCCGGACCGCTCGCGGCGGCTCGTGCTGAGGCATGACGAAGGCCCCGCCGCTCGATGCGACGGGGCCCTCGCCCACATGGGGTCAAGAGGCGCACAAGCCTCCCGATCGTGGAGATGGCGGGAATCGAACCCGCGTCCAACGGTGTGGAATCAGGGCTTCTCCGTGTGCAGTTCGCTGTGATTTTCTCGGCCCCGGCGATCACGCGAACAAGTCGCCGACGGGCCCAGTCACTGTTTGGTTTCCCTCTTCACCCCGTGACCGGGATCAAGGTTTAGTCCCCTAGCTGATGCCAGGATCCGGGTCGGGAACAGCCCCGGGCTGACACTCCCGTGAGAGTTCGCTAGCTGCTAATTAGGCAGCGAGGGCGAACTGGGAGGAATCGCGCTTGGTGTTGGCGATTATTTTTTTCGGCCTGTGGTTTACGAGATCATGGCCGCTTCCTCGACACGCTTCCCCTGCTTCGACATCCGCTGTCGAAACCGATCATCCCCATGTTGATTTCTCAATGTGCACACCGGGCTCTCGGTCCGGTGCTGGTGCCATCGTACGGGAACAACGTCCGCCGATGCCACCGTATTCCCGCCGGTCACCCGGCCGTCGTACCCGGTTCGCCGTGATCCGGGGCCGGGACGGTCCCGGATCAGCCGCGCTGCTGGCGGCGCACCGCCGACATCGCGCGGTCCGTCTCCCGCCGGTCCTGCTTCTCGCGCAGGGTCTGGCGCTTGTCGTACTCCTTCTTGCCCTTGGCGAGCGCGATCTCGATCTTGGCCCGGCCGTCCTTGAAGTACAGCGCGAGGGGCACGATCGTGTGACCCGTCTCCTGGGACTTGGACTCCAGCTTGTCGATCTCTTCGCGGTGCAGCAGCAGCTTCCGCTTGCGGCGGGCACTGTGGTTGGTCCAGGTGCCCTGGCTGTACTCGGGCACGTGCACGTTGTGCAGCCACGCCTCGTGACCGTCCAGCTGCACGAAGCCGTCGGCCAGCGACGCCCGCCCCTGGCGCAGCGACTTCACCTCGGTGCCCATGAGGACCAGACCGGCCTCGTAGGTGTCGAGGATGTGGTAGTCGTGCCGCGCCTTCTTGTTCTGCGCGATCAGCTTGCGCCCTTTTTCCTTAGCCATAGTGCCGACCATTTTCGCACCACGGAGGGGGTGCGGGGGAAGCGGATTACCCGGGGCTACGAAGGATCACCCAGTCCGGTCAGGACCGTCTCGGCCCGCTGCAGGGCCCCCGAGCCCGCCTCCAGGTCCGGGGTGATGCCCCGGCCGTCGACCGCGTGGCCCAGCGGGGTGCGGTAGTGGCCCACGGTCAGCTCGGCCACCGATCCGTCGGGCAGCTCGGTCGGCATCTGGATGGAGCCCTTGCCGAAGGTGCGGGAGCCGATCACGACCGCCCGGCCCCGGTCCTGGAGGGCCCCGGTGAGCATCTCGGCCGCGCTCATGGTGCCGCCGTCGACGAGCACGACCAGGGGGCGGGCGGTGTCGCCGCCGGGCTCGGCGCGCAGGGCGCGCTGGGCGCCGTCGACGTCGTAGGTGGCGACCAGGCCGCCGTCGAGGAACGCGGAGGCGGTGTCCACCGCCTCGGTGACCAGGCCGCCGGAGTCGCCGCTCAGGTCGAGGACGATCCCGGCGTCGGCCGGGGCCTCGCGGACCGCCTCCCGGACGGCCTCGCCGGAGCCCCTGGTGAACGCGGCGACCTTGATGACGGTGACCCCGCCCGGCAACCGGCGCACGGTCACGGAGTCGGTGGACAGCCGGGCGCGGTGCAGGGTCTCGCTCCACGCGCGCGTGCCGCGCTGGAGGCCCAGGGTGACCGTCGTACCGGCGGGCGCGTCGTCGGCGTCGCCGCGTAGTAAGGAGACCACCTCGGTGACCGGTCGGCCGTCGACCCCGCTGCCGTCGACGCTGCGCAGCCGGTCGCCCGTGCGGATCCCGGCCGTGGCCGCCGGCGAGCCGGGCTGCACCCGGGTCACCTCGATCCGGCCGTCCTGCTCGCGCCGCGCCCACAGGCCGACGCCGGTGTAGCGGCCGTCCAG
This sequence comes from Streptomyces sp. NPDC037126, assembly GCF_055605965.1. Lineage (NCBI taxonomy): Bacteria > Bacillati > Actinomycetota > Actinomycetes > Kitasatosporales > Streptomycetaceae > Streptomyces > Streptomyces sp. NPDC037126. The sequence continues at coordinate 52,841 of NZ_JBVJTD010000023.1, forward strand.
CGCCTCCTGGAACTCCTGGTACTCGCCCTCGGAGTAGACGGCGCCCCAGCGGTCCCCGCTGCGGCTGACGGCCCGTTCGGCGGCCTCCATCGGGGACTTGCCGTCGGCCATCGCCTCGGCGGCGGCCTTCTGCACGTCCTCGTGCCGGGTCAGCGCGCGGGCCGGGCCGGGGGTGGTCCGGCGCGCGGGGTGGTAGGGGTCCGGGAAGGAGCCGGTCGCGACCCCGGCGACCAGTACGCCCGCGAAGACCAAGGTCAGTGCGGCCCCGCCGCGGCGGTGGCGGCGGGGCGGACAGAACAGGTCTCGGCCCGGCATGGCCGTGAGTCTAGGACAACGCACGCAGACGCAGGGCCGGATGCCTCGACGTCTCCCTTGGCATGCGTCACACCTTCAGGTACTTGCGCAGCGCGAAGAACGCCGCAAGGGAGGGCATCAGCACGCTCGTCGCGAGGATCAGCGGCAGCTTGGTCAACACCGCGTCCCAGCCGACGAAGTTGATGAGCGTGAGCTTGTGGGACAGGTCCATGCCGTGGTCGATGGTGAAGTACCGGCCGACGATCAGGAACACACAGGCGAGGGAGCCGCCGATGAGACCGGCGACGGCCGCCTCGGCGATGAACGGCGCCTGGATGTAGAAGCCCGAGGCACCGACCAGGCGCATGATCCCGGTCTCGCGCCTGCGGCTGAACGCCGACACGCGCACGGTGTTGACGATCAGCAGCAGCGCCACGAACAGCATCAGCGCCATCACGCCGAGCGCGCCCCGGTTCATCAGGTTGAGCAGCTGGAAGAGGTTGTCCAGGATGCCCTTCTGGTCCTGCACCGACTGCACGCCGTCACGCCCGTTGAACGCGGTGGCGATCACCTGGTACTTCTGCGGGTCCTTGAGCTTGATCCGGTACGACTCCTGCATCTGGTCCGGCGTGAGGGAGCTGGCCAGCGGGGAGTTGCCGAACTGCTGCTTGTAGTGCTTGTACGCCTCGTCCTGCGACTCGTACGTCACCTTCTCGACGACCGGCATCTTGTTCAGGTCCGCGAGGATCTGCTTCTTCTGGTCCTCGGTGACCGCGCCCTTGGCGCAGTTGACGTCCGACTCGGCGTCGTGCTTGTTGCACAGGAAGATCGAGACGTTGACCTTGTCGTACCAGTAGCCCTTCATGGTGCTGACCTGGTCGCTCATCAGCAGCGAGCCACCGAAGAGCGCCAGGGACAGGGCGACGGAGACGATGACGGCGAAGGTCATCGTCAGGTTGCGGCGGAGACCGACACCGATCTCCGACAGGACGAACTGGGGGCGCATGGCGGCGGGTTGTGCCTTTCCGTGGACGGACTCGGGCGGCGGGTCAGTGCTGGTAGCCGTAGACGCCGCGCGTCTGGTCGCGGACGAGGCGGCCCTTCTCCAGCTCGATGACGCGCTTGCGCATCTGGTCCACGATGTTCTGGTCGTGCGTCGCCATGATGACGGTGGTGCCCGTCCGGTTGATCCGGTCGAGCAGCTTCATGATGCCGACGGAGGTCTGCGGGTCGAGGTTGCCGGTGGGCTCGTCGGCGATCAGCAGCTTGGGCCGGTTGACGAAGGCGCGCGCGATGGCCACGCGCTGCTGCTCACCGCCGGACAGCTCGCCGGGCATCCGGTCCTCCTTGCCGCCGAGGCCGACGAGGTCGAGCACCTGGGGCACGGACTTGCGGATCTCGCCACGGGACTTGCCGATCACCTCCTGCGCGAAGGCCACGTTCTCCGCGACCGTCTTGTTGGGCAGCAGGCGGAAGTCCTGGAAGACGGTCCCCAGCTGGCGGCGCATCTGCGGCACCTTCCAGTTGGAGAGGCGCGCGAGGTCCTTGCCCAGCACGTGCACCTGTCCGTGGCTGCACCGCTCCTCGCGGAGTACGAGCCGCAGGAAGGTGGACTTTCCGGAGCCGGAGGACCCCACGAGGAACACGAACTCGCCCTTCTCCACTTCCAGGGAGACATCCCTGAGTGCGGGGCGGGTCTGCTTGGGGTAGACCTTGGAGACATTGTCGAATCGGATCACGGATGCACCACGGGTCGCCGGGGGTAGATGAGCGTGACCATACGCGAACCGGGTGTGCAAGTGCAGTCGCAGGTTGAGGTTGGGCAAGACTTGTACGTTTTTGTACCGGTCGCCGTTCCCTCCCCCCGTGCACGGGCCCCGCGCACGCCCCGGAGGAAACTGGCACAGTGGTAGGGGGAACGTTCTCGTTCCCGTGGACGTTGTACGTGTGATGGCCGGTGCAAGGAGGGCGAGCGCATGACGTACGACCGGTTGGTGTGCGCGAACTGTGCGGCGCCCGTGAGCGAGGGCCGGTGCCCCGTGTGCCGCGCCAACCGCGAGCGACTGCAGCAGGAGCAGGGCTTCCTCGCGGGTCTGAACCCGATGGCGCTGATCGCGATGCTGGCGGTGCTGATCGCCGCGGTCGCGTTGCTGGCGCACCAGACCGCGTAAGAAAAGCCCGAGAAACCCCAAAGGGCCCGGAGCGCCGAGCTCCGGGCCCTTGGGCATGCGCGGTGCACGCGGGGCGTGACCGTACGGCTACGCTCAGGCGGCCGCGCCGCCCCGGCCGTTCACCAGACGCGGCAGGACGCGGAAGCCGATGCCGCCGGCGATCATCGTCGCGGCGCCGACGAGCAGGAACGCGGTCTGGCCGGCACCGGTCTCGGCGAGCTGCTTGCCGCCGCCCTGGGCCTGGGTGTCGGACCCGGTGTCGGTGAGGGCCGAGGAGCCCTCGTCCTGGGAGGCGTTGTTGTTGCCGCCGCCCTGGGGGGTGTCGTTGTTGCCGCCGGTGCCGGAGCCACCGGTGGTGCCGGAGCCGCCGGTGGTGCCGGAGTGGCCGCCGCCGGTCGTGGAGCCGCCGTTGCCGCCGCCGGTGGTGGAGCCGCCGCCGTTGCCGCCGCCGGTGCCGTTGCCGCCGCCGGTGCCGTTGCCGCCGCCGGTGCCGTTGCCGCCGCCGGTGCCGTTGTCACCGCCGTTGCCACCGTCGGTGTTGCCACCGTTGCCGTTGCCGCCGCCGGTGCCGTTGTCACCGCCGTTGCCACCGTCGGTGTTGCCGCCGTTGCCGTTGCCACCGTCGGTGTTGCCACCGTCCGTGGTACCGCCGATGGTCACCGTGCCGCCGTCGGTGGTGGTCGTGCCGCCGTCCGTGGTGCCACCGTCAGTGGTCGTGCCACCGTCGGTGGTCCCGCCGTCGGTCGTGCCGCCGTCGGTCGTCGTGGTGCCGCCGTCGGTGGTACCGCCGTCGGTCGTGCCACCGGTGGTGTCGCAGACACCGACCGGGTCGCAGCCGCCGCCACCGTCGGTGTTCCCACCGTCGTCGTTGCCGTCGGCGCTCACGCCGAGGCTGATCGGGCCCGCCTGGACACCGAGGTCCAGGGCGGATGCCGCGCCGGCCGCGGTCAGTGACGCACCGGCCGCGATCACGGCGCCGGCGGCTATCCGCGCGACCCGGATCCGCGTCTTCTTCGTCATGTGGTTGCTACCCCCAGTAGCTGTTCGTCAATGAGGCGGCGCGTGGGGCGTGCCGTGATCGACGGAGGCAGCCGGTGACGAAGTGTGCGTCAACTCATTCCCCCGGTTCACATGCGCCCCAAGGTACGCATGCCGCGCTTCACCCTTCCGATTTTTCAAAGCAACGTCAAGGGCATTGCGGGCGCAATGTCCAGGGGGGAGGTTTTTGGGGGGAGTTGAAGGGTGTGAGTGTGATGTAAAACCCAGACATAAGACAACTGCCGCCTCCCGGGCGGCAGTTGTCATGTCGACAAAGTTACTTCTCCTGCTGCTTGCGCCAGCGAATGCCGGCCTCCAGGAAACCGTCGATCTCGCCGTTGAACACGGCCTCGGGGTTGCCCACTTCGTGCTCGGTGCGCAGGTCCTTGACCATCTGGTACGGGTGCAGCACGTAGGAACGCATCTGGTTGCCCCAGGAGTTGCCGCCGTCGCCCTTGAGGGCGTCCATCTTGGCCTGCTCCTCCTGCCGGCGGCGCTCCAGCAGCTTGGCCTGGAGGACGTTCATCGCCGTGGCCTTGTTCTGGATCTGCGAGCGCTCGTTCTGGCAGGAGACCACGATGCCGGTGGGGAGGTGGGTCAGCCGGACCGCGGAGTCGGTCGTGTTGACGCCCTGACCGCCGGGGCCCGAGGACCGGTACACGTCCACGCGCAGCTCGGACTCGTCGATCTCGATGTGGTCGGTCTGCTCGACCACGGGCAGCACCTCGACGCCCGCGAAGGAGGTCTGGCGGCGGCCCTGGTTGTCGTAGGGCGAGATGCGCACGAGGCGGTGCGTGCCCTGCTCGACGGAGAGGGTGCCGTAGGCGTAGGGCGCCTGGACGGAGAAGGTGGTCGACTTGATGCCGGCCTCTTCGGCGTACGACGTCTCGATGAGCTCCGTCTTGTAACCGCGCTGCTCGGCCCAGCGCAGGTACATGCGCTGGAGCTTCTCGGCGAAGTCGGCGGCGTCGACGCCGCCGGCCTCGGCGCGGATGTTGACGAGCGCCTCACGGGAGTCGTACTCGCCGGACAGGAGGGTGCGGACCTCCATCTCGTCCAGCGACTTCTTCACCGCGGCCAGCTCGGACTCGGCCTCGGCGCGGGTGTCCGGGTCGTCCTCCTCCTCGGCCATCTCGAAGAGGACCGCGAGGTCGTCGATGCGGCCGCGCAGCCCCTCCGCCTTCCTGACCTCGGCCTGGAGGTGGGAGAGCTTGCTGGTGATCTTCTGCGCCTCGTCCGGGTTGTCCCAGAGGGACGGCGCGGCCGCCTGCTCCTCGAGCACGGCGATGTCTGCCCTCAGCTTGTCGAGGTCCAGGACGGCCTCGATCGACTCCATGGTCGAGGAGAGGGACTTCAGCTCTTCGGATACATCGACGACTGCCACGCATCCAGCGTAACGGCTCCGCCGGGCAGCCAGCCCCGGCCGTGCCGCCCCCGGGCCCGCGACCGGGCCCCGGGCCGCCGGAGCGGGGCGCACGGAGCGACCGGGGCCCGGCCGGACCAGGCCCACGGGACACCGTCCCGGCCGACCGGAACGGGAACCAGCGGGGCCGGGGCGGGAACCAGCGGTCCGGGGCGGACAGGCCACCGGCCGGGCCGCGCTTCCGGGCGACCACGCCAGGACCCGGGGGGCCTACCGGCGAACCGTTGCCCTCCGGCCGACGGGGACGGGGCGGTGAGGCCGTTTCCGGGGTGTGGCCGGATGCGGCGAGGCCGTTTCCGGAGCGTGGCCGGTTCGGCGGGGCCGGACCTCGGGACCGGGCCGGAGGGGCGCCCTTCGCCACCACCGGGATGAGACCGGCGGGGCCACCTCCGACCGACGGGGACGGGGCGGCGAAGCCGATTCCAGGGTGAGGCCGGATGCGGCGACGCCACTTCCGAGGTGAGGCCGGATACGGCGACGCCGCTTTCGCGGTGTGGCCGGATCGGCGGGGCCGGACCTCGGGACCGGGCCGGAGGGGTGCCCTTCGCCGCCACCGGGATGAGGCCGGCGGGGCCGCCTCCGGCCGACCGGGTCAGGGCCCGCCGGTGTCGCCCGGGGCCGGTGTGGGGGACGCCTGGCGCGGTCAGGGGGTCGACGTGGTGTGGGTTTGGGGGCCGGGGTGGGTGTCGCTGTCGGAGGAGGCCCACCAGGCGCCGGCGGCGATCAGGGCCGCCAGGACCGCGCCGGACACGCCGAGGGTGATCCGGCGCCGCCGTACCGCGGCCCTGTGGCGCGCCGAGCCCGGCCGGGGCGCGCCGGTGGCCCGGGGAGCGCGGGCGGTCCCGTGGGCGCCGCCGGCCAGCTCGTCCGGCGCCGGCACCCGCATCGACGTGTGCGTGTCCCGGTTGGAGTCCGGCTTGGCCCCGGGGACCAGCGACACCGCTCCCCGTCGCCGTACCGGCTCCTCCCCCGCCGGACCCGCGGGCGCCGGCTCCTCCTCCGCGGACGCCTCGGCCGGGTCCGGCTCGTCCACGTCGAGCGGCGGCATGCCCGCCAGGATCGGCAGCTGCTCCCGCAGCCGCGCCGCCAGCTCGGAGGCGCGCAGCCGGGAGGCGGGGGCCTTGGCGAGGCACTGCACGATCAGCTGCCACAGCTCCTCGGGGATGCCGGGCAGCGGTACGACGGTCTCGGTGACGTGGCGGCGCAGCACCGCGCCGGGGTGGCCGCCGCCGAAGGGGGTGAAGCCCGCCAGCAGCTCGTACAGGACCGTCACCAGGGCGTAGATGTCCACGGCGGCCCGCGGGGGCAGGCCCTCGACGATCTCGGGCGCCAGGTAGTCCGGCGTTCCGATGATCTTCGTGGCCCGGGTCCGCCTGGGCGTGTCGATCAGCTTGGCCACGCCGAAGTCGGTGAGCAGCGCCGGGTGGGCCCCGCCGGGACCGAGCGGGCCCTGCATGTCCAGCAGCACGTTCTCGGGCTTGACGTCCCGGTGCACGACCCCCGCCGCGTGGGCCGCCGCCAGCGCGTCGGCGACGTCGGCGACGATCGCCACGGCCGCCTCCGGGGCGAGCCGCCGCTCACGCTCCAGGCGGGTGCGCAGATCGGTGCCGCGCACCAGGTCCATGACCAGAGCCAGGTCGTTGCCGTCGACCACGAGGTCGCGCACGGTGACGATGTGCGGGTGCTCCAGGCCGAGCAGCGCGGTGCGCTCCTGCACGAAGCGCCCGACGAGCTCCTGGTCGGAGGCGAGGTCCTCACGCAGCAGCTTGACGGCGACGGGGCCCTCGGGTCCCTCGCCCAGCCACACCGTGCCGGCGCTGCCCCGCCCCAGGATCTGGTTCGCGGTGTACCGGCTGCCGATCTTCCGTGCCAAGACTGCTCCTACAGACGCGTGTTGTCGTTAAAACTACGCGTCCGACGAGCCAACCTTCACCGCGGAGACGGAAATCACCCGCCAGATGTCGACAAATCAGCAAACTCGCGGTCAGTTGCCACCGCTCGACGAGCCGCCCAGGTCCTTGACCCAACGGCTCACCTGACCCGCCCAGTGGGACACCTCGTGCCAGTAGCCACGGCCCTGGCCGACCCAGGTGTGCAGCGGGGTCAGCTCCCAGACGAGCCAGCTCGCCACCACCAGGATGACGATCGTGAACAGGCAGCCCTTCAGGCAGCCGAGGCCCGGGATCTTCATCGGGTTGGCGCTGCGCTGACGCGGCGCCCGGGGCTCGCGCGCGGGCCGCTGCGGCTCCGGCGGCGCGTACCGCTGCGGCTGCTGCGGCGGGGCGTACTGCTGGGGCTGCTGCTGCGGCGCGTAGCCGTATCCCTGCTGCCGGCCGCGCGGCTGGGGCTGCCGGCCGCCGCCCTGCGGGGCCTGGCGCGGCTGCTGCTGGGGCCGGGCGACCTGACGCTGCGGCCGGTGGTGCAGCGGGTCGTCCTCGGGGGCCAGGAACTGCACCTGCGTCTGCTCGTTGCGGTCGCGGGCGGCGCGCAGCTGGGTCTGCCAGGGGTGCGGCTGGTCGGGTCCCTGCCCCTGCGGGGCCGTGTTCGGCAGCATCGCCGTCGGGTCGGCGGCGCCGGTGTGCGGCAGTACGGCGGTGGGGTCGGCGGCACCGGCGGGGCCGGTGTGTGGCAGCACGCTGGTGGCGCCGTTCGGGTCGTACGCCCCCTGCGGCGCGTTCGTGGGCAGCACCTGGGTGGGATCGGCGGCGCCGGGCACGCCCGGGACGGCGGCCGGGGCCGGGTCGGGCGCGAGCAGCGCGCCCACCCCCTCGGCGGCGGCGATCTGGGCGGCGTTCGAGTGCACGCCGACGCCCTCGGCGACGACCCGCAGCCCGCGCGCCAGGTTCTCGGCGCTGGGGCGCTCCGCGGGGTTCTTGCGCAGGCACCGCTCTATGACCGTCCACAGCGGGTCCGGGACGGTCGAGGGGCGGCGCGGCTCGGCGCTCAGGTGCTGGTGCAGCACCTCCAGGGCGCTGCCGCCGGAGAACGGCGGGTGGCCGGTGACCAGCTCGTACAGCAGGATGCCGGCGCCGTAGATGTCGACGGCGGAGGTCTGCGGGCGGCCCTCGGCGGACTCCGGCGCGACGTACGCGGGCGTGCCGACGAACTCCTGGGTGCGGGTCAGGCCCGGGGAGTCGGCGAGGCGGGCGATGCCGAAGTCGGTCAGCTTGGGGTGCATGCGGCCGTCGTGCTGCATGAGCAGCACGTTGGCGGGCTTGAGGTCGCGGTGGACCACGCCGTCGGCGTGGCTCGCGGCGAGCGCGTCGGCGACCTGGGCCGTCAGCAGCGCGGCGGCGACGGGCGTGAGGGGGCCGTTCTCGCGCAGGTAGCGGTGCAGGTCGGGGCCGTCGACGAGGTCCATGACCAGGGCCAGCAGATCGCCCTCGACGACCAGGTCGCGCACCCGGACGATGTTCGGGTGGGTGAGCCGGAGCAGGACCGAGCGCTCCCGCAGGAAGCGCATCACGATGTCGGGATCGCTCGCCAGCTCTTCCTTCAGGACCTTGATGGCGACGGTCTCGCCCGGCTGGCCGGCCACGGCCGCCTCGGCGCCGGCGGTCTCGCGCTGGCGGGCACGCCAGACGGTGCCTGTGGCGCCGCGTCCGAGCGGCTCCTCAAGCAGGTACTTGCTGCCGACTGGCCGCACGTCACGCGCTCCCTGCTGCTTGCTGATGCTTGCTTCGCTGCATTCCGGTTGTTCCGAACCACTGTAGTGCCGCCCTTCGGAGCACTACGTATGCGTTCCCGAGCATGTTCGAAGGAAAGACGCGCGTCTTTGGCTCGTGGTTGCCGAGGGACGGACGTGACCGATCTCAAGTGATCGCGGGGGCGGTCCTGGTCAGGCACTTTTGGGGGCAGAGCCGACCAATCAAGATCACTTATTACCGGGTGCCGGGCGCGTTGTCGGTGGCAGGTGCGAGGATGCCTCCCAGTACTGGCCGACGTGCTCGTGTGGGGTGGGGGGAAGTCCGCGCCCGCAGACCCGCGCAGAAGGGACCGCTGACGCCGATGCAGATCCGGCTGACCGTCGTAGACCCGCTGGGCCCCTCCCCGCAGCGGGGCCGCGCCGCGAGCCGCGACGTGCTGGTCACGGCGCCCGCGGGCACGGAACTCGGCGCGGTCGCGTCGGCACTGGCCGGAGCGGGCGGCGGGGACGGCGGCACCGGCCGGGACACCGGCGGCGCGGCCGTCGTGATCTACGCCGGCACCGACCGCCTGGACCTGCGCCGCTCCACGCTCGGCGAGCCTCCGCTGGTCGACGGCGCCGTGCTGTCCCTGGGCGCCCCCGCGGTGGCCGAGCCGCACCCGGAACTGGACGACGCGCCGACCCAGCTGCACGTGGTCGCGGGCCCGGACGCGGGCGGGGTCCATCTGCTGCACGGCGGCCGCATCACCGTCGGCCGCTCCGGCGAGGCCGACGTGCCGCTGGACGACCCCGACGTCTCCCGGCTGCACTGCGCGGTCACGGTCGGCGCGGACGGCCGCGTCTCGGTCGCCGACCTCGGGTCCACGAACGGCACGACGCTCGACGCGGTGCGCGTCACCGACCGTCCGGTGCGGTTCCCCGCCGGGGCGCTGCTGCGGATCGGCGAATCGGCGCTGCGGGTTACTCCTTCCGGGGGACCCGGGGCCCGCGTGGAGACGGTGGCCGACGGGGAAGGGTGCGTACGGGTCGCCGCAGGGGGCGGGCAGTCCTCGGCGGACGGTGGGGCCCCGGGGGCCGATGGACCCTCCGGTTCCTTCGGGGCCCAGCGGGTGGAGCTTTCCGGAACGACGGCCTCGGGGGGGCATTCCTACGCCCCCGCCGGCTGGGGGGCCGCCGGCGGGGGCGCGGGGGCCCAGGAGCACCGGCGGCGGGAGGCGCCCGCGGTCCCGGGGCAGGGCGGGGCGCCGGGCATGGAGAGCCGTGGCACGGATCCGGCCCACGGCGGGGACACGCACGTGGGACGCCTCGGTGCCGGCGGGCCCGGCGAGGGCACGCGGCGGCGCGGAATCGGCGCCTGGGCCCGGCGGCTGGCCGGCGGGCGGGCCGAGCAGCAGGAGGTCCCGGAGACGTTCCGCGCAACGGCCGCCCCGGCGGGCGCCGCCCCGGTGGCCGAGGCACCCCGGCGGCCGGACACCTGGCCGGACCCGGCGGCCCTGCTGCTGACGGTGCTGGGCCCCGGGCCCCGGCTGTGGGAGCGGGGGCCGGGACACCCGGAGGCGCTGACCGTACGGCTGGGCACCGCCGACCGGAGCGCGCCGGGCGGTTCCGGGCTGCTGCCCGCCGTCCCGGTGACCGCGGCGCCGCGCGAGGCGGGCGCGCTGGGTCTCGCCGGGCCGCGTCCCCGGCTGTCCGGCCTCGCCCGTGCCGTGGTGGCCCAGCTCGCCGCGCTGCACTCGCCGGATCTGCTGGAGATCGTGCTGATCAGCGCCGACCGTTCGCGCCCGGTGGAGGAGCGCGCGGCCGAGTGGTCCTGGCTCGGCTGGCTCCCGCACGTCAGGCCGGGGCACGGCCAGGACTGCCGCCTGCTGCTGGCCTACGACCGGGAACAGGCGGCGGCCCGCACGGAGGAGCTCCTGCGCCGGCTGGAGGACCACGCGGCCACGGGAAGGACCGCCGCGCACCCCACGCGCGTCCCGGCACCCGGCGCGCCCGCACTCGGCACGCCTGCCGGCACCCCGAGGATCCCCACCCAGAGCACCTCCCGGTCCGCGGGCACGGCCCCGACCGCGCCCGGCGGCCACGGCCAGGCCCAGCCGGGCCCGTACGACCGCTCCACCGCACCCGTGCGGGGCACCGTTCCGGCCGCGTCCGGTCCCTATGACCAGGCCGCACCCGGTCCGTACGACCAGAACCGGCCCCACCCCGCGGGCACGGCCCCGACCGCGCCCGGCGGCCATGCCCAGGCCCAGCCGGGCCCGTACGCCCCCGGTCACCCTGGGCCCGCCCCCTCCGCCCAGGGCCACGCCCCCCACGGCCAGGGGGTCCCGGGCGCATACGTCCCCGGCCAGGCCGGGCCCACGCCTCCCGCGCCCGGGACGGCCGGAACCCCGGGCTTCGCCGCGGGCGCCCCCGCCGGCCCGGTCGACCAGGGCACCCCGCCCGCGCCACACCGAGCGGCCCACGGCCCCGGTCGGGCTCCCGGCGCCCCGGTGGCCGCCCCCGGCCGGCGGCCCTCCTGGGCCAGGGAGGACGCCGGGCCGGACGGGGCCGTCGGGTTCGCGGGGCCGTACACGGTCGTCGTGGTGGACGGCGATCCCGGCGGCGCCGCGCTGCGGGAGGCCGTGGCGCGGCTCGCCGTGGCCGGGCCGCGGGCCGGGATCCATGTGCTGTGCCTGGCCGAGACCGACCCGGCCTCGCCCGCCTCCCCCGTGGCGACGACGTACGAGGCCGCGTGCGCGGCGACCCCGACGTTCCGGCACTGCGGTGCCGTGGCCCTGCTCAGCGGCGACGTCGCCGGCGCGCTGCAGCTGCTGCGGGTGGCGCCGGGCGGTCCCGTCGGGACCGGCACGGTCGCCGCGGTGGACGCCGTCTCCGCCGCCTGGGCGGAGCGGTTCGCGCGGGCACTGGCGCCCCTGCGCCCGGACGGCCCGCCCGGCGAGCCGCACGCGCGCGTGGCCACGCCGTTGCCGCAGTCGGCGCGGCTGCTGGACGAGCTGGGGCTGGCCCGGGCCACCCCCGCGTCACTGATGGCGCGCTGGGCGGACGCCGCCGACGACACCGAGGCGCTGGGCGGCCGGGCCCGCGCGGTGCTCGGTGCCGGACCGCGCGGCCCGGTTACCGCGGACCTGGTGGCCGACGGTCCGCACCTGCTGGTCGAGGGGCCGCCCGGCAGCGGCCGTACGGAGCTGCTGCGGGCCGCGGTGGCCTCGCTGGCGGCAGCCGAGCGGCCGGACCGGCTGAGCGTGGTGCTGATCGACGGCCGGGACGGGACCGGCGCGGGCGCCGCGCGCGGCGAGGGCCTGCGCGCGTGCACGGACATACCGCACGTCACCACCCACCTCGTCGCCAACGACCCCGTGCGCATGCGGGAGTTCGCGCAGTCGCTGACGGCCGAGCTGAAGCGGCGGGCCGAGCTGCTGGGGCGGACCGACTTCGCGCAGTGGCACGCGGGGCGCGAGGTCTCCGGCCGGATCGTCGCCCAGCGCGCCCCGGTCGGCAACGGCGACATAGAGGCCCCGCCCAGTTCCACCCTGCGGCTGCGGCCGGGCGCGGCGGCCCGGCAACGCGCGGAGGCCGCGCCGCCGTTGCCCCGGCTGGTGGTGGTCGCCGACGACCTGGACGCGCTGGTCTCCCCCGCGCTCGGTTCGCCGGGCCGGCCCGCCGCCGGGTCGGTGATGCGGGCGCTGGAGGCGGTGGCCCGGGAGGGCGAGCGGCTCGGGGTGCACCTGGTGGCGGCGGCCGCGACCGGGGGCCGTACGGCGGAGACCGAGCCGGTGCGCCGGGCCGGGCTCAGGGTCACGCTGGAGGCCGCCATGCCCGGACCGGACGAACCGGCGCCGGGACGCGGGCGGTTGGTGTGGGCGGACGGGCGGAGCGTCGGTTTCCAGGGCGGCCGGGTGACCGGCCGTATCCCGCGGACGGCGACCCAGCGGCCCACGGTGGTCCCGCTGGACTGGCAGCGCATGGGCGACCCGCCGGCCCGCCGGCCGGTCCGGGAGCTGGGCAACGGCCCCACGGACCTGGCGCTGCTGGCGAGCGCGGTGGAGCGGGCCGCCCGGGAGGTCGCGGCGGCACAGGTGCCCTCCCTGCTGTGATGCCCTCCCTGTTGTGACCGCAGCCGTGACCGCGGCGGTGACCGGGGCCGTGGCCGGAGACCGGCGGTCCCCCGAAGTCCGCGCGCATACGCCGCCGGTCACGAGCGGGTCACGATGAGATGCCGTACGGCGCAGGCGCTCTTGCCGCCCTTGAGCGGCCCGGCGTAGACCGGAGCGCACGGGACACTCTTCTGATGTTCAACGACGTTCAACGGAGAACGACGAACGGGGAAGTGATGCGCAGAACGAGCAGCACCATCCGGACAGACAGGGCCGTCGCCACGTGCGCCGCACTGCTCGCGGGAGCCCTCGCGCTCACCGCCTGCTCCAGCGGCGGCAAGGACGAGAAGAGCGGCGGGGGCGACGGCGGGAGCCCCACCGCGGGCGGTTCCTCCGTCGCACTGCCGAAGCTGAACGGCGCGAACCTGGAGATCGCCGCCGTCTGGACCGGCCAGGAGCAGACGAACTTCAAGAAGGTCCTCGCGGAGTTCGAGAAGCGCACCGGTGCGAAGGTCACCTTCGTGCCCGCGCAGGACCCGATCATCAACTTCCTCGGTTCGAAGATCGCGGGCGGCCAGCCGCCGGACGTGGCGATGCTGCCGCAGCCGGGCGCCATCAAGCAGGCCGTGCAGAAGGGCTGGGCCAAGCCGGTCGGGCCGGATGCCCTGAAGCAGCTCCGGGCGAACTACTCGCAGGGCTGGCAGGACATCGGCAAGGTCGACGGCAAGCAGTACGGCGTCTACTACAAGGCCGCCAACAAGTCGCTGGTCTGGTACAACGCGAAGGTCTTCGAGAACGCGGGCGCCAAGGAGCCCAAGACCTGGAAAGACCTGCTGACCACCGCCCAGGCGGTGTACGACTCCGGTGTCACCCCGTTCTCGGTGCCCGGCGCGGACGGCTGGCCGCTGACCGACTGGTTCGAGAACGTCTATCTGTCGCAGGCGGGCCCCGAGAAGTACGACCAGCTCGCCCAGCACAAGATCAAGTGGACCGATCCGTCGGTGAAGCAGGCGCTGACGACGCTGGCGCAGATCTGGGGCAAGAAGGACTACCTGGCGGGCGGTCAGGACGGCGCTCTGCAGACGGAGTTCCCGAACTCGGTCACCCAGACCTTCACCGGTGGCGACCAGCCGAAGGCGGCGATGGTGTACGAGGGCGACTTCGTGCAGGTCAACATCGCCGAGACCAAGGCGAAGGTGGGCACGGACGCGAAGGTGTTCCCGTTCCCGGCCGTGGGCTCGACCGCGCCGGTGGTCTCCGGCGGCGACGCGGCGGTGGTCCTGAAGGACTCCAAGGCCGCGCAGGCCCTGGTCACCTTCCTCGCCTCCCCGGACGCGGCGACGATCCAGGCGAAGCTCGGCGGCTACCTGTCGCCCAACAAGAACGTGCCGGTCTCGGCGTACCCGAACGCGGTGCAGCAGAAGATCGCCAAGGCGCTGATCGCGTCCGGCGACGACTTCCGCTTCGACATGTCCGACCAGGCACCGCAGGCGTTCGGCGGCACCCCGGGCAAGGGCGAGTGGAAGGACCTGCAGGACTTCCTGAAGAACCCCAAGGACGTCGCGGGCGCCCAGGCGCAACTGGAGAAGGACGCGGCGGCCGCGTACGGAAGCGGGAGCTGATCCGGCCATGGCGTCGGCAGCGGCGGCCGGGGCCCCACCGGGTCCCGCCGCGTCCCGCGGTCGCAGAAGCGTGACCGGCACCCGCAAGACCGTGGCAGTCCTGTTCCTGCTGCCCGCCCTGGTGCTGCTGGGCGCGCTCGTGGTCTACCCGATCGGGTACTCCCTCGTCCGCAGCTTCTACAACGCCTCGGGCGACGGCTTCGCCGGCTTCCACAACTACAGGGCCATCTTCACCGACGACGGCATCCGTACGGCGCTGAAGAACAACATCCTCTGGGTGGTGTTCGCGCCCACGGTGTCCACCGCGCTCGGGCTGATCTTCGCGGTGCTGACCGAACGGGTGCGCTGGGGAACGGCGTTCAAGCTGGTCGTCTTCATGCCGATGGCGATCTCGATGCTCGCGGCCGGGATCATCTTCCGGCTGGTGTACGACCAGGACCCGCACAAGGGCGTAGCGAACGCGGTGTGGGTGGGGGTGCACGACACCTTCGCGCAGTCCTCGGCGTTCCCCCAGGCGCACCCGGGCCGTGAGTCGCCGCTCGTGGCCCAGGAGGGCGGCTTCCTCACCCGGGCCGCCGTGCACGCCGGGCAGCCGGTGGCGCTCCCGCTCGTGGGGGTCGCCCCGGACCAGATGCCGGACAGCGCGCGCAAGGCCGTCGCCGCGAGGCCCGAGCCGGGGAAGGTCACCGGCACCACCTGGCAGGACTTCACCCGCGGCAAGGGGGTCGGCAGGCTCGGCGCGCCCGACCCGTCCGAGCTGGGCTATGCCGGGATGCGGATCGAGGCGGTGAAGGACGGCAAGGTGGTGGCCTCGACGAAGGCCGCCGCGGACGGCACCTTCATGCTGCCCGCGTCGGCGGACGGGGCGCGGCTGAGGCTGCCGGCGGACAACTTCCGGGAGCCGTACAACGGCGTGGAGTGGCTCGGCCCGACGCTGGTCACCCCGGCGATCATCGGATCCTACGTGTGGATGTGGGCGGGCTTCGCCATGGTGCTGATCGCGGCCGGGCTCGCGGGGGTGCCCCGGGAACTGCTGGAGGCCGCGCGGGTGGACGGCGCCAACGAGTGGCAGGTGTTCCGCAGGGTCACCGTGCCGCTGCTCGCGCCGGTGCTCGCGGTCGTCGTGGTCACGCTGATGATCAATGTGCTGAAGGTGTTCGACCTCGTCTACATCATCGCCCCCGGCTCCTCCCAGGACGACGCGAACGTGCTCGCCCTGGAGCTGTACCGGAAGGGCTTCGCGGAGGGCCAGCCGGGCGTCGCGAGCGCGATCGCGGTGTTCCTGCTGCTGCTGGTGATCCCCGTGATGCTGTTCAACGTGCGTCGGCTGCGGCGGGAGGTGCGGCGATGACGGCGACCGCCGAGGGCATGGGGAAGGTGGCGCCCGTCGGCGCGACGGCGGGAGCACGGCAGTCGCTCGGCTCGCGGATCGCGGAGCGGCTGAGCGGCGGGCTGGTCCGCGCGTTCCTGGTCGTCGTGGGCCTGTTCTGGCTGGTGCCGACCATCGGCCTGCTCATCTCCTCGCTGCGCTCCCCCGAGGACATGAGCGCGAGCGGCTGGTGGACGGTGTTCACCAAGCCCTCCCAGCTGACCTTCGACAGCTACCAGAAGCTGCTGGAGAACGGCGACATCACCGGCTCCCTGTGGAACACGGTGCTGATCACGGTGCCGGCGACCCTGCTGGTCGTCGTGATCGGCTCCCTCGCGGGCTACGCGTTCGCGTGGATGGAGTTCCCGGGTCGGGACTGGTGGTTCCTGGGCGTGGTGAGCCTGCTCGTGGTGCCGGTGCAGGTGGCGCTGATCCCGATCGCCGAACTCTTCGGCAAGCTGGGGCTGTTCGGGACGATCCTGGGGGTGGTGCTGTTCCACACGGGCTTCGGCCTGCCGTTCGCGGTGTTCCTGCTGCGGAACTTCTTCGCGGAGATCCCGCGCGAACTGCTGGAGGCGGCCCGGCTCGACGGCGCGGGTGAACTGCGGCTGTTCACCCGGGTGGTGATGCCGCTCGGCGGGCCGGCGATCGCGAGCCTCGGCATCTTCCAGTTCCTCTGGGTGTGGAACGACATGCTGGTCGCGCTGGTGTTCACCAAGTCCGGCACCCAGCCGATCACGGTCGCCCTGCAGACGCAGGTACGGCAGTTCGGGAACAACATCGACGTGCTGGCGCCCGGCGCGTTCATCTCCATGGTGATCCCGCTGGCCGTGTTCTTCGCGTTCCAGCGGCAGTTCGTGACCGGCGTGATGGCGGGCGCGGTCAAGTAGCCCCTCCGGGAGCACGGTTGAGGGGCGGGCCGGCGACGGTTCGCCCCTTTCCGTTCACCGCGATGTACCCCGATCGGCGCCCGAGCCGTAACCAGGTCACTCCATCGGCCGTTCCCGGGCAGAAGGCCCGCGCCGACCGACCCATGGATGCCCCTTGCCCAGGTTCAGTGTCATCGTCCCCGCGTACGAGGTCCAGGCGTACCTCTCCGAGTGCCTGGACTCCGTGCTGTCCCAGTCGTACCCGGACCTCGAACTGATCGCGGTGGACGACTGCTCCCCGGACTCCTGCGGCGCGGTCATCGACGAGTACGCGGCCCGGGACGCGCGCGTCAGGCCCGTCCACCTGGCCGAGAACCAGGGCCTCGGCCGGGCCCGCAACGCGGGCACGGCCGTGGCGACCGGCGACTACCTGGTCTTCCTGGACGGCGACGACACGCTCACCCCGGGCGCGCTGCGGGCGGCCGCCGACCGGATCGGCGAGACGGCCGAACCGGACGTGCTGGTGTACGACTACGCGCGCACCTACTGGGACGGCACGGCGGAGCGGAACCACCTCGCGGCCGAGCTGGCCCAGGAGGGTCCCGCGCCGTTCCGCCTCGCGGACCGGCCGGGGCTGATCAGGGTGCTGATGGTCGCCTGGAACAAGGCGTACCGGCGGGAGTTCGTGGCGGCCGGGGGGTTCGCCTTCCCGCCGGGCTACTACGAGGACACCGCCTGGACCTTCCCGGTGCTGATGGCGGCGGAGACGGTCGCGACCCTGGACCGGGTGTGCGTGCACTACCGGCAGCGCCGCCAGGGAAACATCCTCGGCACCACCAGCCGGCGGCACTTCGACCTCTTCGAGCAGTACGACCGGGTGTTCGCCTACGTCGCGGACCATCCCGAACTGGACCTTTGGCGGCCGGAGTTGTTCCGGCGGATGATCGACCACTACGCCGTGGTGTTCACCCGGCGGGGCAGGCTGCCGCGCGGCAGCCACGGCGAGTTCCTGCGCCGGGCCCGCGCCCACTACCGCCGCCACCGGGTACCGGGCGCGCGGCTGCGGCGCCGGCACGCCCTGGTCCGCTTCGGTCTGCACCGCACCTTCCGGGCGCTCCAGCTGGCCGCGGCCGTCCGCCGGCGCGTCGGGAAGTCCGCGGTGAAGTCGGCCCGCGCCGTGCGCTCCGGCCTGCTCCGGCTGCACTACCGGGTCCAGCTGCGCCTGCCCCTGCGTCCCGACCGGGCGGTGTTCGCCGCCGACGGGGGCCGGGGCCACGGCGGCGACCCGGGCGCCCTGGAGGAGGCGTTTCGCGCGTACGCCCCGCACATCGCCACCGCCTGGGTCGCCGGTCCCGGGCCCGGGCACACGGTGCCGCCGGGCCCGCGGCGCGTCGGCCGGGGCACGGCCGCGTACTGGACGGCGCTGGCCCGTTCCACGTACCTGGTGACCGACACCGCCTTCGACCGGGGGATGCGCAAGCGGCTCGGACAGGTCTACGTGCAGACCCGGCAGGGCACCCCGCTCGGGCACGCGGGCCTCGACCTCCAGGAGCGCCCGGCGGCGGCCCGGGACACGGACTTCGAGGAGCTGCTGCGGGAGGCCGGCCGGTGGGACCACGTCCTGTCGGGCAACCGGCACTCCACCCTGACCTGGGAGCGGGTCCACCCGGGCCGGTACACCACCCTGGAGTACGGCTCGCCCCGCAACGACGTCTTCCAGCGGGCGACGTCCGCGGACGTGACCCGGCTGCGCGAGTCCCTCGGCGTCCCCGAGGGCACGGTCGCGATCCTGTACGCGCCCGCGCACCGCGACCACCGCCGCACCCAGCTGCCGCAGCTGGACCTGGAGCGGTTCCTGCGCCGCCTCGGCCCGCGCTTCGCGGTCCTGGCCCGCACGCCCGGTGACGTGCCGGCCGAGGGCGTCCGGGTCATCGACGTCTCCGGGCGTGCGAGCGTGCCGGACCTGTGCCTCGCCTCGGACGCGCTGCTCACCGACTACGCGTCGGTCATGTTCGACTACGCGGCCCTGGACCGGCCGATCGTCCTGCACACCCCGGACCGGGAGGCGTACGAGGCGACCCGCGGCGTCTACTTCGACCTGGGCGAGTTCCCGCCGGGCGCGGTCGCGCGCGGCGAGGACGAGCTGATCGACGTCTTCGCCTCAGGCCACTGGTGCGGCTCGCGCTCCGCCCGGCTGAGGGCCGCGTTCCGGGAGCGGTTCTGCCCCTGGGACGACGGCCGCGCCGCCGAACGGGTCGTACGGCACGTGGTGCTGGGCGAGACGGAGCCGCTGCCGGTGGTCCCGCTCGAGGAGCGCACACCGGCGCCGCCCGCGGCCCGCGCACGCACCCCGCTGACCACCGTGCCGCAGCCTTCCGGGCCCGTTCCCGTCACCGGACGCTCCTGAACACCGCCTGTCCCACCGGGAGTTCCCCATGCCCCTCGGTTCGACGCGGCCCACCCCGAGCCGGCCGTCCACCTGGCGTCCGGCGGGACGGCCCGGCCGTGTCCGCAGGACGACGGAAGCGCTGCCGCACGAGGACGTGCCCGGCAGCCGCATCCGGCTGCCGGGCCAGGCCCTGGGCGGGTGTCACTCGACGACGAGGTCGACCTCGATGTTGCCGCGGGTGGCGTTGGAGTAGGGGCAGACCTGGTGGGCGGTCTCGATCAGCTTGCGGCCGGTCGCCTCATCCACGGTGTCCGGCAGCTCGATACGCAGGGTGACCTTCAGGCCGAAGCCCTCGCCCTGCTTGCCGATGCCGACCTCGGCGGTCACGGCCGCCTCGCTGACGTCCACCTTCGCCTGGCGGCCGACGAGGCCGAGGGCGCTGCCGAAGCAGGCGGCGTAACCGGCGGCGAAGAGCTGCTCGGGGTTGGTGCCCTCACCGTTGCCGCCCAGCTCCACCGGCGGGGCCAGCTTGAGGTCGATCCTGCCGTCGGAGGAGACGGCACGGCCCTCACGGCCGTGGGTGGCGGTGGCGACGGCGGTGTACAGCGCGTCCATGGAGACCATCCCTTTACGAAGTCGGTGTTCCGGCGGCTCCTGTCCCGGCCGCCGGACGAGCTCAAGTAGAGCACACAATTAAGTTGCACACAACTGAATCGGTCGCAAGAGCTATCCTGAGGCCATGACCGCCTCGCCCACCGCCCCCGGCTCCGACTGGCTCCGCCTGGACCGCCAGATCTGCTTCTCGCTGCACGCCGCGTCCCGCGCCTTCAACGGCGTCTACCGCGTGATCCTCAAGGACCTCGGACTCACCTACCCGCAGTACCTGGTGATGCTGGTGCTGTGGGAACAGGGGGACCTGCCGGTCAAGAAGCTCGGCGAGCACCTGCGGCTCGACTCCGGCACGCTGTCCCCGCTGATCAAGCGGCTGGAGGCGGCCGGCCTGGTGCGCCGCGAGCGCAGCGCGCAGGACGAGCGGTCGGTACGGGTGCTGCTGACCGAGGAGGGAACGGCCCTGCGCGAGCGGGCCCTGGAGGTCCCCCGCCGCATCATGGGGGCGACCGGCTTCGACCTGACGGAGATCGTCGAGCTGCGCGAACGGCTCGACCGGCTCACCACCGCGCTGGACGCGGCCGCGGTGGCGGAGGCCCGCTCCGCGCACTGACCGCACGGACGTAGAGCCGTACGACCGCCCGGCCCCGCACCGCCTCTCCGCCGTCCGTGAACTCCCTGCGCAGCACGGCGAGTTTGGCCCGCTCCACGGGGTTGCGCGGGGTCCACCGCCCGGCCAGCACGGCCCGGTCGGCGACGACCCACACCCGGTCGAGCCGGGCCAGCCGCCCCAGCAGCTCCGCCGGCGCGACCTCCTTGCCGTACAGCGTCCCCGACACGTCCGCCGGCTCCGCGAGCGCCACGTCCCGCACCCGCCGGAACGCCCCCGGGTACGCCAGCGCCGTGTTCCGCGTGTACGACGGCAGGTACATCACCGCGTCGCCGTCCCGCATGCGCGAGGCGGTCCGGGCGATGGCGGCGAGGTCGTCGGGACGGGCCGCGGGGTCGCGGTCCGCACGCAGCAGGGGGAACTGCTGGGCGAGGACGAGGCAGACGGCGAGGACCCCGGCGAGGGTGACCGCGACGGACCCCCGGGCGGGGCGGCCCGTCGGACGGGCGAGCAGCCCCGCCACCCGCTCGGCCCCCGCGGCGGCCAGCAACGGCGCCCCCGCGAGCGCGTACAGCACGTACCGGTCGACGTACAGCGGCGAGACCTGCGACGCCAGCATCAGCACCACCGGCGGCAGGACCGTCAACGGCAGCGCCACACCCGCACAGGTGATTTCCCCGCGCGCTCCCACCAGACCGGCGAGCCCCACCACCGCGAGCCCCAGACACCCCCAGTACACGCCCGGGGCCGGTCCGAGGAACTCCCGCAGCAGCTCCCGCGCGGTGTCCGTCGTGGGTCTCTGCAGCCACGCCACCTGGGCCGCCTGCGCCCGCGACACCAGCACCATCGGCACCAGCGCGAGGGCGACCGCGCCCGCCGCGCACGCCCACCCCCGCCACACCCGCGCCGCCGCCCGGGCCGAGGCCAGGGCCACCGCGTGGGCGAGCAGCAGCAGGACCGCGAACTCGTGCAGCCAGCAGGTGAGACCGAGGACGGCGCCGTACGCCCACCAGGAGGCGCCCCGCACGGCACGGACGAACAGCAGGGTGGCGCAGGTGGCGCCGGCCGCGACCAGCGCGTAGGAGCGGCCCTCCTGGGCGTAGTGGCCGACCATCGGGTTGACGGCGTAGAGCAGTCCGGCCCACAGCCCCGCGCGCGGCCGCAACAGCCGGGCGCCCAGCGCGGCCACCAGGCCCGCCGTCGCGGCCGCCGCGCACACCGACGGGAGCCGTAGCACCACCTCGCCGGGACGGACGGCGAGGACGGCGTGCATGAACAGGTAGTACAGGCCGTGCACGGCGTCCACGCCGTGCAGCAGCCGCCAGATCTGCGGCACCGTGCGCCGCCCCACCTGGTAGGTGACGGCCTCGTCGCGCCACATCCCGCCCCGGTCGAGCCGCCAGAGCCCGAGCGCCAGCATCACCAGCGCGGGCAGGCACACCACGGCGGCACCGCGGATCCGTGCCGGTACCCGACGGGGGGTGTGCCCCGTCGCGCCCGCCGGGACGACCGCCGCCGCCCCGGCCGTCCGGCGCGAACGGGGGTTCCGTGACTGCGCTTTCACACCAAGCCCGACGTTCACCATGGCCCGATCTTTTGTGATTAGCCAACTCTTGTTGGCCGTTGCGGCGTATCGGCAGGGATACACCATCAGCCCGGCTTAGGCTCCCACGTGATGAACCGACTCCGTGTCACCCCCGGCCCGGTCCTCGCCCTCACCGCCGCCTGGCTCGCCACCCGGGCCCTGATGCTCTGGCTGCTCGCGCACGAGAGTTCCTCCCTGCTCAGCGGGGGTGCGGTGGCCCGGGAGGTGTGGCGCCTGTACTTCCACTGGTACGGCGTCCTCGCGCACGGCTCCTTCCCGTCCGGCGACACCCTGTGGCAGTACCCGCCCGGCGCGGGGGCGGTACTGCTGGTGCCGGGCCTGGTACCGGGGTTGACGTACTTTCAGGCGTTCGTGGCACTGACGCTCGCCGTGGACGCGCTGACCGCGGTGGTCCTGGTCCGCGTGGGCGGCCGGCCCGGGCGCAGCCTGCGCGGCGCGGCCGTCTGGGCCGGCGGACCGCCGCTGCTGCTGCACCTTCCGCTGGCCCGGTACGACGTCCAGGTCACCGCCCTGGCCGTCCTCTCCCTGCTGGCGCTGGAGCGCTCCCCGCGCGCGGGCGGGGTGCTCGGGGCGCTGGGCGCGCTGGTGAAGGGGTGGCCGGCGCTGGTGCTGCTGGGCGCTCCCCGGGGACGGACGACCCGCACGGCGTGGGTGTGGGCGGCGGCCGCCGGGGCCGCCGCCCTGGGCCTCTTCGCCGTATCGTTCCGCCATCCGCTGTCCTTCCTGCGCGAGCAGGGCGGTCGCGGGGTGCAGATCGAGTCGCTCGGCGGTACGGCGCTCAACCTCGCCCGGCACGCCGGTTGGCCCGGCCGGCCCCGCTACCGGTACGGCGCCGTCGAGATGGTCGGCCCGCACGTGCCCGGCGTCGCCACCGCCTCCCTCGCGCTCACGGCCGTCGCCTTCGGCGTGCTGGTGCTGTGGCGGGTGCGGGCCCGGTGCTGGAGCGAGGCCACGCCGTACGACGCGGCGCTGTGCGCGGTGCTGCTGTTCACGGTCACCAGCCGGGTGATCAGCCCCCAGTACATGGTCTGGCTGCTCGGCCTGACCGCCGTCTGCCTGACCTCGCGCCGCACCAGTCAGCGCCCGGTGGCCCTGCTGGTGCTCCTGGCGACGGCGCTGAGCACGGCGGTGTACCCGATGCTCTACGGTGAGGTGATCGTCGGCAGCTGGGCCGGCTGCCTGCTGATGCTCGGCCGGAACGGGTTGCTGACGGCCGCCGCGCTGGTGTCCTTCGCCCGGTTGTGGCGGGCCGCGAGGCCACCGGCAGCAAAGAGCGGGCAAACGACGGAACCCCGGCCCGATTCCCACCGTCTTCCGGACCGAACGTTAAGCCTCTCTTAACGGGGTATTACCGAACATTTCTACGCTCCCGGCCCGTGGACTCCATGCACCCTGACCCGTCCGACCTGCCCAAGGCCTCCGCGACCGAGCGATCTTCACGGGTCGCCGTCGTCGTGATCGGCTACAACGACCGCGCCCACGTGGGCGACGCGGTGCGTTCGGCGCTGTCCCAGGGGCCCTCGGTGGCCGAGGTGATCGCCGTGGACGACTGCTCCACGGACGGCAGCGCCGAACTGCTCGCCCGGATGGCCGAGGCCGAGCCCCGGCTGCGGGTGGTGCGCCGGGAGGAGAACAGCGGCGGCTGCGGCACCCCGCGCAACACCGGCATCGAGGCAGTGACCGCGCCGTACGTGATGTTCCTGGACAGCGACGACGTGCTGCCGCCGGGCGCGGTGGACGCCCTGCTGACGGCGGCCACGGAGGCGAACGCCGAGGTCACGAGCGGCCTGTGCGTGCGCAGGGAGCTGCCCTCGGGGCGCGAGCAGCCCTGGCAGGAGTCCCTCTACGCCGCGCACACCGTGCTCACCCGCCCCGCCCAGCGGCCGCGGCTGGTCCACGACACGCTGTGCGTCAACAAGCTCTACCGCACCGACTTCCTGCGCGAACACGGCATCCGCTTCCCCGAGGGCCGCTTCCTCTACGAGGACATCGTCTTCACCTCGCGCGTGCTGGCGGCCGGCCCACGCATGGTGCTCGTACCGGAGCGCGTGTACGTGTGGCACGTGCGCCGGTCGGCCGAGCAGCTGTCGCTCTCCCTGGACCGGGCGCACATAGGCAACTGGAAGGCGCGCACCGAGGCGTGCGCGCTGGCGTACGACATCCTGCTGGGCGCCGGGCAGAAGGAGCTGGCGCGGGCGGCGCGGGCCAAGTTCCTCGACCACGAGGTGCGCATGTACGTGCGCGAGCTGGGGCTGCGCGACGCGGACTACCGGGACGCGTGGTGGACGCACACCCGTGAGTACCTGGAGCGCTACGACGCCGCCGACTGGGAGCTGAACCCGTCCGCGCCCGGCCGGCTGCTCGGCCGGGTGATCGTGGAGTCCCCCGGGCCGCGCGACCTGCCCAGGCTGCGGGAACTGGCCGCCCGCCCGGCGCGCCTGCTGCCGCCGTACGCCCAGACCCCCGACGGCGTCCCGGTGTGGTCCGACGACCTCGCCCAGGTCACCCTCACCCCGTTCCTGACCCGCCCCACCCATGTGCTGCCGCTCGCGGTGGACGCGGAACTGAGCCCCCGCGGGCGGGCCACGGCGCTGTGCCTGCGGCTGCACGAGCTGTACGGCCGGGTGGCCGAGGCGGACCCGTGCGAGCTGGACGTGGTCTGGGAGTCCCGCGAGGACGACCGGACCCAGGGGCTCACCACGATCCCCCTCGCGTCCTCGGGCGCGGACGTCTGGACCGCCGAGGTGCCGGTCGACCTGGCCGGTCTCGGCGCGGGCACCTGGGACCTGCGGCTGACCCTGCGCTTCGCGGACGGCACGCACCGGGAGATCACCGCGCACGCCCGTGCGGGCGCCGGCCGGCTGCGCCGGCGCGCGGTCCCGAGCCTGCGGTACGGCGTGCTCCTGGTGCAGCCGTACGCCACGCACTCCGGCGCGCTCGCGGTGCGCCTGGCGGCGGGCGTGAGCGGGGTCCTGCAGGTGCTCCGCGGCCGGCTCCGCCGCCTGGTTCACTGAGACAGCCCCCTGATTCACTGACACACGGGGGCCAACAGACGAGGAGACGGCCACATGACCTGGCTCATCACCGGCGGCGCCGGATACATCGGGGCGCACGTCGTACGGGCGATGACCGAGGCGGGCGAACGCACGGTCGTCTACGACGACCTGTCCACGGGAGTCGCCGAGCGCGTACCGGCCGAGGTGCCGCTGGAGCGGGGCTCCACCCTGGACGCCGACCGGCTGGCCCAGGTCCTCGCCGAGCACGAGATCACCGGGGTCGTGCACCTGGCGGCGAAGAAGCAGGTGGGCGAGTCGGTGGAGCTCCCGCTGCACTACTACCGCGAGAACGTGGAGGGCCTGCGCGTCCTGCTGGAGGCGGTGACGCGGGCGGAGGTCCCCTCCTTCGTGTTCTCCTCCTCCGCCGCCGTCTACGGCATGCCGGACGTGGACGTGGTCACGGAGGAGACCCCCTGCCTCCCCATGTCGCCGTACGGCGAGACGAAGCTGGCGGGCGAGTGGCTGGTGCGCGCGACGGGCCGGGCGACCGGGCTCGCCACCGCCTCGCTGCGCTACTTCAACGTGGCGGGCGCGGCCGCCCCCGAACTCGCCGACACCGGCGTGTTCAACCTGGTCCCCATGGTCTTCGAGAAGCTCACCGAGGGCGCGGCGCCGCGGATCTTCGGCGACGACTACCCGACCCCCGACGGCACCTGCGTGCGCGACTACATCCACGTGGTCGACCTGGCCGAGGCCCACGTCACCGTCGCCCGGGCGCTGCGCTCCACGCCCGGCACCGACCTCACCCTGAACATCGGCCGCGGGGAGGGCGTCTCCGTCCGCGAGATGATCGACCGCATCAACGCGGTCACCGGCTACGACCGCCCCCCGACCGTCACGGCCCGCCGCCCCGGCGACCCCGCCCGCGTCGTCGCCTCCGCCGACCGCATCGCCACCGAACTGGGCTGGCAGGCCAAGTACGACACCCAGGACATGATCACCTCGGCCTGGGAGGGCTGGCTCCACCACCACCCGGAGGCCGCCCGCGCGTAGCGGCCCCCGCGAAGTCGCGGCGCCGGCGACAGCACGCCCGACCCCCGCCGCCACGGGGGTCACGGGCGGGTTCGGCCGGCCCGGGGCCGGCCGGGGGCTCATAGGGCCCTGAGGGCCCCCGCCGTGGCGCGCGCCAGTTTCTCCAGGTAGCCCTTCGGGGGCTTGGGGGAGCGGATGACCACCGAGCGCCAGTACAGCGGGCCGGAGATCAGGTCGAGGACGAGGTCGGCGTCGAGCCCCGCGCGCACCTCCCCGCGTGCCTCCGCCGCCGCCACGATCCTGCTGGCGACGCCCTCCTGCCCGTCCCGCAGGGCCTTCTGGAAGGCGTCGGCGATGTCGGGGTTGCGGGCCGCCTCGGCCTGCAGGTCGGGGATGATCTGCGAGGCGACCGGGTGGCGCAGGGCGCGTGACGTCACCTCGTACAGCAGCCGCAGGTCTCCCTCCAGGGAGCCGGTGTCCGGGACCGGCAGGCCCAGCACCGCCATCGCGGAGACCACGTCCAGGACCAGGTGCAGCTTCGAACGCCAGCGCCGGTACACCGCCGTCTTGCCGACGCCCGCCCGCCGCGCGATCCCCTCGATGCTCATGCGGGCGTAGCCGACCGCCGCCAGTTCCTCGAAGACGGCCGCGCGAATGGCCTCGGTCACGTCCTCACGGAGCACGGCGGCCCCCGCCGGGGCACGTCGGCGGGCACGCGTCGGCGACGCGTCGGCGGGTTCGGCGGCGTTCGTCGTCATGCGAACAAGCATAGGGCGTCACGACGAAACGGTTGCGTTCCGACGTCGATTGGTTCTACGCTCGCGATGCGACGATACGGTCCCGTCTCGACGTAAGAGAACGTGAAGAGAAGCGTAAGGAAACGCCGGAAGACGGGTCGTGCATGCCGCGGCCCCGGCCCCGTCCGGATCGCAGCACCCCCTCCCCCCGAGTGAAAGCAGCGGATGTGAGCCAGGTCCTCGACACACCGCCCCCGACCCAGGCCCCGGCCGAAGACGATCTCGCGGCGCTCGCCGCCCGGCACGGCCTGACGGTCAGCGGCGCCCGTCCCACGCTGCCGGAGTACGTCCGCCAGCTGTGGGCCCGGCGGCACTTCATCACCGCCTTCGCCACCGCCAAGCTCACCGCGCAGTACAGCGAGGCGAAGCTCGGCCAGGTCTGGCAGGTCATGACCCCGCTGCTGAACGCGGCGGTCTACTACTTCATCTTCGGCGTGCTGCTCGGCACCAAGAAGGGCGTTCCGGACTACATCCCGTTCCTGGTCACCGGCGTGTTCGTGTGGACGTTCACACAGAGCTCGATCCAGGTCGGCACCCGGGCGATCTCGGGCAACCTCGGCCTGGTGCGCGCCCTGCACTTCCCGCGCGCCGCCCTGCCGATCTCCTTCTGCATCCAGCAGCTCCAGCAGCTGCTGTTCTCGATGGCCGCGCTGGTCGTCATCCTGCTCTGCTTCGGCCTGCCGATCACCGCCGGCTGGCTGCTGGTGATCCCCGCGCTGGCCCTGCAGTTCCTGTTCAACGCGGGCATGGCGATGATCATGGCGCGGATGGGCGCCAAGACCCCGGACATCGCCCAGCTGATGCCGTTCGTGCTGCGCACCTGGATGTACGTGTCCGGCGTCATGTGGAGCATCAGCAAGCTCACGAAGAAGGACCACCTCCCGCACATCGTGACGATCATGCTGGAGAACAACCCGGCCGCGGTCTACATCGACCTCATGCGATACGGCCTGATCAAGAGCTTCCACGCCAAGCAGCTGCCCCCGCACGTGTGGCCCACGGCGATCGGCTGGGCGCTGGTCGTCGGTGTCGGCGGCTTCATCTACTTCTGGAAGGCAGAGGAGAAGTACGGCCGTGGCTGAGTACACCCCCGAGAACCCCGAGAACCCCGAGGACGAGGAGTCAGCCGAGGCGCGCATGCTGCGCGAGAAGCGCGAGCGCCTCGCGAACGCCGAGAAGATCCCCACCGTCGTCTGCGACGGCGTCGACATCGTCTACCGGGTCAACGGCACCGGCTCGGGCCGGGGCTCCGCGACCGCCGCCCTCAACCGCATCATGCGCCGCGAGAAGGCCGAGAAGGCAGCCGGCGTGCGCCGGGTGCACGCGGTGAAGAACGTTTCGTTCGTCGCCTATAAGGGTGAAGCGATCGGGCTCATCGGCACCAACGGATCCGGCAAGTCGACCCTGCTGAAGGCCGTCGCCGGCCTGCTGCCGGTCGAGAACGGCCACATCTACACCCAGGGCCAGCCCTCGCTGCTCGGCGTGAACGCGGCCCTGATGAACGACCTCACCGGCGAGCGCAACGTCTACCTCGGCGGTCTGGCCATGGGCATGTCCCGGGAGCAGGTCAGGGAGCGCTACCAGGACATCGTCGACTTCTCCGGGATCAACGAGAAGGGCGACTTCATCACCCTGCCGATGCGCACCTACTCCTCCGGCATGGCGGCCCGCCTGCGCTTCTCCATCGCCGCGGCCAAGGACCACGACGTCCTGCTGATCGACGAGGCCCTCGCCACCGGCGACCGCAGGTTCCAGATGCGCTCGGAGGAGCGGATCCGCGAGCTGCGCGAGCAGGCGGGTACGGTCTTCCTGGTCAGCCACAACAACAAGTCGATCCGTGACACCTGCGAGCGGACCCTGTGGCTGGAACGCGGGGAGCTGCGCATGGACGGCCCGACCGAGGACGTCATGAAGGAGTACGAGGCCTTCACCGGCGACAAGACGGACAAGAAGCCCTCTCCCAAGAAGGCCGCGTGAACCGCGACTGAACAACTGGCCGCGTAAAAACCCCCGAGGGTGAAACCCGGGGCCCGGGAACTCGCTCTTCCTTCCTGGGCCCCGCTCTTACCCCCGTACGAGGTCATCCCTTTCATCCTCTTAGTGACAGTATGTTATGAAGGGGGCCTTAACTCGACGATCGAAGGAGTCCCCTGCGATGCCCCAACTCAGCGTCATCGTCTACGGACCGAACGCACAGGGGCATCTGACGGAGCTACTCGAATCTCTCGAAGCCCGTCCGCTGTCCGACACCGAGGTCATCGTCGCCCCGGTCGGCGACTGGGCGCGGGAGACGGCGGAGGGCCACGCCCCCGAGACGATCGTCGTCCCCCTCCCGGACGGCACCAGCGACGCGGCGGCCCGGGTGGCCGGCGCCGCCCGCGCCTCCGGCCGCTGGCTGCACTTCGTGCACGCCAAGGACGGCCTGCCGGCCGGTGCCCCCCGCCAGATCGCCGAGCGGGCCGCCGAACTGGACGACACGGTCGACGTGCTCCTCTTCGACCACGTCACCACCACCTGGCAGTCGGCCGCCCGGCCCTCCCGCGACGGCCGCTTCCTCGCCGCCGTCGGCCGCGAGGGCCTGCCCCTGGACGAGGCCGCCGACCTGTTGCGCCTCACCCCGCTGCTCGGCAACCGCGCCCTGCGCAGGGAGTTCTGGCAGGCGCACGAGCAGCGGCTCACCACCGCCGACGAGCCCTACGCCGCCCACGCGGCCCTGCTGCGCGCCCGCCGCGTCGCCTCCCTGAACCAGGTGGCGTACGAGAACCGCGAGCTGCGCCCCGAGAGCCTGCCGCCGCTCGCCCCCGAGGACCGGTTCGCGCTCGTCGAGCGCTACGAGTCCCTGCTCCCGCTCACCCGGGACCGCCGCGCCGCCCGCGCGGTGCTGTACGACCTGATGATGCGCGACCTGGTGCGCACCTTCGCCGGTGAGAACCTGCCCGACGCGGTGGCCCGCGAGTTCTTCCGCCGCGCCTCCCTCGCCGCGGTCCGCTGGCGCCCCGAGGACCACGAGCGCCCCGCGGGCGTCGAGGGCGTGCGCCACTCGCTGCTGGAGGAGGGCGCGTACACCAAGTACCGCGCGTTCCAGGCCGCCAACCGCACCCGCCGCGCCGCCAAGAAGGCCGTACGGACCCGCAAGCGCCAGGTGGGCGCCAAGCTGCGCGACCAGCAGTACCAGCGCGCCCTGGCCCGCCCGGTCGACCCCAACCTGGCCGTGTTCGCCGCCTATTGGGAGCGCGGGGTGGCCTGCAACCCGGCCGCGATCGCGGACAAGCTCGCCGAACTCGCCCCGCACATCCACCCGGTGTGGGTGGTGTCGAAGGAGAACGAGGCCCTGCTGCCGCCCGGCACGGACCACGTCATCCCCGGCACCCGCCGCTACTGGGAGATCCTGGCCACCGCCAAGTACCTGGTCAACAACGTCAACTTCCCCAACGCGGTGATCAAGCGCCCCGACGCGGTCCACCTCCAGACCCACCACGGCACCCCGCTCAAGCGCATGGGCCTGGACCAGATGGAGCACCCGGCCGCCGCCAAGGGCCTCGACTTCGCCGCGCTGCTGGGCCGCATCGACAAGTGGGACTACAGCGTCAGCGCCAACAGCCACTCCACCCGTATGTGGGAGCGCGCCTACCCGGCCCGCTACACGTCCCTGGACTACGGCTATCCGCGCAACGACGTCTTCTACCGAGCCACGGCCGCCGACGTCCGCGCCGCCCGCGAGCGCCTCGGCATCGCGCCGGGCAAGACGGCCGTCCTGTACGCCCCCACCCACCGCGACTACGAGGCCGGCTTCACCCCGCGCCTGGACCTGGCCGCCCTCGCCGACCGGCTCGGCGACGACACGGTCCTGCTGGTCCGCGCCCACTACTTCTACGGCGGCGCGGCCTCACCGCTGACCGGCCTGCGCCGTTCCGGCCGGATCATCGACGTCTCCTCGTACGACCCCGTCGAGGAGCTGTGCCTGGCCGCCGACGCGCTGGTCACGGACTACTCCTCGATCATGTTCGACTACGCCAACCTGGACCGGCCGATCGTCGTCTACGCCGACGACTGGGAGACCTACCGGACCACCCGCGGCGTCTACTTCGACCTGATGACGGAGCACCCGGGCCAGGTCGCCCGCACCCAGGAGGAACTCACGGAGATCTTCCTCTCCGGTGCCTGGCGCGACGACAGCGCGACGAAGGCACGGGCCGCGTTCCGGCGCCGGTTCTGCGAGTACGACGACGGCCGCGCCGCCGAGCGGGTCGTACGACGGGTGTTCCTGGGCGAGCCCGAGGACGCGCTGCCACCGGTGCTCCCGCTCGAGGACCGCACCCCCGCCCCGACCCCCGAGGAGGCTTCGGCATGACGACCCCCGACGTGACCGTCACCGTCATCGTCTTCAACGACGCGGCCCGCCTCCCGCGGGCGGTCGCCTCGCTGCGCGCGCAGACGCACGCGAACATCGAGATCATCATCAGCGACGACCACTCCACCGACGACACCCCGGCGGTGGCGCGCCGGCTGGAGGCGGAGGACGACCGCGTCCGCTACCTCCGGCTGCCGGAGAACAGCGGCGGCTGCAGCGCCCCGCGCAACCGGGCCATCGAGATCGCCCGGGCGCCGTACCTGATGTTCCTGGACAGCGACGACGAACTGCCGCCCCACGCGGTCGAGTCGCTGCTCGCCGCGCACCGGGAGCGCGAGGTCGACTTCACCATGGGCGCGGTCCGCCGGGTCCGGGTGGACAACGGCCGCCGCACGACCTGGATGCCGCACCTGGTGGCCGAGCACCGCACGGTGGAGGGCATCGACGCGGACCCGCGGCTGCTCTTCGAGCACCTGTCGACCAGCAAGATGTACGCCCGCTCCTTCCTGGACCGCCACGACCTCCGCTTCCCGGAGGGCATCCACTACGAGGACCAGCTGTTCTCGGCCCAGGCGTACTGCCTGGCAAAGGCGTTCACGATCATCCCGGACCCGGTGTACGTCTGGTACATCGACCCGTACGCGGCGGCGGCCTCGGCGTCCATCTCCAACCAGCGGCACAAGGTCACCAACGTCCGTGACCGCGTCCACGTCCAGCGCCTGATCGACGACTTCCTGGTGGAGAGCGGGCACGCCGGGCTGCGGGAGGACAAGGACTTCAAGTTCCTCAAGCACGACTTCCGGATGTACGCGGGCGACCTGCCCTACCGGGACGACGAATGGCTGGCCGCCTTCGCCGAGATCATGAACCCGTACCTGGAGACCCTGTCTCCCGGCGCGTACGGCCGGCTGCCCCGCCAGGAGCGGGTGGTGCTGGAGCTGCTCCGGGACGGCCGCACGGCCGAGGCCCGGCTGGCGGCCCGCGGGCTGGGCCAGGAGGTGGCACCGCGCCAGGTCACGGCCGACGCCGACGGCGTGCCGTACTGGGGCGAGGGCGTTCCGGACACCGACCGGGGCCGCCGCGAACTGGAGATCACCGACCTGGAGTTGGACACGCGTCCGTTTCCCAGCGCCCAGTTCCGGCACGAGATCACCGGGCTGACCCGGGGCAGCGGGGCCACCCTCACCCTGGCGATCCGCACCTACGACCCCGGGCTGCGCCTGCCGGTCGGGCCGCAGCGCGCCGGTCTGGTGCTGACGCCCGGCGGACGCCGGATGACGGTCCCCTTCCGCCTCGACCCGGTCAGCCCCGGCGTCTTCGAGGGCAGCGTGCGGCTGGACCTGGCCGCCGCCCCGATCCCCGTCCAGGGCTTCGAGGGCATCCGCCACCCCATGGTCCGCCTGAACCAGCAGGGCCTGTCGAACTCCGGCGTGCTGCTGGCGCCGCTCGACTTCCCCACCGCCAGGACCCGCGTCGAGTACCGCTCCGGCGCGACCCCGCACGAGGTCACCGTCGAACCGGAGGGCCGCAACCCGGGCCGCCTCCAGATCCGCTGGCGCCCGGTCGGCGTGACGGCGAGCGTCATCCGCCCCGTCATCCGCAAGATCGCCCGCCCGAAGGTGCGCCAGGCGGCGAAGCTGGTCGCCAGCGTGCTGCGGTAGGAGTCGCCGCACGACAAGCCGCCGCGGCCCCGTGGAGATCTCCACGGGGCCGCGGCGGCTTGTCGTGCGGGTCTCGGCGCCCCCCGGTCGTGCGGGTCCCGGCGACCCCCGGTCGTGCGGGTCCCGGCGACCCCCGGTCGTGCGGGTCCCGGCGACCCTCACACGACCCGGTACAGGACCTGGCCGTCGGGGCCGGCGGTCACCTTGCGCAGGCCCGGTCCGGCCAGAGCGGCCGGTCCCACGACCCATCGCACGTCGTACTTCCGCAGGATCGCCTGCCGTGCCCCGGCCGGCGTCCCCGCGCCGAAGTACCGGTCCACCGCCGCCTGACGGCGCGCGGCGTCCGGCAGGAAGACGTCCGGGTAGCCCGGCGCCACGGTGTACGCCCCGTACGCCGGGATCTGCCGCGCCGGGTACGTCCGGGCCATCACCACGTCCCCGTAGTGGACCCACGGCGTGAGCCAGTGGTAACCCACCCACGGCCGCTCATACTTGTCCGCGATCACCGAGGGCAGCGCGCCCTTGCCGGTCACGTAACCGAGCATCCCGGCCTGCGTCCAGGCGCCCAGCGCCAGCGCGAGGCCGAGCACGCACGCCCAGCCGGTGCGCACCGCACGCCGCCCGGCCGAGGCCACCTCCAGCGCGGCGGCGAGCTGCGCCGGGATCAGCGCGGCGGGCAGGGCGCGGCCCCAGGAGTAGTGCCCGGTGAGCCCGCCGGCGGCGAACACCAGCACGCCCAGCGCGAAGAACAGCACCAACGGGTCCCAGCGGTCCCGCCGCCAGCGCAGCGCCAATGCCGCCACCCCGAGCAGCACCAGGCCGAACCGCGCACCCAGGTGCTCGTACAGCGGTTTGTGGATGGCCTCCAGGTCCGCGCCCGCGGAGAACAGCGAGTAGAAGTCGTAGTACGGCCACAGCCACAGCAGCACCGCGCCGAGGAGCAGTCCGGCGCCGAGCCGCAGCCACACCGCACGGCCCGGCCGCGCCGCGACCACCGCCGCCAGCGCGCCGAGCGTGGCGACGACGCCCGTGAACTGGTGGCACAGCAGGATCAGCGCCCACAGCACGCCGAGCCCCAGCCACCCGGCCCACGCGGTCGGCGCGGCCGGTGCCCGCAGCGCTCTTGTGAGCCAGGCCCAGAAGTGGAAGGTGAGGCCGAGGGCGAAGACGCTCGGGTACGCGATGGTCAGCGCCAGCGAGTTGAGGCCGACGAAGCCGCTCCAGTTGAAGACGGTCGTGCCCCACAGCAGCACCAGGCTCAGGAAGGCCAGCGCCGGGGCCGCCCGGTGGGCGGTGAGCGCCCGGACGTACCGCCACACGCCCGTGGCCAGCAGTCCGAGTCCGGCCACCGCACCGATCCGCAGGACCGCGAACACCGACAGGCCGGTCAGCCTGGCGACGGCACCCAGGACCAGCATCCACGGCGAGTAGTAGGGGCTCGGGGTGTCCGCGTCGACGAGCGGGTTGCCCGGGTGCAGCAGGTCGTGCCGCAGGCGCTGGACGGTGGCCGCGTGCATGCCCAGGTCGCCGATCCACGGCAGCCGGACGATCACCAGGAGCAGCAGCACCAGGACCACCACCGCGGCGGCCGCCGGCAGTGCCCGGCCCACCCGCGCGGTGCCGCTCGGCGTTCCGGGGCGGCTCACCTGTTCTTCGAGGTCAGACGGCGCTGCTTGCATCCTGCTGGAACACCCACGTGCGGTAGACAAGGAAACGGAAAGCGGAGGCGAGCACGATCGACAGTGCCTTCGCCACGTTGGACCCGATGACGCTGTGCATGCCCAGGCCGTGGTAACCGACCCAGAACAGACCGATTTCCATGACGACACCGATGCCGCTGAACACGAAGAACAGGGCGATCTGCGCACGGGTGCGCGAGGCCCGGTCGCGATAGGCGAAAAAGCGGAAGCCCAGGTAATTGGTCGCCATGGCGATGCAGCTGGCCAGGACCGTCGCGGTCATGGCCTGCCAACCCAGGCCGTGCAGCAGCAGGTTGAAGATCAGGAAATTGACCAGGACACCGCTGCCGCCGACAACCCCGAATTTCACGACCTCCAGCACGACGCGCGTGAGCGGCCGGGCCGGAGCCGGCGCGGGGGGTGCTGCTGCCGGGCGGGTCTCGGTGAGATTCACTGTCACACCGCTGACCCTATCCGAAACGCGTTGATTAGCAGGAAACGGTAAATTCGCTGATCGTTTTTCCCTAAGGGTCGGCAAGAAACGGAACGCCCCGGGCCGTTTTTCCGTCGGCCCGGGGCGTCCTCATGTCGTACGACTACGAGTGCGTGCGCAGCAGCGTCCGCATCGTACGCATCGCCACCGACAGGTTGGCGAGGTCGAAGGAGTCCGAGCCGCGGATCTCCTCCAGGGTGCTGCGCGCCCGGCTCAGGATGGGGGCGTTCTTCTGCTCCCAGGCCGAGAACCGCTGCTCCGGCGTCGAGGCGCCGTTGCCGACCGCGAGGACGTCCGCGGTGAGCGCCGCGTGGGCCGCGTAGAGGTCCTCGCGGATGGAGGCGCGGGCCATGGACTGCCAGCGGTCGTTGCGGGGCAGCTCGATGATGCGGTCCATCAGCTGGGTGATGCCGAGGCGGTCACCGAGGTCGTAGTAGACCTCGGCGACGTCCAGCGGCTCCTTGCCCATGCGGTCGGCCACCGAGACGATGTCGAGCGCCGGGAAGGCGGAGGAGAACCCGGCCACGCGTGTGGCGAGTTCGTCCGGGACGCCGGCCGCGGACAGCTCGTCGTACACGTGCTGGTACCACTCCAGGTCCGCGCCCTTGAGCAGCTTCGGCAGCTGCTGCCAGACCTGCTCGACCCGCTCGGCGAAGAACTCGACCGTCTCGGCGAGCTGCAGCGGCTGCGGCCGGTTGTTCAGCAGCCAGCGGGTGCCGCGCTCGACCTGGCGGCGCGAGTGCAGGCGGATGCGGGTCTGGACGTCCGCGTCGACCCGGTTGTCGAGCGCCTCGACCGCGTCCCACACCGGCGCCGAGCAGAAGATCGCGCGGGCCACGGTCTGGGCCCGGACGATCTCCTCCAGGGAGGCGCCGGTCTCCTCGCGCAGACGGTGCAGGTACGTCGTACCGCCCGTGTTGACCGTGTCGTTGACCAGCACGGTCGTGGTGATCTCGCGGCGCAGCGGGTGGCTGTCGATCGCCTCGGCGAACCGCTCGCGCAGCGCCGTCGGGAAGTAGGCGTGCAGCAGGCCGCGCAGGTGCGGGTCGTCCGGCAGGGAGGTGGCCAGCAGCTCCTCGGCGACCGTGATCTTCGTGTACGCCAGGACGACGGCGGTCTCCGGGCTGGTCAGACCCTGGCCCTGGTTGAGGCGCTCGCGGATCTGGCGGTCGGCCGGCAGGAACTCCAGCGCCCGGTCCAGGTGGCCCTCGCGCACCAGGTGGCGCAGGAAGCGCTGCTGGGCGTGGAGCATGTCCTTGGCCTGGAACAGGGCGTTGGCGAGGGCGGTGTTCTGCGCGTAGTTGTTGCGCAGGACCAGCGCGCCGACCTCGTCGGTCATCTCCGCGAGGAGCTTGTTGCGCTGCTTGACGGTCATGTCGCCGTCCGCGACCAGGCCGTTCAGCAGGATCTTGATGTTCACCTCGTGGTCGGAGGTGTCCACACCGGCGCTGTTGTCGATGGCGTCGGTGTTGATCTTGCCGCCGTGCATGGCGAACTCGATGCGGCCGAGCTGGGTCAGGCCCAGGTTGCCGCCCTCGCCGACGACCTTGACCCGCAGGTCGGCGCCGTCGACGCGGATGGCGTCGTTGGCCTTGTCGCCGACGTCCGCGTTCGACTCCGCGGACGACTTCACGTACGTGCCGATGCCGCCGTTCCACAGCAGGTCCACCGGCGAACCGAGGATCGCCTTCATCAGGTCGGCCGGGGTCATCTTGGTGACCCTGTCCTCGATGCCGAGGGCCTCGCGGATGTGGCCGTTGATCGGGATCGACTTGGCGCTGCGCGGGAAGATCCCGCCGCCCGCCGACAGCAGTTCGGTGTTGTAGTCGGCCCAGCTGGAGCGGGGCAGCTCGAACAGGCGGCGGCGCTCGGCGTAGGAGGTGGCCGCGTCCGGGACGGGGTCGATGAAGATGTGCCGGTGGTCGAAGGCGGCGACCAGACGGATGTGCTCGGAGAGCAGCATGCCGTTGCCGAACACGTCACCGGACATGTCGCCGATGCCGACGACCGTGAAGTCCTCGGCCTGGGTGTCCACGCCCAGCTCGCGGAAGTGCCGCTTCACGGACTCCCAGGCGCCGCGCGCGGTGATGCCCATGCCCTTGTGGTCGTAACCCGCCGAGCCGCCGGAGGCGAAGGCGTCGCCGAGCCAGAAGTTGTACTTCTCGGCGACCCCGTTGGCGATGTCGGAGAAGGTGGCGGTGCCCTTGTCGGCCGCGACGACCAGGTAGGTGTCGTCGCCGTCGTGGCGGACCACGGCCTTGGGCGGCACGACCTCGCCGCCGACCATGTTGTCGGTGATGTCGAGCAGCGCCGAGATGAACGTCTTGTAGCTGGCGATGCCCTCGGCCAGCCACGCGTCGCGGTCCTTCGCCGGGTCCGGCAGCTGCTTGGCGACGAAGCCGCCCTTGGCGCCGACCGGCACGATGACGGTGTTCTTCACCATCTGCGCCTTGACCAGGCCGAGGATCTCGGTGCGGAAGTCCTCACGCCGGTCGGACCAGCGCAGACCGCCGCGCGCGACCTTGCCGAAGCGCAGGTGCACGCCCTCGACGCGCGGCGAGTACACCCAGATCTCGTACGCCGGGCGCGGCGCGGGCAGGTCCGGGATGGCCTGCGGGTCGAACTTCATGGAGACGTACGCGTGCGGCCGGCCGGCCTGCGCCTCCTGGAAGAAGTTCGTGCGCAGGGTCGCCTTGATGACGGTCAGGAAGGAGCGCAGGATGCGGTCCTCGTCCAGGCTCGCGACCTGGTCCAGGGCCGCGTCCAGCTCCTCCAGCAGGGCGTCCACGATCTCCAGCCCGGCCTTCTGCCGGTCCGGGGACATCCGCGCCTCGAACAGCGAGACGAGGAGCCGGGTGGTGTGGACGTTGTTGCGGAGGGTGTCCTCCATGTAGTCCTGCGAGAAGGTCGAACCGGCCTGCCGCAGGTACTTGGCGTAGGCGCGCAGCACCATCGCCTCGCGCCAGGTCAGCCCGGCGCTCAGCACGAGGGAGTTGAAGCCGTCGTTCTCCGCCTCGCCGGTCCAGGTCGCGGCGAACGCCTCCTGGAAGCGCTCGCGGCCGTCGTCGCCGAGGTAGTCGCCGTTGCCGCCGCCGAGCGACTTCGGGATGCGCAGGCCGAAGTCGTAGATCCAGGCGGTGGTGCGGTCCGAGCAGCGCAGCTCGTACGGCCGCTCGTCCACGACCTCGACGCCGAGGCGCTGCAGCACCGGCAGCACGGCGGACAGGGAGACCGAGTCGCCCTTGCGGTAGATCTTGAAGCGGCGCTCGTCGGGGGCGGCGCCCACCGGCTCGTACAGGCTGAGCGCGAAGTCGTTGCCCGCCTCCTCGCTGAGCCGCTCCAGGTGGACCAGGTCGGCGACCGCCGCGCGCGGGGTGTGGTCGGCCTTGTAGCCCTCGGGGAAGGCACTGCTGAAGCGGCGCAGCAGCTCGGCCGCGCGCTCCTCGCCGCACTCGGCGTTCAGCGCCTCGGCGAACCCGTCCGCCCAGGAGCGGGCGGCCTCGACCAGGCGGGCCTCGATCCGGTCCTTGTCGGAGTCGGACAGCTCGGGCAGCTCGGTGCCCGGCGGGACCCGGACGACGAAGTGCAGCCGGGAGAGGATCGACTCGGTGTTCCAGGCGGTGAAGTCGACGCTGATACCGCCGAGTTCCTCCTTCAGGATGTCGATGATCCTGAGCCGGACACCGGTGGTGTAGCGGTCGCGCGGCAGGTAGACGAGGGCCGAGTAGTAGCGGCCGTACTCGTCCTGGCGCAGGTACAGCCGCAGCCGGCGGCGCTCCTGCAGGTACAGGACGCTGGTCACGATGGACTGGAGCTCCGCGGCCGGCGTCTGGAACAGCTCGTCGCGCGGGTAGGTCTCCAGGATCTGGAGCAGGTCGCGGCCGTCGTGGCTGTTGGGCGAGAACCCGGCGCGGACCAGGACCTCGTCGACCTTGCGGCGGATGACGGGGACGCGGCGCACGGACTCGGTGTAGGCGGCCGAGGAGAACAGGCCGAGGAAGCGGCGCTCGCCGACGACGTTGCCCTCGGCGTCGAACTTCTTCACGCCGATGTAGTCGAGGTACGACGGCCGGTGCACGGTGGCCCGGCTGTTCGCCTTGGTCAGCACGAGCAGCTTGTGCTCGCGGGCCTTGGCGCGCGCGTCGGCCGGCAGCCGCTCGAAGGACGGGCTCACCGGGTGCTGGTCGTCCTCGGCGTGCTGGGGGTCCGAACGCAGTATGCCGAGACCGGTGCCCGGCACGGCGGCGAGGGTGTCGTCCTCGCGCAGCTGGTACTCGCGGAAGCCGAGGAAGGTGAAGTGATCGGCGGAGAGCCAGCGCAGCAGCTCCCGGGCCTCCTCGACCTCGGGCCGCGGCAGGTCGGCGGGGACGGGCTCGCTGTCGAGGCCGTCGGCGATCCGGACCGCCGCGTCCCGCATCTTCTCCCAGTCCTCGACGGCCTCGCGCACGTCGGACAGCACGCGCAGCAGGTCCGCGGTGATCTGCTTCAGGTCGGCGCGGTCGGTCTCGCGGTCGATCTCGACGTGGATCCAGGACTCGACGTGCACGTCGTGCGGGAGGTCACCGGTGGCCGGGGTCGGCAGGACCTCCAGCAGCTTGCCGGTGACGTCGCGCCGGACCACGAACTGCGGGTGGATCACGACGTGGATGCCGCGCCCCTGCCGCGTCAGCTCGTTGGTGACGGAGTCGACCAGGAACGGCATGTCGTCGGTCACGACCTCGACGACGGTGTGGCTGCAGGTCCACCCGTTCTCCTCGACCGTGGGGGTGTGGACCCGGACGTTCGCGGTGCCCTGGGGGCGGTTCTCGGCGAGACGGTAGTGCGACACCGCGGCGCCGAAGACGTCGACCGGGTCCCGGTCGGAGAGGTCTTCCGGGGCGGTGTGCAGGTAGTAGCGCTGGAGGAACGCGAGCACGGATTCGCTGTCCGGGGTGTCCGGGTTGCCCGCGCCCGTGGTCCCGGTCGGTAGGTGCCCCCCGACCGGGCTGTTCTCAGCTACCCGGGCGGCCCTCTCGAGCAACTCGGCCTTGGCTTCGTCCAGCTTGGTCTGCATTGTCCTCTGGCTCCTGTCGCGCGCCGTTGCGTGACGTAGAAGGAAGTACGGTCTCTTCCCCTGCGGCTCGACGCCACGTCCCGGGGTGTCCGGTCCGTTCAGACGCTATGCCGCCAGGTGAGATGAGCGGGGGCGATTCGGCCATTCTCGACACGGCCGCGAAGTGTGACGCTGCTCTCGGCACCGTCGTGTTCCGGGCCGTCCTCGGCGTCCTGGGGGCGTCCGCGCCCCCGTCCCGCCCGCGAAGACCAGCGACCGCCGCCCGGTCACGGAGGTGTTCCGTGCAACCCGGGCGCAGGGCAGGGGCAGCATCGCCCCCGCGAGATATCGCGCTGATCACGCCACAAGGCTATCGCCACTCACCCCGGAGCCGTCATGAGCCGTATGTGTACAAAACAGGGGGTCGAAGTTTGACGTTCTGCACAGCGGCGGGTCGGGGCCGGGTGGCGTATCCGGGACCGTCGCGCCCGGGGCCGCGTGACCCATGCGGTCGCGCCCCGGGGACCCGCGCCGCACTCTGAGAAGCGACGGGCCCCCTTGGCAAGCACGGCCGGCGGAGGCACGTTGCCCAAGTCAGTGCGCCCCGCCAGGAGCCTGCCTCGGAGGAAGCCGACATGCCCGCGAAGATCCTCATCGTCACCGGCGACGCAGCGGAGTCCCTGGAAGTCCTCTACCCCTACCAGCGGCTGCGCGAGGAGGGCTACGAGGTCCACATCGCGGCCCCCAGCCGCAAGACGCTCCGCTTCGTCGTCCATGACTTCGAACCCGGCTTCGACACGTACACCGAGAAGCCCGGTTACACCTGGCCCGCCGACCTGGCCTTCGCCGAGGTCGACCCCGGCGAGTACACGGCCCTGGTCATCCCCGGCGGCCGGGCCCCCGAGTACCTGCGCAACGATCCCGAGCTGCGCAAGATCCTCAAGGCCTTCTTCGACGCGGACAAGCCGGTCGCCCAGATCTGCCACGGGCCCCTGCTCACCGCCGCGATCGACAGCCTGCGCGGCCGTCGCGTCACGGCCTACCCGGCCCTCGAACCCGACATGCAGGCCGCCGGGGCGGGCTTCCAGGACTCCGAGACGGTCGTCGACGGCACCCTCGTCTCGGCCCGGGCCTGGCCGGACCACCCGGCATGGATGCGCGAGTTCCTGGCGGTGCTGCGGGCGACGGAGTAACGACGGCGGCTCCGCGCGGGCGGGGGCGTCGCGGTCCGCGCTCACACGGGGGCGTCGCGGTCCGTGCCTCAGGCGGGGAGGCGCTGCGCGAGCTCCACCGCCTCGGCCAGCGTGTCCACCACGG
Source organism: Streptomyces sp. NPDC037126 (assembly GCF_055605965.1). NCBI lineage: Bacteria > Bacillati > Actinomycetota > Actinomycetes > Kitasatosporales > Streptomycetaceae > Streptomyces > Streptomyces sp. NPDC037126. The sequence continues at coordinate 93,939 of NZ_JBVJTD010000023.1, forward strand.
GGACGCCGACCTCCTCCAGGCTGGCCCGGCTGTGCGACCCGCCCGTGTACAGCACGGCCGACGCCCCCACGTGCCGCGCAGCCACCGCGTCGTCCGCCGCGTCCCCGATCACCACGGTCCGCGCCGGGTCCACGCCGGCCAGCTCCCGCAGGTGCCGGACCATGTGCTCGGCCTTGCTCCCGCCCGACGGCCCGGTGCGCCCGTCGACGCGTATGAAGTGCTGCTCGATCCCGAAGCCCCGCACGAGCGGCATCAGATCCGCGTGCCCGTACATGCTCAGCAGCGACTGGCTGTGTCCCGCCGACCGCCAGCCCTTGAGCAGCTCCGCCGCCCCCTCGGTCAGCGAGCACAGGCTGCGGTGCTCGCGGTAGTAGCTGTGGAAGATCCCGTCCATCAGCTCCCACTCGGCGTCGGTCGGCAGCCGGCCGAGCAGCCGCTCGTAGAACTTCGGCACCGGCACGCAGTACAGCGCCCGGTACTGCTCCAGCGTGATCGGCGCGAGCCCCAGCTGCGCGAAGGCCGCGTTCGTCGCCCCGATGATCGCGTCATTGTCGTGGAACAGCGTTCCGTTCCAGTCCCAGACGATGTGCGCGTCTGCCTGCTTCCCCATGTCCAAGACCGTACCTCCCGCCACTGACAGCCACGGCGGGCGAGCGGTCCGGCCTGGTCAGCCCTGGTCGACGAGGTTGGGGATCTCCTGCGTGGCGAACCACAGCAGCTCGTGGTCGTCCGCCCCGTCCACGACGAACTGCGCGTCGTCGTCCGCAGCGTCGGCCGCCCCCAGCGCGTCCGCCGCCGCGGCCACGTCCCGCTCCGCGTCCCCGGCGTCGACGTGCACCGCCGCCGCCTTGGCCAGTGGCACCGTCGCCGTCACGGACACCTCGCCGAGCGCGGCCGGGTCGAGGCCGCGGTCAGGGTCGGCCGCGGCGGCGCCGTCGGACACGTCCACGGCCACCACGACCCGCCGCCGGGGCGCGCCCGGGTCGGCCGCCAGGAGCCGCAGCGAGGCCAGCGCGGCGCGGCTGAGCGCCGCGTACTCCAGTTCCTCGATGTCGTCGGAGAGGTACCACTCGCGCAGCGCGGGCGTGACGGCGTACGCGGTGAAGGGGCCGGTCCCCAGCTCGCCCGTCTTGTGCGCCTCGGCGAGCCCGGGGAGGGTCAGGGGGACGTAGACGCGCATGCTGGCCGCTCTTTCCTGGTCAAGGGCTCCGCTGGCTCCGGAGGGGCCGCTGGCCGCCTCGCGGAGGGCCTTCAGGATACGTGCGCCTGTCCCCTTTCGGGCCCCCGCCCACACCCGCGCCAGGGTCAACCCCGCGGGCCGCGCCTCACCCGGTACACCCGCTCTCCCTCGGGGTTCCGGGCTCGCTCCGTCCCTCTGATGAGTGAACGTCTCCGGCCCCCCGCGGCCCCCGTGTTCCTCCTTGCCACCCGTTCCCCTCCCCCGTACAAGATCCCCACCAACTGGTTACCGCCCGGTATCCCGGGCCCGCCGAACGGGGACCCCCATGAACAAGGTCATGAGCCGCACCCCTCAGCCCCGCCCGCGCCACCGCCCGCCGACCCGACACGACTCCCGCCGCCCCGGCGGCGCACCCCCGAGGACCCCGGCCAGGAACACGGCCACCCGCACGACCGACCGGAACCCCGCCCCGACCGGTCGCCCGGCGACCCACGAACCCGCCTCCACCGCCCGCCCGCCCGCCCGCCCGCCCATGGCCCCGTCACGGCCGGCGGCCCGGTCATCCATGGCTCCGTTACCCATGGCTCCGTCCCGGCCGGTCGTCCGGCCAGCCCCGCGACCACCCGGGAGGCCCTCCGCCCGGTCCCGACCACGCGGCCGGAGCCGGCCCGTACGGCGCACGGGGCGGCCGTGGGGCAGCCTCGGCCCACCGATGTCTTCGCAGACCGTCTGCTGGCCGTTCTGAGCGGTCAGCGCCCCGTCCACTGGATGCTCCGCCACACCGCGGGCCGCGCCTACGACGATCTGGCCCTGCTCGCCGCCCGAGGCCCCCTGCGCACGCGCGGGTCGCGCCCGGTCGTCCGGGACATCGGCTACTACGTCGCCGGTGAGGGCGCCCTGGAGGTCTTCGCCCGTATCGCCGCCGGCGACCAGCTGCGCGCCCTCGCCTTCCGCCTGGAACTGGGCCAGGACCTCCGCTGGCGCTGCACCGCGGTGGAAACCGGCCCCCGGCCCACGCCCTGACCGCCCCTCGCGACAGCCGGAGGCAACGCGAAAGGGCCGGTCCCGCGGGGGAACCGGCCCTTCTCGGCCGCCGACGAAGCGCGGCCGCGCGTTACTTCTTGCGGCGGCGGCCGCCCTTGGCCTGCTTGCGGCGCTCCGCCCGCGTCAGCCCGTCCGACTCGGACCGCACCGGCTCGTCGTCCTCGAGGTCACGCTCGAGGATGCCGCCCTCGCCGTCCACCGTCGGCGCGGAGAAGTGCAGGTCACGCCGCTGCGGAACGTCCAGGCCCTTGGCCCGGATCTCCGGGCGCGCGCCCGCCTGCGCCGGCACCGCGTCCTGGACGCCCTCGCCCACCAGCTGGGCCTCCTCGACCGGCACCTCCTCGACCTGCTGCTCGACCTGGACCTCCAGGTTGAACAGGTAGCCGACGGACTCCTCCTTGATGCCCTCCATCATCGCGGTGAACATGTCGAAGCCCTCGCGCTGGTACTCGACCAGCGGGTCCTTCTGCGCCATCGCGCGAAGGCCGATGCCCTCCTGGAGGTAGTCCATCTCGTAGAGGTGCTCACGCCACTTGCGGTCGAGGACCGACAGCACGACCCGGCGCTCCAGCTCACGCATGATCTCGGAGCCGAGCTGCGACTCACGGGCCTCGTACTGCTCGCGGATGTCGTCCTTGATGGACTCGGAGATGAACTCGGCGGTCAGACCTGCGCGGTCGCCGGCCGCCTCCTCCAGTTCGTCGATGGTGACCTTCACCGGGTAGAGCTGCCGGAAGGCGCCCCACAGCCGGTCCAGGTCCCAGTCCTCGGGGAAGCCCTCGGCGGTCTCCGCGCCGACGTACGCGTCGATCGTGTCGTTCATGAAGTGCTGGACCTGCTCGTGCAGGTCCTCGCCCTCCAGGACGCGGCGACGCTCGCCGTAGATGACCTCGCGCTGCCGGTTGAGCACCTCGTCGTACTTCAGGACGTTCTTACGGGTCTCGAAGTTCTGCTGCTCGACCTGCGACTGCGCGGACGCGATCGCGCGGGTGACCATCTTGTTCTCGATCGGCACGTCGTCCGGGACGTTCGCCATGGCCATCACGCGCTCGACCATCTGGGCCTTGAACAGGCGCATGAGGTCGTCACCGAGGGACAGGTAGAACCGGGACTCGCCCGGGTCGCCCTGACGGCCGGAACGACCGCGCAGCTGGTTGTCGATACGGCGCGACTCGTGCCGCTCGGTGCCGAGGACGTAGAGACCGCCGAGGTCCTCGACCTCGTCCTTCTCCGCCTTGACGGCCTGCTCGGCCTTCTCCAGGGCGGCGGGCAGGGCCCCGGCCCACTCCTCGATGTGCTCCTCGGGGTCGAGGCCGCGCTGGCGCAGCTCCGCCTCGGCGAGGTCCTCGGGGTTGCCGCCGAGCTTGATGTCCGTACCACGGCCGGCCATGTTGGTGGCCACCGTCACGGCGCCCTTGCGGCCGGCCTGCGCGACGATCGACGCCTCGCGCTCGTGGTGCTTGGCGTTCAGCACCTCGTGCTGGATGCCGCGCTTGCTCAGCTGCTGCGAGAGGTACTCCGACTTCTCGACGGACGTCGTGCCGACGAGGATCGGCTGGCCCTTCTCGTGCTTCTCGGCGATGTCGTCGACGACCGCCTCGAACTTGGCCACCTCGGTGCGGTAGATCAGGTCCGACTGGTCCTTGCGGATCATCGGCTTGTTCGTCGGGATCGGGACGACGCCGAGCTTGTAGATCTGGTGGAACTCGGCGGCCTCGGTCATCGCCGTACCGGTCATGCCGGAGAGCTTCCCGTAGAGGCGGAAGAAGTTCTGCAGGGTGATCGTGGCGAGCGTCTGGTTCTCGTCCTTGATGTCCACCCCTTCCTTCGCCTCGATCGCCTGGTGCATGCCCTCGTTGTAGCGGCGGCCGGCGAGGATACGGCCGGTGTGCTCGTCGACGATCATGACCTCGCCGTCGATGACGACGTAGTCCTTGTCGTTCTTGAAGAGTTCCTTGGCCTTGATGGCGTTGTTCAGGTAGCCCACGAGCGGGGTGTTCACCGACTCGTAGAGGTTGTCGATGCCCAGCCAGTCCTCGACCTTGCTGACACCGGACTCGTGGATGGCGACGGTGCGCTTCTTCTCGTCGACGTCGTAGTCGCCGGTCTCTTCGACGCCCTTGAGGGGGTTGCCCGCCTCACCCTTCTTCAGGCGCGTGACCAGCTTGGCGAAGTCGCCGTACCACTTGGTGGCCTGGTCGGCCGGGCCGGAGATGATCAGCGGCGTACGGGCCTCGTCGACCAGGATGGAGTCGACCTCGTCCACGATGGCGAAGTTGTGGCCGCGCTGCACCAGCTCGTCCTTCGACCACGCCATGTTGTCGCGCAGGTAGTCGAAGCCGAACTCGTTGTTCGTGCCGTAGGTGATGTCACAGGCGTACTCCTCGCGGCGCTGGGCCGGCGTCATGTTCGCGAGGATGCAGCCGACGGAGAGGCCGAGGAACTTGTGGACGCGGCCCATCATCTCGGAGTCGCGCTCGGCCAGGTAGTCGTTGACCGTGATGAGGTGCACGCCGTCGCCGGAGAGGGCGTTCAGGTACGCGGGCAGCGTGCCGACGAGCGTCTTGCCCTCACCGGTCTTCATCTCGGCCACATAGCCGAGGTGCAGCGCGGCACCACCCATCATCTGCACGTCGTAGTGGCGCTGCCCGAGGACGCGCTTCGCGGCCTCACGGACGGTGGCGAACGCCTCGGGGAGCAGGTCGTCCAGGCTCTCACCGTCGGCGTACCGCTGCTTGTACTCCTCGGTGAGGGCCCGCAGCTCGGCGTCGGAGAGGTCGACGAAGTCCTCTTCGATGGAGTTGACCTGGTCCGCGATGCGGTGCAGCTTGCGCAGGATCTTGCCTTCGCCTGCACGCATGATCTTCGAGAGGACGGACACGGGGGCTGGTCTCCTTGCCGGTCGGGCCTGGGACGGTCGGTTTTCCAATGACGTACTGAGCAACGGCCATCGTATGCGAGGACCCGGCTGCGCCGGGAGGGCCTGGCGTCCGGGCGGCTGCTTCACTCCGGACAACGGACGGGACATCCGGATAGTGCCGCATCCACGCGAGGAATTGCGCGAAATGTGTTCACGCGCTCACGGATCGCGAATACGACTGGCCTGCCCGGGGCCGGTCCGAGCAGAATCGCCCGATGGAACCCGTCACGCTCACCACCGACCGCCTCGTGCTGCGCACCGTCGGGCCGGACGACACCGGGGCGGTGTACACGGCCGCCCAGGACCCCGACATCCAGCGCTGGACCACGATCCCCTCGCCCTATCTGCCCGAGCACGCCCGGGGATTCACGCAGGAGATGGTCCCCGACGGCTGGGCGCAGGGGTCGATGTTCACTTTCGGGATCTTCCTCGCCGACGGCGGCGAGCTGGCCGCCATGCTCAGCCTCACGATCCGCGCGCCGGCCGTCGCCGAGGTCGGTTTCTGGGCGGCCAAGGAGCACCGCGGCCGCGGCTACGTCACCGAGGCCACGCTCACCGCCTGCCGGTGGATCTTCACCGCGCTGGGCGTCGACCGCGTCGAGTGGCGCGCCGAGGTCGGCAACCTCGCCTCCCGCGCGGTCGCCGAACACGCCGGCTTCACCGTCGAGGGCACGCTGCGCTCCGCGCTCAACAACAAAGGAGTACGACGGGACTGCTGGATCGGCTCCCTGCTCCCCTCGGACCTCGGACTGCCCTCCACGGCCCCCTACCTGCCCGCCCGCGGCTAGCGCCGCGACCGGAAAGGTTCGCCGGGCGTCGCGAGCCGGTGAGCCTTTCCGGTCGCGGCACCGGCGAAGCGGCAGCTCGTCGCGGGCTGTCAGTGGCACCCTCTATCGTCCGACGCATGACGACCCTTCCGCGCCCGACCACCACGCTCACCGCGGACGACGCCCGCCGTATCGCCCTGCGGGCCCAGGGCTTCCTCGGCGCGCCCGACCGGCGGGCCGGTGTCCGCGGGGTGCTGCGCCACCTCGGCGCGGTCCAGCTCGACACGATCTCGGTGCTCGCCCGCTCCCACGAACTCGTGCCGTACGCCCGGCTCGGCGCGGTCGGCCGCAAGACGGTCGAGGACGCCTACTGGACCGGCGCCCACGCCTTCGAGTACTGGTCCCACGCGGCCTGCATCCTCCCCGTCGAGGAGTGGCCGCACTTCGCGTTCCGCCGCCGCGCCTACCGCAACCGCCCGCACTGGAACCACGAGCTGCCCGACGGCACCTACGACCAGGTGGTCAAGCAGCTGCGCGCGGAGGGCCCGCTGACCGCCACGGACCTGGGCGGCGCGAAGAGGACCAGCGAGTGGTGGGACTGGTCCGGCACCAAGGTCGCCGTCGAGCGGGCGCTGATGTACGGCGAGGTGGTGTGCGTGGAGCGGCGCGGCTGGAAGCGGGTGTACGACCTCGCCGAGCGCGCGATCCCGCAGCCGCTGCTGCACGACGAGCTGGACGACACCGAGTGCCTGCGCCGCCTGGTCCGGCTGGCCGGCGAGTCCCTCGGTGTGGGCACGCGCGCGGACATCGCCGACTACCACCGCCTCAAGGCCGAGCAGGTCGACGCGGTGATAGCCGACTCGGGTCTGGTGCCGGTCGAGGTCGAGGGCTGGGGCCGGCCGGCCTGGGCGGATCCGGCGGCCCTGGCGACACCGCCGCGCGGCCGCCACCGCACCACGCTGCTGTCGCCGTTCGACTCGCTGGTCTGGGAACGGGCGCGCACGGAGCGGATCTTCGGCTTCACCCACCGCCTGGAGGCCTACGTCCCCAAGCCCAAGCGGGTGCACGGCTACTTCGCCATGCCGGTCCTCTCGGGCGGCCGGCTGGTCGGGCGTGTCGACCCGGCGCGGGAGGGCCGCACCCTGGTGGCCAGGCAGGTCACCCTGGACGGCCCGAAGGCGGTCCCGGGCGTCGCCCAGGCCCTGGTCGAGGCCGCGAGCTGGGTGAACTGCACGGACGTCCGTGTGGAGCGGGTGGACGCGCCCGCCCTGCGCGAGCCCCTGACCAGGGAACTCGCCCGGGCCCTCGGCTAGAGCCCGGTGCCGGCGGCTACCGGATCTCCAGGATCTTCTCCCGCATCGCGTAGACCACGGCCTCCATCCTGGAGTGCAGCTGCAGCTTCTCCAGGATGTTGCGGACGTGGTTCTTCACGGTGTTCTCGGAGATGAACAGCTCCTTGGCGATGTCCCGGTTGTTCATCCCGGTGGCGACGAGCTTGAGCACTTCCAACTCGCGGTCGGTCAGCCGGGGCGCGGGCACCAGCCGGCGCTCGTCGGTGCGCTGGATCATCGACTTGAACTCGGTGAGGAGCTTCGACGCCATGGACGGACTGATCTGCGACTGTCCGTCGGCGACCGCGCGGATGGCGGTGGCCACCTCGTCGGTGGAGATCTCCTTGAGGAGGTACCCCGTCGCCCCCGCCTTGATCGCCTCGTAGAGGTCGGCCTCCTCGTCGCTGATGGTCAGCATGATGATCTTCGCGCTGGGGGCGACCTCCTTGATGGAGGTGCACGCCTCGATCCCGCCGCGCTTGGGCATGCGGACGTCCATCAGCACGATGTCGGGCAGCAGGTCGGCGGCCTTGTCGACGGCCTCGGCGCCGTCGCCCGCCTCGCCGACGACCTGGATGTCCTCCTCGGCGGCGAGCACGATCTCCAGGCCGCGCCGGAAGAGGGCGTGGTCGTCCACCACCAGGACCCTGATCGGCTCGTCGCGTGAAGAGCCCACGTCCTGGGCCATGCCGACGACGTTGTCCTCGTCGGTCCCCTCGTCCCGCATCGGTCCGAAGGTGTCCGCCATCGTTCCTCCCCCTGAAGGCTGTGGCCTGTCTTCCTGCGCCATCGCCAACCCAAGGCAGCGGCCCACCGGTTGGGCCAGTACGGCCATGATTTCATGCCCGGGCGTCACCGGGGTGACGTGTGGGGCGCGAAGTGGTCGCACACCGGTGCCCCTGGGGGCGCACACGCGCTCCAGGGGCACCGGCTCAGCTTCGGTCCGGCGGTTCAGCCGCCCAGCGTGCCACCTGCCGCGGGGGGCTGCGCCTCGGCGACCATGGGGTCCGTGCTCAGGTGGATCACACCGTAGTCGTAGGCGTGCCGCCGGTAGACGACGCTCGGCTCCTTCGTCTCGGAGTCGACGAACAGATAGAAGTCGTGGCCGACGAGTTCCATCTCGTAAAGGGCCTGGTCCAGGCTCATCGGGGAGGCGACGTGGGTCTTCTCGCGGACGATGAGGGGGCCTTCACCCTTGACCTCCAGCGAGCCGATCTTCTTCGTCGGGACGCCGTCCCCCTCCTCCTCGTGGACGGGGAGGCCGTTGCCGTTCAGCGTCGCCGCGCCCGGGACGTGGTCGGGAACCTCCGCCGCCGAGATCCGGCGTGCGCCGCGGCGCGAGAACCGCTTGTCGTGCTGCTTGCGCAACCGCGCATCCAGCTTCTCCGCCGCCAGGTCGAGTGCCGCGTACGGGTCGCTGGCCGCTGCCTCCGCCCGGATCACCGGACCGCGGGAGCGGAGCGTGATCTCCACTCGGTCGCAGCGGTCGGCCTGTCGGGGGTTGGGCTCCTTGGACACCTCGACGTCGAGGCTGATCACCTTGGCATCGAGCCTCTGGATCTTCTCCAGCTTCAGCTTCTCGGCCACGTGCTTGCGGAACCGGTCGGGCACCTCGGTCTTGCGGCCTTTGACGACGATGTCCACGCAGAACTCCGTTCCCGGATCGCTCCGCTGCCTCGGCGGAGCATCTCCCTTTTGCACCAGGTCCGGTGAGCACCGGAACCTCGGACTCGGTGACTTCCACCTCCTCCTCCCCCATGGGCGAGATCTCCACCCCACCGGCGCGGGTGATTGCGAAAAACCCGCAGCACGGCATTCGGATATGAGGGGTGTGGCCTGCGCCTTTCCTCACAACCGAACATATCTCGCCCGGACGGATGTCGTCACCCTCTACTCCCGCGTACCTCCGTTCAGGTGAATTGCCCCTCTCTCTACCTGCAACGATGCAAGTCAGCGGTCAGTTCCTGTTTATTTCGAAAGAATCCCGAGGGGCGGCGACCACGGCCGCGCGGAGTGCCTGCCCAAGGGCGTTCGCTGGCGCCTTTTCCGGTGCACGATGCACCCACTTCCCCCTCTCCGGTCGCGCTCCGGTCAGTCGTTCTGTCCTTCCTTCCCGACTTACGGCTCCGTACACGACTGTTCTCAAGCCACTTTCCCCCTCATCTGTTCTCTCCCGCCTCTCGTGACGCGGTACGGCCGTCTCCCGCAAGGCTCTCGCCGCCTCGGCGAGACTGGCGCCCGTGGTGATCAGGTCGTCGACGAGCACGACCCGTCCGGCGGCAAGCAGCCGGCCACCGCCCGCCGTCACCTCCAGCGCGCCCGAGAGGTTCTCCAGGCGCCGCCGCGCGTCCAGCCCCGCCTGGTCCGCCACGGGTCTGCGCTGACGCAGCACGGCCGCCACCCGGGCCGGTGTCCCGGTGCGTCGCAGCTCCGCGGCCGCCGCGAGCGCCATCCGCCGTACCGGATCATGTCCGCGCGCCCGCACGGCCCACCGGGCGGAGGGCACGGGCACCAGCAGCACGGCCCCGGACGACGGCGCCCCGCCCGGTCCGCGGGGGGCACCGGCACCGCCCTCGTCGAGCCCCGCCCGCACGGCCCCTGCCAGAGCCCTGCCGAGCGCACCCGCGAGCGACAGCGCGCCCCGCTCCTTGTGGGCGAGAGGGAGCGCACGCACCTCGTCCGCGTAGGGAGCCGACGCGTGCACCACCGGCAGCCCGGCCGGCTCCGGCTCGGGCCGCACCCGGCGCGGCCCACGCCCGGCCAGCGCGTTCCCGCACCGCGTGCAGAGCGCCGTACGAGGTGCTCCGCAGCCGGCGCACTCGGCCGGAAGCACCAGGTCGGTGAGGTCCTGCCACCACCCCCGCATGACCCCACTGTGCCAAGACCGGAGCCGACGGGCCACCCCTGTGGAAAACGCCCTGTGGACAACTCGGAACGCGCCGGGCAGCTGGTCGCCCACACGAGTGAACGATGCATGAGTGCGCCCCGGCAGGTGCGACGGCCGGGGCACGTGGGCCGACCCACCCATTGGAGTACCGGCCGGGCCCGTGCGCGCTGCCGCAGCGGAAGCGGCTCCGTGCGCGCCGCCGCAGTGGAAGCGGCTGGGCACGTGCGCGCTGCCGCAGGAGCACCCGCCAGCTGCGTACGCGCCGCCGCCGCACGGAGCACCCACCAACCGCGTACGCGCCACCGCACGGAACACCTGCCAGCCGCAGACGCGCCGCCACACGGAAACACCGGCCGGACGCGTACGCGCCACCGCACGGAACACCGGCCGGTCACATGGGCGCCCCCGCGGTGGTACCCGCCGAGCCGGACGCCTAGGCGCGCCCCGCCGGAGTACCGGCCCCCCGGAACTCAGCCCGGATAGACCGGTGCCGTGCCGTCCTTGTCGATCTTCTGCCACTGCGCCCCGGTGGGCAGCCGGACGATCCCGTCGTCCGAGTAGGCCACCAGCGGCACCCGCTCGTCCTCGGACGCGGCGATCGCCTTCACCCCCGGCAGCGCCTCCGGCGCCGGCCCGTCCAGCGTGGAGCCGTCGACCTGTGCGTACCGCATCTGCTGCACGCCGCCCTGCTCCTGGCCGACCACCAGCAGACTGCTGTCCCCGGCCCAGGAAACGGCGCTGACCTGCTCAAGGTCGGGCGCGGCGGAGCGGAGTTCGACCACCGAGGGCCCCTCCCCGGTCCGGTCCTCGCGCTCGATCCGGCCGATCAGCAGGGACTGCTTGCCGTCCTTCTCCTGCACGACCAGCGCGATGCGCACGCCGTCGGCGGCCACGCGGACGTCCTTGATGCTGCCGGACAGGTCCGGGACGGCGACCTTCTCCGCCTTGGTGACGCCGTGTTCCAGGACGTACAGCGTCGAGGCGTGCGGGTCACGGTCGGCCACCCACAGATCACCGCGGGCGTCCCAGCTCGGTGTGGTCAGCCGCTCGGCGGGCGTCGGGCCCTTGCTGGTGACCACGGGCTCCCCGAGCGCGCCGTCCGACGTCAGGGACGCCACGTGCAGCGAAGCCCCGTCGTTGTCGACCGCGGCCACGGTGTGCTCGTCCCGGGACACCGCGACCGACTGCAGCGACCTGACGCCCTCGCCGAGCGGGCCCGGCACCGGCAGGGAGCTGGTGCCGGCGCTTCCGGTCGGCATCCGCACCAGCCGGTGCTTGCCGTCGACGTAGTACAGGTACTCGGGCCGCTTGGACGACGCGTGCCAGGCGGCGGACTCGGCGCCGCTCCCGGTCAGGTCGCACAGCCGGTGGCCCCCGACGCCCTGGAGCTCGACCGACTCCAGCGTCGGCGCGAGGTTGCGCAGGGTGAACAGCACCTGCGTCGCCATCTCGGTGCACTTGGATGCCGCGACCTGGGACGCCTTGAGGTTCAGCGGCACCGTCAGCCTGTTCTGGTCGTCCGGTGCCAGCCCCGACACGCCCTTCTGCAGGGCCGTACCGGTCGGGAAGCTGGACCGGACCACCGGCCCGAGCCAGCTCGTGGGCCCGCTCAGCAGCGAGCGGACCATCTGCGTCATGGCGTCGACCTTGCTGCGCACGAACACCGGATCGGCGACGGCGACCGGCTGTCCGGCCGCGCCGACCGCGGTGTTGGAGGCGAAGTAGTACTTGTCTACGGACGTGTAGTTGCGCTGGAAGTCCGAGTTGCCCATGACGACGCCGTCGGGCAGCTGGTCGATGCGCCACTGCCCCGTCTTGGCGTCCCTGCTCAGGTGCACCTTCTTGCGGTACGAGCCGTCGGCGGGCTGGTACGCCTGATGCGCGTCGACCGTGGCCACCTGGTTGCCGGCCAGCACACAGGTGACGCTGTTGGTCACCTCCCGGCCGCCCACCCGGCAGTCCGTCTCGATGCTCGGCCCGTTCGCGAGGACCGTGGTCGACCGCTCCGGCCGCCAGGTGCGCGCGGCGTCGTTCGTCAGGTACTTGCGAGCCGTGTCGTACGCCGGATCATCGCTGGTCAGGGCCTCCAGAAAGCCCTGCATGATCTCGCCCGGGTTGGCGTCCTCGGCCGGCGGCATGGCGAACACGCGCACCCCGGTGTCCTGCCGGGGCGTGGACTCCACGTCCCGCAGGTCGCCGTTGTCCGGCATCGAGGCGCACCCGGCCAGCAGAACGACCCCCAAGGCGGTGAACGCCGCCGCGCGCCCTGGCCGGGCGCCCCCCTTGCGGTCAGCGCCCACGAAATGCCTCCCCTGGCTCGGTCGATTCCTCCGGCCCCGCCGGTTCCGGCCGGGCCGCGCTCGCTTCGGGTGTCCCGCCCGCGGCGGGCCTGTCCTCGGGGCGCCGCGCACCGCTTGCGGGCCGGGGCACCACGCGCGCCCCGTTGCCGTTGCCGGGCAGTGCGGTCGGGTCGGCGGAGGGCCTGACCGAGGGCACGCGCGGCGGCAGCGCGGACGTCTGCCCGCCTTGCTGCACGGGTACGGTCGCCCGCTTCTCCTCGCCCCCGCGGGGCAGCCCGGAGTCGTCGAGGCCGCGGTTGCGGCGCGAGTCCTTGGGCTCCAGCGGTATCGGCGAGCCACGCAGCGGCTCGTCGGCGGTCCTGGGCAGCGTCAGGCGGAACTGGGAGCCCCCGCCCGGCTCGCCCCAGGCCTGCAGCCAGCCGCCGTGCAGCCGCGCGTCCTCCAGGGCGATCGACAGCCCGAGGCCCGTGCCTCCGGTGGTACGCGCGCGTGCCGGGTCCGCCCGCCAGAAGCGGCTGAAGACACGGGTCGCCTCGCCGGGCTTGAGACCGACGCCGTAGTCGCGCACCGCGACGGCGACCGCGCCGCCCGCCGAGGCCAGCTTGACGACGACGTCCTTGCCCTCGCCGTGCTCGACGGCGTTGACGACCAGGTTCCGCAGGACGCGCTCCACGCGCCGGGCGTCGGCCTCGGCGACGACCGGCTGCAGATCGCCGACCACCCGTATGTGCGAGCCCTTGCGCTCGGCGAGCGGCTCGGCGCCGCTGACCACGCGCCGTACGACCTCCCTGAGGTCTATCGGCTCGGCTTCCAGGGCCGCCGCGCCCGCGTCGAAGCGGCTGATCTCCAGCAGGTCCGCGAGCAGCGACTCGAAGCGGTCCAGCTGGTCGGCGAGCAGCTCGGCGGAGCGTGCGGTCACCGGGTCGAAGTCCTCGCGGGCCTCGTGGATGACGTCGGCGGCCATCCGTACGGTCGTCAGCGGGGTGCGCAGCTCGTGCGAGACGTCCGACACGAACCGGCGCTGCATCCGCGACAGGTCCTCCAGCTGCTGGATCTTCACCTGGAGGTTCTGCGCCATCTTGTTGAAGGCCTCGCCCAGGCGGGCGATGTCGTCCTCACCGGTGACCTTCATGCGCTCCTGGAGGCGTCCCGCGGACAGCCGCTCGGCGATCCCGGCCGCCATCCGCACCGGGGTGACGACCTGGCGCACCACCAGCCACGCGATGGCCCCGAGCAGCACGACCACGAACAGCCCCGCGGTCGCGAGGGTGCCCTTGACCAGGCTCAGGGACTTCTCCTCCTGCGTGAGCGGGAAGAGGTAGTACAGCTCGTACGGGCGCCCGTTGGGGTCGTTGACCTGCTTGCCGATGACCAGCGCCGGCTGCGACTCCTTGTCGTTGGAGTAGACGATCCGGGTGTAGCTCTGGGCCGCCGTCGTACCGCTGTTGACCCGCTCGCGCAGGTCGGCGGGCACGCTGGAGGTCGGGTTGACGTTCCCGGAGCCGCGGGGGCTGCGTCCGCCGCCGCTGTCGTCGCCCACGGGCAGCGTCACCACGTCGAAGGCGCCCGCGCCACCGCTGGACAGCGACTCCACGAGGTCGCTCATCCACTGGATGACGCTCTGCGGCTGCCGGCCGTCCGCGGCGGTGCCGTCGGCGGCGCCGGGCGCCGCCCCGCCCGTGTCCGTGCCGGTCCCGCCCGCCGCCTCGTCGGCCTTCTGCTTGGCCACCGCGAACCCGCCCGTGGCCTGGCTCTGCGAGGCACGCACCTTGGCGTCCAGCAGGCCGTTGCGCACCTGCCCGATCACGACGAAGCCGAGCAGCAGGACGACGCCCAGCGACATCAAGAGAGTCGTGGCGACGACCCTGAGCTGGATGTTGCGCCGCCACAGGCGCATCACCGGCAGCAGCGGGCGGCGCACCCAGCGCAGGAAGAGGCGCAGGACCGGGCTGCCCTGCACCCCGCCCTGCAGCAGGCCGCCCTCGAAGAGGCGCCTGAAACGCGTACCCGCCTCCGACCGGCCGACAGGCCGCCCCGGACGCGACCCGGACTCGCCGGGAGCCGAAGCGGCGCTGTCCCCGGACATGTCAGCTGGGTCCGGCCTTGTAACCGACACCGCGGACGGTCACCACGATCTCGGGCCGCTCCGGGTCCTTCTCGACCTTGGAGCGCAGCCGCTGGACGTGCACGTTGACCAGGCGGGTGTCGGCGGCGTGGCGGTAGCCCCACACCTGCTCGAGCAGCACCTCGCGGGTGAACACCTGCCACGGCTTGCGGGCGAGCGCGACCAGCAGGTCGAACTCCAGGGGGGTCAGCGCGATCGACTGCCCGTCCCGCTTCACCGAGTGGCCGGCCACGTCGATGACGAGGTCGCCGATGGTCAGCTGCTCCGGCGCCGGCTCCTCCGACCGCCGCAGCCGCGCCCGGATCCGCGCCACCAGCTCCTTCGGCTTGAACGGCTTCACGATGTAGTCGTCCGCGCCCGATTCGAGGCCGACGACGACGTCGACGGTGTCGCTCTTGGCCGTGAGCATGACGATCGGCACACCGGACTCCGCCCGGATCAGCCTGCAGACCTCGATGCCGTCCCGTCCGGGCAGCATCAGGTCGAGCAGCACCAAGTCAGGCTTGGTCTCACGGAAAGCGGCCAGCGCCTTGTCGCCGTCGGCTACGAAAGACGGCTCAAAACCTTCACCACGCAGCACGATGCCGAGCATCTCGGCCAGTGCGGTGTCGTCGTCGACGACAAGGACTCGTCCCTTCATAAACGACATCATCCCATTCTCGTAACGACGACAGAGGTGCAGGTGAGGGAGGTCACTGGGGCGTGACGATAGTCGTATGTGGCCGTCACTGTCTGCCCCTGTCCGCCGCCGTTGATCGATAGGGTCGCCTGCGGGCGCGTGACGCCCGCCGGACAAGGGCGGAACGGGGTGGGTGGCCATGGCCGTCGCTGTGACGCGGGGGATCGTCTACGAGGCCGGTGGACAGCGCCTTGACGTGTACCGGCCCGCCACTGCGTCAGAGGCGCTCCCGGTCGTGCTGCTCTGGCACGGCAGGGGCGCGGACGAGCGTGACGTCCTCGCGCCGCTCGCCGGTGCCGCCGCCGCGCTGGGCATCGTGTGCTTCGTGCCGGACTGGCGCCCGGACGCCGACGACGGCGGACGTGCTCACCTGCGTGACTCCGCAGTGTTCGTCCGGCGGCACGGGGGCGACTTCGGCGGGGACGCGGACCGCACGGCCCTCGCGGGCTGGTCCCTGGGCGGCAAGGCCGCGGTGGCCGCGGCCCTGACCCCCCGCGTGCTCGACGGATGGCGGCCAGGCGCCGTCGTCGGCATCTCCGGCGGATACGCCCGCCCTGAACCGCTGACCGGCCGCGCCCCGCTGGACGACCTGACCGGCACCGGGGCCCTGCCGCCCGCCGTCCCCGTCCGGCTGGTCCACGGCAGCGCCGATCCGGTCGTGGACGTCCGGCAGGCCCGCCGGTTCCACGAGGTGCTGCGGCACCGGGGCTGGCCGGCACTGCTTCACGAGCCCGACACCGACCATGCCGGCATGATCATGACCGAGTACGACCCCGAGTCCGGCCGCTGCCGTCCCACCGACGCCGACCACGCCGTACGAGGCGGGACCACGACGGCGGAACTCCTCGCCCGCACCGCGGGCGACATCCCGTCCCGGAACACCGGGCCCGCCGTCTGACACCACAGGCCCGGCCGCCGGGCGGACGTCGCCCCCCTGCGGCGCGGCCGGTTTTCTCCCGTCAGCCGGTCGTGCCCTGCCGCGTCCTGGCGGTCAGCTCCCCGAGAGCCGGCGCCGTGACGGGAGAGACGACTCCCTCCTCTGTGACGATGGCCGTCACCAGCTCGGGCGGCGTCACGTCGAACGCCGGGTTGTACGCCTGCGACCCCAGCGGCGCCACCGGCACCCCGCCCCCCGGCCCCGCCACCGGCACCTGCGGAACCGCGACCTCGGTGACCTCGTAACCGGGACGCTGCTCGACCTCTATGGACGCCCCGTCAGGAGTCCGCGCGTCGACCGTCGTCAGCGGCGCCACCACGATGAACGGCACATGGTGGTAGCGCGCGAGCACGGCGAGCGGATAGCTCCCCACCTTGTTCGCCACCGAGCCGTCGGCCGCGATCCGGTCCGCACCGATCAGCACCGCGTCCACCTCCCCCGCCGCGAACAGCGAACCCGCCGCGTTGTCGGTGAGCAGGGTGTACGACATGCCGCTGCGGGCCGCCTCGTACGCCGTCAGCCGGGCGCCCTGCAGCAGCGGACGCGTCTCGTCCACCCACAGCCGGCGCAGCCGTCCCTCCCGGTGCGCGGCGAGCGCCACCGCGAAGGCCGTGCCCTCCCCGCCCGAGACCAGCGACCCGGAGTTGCAGTGGGTGAGGACCCGGTGCCCACCGCCCGGCAGCAGCTCGTCCAGCAGCCGCAGGCCGTGCGCCGCCATCCGGGCACTGGCCTCGGCGTCCTCCCGGTGCAGCGCCCGCGCCGCGGCCAGCGCCTCCGCCGCCGCGGCGGTGGGGTCGCCGGCACCTGCCAGCGCGGCCTCGTACGCGGCCCGGGCCCGGCGCACTCCCACGGACAGGTTCACCGCGGTGGGCCGGGCGTCCTCGAGCGCCCGCGCCGCCTCGGCCACGTCGAAGCCCCGCGCGGCGGCGAGCGCGACGCCGTACGCCCCGGCGATCCCGAGCAGCGGCGCCCCGCGCACGGCGAGCGTGCGGATCGCCTCCACCAGCGCCGGCGCGTCCGTGCACACCAGCTCGACCTCTTCGGACGGGAGCCTTGTCTGATCGAGAAGGACCAGCACGGGACCTTCGGGTGGTTCCTCCCATCGGATCACCGGTATCTCGGTCGGCCGCTTGTCTCCACCGGTTCGCGCCTGCTGATCAGCCATGCCGTCAGTCTGCCCCGGATCCCACGGACAATTGAAGGCATCCGGCGTCCACCGCGGCCGGTCACCCGGTGAGCACCCCATGGCACGATGGCTGCCAACCTGCCGCCGCGACCGCGGAAGGGCACCGAGAAGGAGCTTCGATGACTGACACTCCGGGCTGGGCCTCGCCCGGATCCGCCCCGTCGCCCGACGGGCGGGAACCCGGCGCGTCCGGCCCCGCCGAGCCGGCCGACCGTCCCGGCCCCGGTGAGCCCGCGCCGCAGCCGGGCGCCAACCCGCAGGGCCAGGGCTCGAAGTGGTCCCAGGAGCAGCCGCCGGCCGGCCAGTGGTCCGCGCCCACCGGTGCCCCCAGCCCGGGCCAGACCCCGCCGCCCCCGCCGCACGGCCCGGGCTGGGGCGGTCAGCAGCCCGGCATGCCCGGCGGCTACGGAGGCCCTCCCGGCGGCGGCTACGGCGGTCCTCCCGGCGGCTACGGCGGTTACGGCGGCCCCGGCGGCCCCGGCGGCTACGGAGCCTGGGGCGGCGGCTGGGGCGGTCCCCCGCCCGCGGCCAAGCCCGGTGTCATCCCGCTGCGCCCGCTCGGTCTCGGTGAGATCCTCGACGGCGCCGTCTCCACCATGCGCACCTACTGGCGCACGGTCCTCGGCATCTCCCTGACGGTCGCCCTGCTCTCCCAGATCGGCTCGGTCCTCGTACAGGGCCTCGTCCTGAACGACACCGTCACCCGACTGTCCGTCAACAACCCGGACACCACCCCCGACGACGTGTTCCGCGCCATGCGCAACACGTTCCTCAGCTCCGGCGTCATCACGCTGATCACCGTGGTCGGCACGATCATCGCCACCGCCCTGCTGACCACCGTCACCAGCCGCGCCGTCCTCGGCAGGCCGGTCAGCACCGGGGAAGCCTGGCGCGACGCGCGCCCCCAGATCCCGAGGCTGTTCGGCCTGCTCATCCTGCTCGGCCTCATCGGCGTCGGCGTCTTCGCCGGCGGCGCGCTGCCTGGCATCATCGCCCTCGCCGCGGGCAGTTCCAACCTCGGCATAACCCTGCTCGTCCTCGGTCTCCTCGCGGCGTTCGTCGTCCTGATCTGGCTGACGGTCCGCTTCTCCCTGGCCTCCCCGGCACTGATGCTGGAGCGGCAGAGCATCGTGAAGTCCATGGGCCGCTCCGCCAAGCTCGTGCGCGGCTCCTGGTGGCGGATCCTCGGCATCCAAATGCTCGCCGGACTCATCACCGCCATCGTCTCCGGGGTCGTCGCGATCCCCTTCACCCTGATCGGCATCGCCGTCAGCGGTGAGGGCGTGACCGGTCTCTTCGGCACCACCGCCCCGCACGTCAGCTGGGTCTTCCTGATCATCAGCGGCATCGGCTCGGTGATCAGCGCCACGCTCACCCTTCCGATCACCGCCGGCGTCACCGTCCTCCTCTACGTGGACCAGCGCATCCGCCGCGAAGCCCTCGACCTCGAACTGGCCCGCGCCGCCGGCGTCCAGGGCCACGGCACCGGCGCTCCCAGCGCCGTCCCGGGGAGCTGATGCGGTGAGCCTGACGGGGGGAGTTCTCACGGCGTCGGTCCCGGCCGGCGCCGGCAGGACGGTCGTACACGGCCTGTTGCGCGCGGCGGGCGCACCCGCCCTGGCAGCCGGCGGCCCGGGCAGCCGGCCGCCGGTGACCACACCGCGCGATCCGGCGCGCGAAGCGGCCCGCCGCGAGCTGTCCAAGCGGATGTACCACGAGAACGACCCCGGCCTGCTCCAACGCGCCCTGAACGCCTTCTGGGACTGGCTCGACAAGCTGTTCGGCTCGGCCGCCTCGGCGACCCCCGGCGGCACCGTCGGCCTGCTCGTCGTGATTCTGTTCGTCATCGCCGTCCTGGCCGCCCTGTGGTGGCGCCTGGGCACCCCGCGCCGACAGCCCGTCTCCGGCGCCGTCCTGTTCGACGACCGCCCACGCAGCGCCGCCGAACACCGCGCGGCGGCCGAGGCACACGCCGCCCAGGGCCACTGGAACCAGGCCGTCCAGGAACGCATGCGGGCCGTCGTCCGCTCCCTGGAGGAGCGGACCGTGCTCGACGTCCGCCCGGGCCGCACCGCCGACGAAGCCGCCGCCGAGGCCGGCCGCGCCCTGCCCGCGCACACGGACCGGCTGCGCGCCGCCGCCCGGGAGTTCGACGACGTGACGTACGGCGGGCGCAGCGCGGACGAACAGTCGTACCGCCGCATCGCCGAACTCGACCGCGGCCTGGAACGCACCAGGCCCGCATTCGCCGACAGCGCCGCCGGCACGGACCACAGCAGCCGCCAGGGGGCCACCAAGTGACCGTCGAGGCCGCGCCGCCCACCACCTCCACCGCGCCCACGGCCCGCACGATGTGGACCCGCACGCGAGGCATAGCCCTCGCCGCCGTGCTGATCCTGGCCGCGGCCGTCGCCATCGCCGCCGTACGCTCCACCGTCCGGCACGGCGACCTGGACCCCCGCTCCGTCGACCTTTACGGCAGCCGCGCCGTCGCCCAGCTCCTCGACGACCGCGGCGTCTCCACCCGCGTGGTCACCACCCTCGACGGGGCACGCGCCGCCGCCGGCCCCGACACCACCCTGCTGGTCGCCCTTCCCGACCTGCTGACCAGCCGTCAGCAGACCAGGCTGCACCAGGCCACCGCCGCCTCCGGCGGGCGCACCGTCCTCGTCGCGGCCGGCAGCCCGTCCATCGAACGACTCGCCCCCGGCGTCACCGCGGACCCCGCCGACAGCCCCCGCACCACCCTCACCCCCGACTGCACGCTGCCCGAGGCCCGGCGCGCGGGCAGCGCCGACACCGGAGGCGTCCGCTACACCACCACGCGTCTCGACGCCGACTCCTGCTACCCCAGCGAACGACTCGCCACCCTGCTGCGCGTCCCCGCCGCCAGGGGCGGCGACACGGTGGTGCTCGGCGCGCCCGACATCCTCTTCAACGACCGCCTCGACAGGCAGGGCAACGCCTCGCTCGCCCTGCAGCTCCTCGGCTCCCGCCCCCATCTGGTCTGGTACCTCCCCTCGCTGTCCGACACCCCCGCCACCGGCAACGCCGACAGCAAGGGCTTCTTCGACCTGCTCCCCCCGGGATGGCTCTGGGGCACGCTTCAGCTCTTCGTCGCGACGGCCCTCGCCGCCTTCTGGCGGGCCCGCCGCTTCGGCCCCCTCGTGCCCGAGAAGCTCCCCGTCGCGATCCGCGCCTCCGAGACCGCCGAAGGCCGCGCCCGCCTCTACCGCAAGGCGAACGCCCGCGACCGCGCGGCCGCCGCTCTTCGCTCCGCCACCCGCACCCGCCTCGCCCCCCTCGTCGGCGTCCCCCTCGCCCAGGCGCACACGCCCGAGGCCCTGCTCCCCGCTCTGTCCGCCCACCTCGCCGGTGACGGGCAGACCCCGCAATCCCTGCTCTTCGGGCCGCCACCCGGCGACGACGCGGCCCTCATCGCACTGACCGACCAACTCGACGCCCTCGAAAGAGAGGTACGCCGTCCATGATGGACCCGACCACTGACAACGCTGGGCGGACCGGGGACGCGGACGCCGCCCGCGCCTCCCTGGAGACCCTGCGCGCCGAGATCGCCAAAGCCGTGGTCGGCCAGGACCCCGCCGTGACCGGCCTCGTCGTCGCCCTCCTCTGTCGCGGACACGTGCTGCTCGAAGGCGTCCCCGGCGTCGCCAAGACACTGCTCGTCCGCGCGCTCGCGTCGACCCTCGAACTCGACACCAAACGCGTCCAGTTCACCCCCGACCTGATGCCGAGCGACGTCACAGGCTCCCTCGTCTACGACACCCGCACCGCCGAGTTCTCCTTCCAGCAGGGCCCGGTCTTCACGAACCTCCTCCTCGCCGACGAGATCAACCGCACGCCCCCCAAGACCCAGTCCTCCCTCCTGGAGGCCATGGAGGAGCGCCAGGTCACCGTCGACGGCACCCCCCGTCCACTGCCCGAGCCGTTCCTGGTCGCCGCGACCCAGAACCCGGTCGAGTACGAGGGCACCTACCCGCTGCCCGAGGCCCAACTGGACCGGTTCCTGCTCAAACTGACGATCCCTCTGCCGTCCCGGCAGGACGAGATCGACGTCCTCACCCGCCACGCCTCGGGCTTCAACCCGCGCGACCTGCGCGCCGCCGGCCTGCGCCCCGTCGCCGGCCCCGCCGACCTGGACGCGGCCCGCGCCGCCGTCGCCAAGACCACCGTCTCCCCCGAGATCACGGCCTACGTCGTAGACATCTGCCGCGCCACCCGCGAGTCGCCCTCCCTCACCCTGGGAGTGTCCCCGCGCGGCGCCACCGCCCTGCTCGCCACCTCGCGCGCCTGGGCCTGGCTGACGGGCCGTGACTACGTCATCCCCGACGACGTGAAGGCCCTCGCCCTGCCGACCCTGCGCCACCGCGTCCAGCTGCGCCCCGAGGCGGAGATGGAGGGCGTGACGGCCGACTCGGTCATCAACGCCATCCTCGCCAACGTCCCGGTCCCCCGCTGATGGCGCTCACCGGACGCGCCGCCCTCCTCGCGGCCCTCGGTTCGATCCCCGTCGGCGTCCTGGAACCCGGCTGGACGGGCATCCTCGCCGTCAACGGCCCGCTGGCCCTGGCCTGCGCCTGCGACTTCGCGCTGGCCGCTCCCGTACGGCGTCTGACCCTGAGCCGCTCCGGCGACACCTCCGCACGTCTCGGCGAGAGCGCCGACGTCACGCTCACGATCGGCAACCCGTCACGCCGTCCGCTGCGAGCCCGGCTCCGCGACGGCTGGCCGCCCAGCAGCTGGCAGCCGGGCACGGAGGTCGAGTCCTCCCGTCACCGCCTGACCGTCCCCCCGGGCGAGCGCAGGCGCGTGACGACCCGGCTGCGCCCCACCCGCCGCGGTGACCGCCAGGCCGACCGCGTGACGATCCGCTCGTACGGCCCCCTCGGCCTGTTCGCACGCCAGGGCTCGCACAAGGTGCCCTGGACCGTACGAGCGCTACCCCCGTTCACGAGCCGCAAGCACCTGCCGTCGAAACTCGCCCGACTGCGCGAACTCGACGGCCGCACCAGCGTCCTGACGCGTGGTGAGGGAACGGAATTCGACAGCCTGCGCGAGTACGTGCCCGGCGACGACACCCGCTCGATCGACTGGCGGGCCACCGCCCGGCAGTCGACGGTCGCCGTCCGCACCTGGCGTCCCGAACGCGACCGCCGCATCCTCCTCGTCCTGGACACCGGCCGCACCTCGGCCGGCCGGGTGGGCGACGCCCCCCGCCTGGACGCCTCCATGGACGCGGCTCTCCTCCTGGCCGCCCTCGCCTCCCGCGCCGGCGACCGCGTGGATCTGCTCGCGTACGACCGCCGGGTGCGCGCCCTGGTCCAGGGCCGCTCCGCGGGCGACATGCTGCCGTCTCTCGTCAACGCGATGGCCACGCTCGAACCGGAACTCGTGGAGACCGACAGCCGGGGCCTCACCGCCGCCTGTCTCCGTACGGCGCCCCGGCGTTCGCTGATCGTGCTGCTCACGACGCTCGACGCGGCACCGGTGGAAGAGGGCCTGCTTCCCGTTCTGCCGCAGCTCACCCAGCGCCACACGGTTCTGGTCGCCGCGGTGGCGGACCCCCACATCGCCCGTATGGCGAAGGCCCGGGGCGACGCCGAGTCGGTGTACGAGGCAGCGGCGGCGGCGCAGGCGCTGAGCGAACGCCGGCACACCGCCGACCAGTTGCGCCGATACGGCGTGACGGTCGTGGACGCGATCCCGGAGGACCTCGCGCCGGCCCTGGCGGACGCATATCTGGCCCTGAAGGCGGCGGGTCGGCTCTGAGCAGCCCCGATCCGCCGCCCTTCGGGGACGTCGGAAAAGCAAAAGACCGTAAACGCAGAAAACCCCGCACCAGAATTGGTGCGGGGTTTTCCCAAAAATTGTTCGGCGGTGTCCTACTCTCCCACAGGGTCCCCCCTGCAGTACCATCGGCGCTGTGAGGCTTAGCTTCCGGGTTCGGAATGTAACCGGGCGTTT